>NZ_JAUETT010000003.1:0-694883 GCF_032484835.1 Bradyrhizobium sp. SZCCHNS1022 | reverse complement strand
ACCGGGAATCCAACGAGCTGTCTCTACCCGCCGCCACTATGACAGTGACACCCGGTCAGATACAGGAATCTCGAGCTATCATCTCTGGATTCCGGGTTCGCTCGCTATTGGCGAGCGCCCGGAATGACGAAAGCTGGGGCCCGACATGGACGCACGCGACATCATCAAAGTCGGCCTGAGCGCCGAGCGCATCCTGATCGTGCCGCCGGAGCGCACGGTCGGGCATTTTGTGCCGCACATGCCCATGGTTTATGCGACGCCGATGATGATCCTGGAAATGGAGATGACCTCGGGTGACGCGATCAAGGCCAGCCTGCCGGAGGGCTGGGTCACGGTCGGCACCGAGGTCGACATCAAGCATCTGGCGGCCGCGCCGGTCGGTGCCACCATCCGCACCACGGCCGAAGTGATCGAGGTCGAGCGGCGCGTGATCCGGTTTGCGGTCGCCGCATTCCACGGCGATCTCAAGATCGGCGAGGGCCGGCACGGCCGCGGGCTCGTCAATGTCGCGCAGTTCAAGAAGCGGTTTGGTGTGCCGTAGCGGCTACGACGAAGCCGTCATTCGAGGCGCGTAAGCGCCGAAGCAATCCAGGCTCTGTCCGCGCCTCATGCCTGGATTGCTTCGCGGAGCTCGTCATCCGGTCGCGCTTCGCGCGGACCGGGCGGCTCGCAACGACGGAAACTCCTACTTCGCCAATTCCTTGGACCGCGCCGCGGCGGCGGCCACCGCGCGCGTCAGCAGCGGGCCAAATCCGTCCGCGCCCATCAGCACCGCCAGCGCCGCGGCCGTGGTGCCGCCGGGCGAGGTCACGTTCTGGCGCAAGGTCGCCGCTGACAGCTCCGAGCGATGCAGCAATTCGCCCGCGCCCGACACCGTGTCGCGCGCGAGTTTCGTTGCCAGCGCTTCCGGCAGGCCAGCCGCGACACCGGCCCGCGCGAGCTCCTCGGCGAGCAGGAAGACGTAGGCCGGTCCCGAGCCCGATACGGCCGTCACAGCGTCCATCAGGGCTTCGTCATCGACCCATTCGACCGCGCCGGTGGCGCGCAGCAAGGCGTCGGCGATGGCGCGCTGTGCGGTGCTGACGTCGGGGGCCGGCACCGCGACCGTGATGCCGCGACCGATTGCGGCCGGCGTGTTCGGCATCGCCCGGACCACGGCGCCGCCCACGACCTCCTGGAGCGCGGCGATGGTGGTGCCGGCCATGATCGAGACCACCAGCGTCGACGCGCCCACGCAACGTTTCAGCGTCGGGCCGGCCTCGCGGAACATCTGCGGCTTCACCGCGATCACCAGCGTCTCCGCCTCCGGCGCTTCAGCCGGATTGAGCCGCACGCCCCTGGCCGCGAGCGCGCCGATCTCGGCTGACGGCATCGGATCGATCACCACCACGCGCGACGGATCGAGGCCTTGCGAAAGCCAGCCGGTCAGCATCGCGCCGCCCATCTTGCCGGCCCCGGCGAGTGCGATGGTGCCGGTGATGTTTTGGAGCTTATTGTTGTTCACTGTTGTCACCGCACAAAAGCTGTCGTCCCGGCCTTGAGCCGGGATCCATAACCCACCGCGGTTTTAGTGGAGCGATGGCAGAGCGACAAGCAGCTTGCCTGAACGGAGAGGTCACGCGTTATGGGTCCCGACGTGCGCCGGGACGACACCGAATTTGAGGCGGCAGCGATCCGCCGTTGTTTGCCTTACGCCTCGCCCTCGGTGTCGAACAGCGCCGCAGCCATGGCTTCCTGCGTCGACTTGCCCGCCCAGACCACGAATTGGAACGCCGGGTAATAGCGCTCGCAGGCATGGATCGCGCCCTCGAGCATGCTGGCGCATTGCTGTTCCGAAGCGGTGATGCCGCCGGGCAGCACCAGCGCCTGGCGGTGCATCACCATGCCGGTGTGGGTCCAGATATCGAAATGGCCAAGCCAGAGCTGCTCGTTGATCGCACCGATCAGCCGCTGCACTTCCGCGCGCCGGTTTTCCGGAATCTTCATGTCGAAGGCGCAAGCGAGATGCAGCGCCTCGATCTCGGCCATCCAGGTGAACGAGATCTGATAGTCCGTCCACTGCCCCCTGGAGGCGATGGTTACTTCATCGATGCCGGAGCGTTCGAACGCCCAGTTGTTATCCGCGGCGATGGTCTCGACCACGGTCAGCGGATCGTTTCCGGAATCGATGATGCCTTCGAGCAGGGACATGCCGTCTCGACCTCTGTCTTCTTGATCTGGGTGGTACTCACGCGGCGACCCGGCCCGCGCCGTTGGAGGCGCAGTCGCAACCGGCTTGCAGTCCCGGAGGAACCCCGGGCGTTGCGCGAACAAACTGATGTGATTTGCTGAATCCGCGCAACTGCACGCTGAATCCGTCCACAGCCAAACCCTATTTCGTCCACAGCTCATCAAGCGGTGGACTTCATGGCCGTGAACAAAACGGAATCGGATTCGGGGGGCGCGCTCGGCCTCAGCGACTTGATTCTGGCATTCGGGATTCGGCGGAGGCCGAGCCGGGACTGCATGGCCGGTGGTCGAATTTTGCCGGTCAGGGAACTTGTCGGGCTGCTCGCCGCCCGGCATAGTTCGAGCGGGCCGTCCAGCCGGGCGGTCCATGTTCTCAGGGCGGGGTGGAATTCCCCACCGGCGGTAAGGGCCTTCCTGGAAGCGTCCAAGCCCGCGAGCGCCCTGTCCGTTCTCGCGATCGGGCAGGGGTCAGCAGATTCGGTGCGACTCCGAAGCCGACGGTCACAGTCCGGATGAAAGAGAACGGGTCCCGGCACCCCGCGCATGCGCGTGGGGGCGTCGTCGTTCCGTATGCCCTGATTCTGGTCTCAAACGAGGACAACCATGAATCAGATGTTGCAAGACCCCCAAGCTGATATCGAAACCGAAGCCTCTCCGCAGGCCGCCGTGCCGGTGGAGCCAAGCCCGCCTGACGAGGCGCCGCCTACGCCCTCGCATCCGCGGTTTGCCAAGCCGCAGCGCGTCGCCTTCGTGCAGTCGGCTTGGCACCGCGACGTCGTCGCCGAATGCCGCATCGCCTTTCTCGACGAGATCGAGGCGCGGCATATCGCACGCGAGCGCGTCGACATCTTCGAGGTGCCGGGCTCCTTCGAGATCCCGCTGCATGCGCAGCTGCTGGCCAAGACGCGCCGCTACACCGCGATCGTTGCGGCCGGGCTGGTCGTCGATGGCGGCATCTACCGCCACGAATTCGTCGCCGATACCGTGATCAAGGCGCTGATGGATGTGCAGTTGCGAACGGAAGTGCCGGTGTTTTCGGCGGTGCTGACGCCGCAGCAATTCCACGAGACGCAGGCGCATTTCGAGTTCTTCCGCAAGCATTTTGCGGTCAAGGGCGTGGAAGTCGCCGAAGCCTGCGCCAACACGCTGCTGAGTTTGGAGCGGCTGCGCAGCCAGGTCGCGGCGGGGATCGTGTAACGCAATCGCGGACGGGTGTGATCTGTGATCAGGCCCGTCCGCGTCGGCTATCCACGCATTGTTTGCCATCGTGCTCGCCACCTCTATAACATCGGCGGTGGGAGGACGTCGGCCCGTGGCGACGGGTCGGCAAGCATCATGTTCGACGGACACGATCCCTTTCTGGTCGCGCTGTCGGTGGCAATCGCGATTCTGGGCGGCTACACCGGCTTCAGCCTGACCGCGCGCATCCGCGAGGCCGCGGGCGTGAACCGCCGCGTGCTGCTGTCCGGCGCCGCGGCCTTTCTCGCCGTTGGCATCTGGACCATGCATTTCGTCGGCGTCATGGCCGCACCGCTCCCGGCTGATGCCACCTACCTCATGCTGCCGACCGTCACCTCGTTCCTGATCTGCGCGCTGGTCGTCGGCATCTCGCTCTTCTTCGTCAGCATCGGCGAGCGGGGACCGGAGCGGATCATTCCTTCCGCCGTGCTGCTCGGCACCGGCATCGCCAGCATGCATTATGTCGGCATCCACGGCCTGTCGGGAAACTTCGCCATCACGCATGATCCGCCGATGGTGCTCCTGTCGGTCGCGATCGCGATGCTCGCTGCCTATGGCGGCTTGCGGATCTTTCTGGCGCGGCAGGACGGCCTGCGGCTCGCGGCAAGCGCGATCGCCTTCGGCATCGCCGTCTCCGGCATGCACTATACCGCGATGCTCGGCATGCATTTCGTGCCGCTCACGGCGGACGTTCATCACCATGGTGTCGCGGGCCTCGCTGCGTCGCAGCAGGTGCTGTCGATCGTGGTGTCGGTGCTGTGCTTCGTCATCGCGGCCGGGTTTCTGCTCTCCCTGGTGCCGGACGCGCGGCGGCAGGTCGAAGCCGCGGCGTTCCAGCCGGACCATCTGGCGCCCGCGAGGGCAGAGGAGTTGGCTTCGGCCCCGCCCGAAGAAGCCGAGCCGATCCTTCCGACCAGTGCGCGCATGATGCCGGCGGCGCCGCTGGGCGGCCTCGGCCAGCCGCCGCGCGTTGCGGCGTCCCGGCTTCCGATCGAGGGTGCCAACGGCACCCATTTCATCGACGCCGCCGAGGTCCGCAGTGTCCGTGCCGATGCTCATTATACGAGGGTGCACGACGGCATGCGCGAGCGCATGTGCCCATGGTCGATCTCGGAGGCCGAAGCGCAACTCGATCCCAGCCTGTTCGTTCGTGTGCACCGCAGTCACATCGTCGCGATCTCGCATGTCTGCTTCGTGGGCAAGGACGGCGACGGCGCCATCATCGAACTCGACGGACCCGCGCCGCATCGCGTCCCCGTCAGCCGCGCCAAGATCGCCGAGGTCAAATCGCGCCTCGGGCTCGTGCGGCGGCAGGCATGATAGGTCGCACGCGCTGACGCAGTTCGTGCGCTGCGGCCCGCAATTCGTGTGAATTGAGCCGCATTCGTGCCGGGCGCGTTGCGCCCGGCTCATTCTCGGACAAGCCTTCTCCCAACACGACGCGCCTCTTCTCTTCGCGGCTGCAACTTCTCTTCGCGGCTGCAACTTCGCGATTGCGGCAAGAGACGCGGCGAAAAATCAGAACAGGGAGGACAGCGGATGATTCCTGGTCCGTTCAGCTATCACCGGCCCGAGAGCGTGGCCGATGCGGTCAAGCTGCTCGCATGTCTGGGCGACGAAGCCCGGCCGCTCGCCGGCGGCCATAGTCTCGTCCCGATGATGAAGCTCAGGCTCGCCACGCCGGCGCACCTGATCGATCTGCATGGCCTGTCCGAATTGAAATTCATCCGCCGCGACGGCAATCGCATCCGCATCGGCGCGATGACGACGCAACACGACCTGCTCACGTCCGACGAGATCCGTGCGAACTTGCCGATCCTGCAGGAGGCCGCCGCCCTGATCGCAGATCCCCAGGTGCGTTATCGCGGCACGCTGGGCGGCAATGTCGCCAATGGCGATCCCGGCAATGACATGCCGGCCCTGATGATGGCGCTGGGCGCAAGCTACAGGCTCGAAGGGCCCGGCGGGGCACGCGAGATCGCCGCCACCGAGTTCTATCAGGGCGCCTATTTCACTTCGCTCGAGCCCGGCGAGCTGTTGACGGAAATCTCCGTTCCTCTTCCGCCGGCCGGCCATGGCTATGCCTATGAGAAGCTGAAACGGAAAGTGGGCGATTACGCGACCGCCGCCGCCGCCGTGGTGCTGACAATGGCAAACGGCAAAGTCGCAGCCTGCGCGATTGGCCTGACCAATCTGCACGAGACGCCGCTGCTCGCGACCGATGCCGCCAACGCAGTGATCGGCACGGCGCTCGATCCGGCCGCGTTGAATGCGGCGGCCGACGCGGCGCGCGCCATCATGGCGCCGGCGGCCGATGCGCGCGGCCCAGTCGAATACCGCAAACATGTCGGCGGCATCATGGTGATCCGCGCGCTGCAGCGGGCAGCGCAACGCGCGAAGTGACGATCTGCTTTTCGGAGTGAAGCCGCCGCGAGCGCGGTCGTCTCCCTCCCTCTTGCGGGGAAGGGGCGGGGTGGGGGGAGCCCCAAGCGGCTCTGTCGCCGTGGACCCCCAACCCCTCCCCGCTGCCGACAATCGCTTCGCGATTGCGGCGTGGGGGGAGCAAACCGATGCCGTGGCCTCAGTGAGACCGATCCACAATTTCTTGAGGAAGCGAACCAATGCCCAAAACCCACGTCACGATGACAGTGAACGGCAGCGAGGTCGAAGGCCTCGTCGAGCCGCGCACGCTGCTGGTGCATTTCCTGCGCGAGCAGGCGCTGCTGACCGGCACGCATATTGGTTGCGAAACCACCCATTGCGGCGCCTGCACCGTCGACATCGACGGCATGAGCGTGAAGAGCTGCACGATGTTCGCGGTCCAGGCGCAGGGGACCGAGATCACCACGATCGAAGGCATGGCGAATGCCGACGGGACATTGTCGCCACTGCAGGAAGGCTTTCGCATGATGCACGGCCTGCAATGCGGCTTCTGCACGCCCGGCATGATCGTGCGCGCCCACCGGCTTCTGCAGGAAAATCCGTCGCCCACCGAAGAGGAAATCCGCGCCGGCATCTCCGGCAACATCTGCCGCTGCACCGGTTACCAGAACATCGTCAGGGCGATTCAATACGCCGCCGCCAAGATCAATGGCGTGGAATTCAAGGAGGCCGCCGAATGAACGACATGACTCCCACGCGGGAACAACGCGAAGCGGCGCTCGAAGGCATGGGCTGCAAGCGCAAGCGCGTCGAGGACATCCGCTTCACGCAAGGCAAGGGCAACTATGTCGACGACGTCAAGCTGCCGGGCATGCTGCACGGCGACTTCGTCCGCTCCCCGCATGCGCATGCGCGGGTGAAGTCGATCGACACCGAGGAGGCGCTGAAGGTGCCCGGCGTGCTCGCGGTCATCACCGCCGAGACGCTCAAGACGGTCAATCTCGCCTGGATGCCGACCTTGGCTGGCGACGTGCAGATGGTGCTCGCCGACGGCAAGGTGCTGTTCCAGAACCAGGAGGTTGCCTTCGTCGTCGCGACCGACCGCTATGCGGCGGACGATGGGGTCTGCAAGGTCGTGGTGGAATACGAGCCGCTGCCGGTGCTGATCGATCCGTTCAAGGCGATGGACCCCGACGCGCCGGTGCTGCGCGAGGATCTCGCCGGCAAGACGTCCGGCGCCCACGGCCCGCGCAAGCATCACAACCACATCTTCGAATGGAGCGTCGGCGACAAGGAGCTGACGGACGCAGCCTTCAACAAGGCCGAGGTCACGATCAAGGAGATGATCTCCTATCACCGCACCCATCCGTCGCCGCTGGAGACCTGCCAGTGCGTCTGCTCGTTCGACAAGATCAAGGGCGAACTGACGATCTGGGGCACCTTCCAGGCGCCGCATGTCATCCGCACGGTGGTGTCGCTGATCGCCAAGCTGCCGGAGCAGAAGATCCACGTGATCGCGCCCGACATCGGCGGCGGCTTCGGCAACAAGGTCGGCGCCTATCCGGGCTATATCTGCGCGGCGGTGGCCTCGATCGTCACCGGCAAGCCGGTGAAATGGGTCGAGGACCGCATCGAAAACCTGACCGCGACCGCGTTCGCACGCGACTATCACATGACGGCCGAAATCGCCGCGACGAAGGAGGGCAGGGTCACCGGCCTGCGTGTTCACGTGCTTGCCGATCACGGCGGCTTCGACGCCTGCGCCGATCCGTCGAAATGGCCGGCCGGCTTCTTCAACATCGTGACGGGATCGTATGACTTCCCGGTCGCGCATCTTGCGGTCGACGGCGTCTATACCAACAAGGCGCCGGGCGGCGTGGCCTACCGTTGCTCGTTCCGCGTCACGGAGGCTGCCTATTGCATCGAGCGCGCGATGGATATCCTGGCGCAGAAGCTCGGCATGGATCCGGCCGAATTGCGCCTGAAGAACTTCGTCAAGCCGGAGCAATTTCCGTATCATTCGGCGCTGGGCTGGGAGTACGATTCCGGCGACTACCACACCGCCATGCGCAAGATGATGGAGAGTGTGGATTACGCCGGCCTCCGCAAGGAGCAGGCTGAGAAGCGCGCTGCCTTCAAGCGCGGCGAGACCCGCGAGATCATGGGGCTCGGCATCTCCTTCTTCACCGAGATCGTCGGCGCCGGCCCATCGAAGAACTGCGACATCCTGGGCATCGCGATGTTCGATTCCTGCGAGATCCGCCTGCATCCAACCGGTGCGGGGATCGCACGGATGGGCACCAAGAGCCAGGGCCAGGGCCACGAGACCACCTGGGCGCAGATCATCGCCACCGAAATCGGCATTCCCGCCGACAACATCATGGTCGAGGAGGGCAACACCGATACCGCGCCTTACGGCCTCGGCACTTACGGTTCGCGCTCGACGCCGGTCGCCGGTGCTGCGATCGCGATGGCCGCGCGCAAGATCAAGGCGAAGGCGCAGATGATCGCGGCCTACAAGCTCGAGGTTCACGAGGACGATCTCGAATGGGACATCGACGGCTTCCGCGTCAAGGGACTGCCGGAGAAGGTGATGTCGATGAAGGACATCTGCTGGGCGGCGTATAATTCCGTGCCGCCGGGCATGGAGCCCGGACTGGAGGCTGTCTCGTATTATGATCCGCCCAACATGACCTATCCTTTCGGCGCCTATCTCTGTGTGATGGATATCGACGTCGACACCGGCGTCTACAAGATCAGACGCTTCTATGCGCTGGACGATTGCGGCACCCGCATCAATCCGATGATCATCGAAGGGCAGGTGCATGGGGGCCTCACCGAAGCTTTCGCGATCGCGATGGGCCAGGAGATCCGCTACGACGAGGGCGGCAATGTCGTCACCGGCTCGTTCATGGACTTCTTCATGCCGACCGCGGTGGAAACCCCGCATTGGGAAACCGACTTCACGGTCACGCCGTCGCCGCATCACCCGATCGGCGCCAAGGGGGTCGGCGAAAGCCCGAATGTCGGCGGCGTGCCGGCGTTCTCCAATGCGGTCAACGATGCCTTCTCGTTCTTAGGGTCGACGCATATCCAGATGCCGCACGATTTCTGGCGCAACTGGAAGGCGGCGAAGAAGCTGGGCGTGGTGGGATAGTTACACCGGCGTCATTGCGAGCGAAGCGAAGCAATCCAGAGCTACAAAAAGATTCTGGATTGCTTCGTCGCTTCGCTCCTCGCAATGACGAGGAAGCATAAGAAATGAAAACCCGCGACGACATCGCCAGATCCCTCGCCGCCTGCGGCTACATCGCCGATGGTGAGCTTGCGACCGCAATCGCGCTGATGCAGATGCTCAAGCGGCCGCTGCTGCTCGAGGGTGAGGCGGGCGTCGGCAAGACGGAAGTGGCCAAGGCATTGGCCTGCGTGCGCGCGACCGAGCTGATCCGACTGCAATGCTACGAAGGGCTCGACCAGTCCCAGGCGCTGTACGAGTGGAACTACCAGCGCCAGCTGCTTGCGATCGAGGCGCATCGCGGCCATGCCGACGAGATCGAGGACCAGATCTTCTCGGAAAAATATCTGCTGGAACGGCCGCTGCTTGCCGCGATCCGGCGCGCCACGCCGCCGGTGCTTTTGATCGACGAGATCGACCGCGCCGACGACGAGTTCGAGGCGTTCCTGCTGGAGCTGCTCTCCGACTTCCAGGTCTCGATCCCTGAGCTCGGCACCATCAAGGCGACGTCGATCCCGCACGTGGTGCTGACCTCGAACGGCACCCGTGAGCTCTCCGATGCGTTGCGCCGGCGCTGCCTCTACCATTATGTCGATTATCCCGACGTCGATCGCGAGGCCCGTATTATCCTGGCGCGGATCGACGGCGCATCGGCGCAGCTGTCGCTGCAGATCGCGCGCATGGTGGAATCGATCCGAAAGGAAGAGCTGCGCAAGGTGCCGGGCGTCGCCGAGACGCTCGACTGGGCGGCCGCGCTGGTCGGTCTCGACGTGCATGATCTCAAGGACCAGCCCGAGATCGTGCAGGAGACGCTGATGTGCCTGCTCAAGACCCATGAAGATCGCGCCCGGATCACGCGTGAGGTCTCGGCGCGCCTACTGGGGAAGGTCGCATGAGCTGCTGCGGTCCCACGCCAGATGCCGACGACATGAGCGCGGCCACGCGGCTGATCGCGATCCGTCTTTCGGCGTTCTTGAAGACCCTGCGCGACAACGGCTTTGCCGTGGGCCTCGCCGAAGGCCGGGATGCCGCGACCGTCTTGACGTCCGGTTACGCGCAGAAGCCGGGCTTGCTTCGTTCGGCCCTGAAACACCTGCTCTCGGCGCGCAAGAGCGAATGGGACCGGTTCGACGGCCTGTTCGATGCATTCTGGCTGAACATGCGCGTGCGGTCGCGCTCGTTGATATCCGGATCGTCGAAGGCGGCGAACAGCCCATCCCTGAAGAGCTTGCTGGATGCAGATGACAGGCGCGGCACACCGCAATCGGCGACCGATCAGGTGCCGTCGTCGGACGACGCGCCGCAGGAGGCAGGTGGTGAAGGGCGCAGCGAGGGCGCCTCGCGCGTCGACAATCTTGCCGAGGTCGATTTCCGCAAGCTGTCCGATCCGGATCAGATGGCGCGGGCGCACGAGGCGGCCGCGCGGCTCGCGAAGGCCATGCGCACGCGGCTGACCCGCCGTGATCAGCTGACGAAGAAGGGCCAGCGGCTCGATCTGCGCCGCACCATCCATCGCAATATCAGTCATGGCGGCGTGCCGATCACGCTCGTGCATCGCCGCCGCAAGCACAAGCCGCTGCGGCTCGTCGTGCTGCTTGACGCCTCCGGCTCGATGAGCATGTACACGGCGGTGTTCCTGCGCTTCATCCATGGCGTGCTCGACGAATTTCGCGAGGCCGAGGCGTTCCTGTTCCACACGCGGCTGGTCCACGTCTCAGATGCGATGAAGGAGAAGGATGCGGCGCGCGCGCTCGATCGTCTCTCGATGATGGCGCAGGGGGCGGGTGGCGGCACCAGGATCGGCGAGAGCCTCCAGACCTTCAACCGCTGGCACGCGGCGCGCGTGATCCATTCGCGCAGCTGCGTGATGATCGTGTCCGACGGCTATGAGACCGGCGATGCTGCTCTGCTCGGACGGGAAATGGCGCAGCTGGCGCGCCGCTGCCGCCGTATCGTCTGGCTCAATCCGATGGCGGGCTGGCAGGGCTACGCTCCGGAAGCGAAGGGCATCCAGGCCGCTCTGCCTCATGTCGATCTCTATGCGCCGGCGCACACGCTCGCGTCGCTCGCGTCGCTGGAGCCATATCTGGCGAGGTTGTGATGATGGTGAGCCGGGTTGAAGCGAGACTGAGCCGAACTGGTAGCCCGAAGGCAGTATGCTCCCTCCCCCCTTGTGGGGGAGGGCTGGGGAGGGGGGCCTCCAGGCAGATCGCCCGTGGCTTACCCCCCTCCCTAACCCTCCCCCACAAGGGGGGAGGGAACGCATTTCTGATGCCTCGACAGTATGCCTCGAACGCCCTGCGGAGCAGGCGCCAATGACCGCCATCCCCGAAGTGCTCGATCTCGCCGCGCAGCTGAAGGCGTCGGAGGAAAGCTTCGTGCTCGCCACCGTCGTGCGCACGGTGTCGGTGACGGCGGCGAAGGCAGGGGCGAAGGCGATCATCCGTCCCGACGGCACCATCGTGGCGGGGTGGATCGGCGGCGGCTGCGCACGCGGCGCGGTGCTGAAGGCTGCGCGCGAGGCGCTGGCCGACGGCATCCCGCGCATGGTCTCGGTGCAGCCGGAAAACCTCCTGGTCGAGCTCGGCGTCAAGGCTGGCGAGACGCGCCAGGGCGTGAAGTTCGCCAGCAACATGTGCCCGAGCCGGGGCACGATGGACATCTTCGTCGAGCCGGTGTTGCCGCATCCCTCGCTGGTGATCTTCGGCGCCAGCCCGGTGGCGCTGTCGTTGGCGGCGCAAGCCAAGCCGCTCGGCTATCACGTCACGCTGGCCGCGCCCGCATCCGACCTCGTCACCGCGCCGGAAGCCGATATGGTGATCGACGGCTTTGCGCTCGATCGGCTCGGCGATGCCAAGCGCTTCGTCGTCGTCTCGACGCAAGGGAAGGGCGACGAGGCGGCGCTGCGGGCGGCCATCGCCACCGATGCGACTTATCACGCCTTCGTCGGCAGCCGCCGCAAGATGGCCGTCTTGCGCACCAAGCTGATCGCCGAGGGCGCAAATCCTGCTGATCTCGACCGCGTCAAGGCGCCCGCCGGGCTCGATCTCGGCGCCATCACGCCGGAGGAGATCGCGATGTCGATCCTGGCGGAGATGACGATCGAGCGGAGGCGGGGGCAGCGCAGCGCTCATGCCTCCCCGACCGGTTAGAAAGAGCCACCATGCGCTTCGCGGCAGGGCGATGTCGCGCGGTCTTCGCGCAGCTTACATCATCTTTCCGCCGATCGCGCGCTGCAGCAGGCGCCTTGGCTCTTCGCTGGACACATCGTCGCCGGCCCAGGCCACGAACTGATCGGGCCGCACCAGGATCAGGCGGGCCTCATATCGCTCGCGGCCATTTGTTGCGGTGTCGTTGATGACCTTCAGCGGCACGCGCAGGTCCGCGGCCGCCTTCGCGAAGTGGGAGGCCGCGTCGCCGGCGCCGAGTGCGATCAGCGTGAAGCCTTGGCCCAGCTCCTCGAACACGTTCCTGCCCGATGACAGCTTCTGCGGCGTCAGGTGATGGCCGGCACGAGCGGCATAAGCATGGTTGCCGATCGCGCTACTCACGGCGCCCGGCGCTCCCCACACGATCGGCGAGCCCTCGTAGTTCGGCTCGAACGCGTTCACCTCGGCGCGCGCGCCGGACTGCCGCTCGCGCCAGGCCGTCTCGAAATCGGCGCGGTCGCGGGCCGGATCGTGGCTGCGGAGGAAGTCGCGGTCGGTGAGGATCGATTTTTCGATGAAGTCGCGTGCGGTGGAAGCGAACACCGGCTGCCGCTCGGCGCTGTAGCTGTCGAGCAGGCCGGCCTCTGCCCAGCCCTGCAGCCGGGCGGCCAGCTTCCAGGACAGGTTGACGGCATCCTCGAGCCCGCTGTTGACGCCATAGCCGCCATAGGGGGGATGGCTGTGGGCGGCGTCGCCGGCGATGAAGATGCGCCCCGCGCGATAGCTGTCGGCGATCGCGAAGCGCAGATCCCAGAAGCCGACATGCTCGAGCGTGACATCGAACTCGGCGCCCGCGGCCTCGTGCAGGAAGCGCTTGAAGTCGAAATTGTCGCGTGTCGTGTCGGCCGGCACCGGCGCATGGAAGAACCAGGTCGAGCCGAGATCGACGCGGCCGAAGAACTTCCAGTAGCCGTCAAGCGCCGGATGCAGCACGTTGTAGAATGACTTGCCGGGGTAGCGCGCCAGCAGTTCGTGCAGGCCGTTGGAGCGGAACACCAGCAGCACCATCAGCCGATCGTGGTCGGATTTCGTCTGGGTGATGCCGGCCTGCTCGCGCACCAGCGAGCGGCTGCCGTCGCAGCCGACCACGTAATCTGCGTGCAGGATCCGCTTGCCGCCGTCGCGATCGGCAATCTCGACCTCGGCATCGTCAGCGTTCTGGTGGACGGCGGTGCAGGTCCAGCCATAGAGCAGCTCGATCGCCTCGATCTCCGCCGCGCGCAGGCGCAGCACGGCTTCGGTGGCGTATTGCGGCAGCCGTTCGTTGTCGGTGAAGTAGAACGGCCGTACCAGCTCGCGCTGCAGCCAGTCATAGTTGTAGCCGCTGAGCAGCGAACCATAGGCGGTGAGCCCGCCGATGCCGTACTCGCGCGGGATGGTGCGCGCGGCGCGCAGCGCATCTTCCGCACCCCAGACATGGAAATGCTCCATGGTGCGCTGGGTCAGGTTCTGGCCCTTCGGGATCTGCTGCGGCTCGGTGTAGCGCTCGACGACGACCGACTTGATGCCGCGCAGGCCAAGATCGATCGCGAGCCCGATGCCCACCGGGCCGCCGCCGACGATCACGACAGGCGTTTTTGGGTGCGCCATCATCCGCATGCGTCTCCTCTCTTCGCGCGCCGCGGTCATTCCGGTCTGCCGGGCGCTCCGGTGCTTCACATGCCGTCTGTCGCCCGATGCGTCAATAAGAATCTCATATATTGAGATTTTGAATGGATTCGTCGAAGGCTTCTGTCCCGATCAGCCGAGCCGCCTCGCACACCTCCGTGCTGATCCGGTCGATCAGCTCGCCATTCGCCTGTTGTCCGCCGATGGTGACGCAGAGGCTGGCCACCGGATAACCGGCATCGAGGATCGGTGCGGCGACACCGACTGCGCCAGGCGTCACTTCGCCGAATGCCACCGCGACGCCGGCGCGCCGGATGCGCTTGAGCGCGGCCAGGATGTCATCCGGCGTCCTGCCGACGCCGACCTGGCGGAGATCGTCCGCATAGCGGCCGATCAACGCCATCAGTTGCGGCTTCGGCAGGAACGCCATGATCGAGCGGGCGATCGCGCCGCGTCCCATCGGCATCGGCCGTCCGCGCGGATAGCTGCTGATGGGATTGGGGGCGGAGGACTGTGAGGCGACGCACAGCATTTTGTCGCCATACCAGCGCACGACCAGCGCGGTGCAGGGATGGGCAGTGGTGAGGCGCGCCAGATGCGGCGTGGCCGCTGCGACCAGAGGGTCGGCGCGGCGGCTCAGGTAATCCATTTCGACAACGCGCGGACCGAGCGTCAGGCGGCCTCCCCGTGTCGACATCAAAAGCCCGATGTCCTTCAGGCTCTTCAGATAGCGATAGAGCGTCGGCCTGGTGTAGCCGAGCTCGCGCATCAACTCCTCGGGCGTCCAGAGCGGGCGGCTCTCACTGAAGAGGTCGAGCAGCGCCAGCACTCGATCCTGACTGTTGGTCTTCTTCAACGCCTGCCTCACCATGTCTCACGCCGCCGTCCTGATACCCGGATTTGCGGGTTCGCGAAAATGCTCGCGGCTGACGGCTTGTGTTGAATAAAATCTCATAATAAGAGATTTGAGACAAAAATCGATAACAGGCCGGCAGGCCACGGGGAAGGACGACGCGGATGGATCTCGACGTTAGGGCGAGGGCGGCAGCTGTTATCGACGTGCCGGAGACCATCGACCGTTTGCCGGTCGCTCCCTTCCAGATCCGCGTGCTCCTGATTTGTGCGGCGGTCCTGTTCGTCGATGGGTTCGACACCCAGGCCATTGGCTACGTCGCGCCGGCTCTGGCGCAGGAATGGAAGCTGACGCGCGGCGCGCTCGGGCCGGTGTTCAGCGCCGGCCTGTTCGGCCTCATGATCGGGGCCATGCTGTTCGGTACGATCGCCGACCGGATCGGGCGCAAGCGGATCATCGTGCTGAGCACCGCCGCATTCGGTGTCGGCACCTTGCTGACGATGCTGGCGCAGGATGCGACCTGGCTGATCGCGTTTCGTTTTCTCACCGGGCTTGGCCTTGGCGGCGCGATGCCGAACGCGGTGGCGCTGACCTCCGAGCTCAGCCCGCACCGGCGCCGCGCCACCATGGTGATGACGATGTTCGCAGGCTTCTCGATCGGCGCTGCGCTCGGCGGCCTGCTCGCAGCCGCGCTGATTCCCGCCTTCGGCTGGCGTTCGGTCTTCCTGGTCGGCGGGCTGGTGCCGCTGGCGTTGGCGCCGATCCTCGGCGTCGTGCTGCCGGAATCGATCCGCTATCTCACGCTGGTCGGCGGGCGCGACCGCGAGGTCGCTGCGCTGTTGCGGCGGGTCGCGCCGACGGTCGAGGTCGCACCCGACGCCCACTTCGTCGTGCGCGAGCCGAAACTGCCGGGTCTGCCGCTCGCGCATCTGTTCGCTGAGCATCGCGGCCGGGTGACGCTGCTGCTCTGGGTCGTCTTCTTCATGAGCCTGCTCGATCTCTATCTGTTGTCGAACTGGCTGCCGACCGTGCTCAACGATCTCGGCACCTCGGTCTCAGTTGCTGCGGTGATCGGCGCCATGCTGCAGGTCGGCGGCGTGGTTGGCACCTTCACGCTCGGCCGCGTCATCGACCGCTTTTCCTTCCAGGCGCTGGCGATCGTCTATTTCTGTGCGGCGCTAGCGGTCGCGGCGATCGGCTTCACCAGCCATTCGACCGGCTTCGTCACGGTCGCGATCTTCGCCGCCGGCTTCTGCATCGTCGGTGGTCAGATCGCCGCCAACGCGCTGACGGCGACCTATTATCCGACCGCGATCCGCTCCACCGGCATGGGCTGGGCGCTCGGCATCGGCCGCATCGGCTCGATCGTCGGACCGCTGGTCGGCGGCGCGATGCTGGCCGCCAAGGTCGGCGTCGACATGTTGTTCACGGCGGCGGCGATCCCGGCGCTGATCGCAGCCGTGGCGGCATTCGCGCTGATGCGTGCCACGCTGCCTGGCGAAGGGTGAGCGCAGACAGCGCAGTTGACGTCGTCGATGCTGAATGGATGAGCGGCGAAGGCGCCTCGGCATTGGCTCGTATTGCGCTGACAGGCGGCACGGTGTTGCGGCCGTTTCGCCTGTCAGCTCGTGAGCGGCAGGTCGAACCTCACCTTCAGCCCGTCGGCGGCGAAGTCGCGCGTGACCGCCCCGCCGAGCGCGGGGCCGAGAATGCGCTCGAACAGCAGCGAGCCGAAACCGTTGCGGGCCGGCTGCGTGACCTGAGGTCCGCCGCTCTCTTGCCACGACAGCTCGAGGCGGCCGCCGTCGAGCCTCCAGCCCAGCGTCACGCCGCCGGCATCGTTGGAGAGTGCGCCATACTTCACCGCGTTGGTGACGAGCTCATGCAGTCCCATCGAGAGATAAAGCGCAATACCCGGAGCAAGCTGCACCAAAGGGCCGTCGACCGCGATGCGCTCGCATTGCAGCGGCGCCAGCTCGGCCTCCACAAGCTCGTCGAGCGTGATCGCCTCACGGCCGCGATCGAGCGCCAGCGCGTGGCTGCGCGTCAGCGCCGCGATGCGGCCGCGCAGCGCCTCGCCGAAATTCACGAACGTCGCGTCGGCGCGGACGCTGAGAGCGATGATGCTGTCGACCAGGGCCAGCGTGTTCTTGACGCGGTGGTTGAGCTCGTGGACCAGCAGGCGATGGTGTTGCTCGACGGTCCGTCGTCGCGCATTCTCGGCGCGCAACGCGATCTCGTCCATCACGATCTCGCTGAGTTCGGTGAGCTGGGCGATGTCATCCTCGCTCCAGGCACGCGGGACGTGGTCGATGACGTAGAGCGCGCCGATCACCTCGCCTCCCGACAGCTTCAAGGGAACACCCAGATAGGCGATCACCCCGGGGACAGGCACGGCAAGATGGTTCTTCACCAGAGGATGCTGGCCCGCATCGGTGACGACCAGCGGCGCTGCTGTGCTCACGACGTGCTGGCAGAAGGAGTGATTCAGTGGCGTCTCCCGCAACGAATTCCACGGCTCGCACAGGCCGATCGAGCTCTTGAAGAATTGCCTGTCGCGATCGACGAGCGCGATGATCGCGGCCGGCGCCTGCAAGAGCCGCGTCGCGAGGCGCGTGACACGATCGAAGCCCGGCTCGGGCGGAGTGTCGAGCAGGTCCGTCTGCGACAGGCTGGTCAGTCGGTCCGGCGCGGGAGAGTCACGATCGGGGGGCATGCTGGACTTCGTCGGGCGGTTGAGCCGATGCGGACATGCCGCACGAGGACCGAGCCGGATACCCCATCCGGCATTGGACGGTCGTGCGGCGCGGTTTACTTCGGCTCGAACGAAGCCGGCACGGAAACAGGATGAAACCTTCGAGGCGAGTGTCCGCACGTCAGGCGCGCGGGCCGAAACTCGATTCCATGAGGAACAACCAAAAGGCAGAGTATGGCCTGACCAAGGCAGCTCCGACCTTCTTTCGCGCGCTCACGCTGGCATGCTGTATACGTGGTTCTCAGCCACCCTTGACGGCACCCGCCGTGAGCCCCGCCACGATCTGTCGCTGCGCGAACACGGTGAGCAGCAGCACGGGCGCGGTCACGATCAGCGCGGCGGCGGCGAGCGGGCCCCAGCTCAATTGGTCGAACGAGATCATGTTGTAGACCGCGACCGGCAAGGTGCGCGTCTCGCGCCCCGCCAGCACGATGCCGAACACGAAGTTGTTCCAGGAGAAGATCACGGACAGGATGAAGGCGACCGCCAAGCCGGGCTTGGCGACCGGGAGCGCTACATGACGGAATACCTGCCACCGCGTGGCGCCGTCGATCCTTGCCGCCTCTTCCAGCTCGATCGGCGTGGTTTCGAAATAGCCGATCATGATCCAGATCACGATCGGGACGGTGACCACGAGATGGATGATGATCTGCGGCACCAGCGTGCCGAGCAGGCCGAGCCATTGGAACAGGAGAAACAGCGGGATCAGGTAGGACAGGCCGGGCGTGATGCGTGCGATCAGGATCACGATGGCGGACTTGTGCGCCGCCATCCGCGCGATGCCGTAGCCCGCGGGCACGCCGACCAGCATCGCCAGCAAGGTGGCGCCGCCGGTGACCAGCACGCTGTTCTCGAAATAGGTCAGGAAGCGGTTGGAGGCGAGCACGTCGGCATAGTTGCTCCAGGCGAACCGCTCAGGGATGAAGACCGGCGGATAGGCCGCGTTGTCGATCTCGAACTTCACCGACAGCGACAGCATCCAGAGGAAGAACAGGATCGCGGGCGAGACGATCACGAAGACCGCCAGCGCCAATCCGATCCGAGCGAGGATCGCGCGCCCGTTCATGCCTCACTCCCGAGCGCGTTCCACTGCGCGCGTCGCCGAAGCAGCAGGAGCAGCGCGGTCAATGCGACGATCAGCGCGAAGAAGACGACCGCGATGGCGGAGGCATAGCCGAGATCGTAATAGGCGAAGGCGACATTGTAGAGATAGAGGTTGATGGTCTCCGAGGCGGTGCCGGGGCCGCCTTGGGTGATCGCGAAGATGATGTCGAAGCTCTTCACCGCGTCGATGCAGCGGATCATCGCGGCGATGAACAGGAACGGCATGATCAGGGGCAGGGTGATGTAGCGGAACATCTGCCACGGGCTGGCGCCGTCGATCTGCGCGCTTTCGTAAGGCTCGGTCGGCAGCGAGGCGATGCCGCCGAGCACGATCAGCATCACCAGCGGAGTCCATTGCCAGGTCTCCACCAGCACCAGCGAGGGGATCACGGTGGCCGGGTGAAACACCCAAAGCTGCGGCGGCAGGCCGACCAGCGACAGCAGGTAGTTCAGCACGCCGAGCTGGGGGTGGAACATCATGGTCCAGACCAGCGCGATCGCGACCGGCGTCGCCATCATCGGCATGATGAACAGCGCCCGCAACAGCCCCCGGCCCGGAAACCTGGCGTGGAAAACCACGGCCGCGAAGGTGCCGAAGACGAGCGGCAGCAACACCGAAAGCGCGGTGTAGGACAGCGTGTGCCCGACCGCCTCGACGAAGCGCGGGTCGGCCGGCAGCCGCAGGTAATTGGCGGCGCCGACGAAGATTGTCGGCGAGCCGACCTTCCATTCCTGGAAGCTCATCCAGATCGTGAACAGCCAGGGGAAGATGATCACCGACAGCACGACGACGAGCGCCGGGAGCACGAACGGCCAATAGGACGGCGGCCGCCACTGCTGCTCCGGCACGGTGACGTGCTCTGCTATGCCGGAGGCCTGTTCAAGGACCGTGCTCACGCCTTCTCGCTGCGCTCCAGGATCGGGCGATACTGCTCATGCGCCTTCTTCAATTCGCTCGCAGGATCGGCGCCGGAGAGGGTTGCGGTCAATGCGGCTCCGACGATGTCGCGATATTCGGCGACCGGGATCACGACGGGCAGGCCGAGCTTCGAGATCTTGGCGGAGTCGATCACCGACTGCAGCCATTCCTTCGGCAGCTTCACGCCGTTCTGCACCTCGGCATCGTTCAGGATGGAGTTGCGGAACGGCACGCCGCCGCCAGCCTGCAGCAGCCGCGCGCCTTGCGTCTTGGAGACGATCCATTGGCAGAGCAGATAGGCCGCCTCCTTGTTCTTGCTGGCTGCCGCGATGCCGATGCCATCGCCATAGGTGGCGGAGTACTGTCCCTTCGGTCCTGCCGGCACCACGGTGTAGCCGACCTTGCCGACCACGCGCGAGGCGTTCGGGTCTTCCAGCGGCGGCGCCCAGCCGACGCCGTCGATCCACATCGCAGAGCGGCCTTGCGTGAAGGAGGCCATCGACTCCATCCAGTTGAAGCCGGCGACGCCAGGCGGTGCGCTCGTCGTGAGCAGCCTCTGATAGAGCTTGGTTGCTGCAACGGCTTCCGGCCCGTCGCTCAGGATGTTGCCTTTGTCGTCGAGGAATTCGCCGCCATAGTTGAGATAGAAATTCGTCCACAAGGTCATGTTGGCGTTGCGAAGGCCGCGGCCGACGAAGCCGAAGGTGCCGTTCTTGGCATCCGTCAGCTTCTCGGCAGTCTCGGCCATCTCGTCGAGTGTCTTCGGCACCGCGACGCCCTTCTTCGCGAACAGCTCCTTGTTGTAGTAGAGGATGAAGTAGTCGACCGACCACGGCAGCGACAGCATCCGCCCCTTGTCGTTCTTGGCGTAAGCCAATCCAGCTGTTGAGAAATCGCTCTCGACGAGATCCGGCGCGGTGAGGTTCGGGTCCTTCATGTAGTCGGTGATGTCGGCCAGCCATCCGGCCTTCTCGAACTGCCGCTTCTGCACGTGATAGCTCAAGTGAACGACGTCGAAGCTCGGCTTGCCGGAGGAGAGCTCGATGACGACCTTCTGGCGCTGCTGCTGCTCGGGAATCTGCTCGGACTCGACCTCGATGCCGGTCAGTGCGGTGAATTCCTTGAGGTACTTCTGCACATTGTCGCCACGCGGCCCCTTGATCAGCATCGCCTCGAGTCGGGTGCCGGCGTATTTCTTCCACTGCGGCTCGGCCCAGGCCGACCGGCCGGTCAGCGCCAATGCGCCCGCCGTTGCCGTGCCCGCAAGCATGTTGCGGCGCGTGATCGCTGTCATGGTGTCCTCCCCAGGATGTTTCTTGTTTGGCTGGGAAGTGTAGCGCGATCCAGCGGCGCTGCAACTGCGCCTTGCCTGCGAGTTTGGGGATGCAACGGTTGAGCGTGATGCGGCGAAGCCGGCCGTGAGGAAAACGGATGGCTCAGCTCTGCGATTCAGCCGCGAAGTCGGCCCGTTCCAGCAACCACGAGAGCGCGAACCCGGCGACGAGACCCCAGAATGCGGCACCAATATTCAGCAGCGGCACGTCCGCGACCGTGACCAGGAAGGCGATCAGCGCACCCAGCGAGAAGCGGGCCTTGAACGCGGTCACGAACGCCGTCTGCAGCACGCGCAGCATGGCGAGCCCCGCGAGCGCGGTGACCAGGGATTTCGGCGCGATCAGCAGCAGGCGGGTGAAGGTCGGCGCCAGCAGGCCGAAGCCGAGTGCGAGCAGGCCGACGAACATCGCCGCTGTGTAGTGACGCTTGCGCTCGCCGCCAGAGACGACGATCGCATTGGTCGGCCCAGTCAGGCAGGTGGAGACACCTCCGACCACGGCAGCGAGCGCCGAGCCGAGGCCGCAGGCGACGGTGACGAGATTGACCGGTGGCGTGTGACCCGCGGCCGTCAACACCGCAAAGCCCTGGCCGTTCTGCACCACGAGCACGGTGACCGCGAGCGGCACGATCAGCTCGATCATGGCGGCAAGTGACCAGGACGGTACCTGGATCACCGGCGTGATCAGCTCGATCCGCAGCGCTGCGCCGTGATCGTATGTCCCGAGCAGCAGGGCGGCCAGCGTGCCGACGACGAGCGCGCCGATGATCGGCGGGCAGCGGCGGCCGAGCGCGGGCAGCGCGCTCAGGACGAGCCAGACCACGATCATCGGGCCGGCGATGGCGACATCAGTGAAGACGGCACGGACGAGATCGAGGCCGAAGCGCAGGAACACGCCGGCGACCATGCCCATCACGATCGGCATCGGCACCAGCTGCATCGCGCGCTTGACCCAGCCGGTCAGCCCCAGGACCAGCATCAACAGCGCGGTTCCGTAGAATGCGCCCACGACCTGCGGGAAGGTGAGATGCGTCAGCGACTGACCGACCAGCACCGTGCCGGGAATGGTCCAGAACAGCACCAGCGGCTCCCGATGCAGCCACGACAGGACAAGGGTGATCAGCCCGTTGATGAAGAACACGCCGAAGATCCAGGATGCGATCTCCGCTTGCGACAGACCGCCATTGGCGCCGACGGACAGGATGATGGCGACCGGCCCGGTGATGGCGAACAACCAGCCGATGAAGCCATGCGAGGCGTAGAGCGGGCCGAAATCATCGGCGATCCGGCCGAGGCCGGGCAGTGGTCCCGCGGGGCGTTCGATAGCGCTGAACATGAGGGCAGGGCTCTCGCGGTGTTCTTATTGTTGTCCGGGGCAGATCGTGGGATGTTGTGAACCAACCTAAGTGGGTGTGCAAGGCGCGGTGCAGACGCCCGCGCTTGGCGATCGTCATTTCGAGGAGTGACGGGGAGCAAGAGTGAGCTTCACTGCGAACCGATGAAGATGTCCTCGGGTTTTTCCAATCCGCGGCTTGGCGTCATTTGCTGCGGCCACGTGTTTCGTCGCGAGGGTCGTATTCGATATGCTTTGCATGAATCCGACGGCTGGAAATTCATGTGCGGCGAGAATGATCATTACTGCGCTGCAGACGGTCATTTTGTTCATGTCGGCGGGTTGCTCCAGTTCGATCCGAGTTTGCATGACATTTCGGACCTGCCTGCAGGGTGCAAAGCCGAGCGGACGGATGGCGCGTCGCCATGGGTTCGAACCCCATGAGTTGGTTTATGAGGATACGTCTCCGCGCCTTCGTTGGTGCATGCCTGCGTGAAGAGGCTCTCGCGCGACACGGTCGAACTTAGCAGACGATCTCTGCCCGGCGGGCAAATCAGGTCGCTTCGCGAAATCCTGTCCAGCCCTTCTGGAAGAAAGAAATCGCTTGGCGATTTCGGCAAATCAGCATTATGGTCGCGACCGTTCCGTTGCGTCGGAAGGGGACGTATCGCGGTCGTCACGGACGTCGGCAGCGGGATGCGGTGGGCGGGTTCGGGTTGCAGCGTGAGTCATTTGCGCCGACGAACAACCCGGCACGCACGGTCAAGTCGCGCGGTCCTGGCACCCCGATGCTGGTGTCACGTTTGCGACGACGCTCGCGCGTCGCGCAGGCAACGGTGGCCAACAAGCCCGGCGCACCGGGGAGAACGCGAAGCAGCCGTCAAAACCATCGCGCAGGGAAGGCCGGGTGTTTTCGGCCAGACCTGTGGTACCTGCCGCCTGCATTTTTTTGCCGCAGGCGGGCCACGGGCGCGGCCAGCGCCCGGCCTTCCCTGCACCCTCCACCTTATGAGGGTGACGCTGTGAGCAAAGCTCGGACGCGAAACGCGCCGCGAGATCGTGGAAGTTCGTCTGAAATGCTGATCGTGGTTGTCGGGCTGGACGTGGAGACATCACCCCACCCTGCCTTACGTTTCGCTGCGCTCCTCGTGAGGCGACCCTCACCCTCCAGGGGAGGGGCGGCCAAATCGAGAGGCTTGCGCGCGAGGAGAATGGTCCGAGGAGGACGCGTGACCCTGTTAGGAAAACAGCGTCAGTCGAACAGGCTCGAGACCGACTCTTCCGCCGCGGTGCGGCCGATGGCTTCGGCAATCAGCGGCGCGATCGGCAGGGCGCGGATGTTCGGTGCATTGCGGACCGCTTCGGTCGGCATGATGGAGTCGGTGATGACGAGCTCCTTCAGCCGCGACGAGGTGATGCGGCTGACCGCGCCGCCCGAGAGCACGCCATGGGTGATATAGGCGTAGACCTCCTTGGCGCCGTTGGCGAGCAACGCGTCAGCCGCGTTCACCAGGGTACCGCCGGAATCCACGATGTCGTCGACCAGGATGCAGGTGAAGCCGGCGACGTCGCCGATCACGTTCATGACCTCGGACTCGCCCGCGCGCTCGCGCCGCTTGTCGATGATTGCAAGCGGGGTGTTGATGCGCTTGGCAAGGCCGCGCGCGCGCACCACGCCGCCGACGTCGGGCGACACCACCATCACCTTGGCGAGATCGAAGCGCTCCTTGATGTCGCGCACCATCACCGGCGAGGCATAGAGATTGTCAGCCGGAATGTCGAAGAAGCCCTGGATCTGGAGGGCATGCAGGTCGAGCGTCATGACGCGGTCGGCACCGGCATGCGTAATCAAATTGGCGACGAGTTTGGCTGAGATCGGCGTGCGCGAACTGGATTTACGATCCTGCCGCGCATAGCCGAAATAGGGCACCACCGCGGTAATGCGGCGCGCCGAGGCACGGCGCAGCGCGTCGGTGATGATCAGGAGTTCCATCAGATGATCGTTCGCCGGATAGGACGTCGACTGCAGGATGAAGACGTCGGAACCGCGGACGTTTTCCTGGATCTCGACGAAGATCTCCATGTCGGCGAAGCGCCGGACCACAGCCTTTGTGAGCGGCAAGTCGAGTTCGGCCGCGATTGCGCTCGCCAATGCTGGATTGGAATTGCCGGCGACCAGTTTGATGGAGCCGTTCTTGGCCGACATCGAGATTTCTCCTCGCGTTTTGCTGGAGACAATATTCAGCATATCGGGCTACCCGTGGAACCGGCAATGTTGGACGCGCGAGGTGATATCAAGGACATAGCGCGGCTGGCAACCCGCGGGAGGCGTTTTTCCGACCAAAAATGGCCACGAATTCGATCGCCCCGGCTAATGATCGGTGTAGCCGAGGGCCGCGACATTGGTGCTCTCGGCCGAGTCGGCCGGAGCCGCCGTCGCGACTGCAGGGCCCTGCGATGCGGGAGCAGGCTGCGGTGGATTGTCGGCCGGCGCCGTTCCATTGAGCATGCTGGTGAGCCCGCTGAAGCCGGCTTGCGCGATCTTGCGCAGGACGAGATCGTCCGCCGCACCCCACGGATCACGCGTCGCATCTCGTCCCGCACGGCCTGTCGGCTCTTCGCCCGACAGCCGCAGCGTACGTTGCTGATTGCGATCGTAGACGTCCCATACCCAGGCGACCACGCTCTTGCCGCTGACCACCTGCGCGGAGAGATAGCTGCGCACGCGGTAGGCGGCGGGTGCCTCGCGCGACACGATGGCGAGGCTCCGGAGTTTCGACTCGCTGTCGAGCACATTCACCATCCGGTCGAAGACTTGCGGCGGCGGACCGTCGATCTGATCGAACGCGATGGTCGCGCCATCGCTCGGAACCGTCGATGTCGCCATCGCGTAGGAATTGCTCGCGCTGTTGTTGCTCGCGCAGCCAGCGAGCGCACAGGCGCACACCATCAGCATCGCTGCAACGCAAGCGTGCCGCGGAGTCCGGCCGAGTCGGTGAAGTAGTATTGACGCTCCCCTCATCGATTGGAGCGATATCGTTAAAATCGATTAACGTCTAGGTCGCCGGTGACACAGAGCGGGACAGAATGCAGCTGATTGTTCAGAAATAGTTAAGCAAACAAAGTGATGTCACAGTTTGGGCCAGCTTCAGCCTTCCAGCATGATCGCGTGCACATGGCGGCCATAATCCGGCTCCTTGCGGTGCACCGAACGGCGGTAACTGAAGAAGCGGTCGTCGGCGTAAGTGTCGTGACCGAGATCGTCGATCATGAGCACGCCGGCCTTGTCCAGTCGCGCGCGGATGAAGCCGGCGAGATCGAACATCGCATGTCCCTCGCGTGTAGAGGGCAGGAAGAACATCGCGTGCTCCGCATCGGCGTCGAGGAAACGTTCGACGAATTCGGCGCCCACTTCATAACTCGGCTGACGGATCATCGGGCCGATCGCGGCAATGATCTGCCCGCGTTCGGCGCCGAGCATCTCCATGGCACCGATGGTGGCTTCGAGAACGCCGGTGAGGGCTCCCTTCCAGCCGGCATGAGCCGCGCCGATCACGCGCTTGTGCGGGTCGACGAACAGCACGGGACCGCAATCGGCCGTGGTGACGCCGATCGCCAACTTCTCAATCTGAGTCACGATGGCATCGGCCTTCGGCCGCGCCGGTCCGTCCCATGGTCCGGTGGCGACCACGACGTCGGGCGAGTGGATCTGGTGCACGCTCAAGAAGTTCTCCGGCGTTGCGCCGAGATGCGCCGCCATGCGACGGCGGTTCTCGCGGACATTGTCCGGCAGGTCGTTCGAGCCGAGGCCGCCGTTCAATCCGGCATAGATCCCGGCGGAAACGCCGCCCTCGCGGGTGAAGAAGGCGTGCCGCAATCCGGGAACGGCGGAGATCAGGTCCGATGCCAGCATCATCACGCTCCCGCTTTGTCAGTTCCCGTTGTCGTCGCTGAGCGCCGGCAACACGGGGATACCGGGGTCGGAGACGGCCAAGACCTTGAACAGGGCCCCCATGCCGCCGCGGCCGCCGCCGATCAGGCGTTTCAGCCCGCTGGCGATGTCCTCGGCCACTTCAAGCGAGGCCTTCTGCATCAAGGTGAGTGCACGTGTCTCGATGCCGAGCCGCTGCAGGAATTCACCCTGGGTCACGGGTCCATGGACGCGCGCGCCGACCGCGTCGGCGGCGCGGCCCAGGGCGTCGAAATCGACATGGGCGGTAATATCGGCGAGGCCAGGTGCTTTCAACGGATCGGCGAAGCTGTGACGGGCGATCGCCTGGAAGGTGTCGCCGACCTCGCTGCGGGTATGGCCGTAGTCGATGATCAGCGCGGCGCCGCGCTGATCGCGCACGTGCTTGGCGAGCGCCATGATGTCCGTGTCGGGCCGCCACTCGAAGATGGCGCCGAGGGGCGCGGCGCGGACCAAGGGCGGCAGCAGCGCCTCGAAGCCGGGCGTCGGCTCGGCGGCGACGCCATAGGTGAAGTTCTCGTCGTCATCGAGCTCGATGACGCGTTCGTGCCAGCCGGTCTCGCGTCGCACCATCTGATGGATCGGCAGCACGTCGAAATATTCGTTGGCGAAGATGACGCAAGGGCCTTCCGGCACCTCGTCGAAGCGCTCATGCCAAGTGACGTCGCGCATGCCCGTCAGCATCGCCTGCTGCTTTTCCCGCAGCACCGGATTGACTTCGATCATGTGCACGGAGAGCGTCTGATACAATGGCGGCAGCACGCGCAGCGCGCGGAGCGCGTCCGACATCATGGTGCCGCGTCCGGGCCCGAGTTCGATCAGATGGAATTGCTGCGGCGAGCCGACCGCTTTCCAGACCGAGGCGGCCCACAAGCCCAACAGCTCGCCGAACATCTGGCTGACTTCCGGCGCGGTGGTGAAGTCGCCCTCGCGACCCAACGGATCGCGCGAGATATAATAGCCATGCTGCGGATGCAGCAGACACAGCTCCATGTAGCGCCAGACCGGCATCGGGCCGGATGCCTTGATCAGCCGCTTGATCTCGGTGTGGAGCGGGGACAGTTCGATCACGGCTGGGCCTGCACGGATGGGGCTGGCTGATGTTGGGGCTTGCGCAGCGCTCTCAGGATGAGGATCGCGCCGATGATCAACATCGGGACCGACAGCAGCATGCCCATCGTGAGGCCGCCCCAGAGAAAGCCGAGCTGCGGATCAGGTTCGCGAAAATGCTCGCCGGTGATGCGGGCGATCCCATAGAGCAGGATGAAGCTGCCGAGGATCAGGCCGGGTCGTTTCAAAGCACCAAAGCGAACCAGGATCGCCAGCACGATGAACAGCACGATTCCCTCGAGGCCGGCCTCATAAAGCTGGCTGGGATGTCGCGGCACCGGGCCGCCGCTCGGGAAGATCATCGCCCAGGGCAGGCTGGGGTCGGCGGAACGGCCCCACAATTCGCCGTTGATGAAATTGGCGATACGGCCCAGGAACAAGCCGATCGGCCCGACTGCGGTGGTGATATCGCCGAGCGAGAGGATCGGCAGTCCGTTGCGGCGGCAGAACCAGATGACGGCAATGACGCAGCCCATGAAGCCGCCGTGGAACGACATGCCGCCCTTCCACAGTTCGAAGATCTCCAGCGGGTGCTGCACGAAGAAGGGCAGGTTGTAGAACAGCACGTATCCGGTGCGGCCGCCGAGGATGATGCCGAGCGTGACCCAGAGGATGAAGTCGTCGAGCTGCAGAAGCGAGATCGGCGCGGGACCACCCCACAGCCGCTCATTCTTCAGCAGCGAGCGCGCGTAGAGCCAGCCGATGACGATGCCGCTGATATAGGCGAGCGCGTACCAGCGGATCGCGAACGGCCCGATCGCAATGGCCACCGGATCGAACACCGGAAAGTCGATGAGGAGAGGGGTCATGCAGAGGCTTTCGTGGACACGGCATCCCTCATCTGGGATCTGCGGGACGCCACCGGCCCTCGCGAGGCCCGCCAGATGTACTTCTTAAAGCGCACCCGCTTAATGGGACGATTGCACCGTGCGATACCCGGGACATGTCATGACTTCAACTACGATGACAAGGAAACTGGTGCATGACAAGGCGAGGTTCGGCTTGAACGGAGCCGTCCGGATCGCCATTGTGTGATTGAGCCCAAGGCGAACCTAAAGGCCAAATTTTAAGGCCGAACCTGAGCGCGAAGCGGAGTTTTGCATGACCCAGACCACCAATCGGTTTTTCGACGAACTCGGTCGCCTGATGAACGATGCCGCGGGCGCAGCGCAAGGCATGAAGCGCGAAGTCGATTCCCTGGTCCGCAACCAGGCGGAAAAGATCCTGAACGACCTCGACATCGTCAAGCGCGAGGAGTTCGAGGCCGTCAAGGAGATGGCACGTCTGGCCCGCGAGGAGAACGAGGTGCTGAAGGCGCGCATCGCCGCGCTGGAAGGCAAGCTCGGGGGCGGCCAGCCGGGGCCGGCGTCGGGGGCCTGAAGACGCGGCCGGTGGGCGGGCGGGATTCGTCGGCCGCCCGGCAGGGATAGGCGCGAACCGCCGGGCTGGAAAGGGAAGGAGGCCGCAAGAAAATCCTTTCATTTCCTTGTCATTTTGCCGCTTTGCGGCTAGAACGCCGCCGTGTCCGCGGCCCCCGCACCCCTGGAGGCTTGCCGCTGGATCCGAGAACGGGCCGCGTTGCGGCCTTTAACTTTTTTAAAACAAGGACTTACCACAATGGCGACCGTCAGAGAACTGAAGGCGACCGCCCGTCCGTCAGTCGGCAAGGGGGCCGCACGGGCAGAGCGTCGCGCCGGGAGAGTGCCCGGAGTGATTTATGGAGACAACCAGCCCCCGCTGCCGATCTCGGTCGACGACCGTGAACTGCGCCAGCGCATCGCCGCCGGTCGGTTCTTGACCACCATTTTCGACGTCAGCCTGGACGGCAAGAAGCACCGCGTGATCCCGCGCGACTTCCACCTCGATCCGGTCAGGGATTTCCCGATCCACGTCGACTTCATGCGGCTCGGGCAGGGCGCAACCATTCGCGTCAGCGTGCCGCTGCACGTCGTCAACGCGGAAACCGCCCCGGGCGTGAAGCGCGGTGGCACGGTGAACATCGTCACCCATACGCTCGAGCTGGAATGTCTTGCGGAGAACATCCCGCAGTTCATCGAAGCCGATGTCGGCGCGCTCGAGATCAACAATTCGCTGCATATGTCGGACGTCAAGCTGCCGACCGGTGTCAAGCCGCTGCGCGAGGACGCGACGCTCGTGACCATCGTGCCGCCGTCCGGTTATGGCGAAGAGCAGAAGGCGGGTGCCGCTCCGGCTGCAGGTGCCGCAGCTCCGGCCGCTGCCGCCCCGGCTGCCGCGGCTAAGGCTCCGGCTGCTGCCGCCAAGGCGCCCGCCGGCGGCGACAAGAAGAAGTAAGCTGCGTGCTTCTGAAGCTCGCGGGTAGGCCCGCGAGCTTCAGAACACCGGCTCGGAGCGCGGATGCCGCGTCATGTTGCTGTTTGTCGGCCTCGGCAATCCCGGCGCGAAGTATGCGCGCAACCGGCACAATATCGGCTTCATGGCGGTCGATGCGATCGCACGCCGCCATGGTTTCTCGCCGTGGCGCCGGCGTTTTCAAGGCGAGACGTCGGAAGGCTCGCTCGATAGCGAGCGGGTGATCCTTTTGAAGCCGACGACCTACATGAACGAGTCCGGCCGCTCCGTGCAGGAAGCGCTGAACTTCTTCAAGCTCGGCGCCGGCGAGGTCACCGTGTTCCAGGACGAGCTTGAGCTGCCGCCCGGCAAGCTGCGCGTCAAGGTCGGCGGCGGAATTGCCGGCCATAATGGATTGCGCTCGATCTCGGCGCATATCGGCAACGATTATCGTCGGGTGCGACTCGGGATCGGTCATCCCGGCGTCAAGGAATTGGTGCACGGGCATGTGCTGTCGGATTTCGCCAAGGCCGAGATGCCCTGGGTCGAAGCCCTCTGCGACGCGGTGGCCGACAATGCGGGGCTGTTGACCGGCAAGCGCGATTCCACCTTCGCGAACAAGGTGCACCTGGTGCTGCAGGCCAAGGGATTTTTGGACAAGGGCGATGCCGGCGCAGCTTGATGCGCGGCGGGCCAGCGGAATTCGGGACGGATCATGGGATTCAAATGCGGAATCGTCGGGCTGCCGAACGTCGGCAAATCCACGCTGTTCAACGCGCTGACTGAGACTGCTGCGGCTCAGGCGGCCAACTACCCATTTTGCACGATCGAGCCCAATGTCGGCGAGGTCGCCGTTCCCGATCCCAGGCTGGAGAAGCTTGCGGCGGCTGCCAAGTCGGCGCAGATCATTCCGACCCGGCTGACCTTTGTCGACATTGCGGGCCTCGTGCGCGGCGCCTCGAAGGGGGAAGGTCTCGGCAATCAGTTTCTCGCCAACATCCGCGAGGTCGATGCGATCGCGCATGTCGTGCGCTGCTTCGAGGATTCCGATATCACTCATGTCGAGGGCAAGATCGCGCCGCTCGCCGATATCGAGACCATCGAGACCGAGCTGATGCTGTCAGATCTCGACAGCCTCGAGAAGCGGGTCGACAATCTCTCCAAGAAGGCCAAGGGCAACGACAAGGACGCCAAGGAGCAGTACGAGCTCGTGATCCGTGCGCTCGAACTGCTGCGTGCCGGCAAACCGGCGCGGCTTTTGGAACGTAAGCCCGAGGAGGAGCGTGCCTTCGGCATGCTGGGTCTGCTGACCTCCAAACCAGTCCTCTATGTCTGCAACGTTGAAGAAGGGTCGGCCAAGGACGGCAACAATTTCTCGCGCCAGGTGTTCGAGCAGGCTCAGAAGGAAGGGGCCGTCGCTGTCGTGATCTCGGCCAAGATCGAATCCGAGATTGCGACATTATCGCGCGAGGAGCGGACGGAATTCCTGGAGACGCTTGGTCTCGAGGAGGCCGGCCTCGATCGGCTGATCCGGGCCGGCTATCAGCTGCTCGATCTCATCACCTATTTTACCGTCGGACCGAAGGAAACGCGCGCCTGGACCATCCATCGCGGCACCAAGGCGCCGGCGGCGGCAGGCGTGATCCACACCGATTTTGAAAAGGGATTCATCCGCGCCGAAACCATCGCTTATGCCGATTACGTGGCGCTCGGCGGCGAGGCCGGCGCACGCGACGCCGGCAAGCTGCGTTTGGAAGGCAAGGATTATGTCGTCGCCGACGGCGACGTGATGCACTTCCGTTTCAACACGTAAACACCGTCAGTGCATCCGGCCCTGTTCGCGGATCGCGCCGAGATGCTCGTTGATGCGGAACACGATCAGGACGAATTCGGCAACGATGCGCGAGAACACGATGCCGACGATGACGCCGGCAATCGAGGACAACAGCATCAGGAAGCCGCCGAACGGGCTGATCGCCATCGCCGCGAGCCCGGAGAAGATTCCGGATACCCCGAACAGGAAGACGAGCGCAATCACGAGCCAGTAGAACGTCTTGATGATTGCCGGCGTAATGAACCGGTCCCACTGAAACAAATCGCGAAATTCGAACATCCTAAACTCCCCAGCTAAGTCGAATGTGCGAGCAGGATCTGGTCCTAATGCCCGCCCCATGCATTTGTCCAAGTCTCTTTGGTCCAAGCCTCTTTTGGCCGACTCTCACTTGTCCGACTCTCACTTGTCCAAGTCTCACTTGTAAGCCTCATTTGTCCAAGTCTCGCCGAAATGGAGGCCGCTGAGAGCGGCAGTGACGGGTTTCGGTCGGATGGATTATGAGCCATGCGGGTGGGCGGGTTGTGATTGCTGCAAAGTACGGCCACAATCGGGCTTCTTTCAGCCATTGATCAGTCCATGACACTCACCTTTGAAGATTTTCCGCTGGGCCATTTTGGCAGCTTTGGCCCGCGGCACGTGACACGCGAGGAGATCATCGCCTTCGCGACCGAATTCGATCCGCAGCCGATGCATCTCGATGAGGAGGCGGCCCGCGCCTCCATGCTCCAGGGGCTTTCCGGATCCGGCTGGCATCTTTGCTCGCTGACGATGCGAATGATGTTCGACGGCTTCATTGGCCGCACTGCGTCACTCGGCTCGCCCGGGGTCAACGAAATGCGCTGGATGTCGCCGCTGCGCCCCGGCGACGATTTGATGCTCGATGTCGAGGTCTTGGAAGCACGGGTGTCGCGCAGCCGTCCGACCACCGGGATCGTCACTTTCAAATGCGTGGTGCGGAACGCGGTCCGAGAGAAGCTCGGCGAGATGGTCTCGCCGATCATCGTCGAGCGGCGCAAAGAGCAGGTCGCCTGATGCGGTTTTTCGAAGATCTCGAAGTTGGCCAACGGCGCGAATTCGGCTCGTTCACTTTCACCGCCGAGGACATCAAGCGGTTTGCGTCGCAATTCGATCCGCAGCGGTTCCATCTTGATGAAGAGGAGGGACGCAACTCGCTGTTCGGCGGGCTTGCTGCATCCGGCTGGCATGTTGCCTCGGTCTGCATGAAGCTCCTCGTGGTCGACAATCAGCGTCTTGCGGAGCTCGCGCGCGCTCGCGGAGAGCCGGTCGCCGTCGGCGGACCGTCACCGGGCTTCCGCGAATTGCGCTGGATCAAGCCGGTGCTGGCTGGCGATGTTATAAGCTTTGCTAGCGAGATCGAATCCTTGCGCCTGTCCACCTCGCGCCCGGAATGGGGAATTTTGCAGGCGCGCAATGTCGGTACAAATCAGCGCGGCGAACTTGTGTTCGCGTTCCTTGCGTCGGGCTTCGTCCCGCGACGGAACAGAGGTTGAGGCGAAAAGGTCACGGCGATTAGGATTGTCTGGCCGGAACCAATTTCGCGCTAACGCATTTTGAACCGCGACTCTATAAGACAGCCACTTGGTACAAGCGTGGTAAGGGACGATCATGGCAGATCGCGGCGGCCTGAAACTTCTCGGCTTCATCTTCGCGAGTGTGATGCTGGCAGTGATGCTCGCAACTGGCATGGTCGTGAAGGGCTATGCCGACGGGTCCTACACGCTCGAGACCACCGCGGTCGACGGTCAATAAGTTAAGACTTCGTTAACCACGTGCGGCGATGACCGCCCGCCGGCACCGCGTCCAAGCGCTCCGAAGCCCGGTTGACGTGCATCAGCGGCTCCAGCTCCGGCGAACACCGCAACCGCGATCGACGACGTCCGACAACGTGCTGGTTCTTGGTCGCAGCCGCGCGATCCAGCTTGCGGACCCCCCGGACATAAACCAAGACCGCCGCACGAGGGCGCTCGCGCGGCGGTCCGGTGGGATGGCGGTTCGTTGGTTTCTGCCGTTCCGCGTCAGCCGTTGCGCAGGCCGTCCGCGGCGCGCTTCCACTGCGTGACGCTTTCGGCGATGATGCGGGTCGACTTCATCGCGGCCTGGCTCAGCTGGGCATAGCTGGCGATCTCGCGCTGGACCCGCTGGCCTTCGGCGTGCAGCACGTCGCGCAGGCTTTCCAGCTCCGAGATCAGGTGCTCGATCTCCGACAGCGAGGTGCCGGCGACGCGCTGGATCAGCGAGTTGACGTTGTTGACGGCGGCGTCTGTGCTGACGTCCACCAGCGCGGGATCGGCGCCGTTCGCAGGTCCCGGCCGGCGCAAATAAGCGATGTCGTTACGCACGAAATCGCGGATGCCGGCTTCGACTTCGGAGACCGCCGCGAGATCGGCGCTCAGCTCGGTTTCAGTTCCTTCGACCTTGTCCGGACGAATAGCGTTCATCGGCTAAATCCCTGTTGCGCGTTACGCGAGCGCGGTGTCCCCGCACGACGAAAGTGACGTGGATCTATCAGTTGCGGCGAAATTGGGCCACATCGCGGCCAAGATGCGGCAATGGTTCGACGATTGACTGCGAATTGCCCCATGTGAGGCGATCACCAGCTGCGCTTGAATCCCGCCGAGATGCTCTTGCTCGTGGTGCCCTGCGCGGTCTCGCCGATCGCGCCGGAGATGGTGACGCCGTCGTAGAGCTTTTGCTCGGCGCCGATCTTGCGCAGCCATTTGTCGTCGTTCGACGACAGCGATTGGCCGGCCGTCAGGCTGGTGCCGGTTTCGCCGATCGAGAGTTTGGCGGACTGCTCGGTGTCGAAGCTGCGGTTGGTGCGCGGGGCAGCGCCGGGCAGGGGCACCATGCCCTGCTGATTCACGTTGTAGCCGTTCTGCAGGGAGAGATTATAGCCGTCGAGCGGCACCGCCTTGGTGATGGTGGTGCCGATCTTGCTCTGGTCCGCGTTCGGATCGACGCGCGCTTCGATCGCGGTCTTGTCCCAGATCGCGCCGGCGCCGGGCGCCGTGACCGCGGCCCATGCGGTGCCGCCGGATTGCGGCACGTTGCCGCCGTTCTCGGCCCTCTCGGCCAAGAGCTCGGACATCGTGGTCGGCGTCTTCGTTACCGTCATGTCGGCTCCGACCCGCGCGTCCCAGAACGGCGACACACTCTGTTTGACGGAGACGGCCGAAGTGCCGTTGTCCTTGTTGTTGTTCGACCAGTTCAGGTTGTTGCCCGCGTTGGCCGTTGCGGGCTTGCCCGAACGGGGCTTTGCTTCCGGACGGTCGAAAAAAGTGGAAGCATCGACGTTGAGCTGGCTCCAGTCGACCTTGCTGACGTCGACCTCCTGCATCGAATCGGCCGCGGCCGCCTTCGGCGCGTCGCTCGCGTCCTCGGCGGCATCATCTGCGGGGGCGATCTGCTGCCAGGGCACGAGCTGCAGCGGCTGCTGCTTCAGCGGTTGCGTCAGGCTCTGCGCCACAACCGGGCATGCAGCAAAGCTCGCGCTCGCCGCCAAAAAAGCCAGCGTCAACCTGCCGATCATCATGAGAACCAACCCCCGCCCCTCGCGGAAAATCACGTCGCATTATGGTGGAATCTGGGCGCAGAATTATGACTGCACAAGTCACGTCTTGGTTCAGTGAACGTGATCGCAAGAACCATTCACGGCATCGCTCCGCCGCTGCGTCCGAGGCTAGCCAGCGAAGGAGCCGACCCGCGGCAGATGAATCGGGCGACCGAGCGTCTGCTCCACCAGATCGAACGTATCCACCAGCACGCGCAGCCGGATCAGCTTGCCGGCACGGAATTGCACGAAATGGGCAAAGCGCGTCGTGATCGGCTTCTCCGAATCCCGCGTCGCGAACGAACACCGCACCATGGACGCCGCTCTATCCTGATCCAGCATGATGGTCTCGCGGTCGAGACGGCGAATCCGCAAGGTTTGCGAGATCTGCCTGACGACCTCGATTACCGCGGCCTTGCCCTGGCGTGCGCCGAGAAAGGGAAACATGTCGATCGGGCCGTAGATCGCCCAATCGATGTCTTCGTCGAGCAATTCTGCGAGGTCTTCGAAATGGCGTTCGTTGATCGCGCGTTGCAAATCGCGCGACAGACGCCAGAGACGATGCTCTGCCATGGTGAATGTGGTCCTGAACTGGCTTTGCAAGGGCGCGCCGGCCTTCGGGTGACGTCATTCGCGACGTTACGGCCAGGGGCGCTACATCAAGTGCGCTTCATGAAAATTGCGAGGCCCCCACATAAGCCATTCCGCCCGGGGTGCAATCGATATTTTTGCATTGCACAAATGCACGCTACCGCTGCAGTCAGCCGTTCTCGCGCGGCTGGAGCGTGCGGGCGAGCGCGACGTCACGGTCGCGAATCGCGAGCAGCGCAAACAGCGCGGCACCGCCGAGCCCGCCGACCACCGCGCCGAGCGGCATGAAGGTGAAGAACACCAGCATGCCGCTATAGCCCTCGAAATCGCTGGTGTTGGCGATCTCGGTCCAGGCCAGCCCGAGCCCGACGCCGAGCACGGCACCCCCGAACATGCCGATGATCAGCCCCGCGAAGGCTAGCAAGGTGATTTTCATGCCGCTGGTGCGCTCGCTCGATTGATTGCGATAGGTCGCAGCGCGGCGGTGCAAGGTTCAAGCGGCGCGTTCGGAGCACCGGGAAATCGGCGAATCGCGTGGGCCGTTGAATTGGACGTTCCGATGAGAAGGCTGCGGACGAGTCGGCCGAAGCTTCGAACCCGCTCACGGCTCGCGCGGCAGATGCTCCATTGCCAGCGCGGCGAGATCGCGCTCCAGCACCTGCTGCACCAGGTCGAAGGTGTCCATGATTTCCCGGATGCGCGTGATGCGGCCATCCTTGAGGGTGTAGAACACGGCGACGTCGTACCGGACGATGCGATCGTTGGAGCGTTTGCGCAAATAGATGCGGAGATCAGCGGCGACCTGGTCGCCCTCGGCGATCAGCGCCAGCACCTCGTGCCGACGCTCGACATAGCGGCTGCGCACGGTTTCCCACATGCGCCGCACCTCGCTTCTGCCGCGGCGCGGCCCGAGATGCGGGAGGATGTCGATCGGCGCCGAGGCGAGATGCTCGACGTCCTCGCTGCACAACGACAGCACCTTATCGAAATCGCTGGCGGAGTACGCATCGAGCAGCTGCAGCACGCGTTCGCGGTTGGTTTGCTCGTTCATGCGGTCTCCATGATGGGGAAGCCGGTCATTGTTCCCAACTTGCGCAAGGGCTCGCGACCGTCAACTACCTCCGCGATTAGGTGTCGGTGTAATCGCTGAAAGAGTGAACGAATGCTGAGCAATTCCGGCGCAGATCGACGGCTTGCAGCTGTTTGTCGCGCCAGCGCGCGCTGGGTTCGACGCTTCGCGCCGGTGCATTCGCGTTCGCCGCGTGGTGCCGGGATAAGCCGCAGGCCGCTTGCCGTCGGTCTCGCGGGAACCGTGGTCCACCGTGGTGGTTAAAGCTTGCAAGATTCCTTTCCGGAGCATTCACCATGAAGATGCTGATCGCCGCTTCGCTCGCAGCCTGCGCGCTGCTCACCGCCCAGGCCGCCGAGGCCAAGGGCTGCATCAAGGGCGCCATCGTCGGCGGCGTCGCCGGCCATTATGCCGGCCATCATGGCATGCTCGGCGCCGCCGCCGGCTGCCTCTACGGCCGCCACCACGCCAAGGAGCAGCAAATGCAGCAGCAGCGTCAGCAGCGGCAGCCGAGCCAGGACGATGGCCGGACCTGAGAGGCCGAACTGACAGGGTAGGGTGGGCAAAGCGCGCAGCGCGTGCCCACCAATGACAACCTCGTTCGATAGGGTGGGCACGCCTTCGTTCTGCGAGCTTCGGCGGACAAGTCGCTTTGCCCACCCTGCGATCTGGATAGCGAGGCTGGCTATCGTGCTGGACGAAGACGTCAGCGCGCGTTCTTCAATTCTGATTCAATTGTCAAACAGCCAATCTCACGCATGCAACGCGGTCATCGCGCGCCCCCGGGTCCCGCCTTGCTCGCCCGAGGGCAGGCTTCGCAAAGCGATCCAGCGCCGTTCGATGATTCTGGATTGCTTCGTCGCTTACGCTCCTCGCAATGACGCAGGCGGATACACGCCCGCGTCCTCGCGGCGCGATCTGCGCCCGAGCTTTGCATCTCGTCTCACCCTCCAAGAGACAGAGGGCGCAGGGAAGGCCGCATAGGCGTTAAGTTTATGCTTGAGTGTTGGAATCCGCCGTGATTCGAACAGGGGATGGCAGACGAATCGCTCCTGAACGAGGACTGGACGAGAGTGGTTGCGCAGCTGGGCGGGGCTGCGCAGCTCGAGAAAACTGCGCGCCAGACGAAGGCCTTCGCGCGTCGGCGGCAGATTCCAGATGCGGTGACGTTACTTCGGCTGATGCTGGCCTATTGTTTGGGTGAAAGAGGGCTGAGATCGACAGCCGCATGGGCGGCTTCTGTTGGCCTTGCCGACCTCACCAGCGTGGCGTTGTTCTATCGGCTGCGTCAATGTGGTGATTGGTTTGCGGTGCTGGTGGAGGGCTTGCTCGCTGCGGCAGCTCCGAAGGCGAGCCAAGGCCGCCTGATCCGCATCATCGATGCGACGACAGTGCCTCAGGCGGGACCGGCTGCGCGCAAGAACAGTGAGCTTTGGCGCGTTCATAGCGCATTTGATCTGCCCTATGAGCGCTTTGGTCACTTCGAGCTGACAGATCAGCAAGAGGGCGAAACGTTTGACCGGATACCAGTGGTCAAGAACGAGATCCGCATTGCTGACCGCGCTTATCTGCAACCTGACCGCATTGCGGCCGTCCGCGAAGCCGGGGCCGACGTTTTGATCCGAGCGGGCTGGAAGAACGCACGTTGGCTTGACGCCAAAGGCCTTCCGTTCGATCTGATGGCCCAATTGCGTGCCGCGAAGGCGCGCGGACTGGTCGATCGGGAGATTTGGATCAAGCGCAAGGGCGGCGCGCCTCTGGCTATGCGTCTGGTCGCAATCAAGAAGCCCACCGGTGCGGCTGCTGCTTCTCGGCGTAAAGCCCGGCAAGACGCAAAAGATGAAAACCGCATCATCTCCAAAGAAACTTTGGAGGCTGCGGATTGGGTCATTCTGATCACGTCGCTCGCGCGGGACGAGTTCTCCACCAAAGATGTGCTTGCGCTCTATCGATTGCGATGGCGGATCGAGCTTGGGTTCAAGCGACTGAAGAGTCTGATTGGCCTCAAGACGCCGCCAGGAACCGATCCGCGCTCTGCCAAGCCCTACCTGCTGGCCCACCTCCTGATCATCCTGTTGCTCGAGCCGCTTGCCAGCGACTTCGAGGACTCTCCCCACTGGACGCAGGCCGCTTAACGACGCCTGGCGCTTGGCGGGTCCTGCAGCAGCTCGTTGCATCCTTGCTGCAAGCAATCATTCCACAACCAACCATCCGTTGCTTGCGCCGCAGAAAACGCGCGTTGGGGCGCCACCTTCGCGAGCCTCCTCGAAAACGCAAGTATCAATCGATGCTCGCGCTACCTTAACGCCTATGGGGAAGGCCGGGTGCCGACCGCACCCATGGTCCGCGTGCAGCAAAAAAAGCACGCGGCAGAACCACAGGTTCGGCCAAGACATCCCGGCCTTCCCTGCGCGATGGGTTACGGCTTATACGCGATCTCCCCGGTGCGCCGGGCTGTTGGCCACCGTCGCCAGCGAGACGCGCAAGCGTCTTCGCCAACTTAATACTAGCGTCGGAGTATCAGGACCACGCGACTTCGCCGTCCGCGCCCGAGGCTGTTCGTCGTACAGCCCGCGCGCGTCCACCGCATCCCGCTTCCCACGTATCGTGACGACGCGTACGCCCCTCCATGTGGAGGCGGGATAAGCGAGATCATCGTTCTGATTTGGCCGACATGACAAGAGAAGACCGCCGCGACAGATTGGCACGACGGGCAGTCACAGAGGAGGTCACATTTCACGGCGCTCGTCCATCGCCGGAAAACAATCAGCCGCGTGCACCACTTATCCATCTGTGGTCAGCTTGAATCGCTCCACTGTCATCACGCGCGAAAGCGGGTGATCTAGTATTCCAGAGACTTCCGTTCTCGATCGAGACGTCACGGCGTACTGGATGCCCGCCTTCGCGGGCATGACGGTGTTTGTGAGGCTAAGCTTTCACGGACTATCGCTTCCGAAGCCAAGCCGATCAGCACGAACTCAAAAACTCCTCAGCTGCAGCTCGTGTCGGAAAGCGTCCCAGTTCTTCGTAATCCGGCTCATCCTCGGCCGTGTCAGGCGACCGAAGGGCGATGAACTGATTGTCCTCCTGCAGGATCAGCTTCGTGAGGTTCTGGCTGTCGAAGGGCGTCATGTCGCGGCGACCGCAATGAGGACATTCGTCATCACACATGCAGGACCATTCATCGGTCCATAGCTTTCGGCAACGGTCGCATCGATAGACGTTCAAGAACCAAGCCATCGCAACGATCCCTATCTTCGCAAACGGTACTGGCCGCGCGAGACAAACTCGATGAAGCCTTGATCGCGCAGGAACTGAAGCTGCTGGCGTATCTTCGGCCGGACATTCTGGTTGCCCGGATAGAGCTCGCTGAGATGACGCTCGAACGCGTAAACCTCGTCAAGGCCGAATTCCGGCTTTCCGATTGTTTCGACGCAGCGCATCACGTCGAGCAGCTAGCCGCGTCGGTCGGGTGACTCACTACGAAGAAAGAGTGTTTTCCGCCACTCCTGCAGCACATGCTCTTTCGGCCTGACGATACCGTTCTGGACGATGTGGATTTTCCCGGATTCGGGAACACGATCGAGTAGGATTTTCGAGCCGATCCAGCCAGCGCGACGCGCTGTGGCTGCCAGCGGCTTGCGTGCTTCGACGATATCGCGGACGAAGAAGTGCTTTGGGACGATGAGCAGGTTGACTACTGCGAGCGACTTCAGGTCGTAGTTCATCAGGAGCAGGTTGGGATTGTTGCTCGCCGCGATCCGTTCGCACTTAGTCTTGTAGGCACCGTCGGCGACCGTGGCGCCGAACGTGCCTTTCTGGCTCTTGAGCTCGAACTCCTCTTTGCATGAGGTGCAGAGAAAGTCCGCTAGCGGACTGTTGTTGGGAAATTGCGACATGTTGGTGTTGCCGCAGTGCGGGCAGTAGGCCTGAGCCTTCACCCAGGCTTCGGTCCAGGCCCGCGCCTTCTGCGTGCCGCTGGTGTAGGCGGTCTGGGATTCTTCGAAGCCGAGTTTCATGTGGTGAGAGTAGCGGATGCCATATCGATTTCCAGTGCGGGCTTGGAAGCTCGATGGGACGTCGTTGCGAGCGCAGAGAAGGCCGGAGTTCGTGCTTCGATATCTGGCATCTTGCCAAAGCAAGAGCGCCTGGGACTATGGATTCCGGGCTCATCATCGCTTCGCGATGCCTCGGAATGACGTTGTGAGAGAGCGCTGACAAAGGTCCGCGAGCGAGAGCGTCGTCCGGCACGGGCGGACCCACACGACGTCACCGCTTCTTCCATCCACCCCTCTTGCCCGGCGCGCCGCCGGTGGAGCGTGGGGCGGGGCCGAATTCGGGGCCGGAGTCGCGGGAGTTGGTCGGCTGAATGATGCGGCTCGTGGCGCCGAACGGTTTTTCCGGCAGCTTGGGGTTGGGGCGGTAGGGCAGGGATTCCGGGCCGTGCATCTCGTCGAGATGGGGCTTGTGGACTTTGGAGCCGCTGCGCGAAGAGCCCCCGGTGATGTCCTCGTAGGACGGCAGCAGCGGGTCGGTGTTGCGGGATTTGCCGCCACCACGACCGCCGCGACTCGCGGACCCCCCACCCCGCCCCTCCCCCGCAAGGGGGGAGGGAGAGGAGAGACCGCCCGGGCGGCTTGAGCCACTGCGCGCACCACCGCGCCCCTTCAAGGCCGCAGTCGGCAGATTGGCGGCGTCGCCGTATTTCTTGGCGCCGGCATAGGACCCGGCCTTGCCCTGCACCGTCTTCTGCTTGGCGGTGGGATCATCGACCACCGCGAGTTCGGTGGCGCGCAGGCGTTTCACTTCGTCGCGGAGGCGCGCGGCTTCCTCGAAGTTCAGGTCGGCGGCGGCTTCGCGCATCCTGGTTTCGAGATCGGCCAGCACGGTCTCGAAATTGTGCCCGATCGAGATCGCGTCGTCGGTCGTGGTGCCGCCGCCGGTCTCGACCAGGACGTGGTCGCGCTCGTAGACCGAGTTGAGGATGTCGCCGATCGACTTCTTCACGCTTTCCGGCGTGATGCCGTGGGCGTTGTTGTACTCCACCTGCTTCTCGCGGCGGCGATTGGTCTCGGCGATCGCGCGCTCCATCGAGCCCGTCATCTGGTCGGCATAGAGGATCACCTTGCCGTCGACGTTGCGCGCGGCGCGGCCGATGGTCTGGATCAACGAGGTCTCGCTGCGCAGAAAACCTTCCTTGTCGGCATCGAGGATGGCGACCAGCGCGCATTCGGGAATGTCGAGGCCCTCGCGCAACAGGTTGATGCCGACCAGCGCGTCGAACGCCCCTAACCGCAGATCGCGGATGATCTCGATGCGCTCGATGGTGTCGATGTCGCTGTGCATGTAGCGGACGCGGATGCCCTGCTCATGCAGATATTCCGTCAGGTCCTCCGCCATGCGCTTGGTCAGCACGGTGATCAGCGTGCGATAGCCCGCGGCCGCGGTGGCGCGCACTTCGCCGAGGAGATCGTCGACCTGGGTGCGCGCGGGGCGGATGTCGACCGGCGGATCGATCAGTCCGGTCGGGCGAATGACCTGCTCGACGAACACGCCGCCGGCCTCGTTCAGCTCCCAGCCGCTGGGCGTCGCTGATACCGCGACCGTCTGCGGCCGCATCATGTCCCATTCCTCGAAGCGCAGCGGGCGGTTGTCCATGCAGGAGGGCAGGCGGAAGCCGTATTCGGCCAGCGTCGCCTTGCGGCGGAAGTCGCCGCGGAACATGGCGCCGATCTGCGGGATGGTGACGTGGCTTTCGTCCGCGAACACCAGCGCGTTGTCGGGGACATATTCGAACAGGGTCGGCGGCGGCTCGCCAGGCCGGCGTCCGGTGAGATAGCGCGAATAGTTCTCGATACCGGCGCAGCTTCCCGTCGCCTCCATCATCTCGATGTCGAAGGTGGTGCGCTGCTCCAGCCGCTGCGCTTCGAGCAGGCGCCCCTGCGCGTGCAGCTGATCGAGCCTGATCTTCAGCTCCTGCTTGATCGACTTCATCGCCTGCACCAGGGTCGGGCGCGGCGTCACATAGTGCGAATTGGCGTAGACCTTGATGAATTCCAGCTCGTCCTGCTTGTGGCCGGTGAGCGGATCGAACTCCTCGATGTTCTCGACGGTGTCGCCGAACAGGTTCACGCGCCAGGCGCGGTCCTCATAGTGCGCCGGAAAGATGTCGATGACATCGCCCCGCACGCGAAAGGTGCCGCGGGTGAAATCGTGCTGGGTACGCTTGTACTGCAGCGCCACGAGATCGGCGATCAGCTGGCGCTGGTCGATGCGCTCGCCCTTCTTCAGCGCGAAGGTCATCGCGGTGTAGGTTTCGACCGAACCGATACCGTAGATGCAGGACACCGAGGCGACGATGATGACGTCGTCGCGCTCCAGCAGCGCGCGCGTCGCGGCGTGGCGCATGCGGTCGATCTGCTCGTTGATCGAGGAGTCCTTCTCGATATAGGTGTCCGTTCTGGGGACGTAGGCCTCGGGCTGGTAGTAGTCGTAATAGGAGACGAAGTACTCGACTGCGTTGTCGGGGAAGAAGCTCTTGAACTCGCCATAGAGCTGGGCGGCGAGGGTCTTGTTCGGCGCCAGGATCAGGGCAGGGCGCTGCGTCGCCTCGATCACCTTGGCCATGGTGTAGGTCTTGCCGGAGCCGGTGACGCCGAGCAGCACTTGCGTGCGGTCGTTGCGATCGATGCCCTCGACCAGTTCGGCGATCGCCTGCGGTTGGTCGCCCTTCGGCTCGTAGGACGATTTGATCTCGAAGCGAACGCCGCCTTCGCTCTTCTCCGGGCGCGGCGGCCGGTGCGGCGTCCACACCTTCAGCGAGCCGTCATCCTTGCGGAATTCCGGGCGCCCCTCGCGGATCAGCGCCTCCAGCGCTTCCGCCGTGGCTTTGACGCCGAGCGCCTCCATCTTGCTGCGGGGCGGACGGGCCAGCGCTTCCTCGTCGTCCTCCGCGGTCGGCAGGCCGAGCTGCCGCGCGAGCTCAGGATCGAGCGTGGGGATGGTGGCGGCGGTGCCGTAATTGGCTTGCGGGGCTTCGGCGAGGCCATGCTGACCTGTGCTCGGCTCGCCCCCACCCTGACCCTCTCCCGCAGGCGGGGGAGGGGACGCAAGCGGCGCGGCCACGGAATCGTTATTCGCATACGGGCTCGGCGTGTGCGGTCTGGAGCCCTCCCCCGCTTGCGGGGGAGGGTTGGGTGGGGGCGCCGCACGCGAGATATCGGACCGTCTTGCCCCCACCGGCTGCGGGTTCGGCCGCAGCGGCATCGGGTGGGGCTCTGCGGCATCGCGCTTCGCCACGTCCTCGCTCTTGCCGCGGGTCGAAGCGCGGGCGCGATGCGCGGCGGCCTCGCCGCCACTGCGGCGGTCCCAGGAGTTATCCGGCGGCGGCTGCAATCCCGTCGATGAGCCGATGCCGCTCTCGCCTCTGTTGATGGCGGGATTCAACAGCTCGGCGAGCGCCGGCCCGATCGGCTGCACGTCGGGCCGATGTGCTTTGGATTTCGGGGATTTCGCAGGTTTCTTGGTCGCGTCTGGATTCTTCGCCATGGCCGGAATATGGGACTGAAACGGCCGTCAGAAAAGAGCGAAGGCCAGCCATCGATGCTGTCGGCATGGAACGTGAGGGAAACCGAATGAGCGTAGCGCCCAAGGCCTTCATTGCGGGAGCGGTCATCGCTGCATTGTCAGGGAATTGTCAGCAGCTGGCAGCACAGCAGGCGGATGCCGAGCCGGCGACCCGCGCGGCCAACGCGACTTTCGCAAAGGATCTGCCGTTTGCCGATCGCGCCGACTTCGACGACGCCAAGCGCGGCTTCATCGCCACGGTGCAGGATGGCGTCATCGCCGGTCCGCGCGGGCCGGCCTTCGACACCAGGCCGTTCGCATTCCTCAACAGCGATCAGGTGCCGCCGACCGTCAATCCCAGCCTGTGGCGGCAGGCGCAGCTCAATGCCGCCAACGGCCTGTTCCAGGTCACGGACCGCGTCTACCAGGTGCGGGGCCTCGACATCTCGAACATGACCATCATCGAGGGCGACAGCGGATTGATCCTGATCGATCCCTTGCTGTCGAACGAGACCGCGAAGGCCGCGCTCGACCTCTATCTGAAGCACCGTCCGGCCAAGCCGGTCGTCGCCGTGGTCTACACCCACAGCCACATCGATCATTTCGGCGGCGCCAAGGGCGTCATCACCGCCGAGGATGCCGCCTCCGGCAAGGTCAAGGTGCTCGCGCCCGACGGCTTCATGGAGCATGCGGTCGCGGAGAACGTGATCGCGGGCGCCGCGATGGCCCGCCGCGCGCAATATATGTATGGCATCAACCTGCCGATCAGCGAGCGCGGTCAGATCGACATCGGGCTCGGCAAGGCGCTGTCGCGCGGCACCAACTCGCTGATCCCGCCGAACGACCTCATCAAGCAGGACTACGAGACGCGCACGATCGACGGCGTCGAGATCGAATTCTACCTGGTGCCGGGCTCGGAAGCGCCGGCCGAGATGCTGCTGTATTTTCCGCAGTTCAAGCTCCTGGACATGGCGGAAGACGCCACGCACAACATGCATAATCTCTACACGCTGCGCGGCGCCGAGATCCGCGACGGCCGGATGTGGTCGCGCTATATCGACGACGCCATCGCGCGCTATGGCGACCGCACTGACGTCGTGATCGCGCAGCATCACTGGCCGATGTGGGGTAATGAGCGGATCGTCGCGTTCCTGAAGCGGCACCGCGACCTCTACAAGTTCATCCACGACCAGACGGTGCGGCTGCTCAATCACGGGCTGACGTCGACGGAGATCGCGGAAAAATTGAAGCTGCCGGCGAGTCTGGCCGGCGACTGGTCGGCGCGCGGCTATTACGGCACGCTGAGCCATAACGCCAAGGCGGTCTATCAGTTCTATCTCGGCTGGTACGATGCCAATCCGGCCGACCTCAACCCGCTGCCGCGCAGCGAGTCCGCCAAGAAGACCATTGATTACATGGGTGGGGCGGATGCCGTGCTGGCGCGGGCGCAGGAGGATTTCAAGGCGGGGCAATACCGCTGGGTGGCGAGCATCATGAGCCAGCTCGTCTTCGCCGACCCCGAGAACAAGGCGGCGCGCGCGCTCGGGGCCGATGCGCTGGAGCAGCTCGGCTACCAGAGCGAGGCCGCGACCTGGCGCGATGCTTATCTCACCGGCGCGGCCGAGCTGCGCAATGGACCGCCGAAGCCGCAAGCGGCGGCGGCAGCGAATGCCGAGCTCCTGAAGGGCGTCAGCATCGATCTCGCCTTCGATTTCCTCGGCGTGCGGCTGAACGCCGCCAAGGCCGAGGGCAAGCACATCGTGATCAACTGGACCTTCACCGATAGCGGCGAGACCCAGGTGATGAACCTGGAGAATTCGGCGCTGACCCATCGCGCCGGTCCGCTCGACGACAAGGCCGATGCCGGCGTCAAGCTGACCCGCGCCACGTTCGATGCGATCTCGAGCAAGCAGCGCACCATGCTGGCGGCGGTCGCGACCGGCGAGGTCGCGCTGTCGGGCAATCCGCTCAAGCTGCAGGAGCTGTTTGCGATGTTCGACGAGTTTGCCGGCGGCTTCGCGATCGTCGAGCCGCCCAAGCAAGCGGTGGAGTAGCTAGTGCCGCGTCGGCGGCTCGATGATGTCGAGATGCACGCCCTGGCAGGACACGCATTGCAGCGCCCAATATTCGGCGCCGCCGCGGCCGTCGATCACGCGCAGCACCGTCAGCTGCCCGTCGCAGTCGGGGCAACGGGAGCGGATCGTGGCACTCCAGTGCCGGATTTGAGGCTCGGCCATGATGGCGGTCCGCGGTGAGCAGTGAAAGGACTGGTTGAGAAGGGCTTTTTAGTTCGCCTGTTAGTTGGCTGGCACGGAAGCTTGCGAGTTATCCCCAGCGCTTCCGAAACCGATCGATGTGGCTCTTGGCATCGGCCACCGCCATTTCGACATCCGACCAGGCGAAGCCGACTTCCAGGCTGGGAAACGAGACCCCATTGATGATGACAGGGCTCATGTCCGAGCGGCGAATCCGCGCGTGCCAGAGACCTCGACCCGCTTCGAAAGGTTCGATGGTAAAATCCTCGTACTGATACGTCATAAGCAGTCCTGGTACCCGCAGTCCGAAATCCCCTGCGCGGATGCCGCGGATTCGAACCTGAGGGACTTCAGACCGAATAGCGGTACGCAAGCGGCGGCTCCCAGCAGGCTGACTTGAGCATTCGCGCAACCCGCTGCGGCGACCACGCACGCGAATTCCGGTCAGCAGGGCTGAAGACACCGAACCTCCATCACATCATGAATTTGTGCCGGCGTGTGTGAGTCGGTTCACATGATCACGTCTTTTTTGTCGAACGACGTCGGGTCGGGCCGCTGTGCCATCGGGCTGCGCTGCAGCATGCATGATCCAGCGGCGGAAAGCGGTAAAATCGCGCTGTCCGGACTGGAAGCTGCGATACACCAGATACCAGCGCTCGCCTTTGGGGACGCTGAGCGCAAACGGCGCAACCAGCCGGCCGGCAGCGAGGTCGTCATCGATATAAGGACGGATGCCCATGGCGACGCCGAGGCCGTCGACCGCGGCCTGCAGCGCCTGGCCGTAGTATTCGAAGACGGTGCCGCGCGCCGCGATCCGCGTCAGGCCGGCGGCCTTCAGCCAGAGCGACCAGTCCTCGGCGGCGTGTGCGACGCGCAAGAGGCTCGGTCCTTTCAGATCCGCGGGCCGCTTCAAGGAGGCCGCCAGCCGCGGCGTGCAGACCGGCAGCAGATCGGCGGCGAACAGCGGCTCGGCGACCAGGCCCGGCCAGGCTCCGTCGCCGAGACGGATGCCGCAGCTCCAATCGTCGCCGAACGGGACCGCGGCGCCACCGGTCGTGATCCGCACCTCGATGTCGGGCTCTTCCTTGCTGAAATCCACCAGCCGTGGGATCAGCCACTTCATCGCAAAGGTCGGTCCCACCCCGAGCGTCAGCACGCGCCGATTCGCCGGCGCCATGACCTGCGCGGTGAGCGAGGCCAGCGCATCGAAGATCGGGGTCAAGCCGTTCTGATAGGTGCGGCCCGCGGCGGTGAGTGCCAGGCGGTTGGCCTTGCGCTCGAACAGCACGACGCCCAGCCGCTGCTCGAGCAGGTGGACCATGCGGCTGATCGCGGCAGCCGAGACGTTGAGCTCCGCACCGGCCGCGGCGAAGCTGCCACTGCGCGCCGCCGCCTCGAATGCCTTGATGCCGTTGAGAAACAGGACCCGCCGCATAAACCCTCAGGAAAGCTGATGGAGGACAACATAACTCGGTTTGCGTCACAGGCAATGCGGAGCAATTCATAGCTGCAGAGGAGAACGGACATGACGGCGGCGCTGATCACAGCACTTGGATTGTTGATGGTCGGGACAGCCTTCCTGTCCGGCATCTTCGGCATGGTGGGCGGGCTGATCCTGATCGGCGTGCTGCTGGCGCTGATGCCGCTGCCCGCGGCCATGGTGCTGCATGCGATCACCCAGATGGCCTCGAACGGCTGGCGCGCGGTGCTGTGGCGCCGCCATGTCCGCTGGCGGCCGGTCCTCGTCTATCTCATCGGTTGTGCGCTGGCGCTGGCGGCGTGGTCGCTGGTCCGCTACGTGCCGGACAAGCCGGCCGCGCTGCTGATGCTCGGCATCACGCCCTTCCTGGCGCGGATGATGCCGGCCGGATTGAAGCCGGATCCGGACAGCATCTGGCAAGGCACGCTGTACGGCTCGGTCTGCATGGGGCTGATGCTGATGACCGGCGTATCGGGGCCGCTACTGGATACCTTCTTTTTGGGAGCCCGCTTCGACCGCCGCGCGATCGTCGCCACCAAGGCGACCTGCCAGGTCGCAAGCCACCTGACCAAGCTGATCTATTTCGGCGGCATCATCGACCAGGCCGCGCGCCTCGATCCTACGCTCGCGGTCGTTGCGATCGCCGCCTCGATGCTCGGCACCACCTTGGCCCGCCGCATCCTGGAGGCGCTGAGCGAGCAGCAGTTCCGGATCTGGGCCAACCGCCTGATCACGACCGTTGCCGGCTACTACATACTCTACGGCGGGTGGCTGCTGCTGTTTGCCCGCAGCACCCTCGCCGCCGATTAAGGGAGAGCGAGCATGAGCGAAATTGCCGATCCGCTGGTGCTGGACTTCGTCGAATGGATCGCGCGGGCGCCGCGCAGCCACGCCGAGGTGATCGCGACCTGGAAGACGTCGTGTCCGCGGCTGACGATCTTCGAGGATGCTGCCGAGTGCGGCTACGTCACGCGCGAGACCATCGAGGGCTTCGGCGTCGTGATCACGGTGACCGAAGCGGGCGAGCAGCTGTTGCGGACGCATGGGCGGACGTCGTAGGCGCGATCACATTTCTGCGGGTGCCGCGACCGGCATTGACTTGCGGATGCGTTCCGGCGAGTTTCATGCAGATGCATCTTCTTGCATGAGGCACAGGGAAACGCGCGATGATCGACCTCTATTACTGGACCACGCCGAACGGCCACAAGATCACGATGTTCCTGGAGGAGACCGGGCTGCCCTACAGGATCATCCCGATCAATATCGGCAAAGGCGAGCAGTTCGCGCCCGAGTTTCTGGCCGTGGCGCCGAACAACCGGATTCCCGCGCTGACCGACCATGAGCCGAAGGGCGGCGGCAAGCCGATCTCGATCTTCGAATCCGGCGCGATGCTGCTCTATCTCGCCGAGAAGACCGGGCAGTTTCTGCCCTCCAACATCTATGGCCGCTACGACGTGATCCAGTGGACGTTCTGGCAGATGGGAGGCCTCGGGCCGATGGCCGGGCAGAACCATCACTTCCGCAACTACGCGCCGGAAAAGATCCCGTACGCGATCGACCGCTACGTCAACGAGACCAATCGGCTCTATGGCGTGCTCAACAAGCGCCTGGCCGGCCGCGAATTCATCGCCGACGATTATTCGATCGCCGACATGGCCTGCTATCCCTGGGTGGTGCCGCACGAGGCGCAGGGCCAGAACATCGAGGACTTCCCGAACGTGAAGCGCTGGCTCGCCGACATCAAGGCGCGACCGGCGACGCAGCGCGCTTATGCCAAGGCCAAGGAGGTCAATCCCAATTACGGCCAGCCGGCGATCCGCACCGAAGAGGAGCGCAAGATCCTGTTCGGCCAGACCGCGTCGGTGGTGCGCTAGACGGGCCACGTTCCGGCTGTCATCATCAGCGAAAGCAGATGATCCAGTAGACGCAGCTGTTTCGATCAACAATGACCGGCTCGGCGTACTGGATGCCCCGCCTGCGCGGGGCATGACTATCGGGAACGGGAGGAACGCATGTCACTCAAACTGTTTGAACTCGTCGGCACCGACGAAACCCGTCCGTTCAGCCCCTATTGCTGGCGCATTCGAATGGCGCTGGCGCATAAGGGCCTCACAGCGGAATCGATTCCGTGGCGCTTCACCGAGAAGGCAGCGATCGCTCCGCACGGTGCGGACAAGGTCCCGGTGATGCTCGACCGCGACAAAGCGGTGGTCGATTCCTGGGTGATCGCGAACTACCTGGAAGACACCTATCCGGAACGACCGTCGCTGTTCGGCGGCGACGGCGGTCGCGCCGTGGCGCGCTTCATGAACTGGTGGGGCGACATCGCCATCGTCGGCGGCATCTTTCCGTTCATCATCGCCGACATCCCGAAAAATCTTGCCGCCGTCGATGCCGATTACTTCCGCGCATCCCGCGAGGCACGGTTCGGCAAGAGCCTCGAAGAGGTGATGGCCAATCGCGATCAGGCCGTGCCCGGTTTTCGCAAGTCGCTCGACCCGTTGCGGCTGACGATGAAGTCGCAGCCCTTCATTGGCGGTCAGCAGCCAAATTACGCCGACTACATCGTGTTCGGCGGCTTTCAATGGGCGCGCGTCGTGAGCCCCTTCAAGCTGCTGGACCAGGACGATCCCGTCTATGCCTGGCGCGAGCGGCTGCTCGACGCCTTCGATGGCATGGCGCGCAAGTCGCCGGGCTTTCCCGTCTAACGATCAGAACTTCGGCGGCCGGCGTTCGTGCCAGGCCGCCAACCCCTCCGCAAGATCGCGACCGCCGACGAGGCGGGCGAATTGCTCGCTCTCGACCAGCAAGCCCTCCGCAACCGCCATGTTGAGCCCACGCGTCGCAGCCGTGATGATGCTCGTGACCGCATCGGGCGAATGACGGGTGATACGGCGCGCAAGCTCGCGTGCGGCGGGCAGCAGCTCGTCATGCGGCACCACCGCATTGACGAGGCCGATCTCTATTGCGCGCTCAGGCGAGAACGGATCGCCGGTCAGTAGCAATTCGAGGCCGCGCTTGCGGCCGACCAGCCGCGGCAGCCGCTGTGTGCCGCCGAATGTCGGCGGCATGCCGAGCTTGATTTCGGGCTTGGCAAACGAGGCGCGCTCGCTGGCGATGGCGAGGTGCACGGCTTCCGTGATCTCGCAGCCCCCGCCGAAGGCCAGGCCATTGACGGCGGCGATCACCGGCTTGCCGAAGGACTCCAGCCGCGCGGTCAGGGCTTGCCCGCGCCGGACGAAATCGCGGATCGCTGCTCCACGGCCCTGACGAACGCTCACGGAGAATTCGTGGATGTCGGCGCCGGCCGAGAAAGCGCGCTCGCCGGCGCCGGTCAGGATGGCCGCGCGCACCGCAGAGTCGGTTTCGATGCGGTCGAGCGCGGCCATCAGCGCATCGATCAGACCGTAGCTCAGCGCGTTGAGGCGCTCAGGCCGGCTCAGCGTCAGGAGCGCGATGTGGTCCTCGATCTCGATCAGGACAGGGGCGGGCATGCAAGTGGTCTCCGGCTGGGCAAAGCAGTCATTAAAGTAGAGGAGGGTCCACATTGTGTATATTCACTGGTCAGTATACATTGACGCCATGGCCCGTTCCTCCGATCCGACCCGCACGCGCATCATCCAGGCGGCAAGCGCGCTGTTCTATAGCGAGGGGATCCGCGCGGTCAGCGTCGATGCGGTGGCGGAGAAGGCGGGGCTCACCAAGAAGACGCTGTATTATCATTTCCGGAGCAAGGACGACCTGATCGCCGCCTATCTCGCCGCGCGCGACCAGCCCAATCTGGCGCTGTTCAAACGCTGGTTCGAGGAGGCCGAAGGGGCTCTGCCGGACAAGGTCGCCGCCATCTTCACGAACCTCGCGCGCTCGGTGCGCCATCCGAAATGGCGCGGCTGCGGCTTCCTGCGCACCACGGCCGAACTCGCCAATCTGCCCGGGCATCCCGCGATCAAGATCGGCGCCGCGCACAAGAAGAAGTTCGAAGGCTGGCTGCTTGCCGCTTTCGAAGCCGCAGGGATTCGCGACGCGGGCGAACTGGCGCGGCAGATGCTGTTGCTATTGGACGGCGCCTTCGCCGTCGTGCTGCTGCATCGGGATGCCGGCTATATGGAGACGGCCGGCAGCGCCGCGCACGCGCTGGTCGCTGCTGCGCTCGCGGGCGGTCCCCGTCCTATCGGCGCCTCCGGCACGGACGGCATCCGCAGGCCCGCGACGGCATCGAAACGCGCGCACCGGCGTCCGCTAGGCCAATGAGCCGCGCCGCGGCTATGACATAACGCCCGCGTCCGCTACTTCGGAAATCCGACCGTCTGCGACAGCAGGACCTCCTGATCGTGACTGAGGCCGAGCGCATTGGCGATCGCCTCGCGGTCGATCCAGGCGCGGATAACGGTCGCCAGCCCGTTCGCGGCGGCAAACAGGTAGACATTCTGGGTGATCGCGCCGGCCGCAACGTTCGCATAGCTCGCGCGCATGTTCACCGGGATCAGCTTCATCCGACCGTGGTCGGCGACATAGACGAGGTCGAGCGGCGCATTGTCGACGAAATCCTGATAGCCGGTCACGCGCCTGACGTCGCTGCCGGCGACAAGGCGGAGTGCGTTTGCGGCTGCATCGTAAAGATATGCCCCGGTGGGCAGGGCAACGTAGATGTCGATTTCCTGAGTGTTCATCGCCGATGGGGCGGTGCGTCCGCCGTCATCGCGATTGATTCCGTTGGCGGCCCACAACAGGTTGGCGAGAAGCGGCAGCGGCAGTTCGGTGGCGGCGAACTCGCGCGAGGAATGTCGCTCCGCAAGCGCCAGCATCAGGGGCGCGCGCTTGTCGGGGGGCGGCAGGGGGAGGGTCGGCGAGGCGTCGCCACGGACGGGTTTCGGGCGGAGACGTCCCATGGCGCCGAGCGCAAACTTGGTCAGCGTGCTCACGATGAACTCCCAGGCGGCGTTGCGATCAGTGCATCACGCACCGCATTCGGAGATCGCGTATTGCGTCAGATCAAGGAACGCGTCGCACCGTAAGTCATTCGAGAACTGCCACTCTGGCCCGCGTCTTTGCCGTTGTGAAGCTGCTCCCGGAATTCTAGCTACATGGAACCCCCTGGCAGCGCCGCGTACGCGCTCGTGACCGCTGCATTTTCCGCCGCGCTACGCAGCGCAGCCGCGTCCGGTCACTCGCTCGCCGAGGACAACGGCACTGACCATTTCGGTCGCGAGGCCATCGAAATCCGACAGGCGCAAATAGCCGTTGGCAAACGCCTCCTGCGTCAAGCGCACAATGCGCCGGTCGTCGGGCGTGTCCCATTGCTTGGCAATATAGTCAGCGCCGGCTGGACCGTAGATCTCTGGGTAGCGATCATGCTGGTTCTGGCGATCACGGTAGTACGCATTCAATCCGCCAATGAATTTCGGTCGGTTCGGGCCGCAGCGCTCGCTCCATGGCCTATCGAGCGCAGCCAAGGCGTCTTTGCGATTCGATCGGCGAGCATCCTCGATGTATTTCTCGTGTTCGTCGAATTCTATTCCACTTATCGGCGTGAAAGATTCGGGTGTTGGAGTCGCTGCCGGCGTCCAGGTGCGCACGGCAACTTGCCAGATCACGATGGCCCAGACGATGAACCAGAGGCGACTCATCGCGCGTCTCGCCCCGTATGCAGCTGTCTCGGCAGGCAGATTGGTGATTCGTCGTCACCCCAGAAGGACGGTCCGGTGAACTGAAGCATCTCGAACCGAACATCTTCCGGAAAATCGACCTTGACCACGCCCTTTTGCTCGAAGGCCTCGTTGAAGGCATCCTGCACGCGCTTGTCCAGCGGAGTCGAGAACGTGTCTGCGGCATCCCTGATCGTCTTGTCGCTGCAGAACATCATCAGGCCTCCGGGGCGGGGGCAATCCAGTTTGGCGATGTAGGCCCGCGTATAGGCCGTCACGGCATCGACCAGGTTCTTCTTCATCGTCTTGTCGCATGGCGACATTTTGTAGGCGGTGGCAGCCTGGAGCGCGTCGAGTCGCAGCGCATCGAGCTTGGGATTCTTGTCGCTCTGCGAAGTGTGCTCGGCGATCCAGGCCTTTCGCTCGAATTCCTTGGCATGATCGTCGCCGAAGGTCGTATCAACAAGCGCAGGGACTTGCGCGGCTAACTGGGGGGCCGGGGCTCGCATCGGAAAGCCGCGAATGGCCCAACTGACACCCACAAAGGTCGTGACGAAGGCAATGCAGACAACGACAACGAAGCGGGTCATGAAACGCTCATTTGGAATTCGAGCGCGATGTAGCATTTAGGGGTTAACCGGAAAATATGGCCTGCATTCCGCAGGGAAGATCGTAAATAGAGTTTAGCAGCCTAAGCCTGCTTTTGATGAGATCGGATCGCTGCCAGACAGGCCGCGTGCTGGTCGGCTCATAGATCTGCGGGCTGACTGCCGTCGCCACGCGCGAGACCCAGAACCCCGTTTCTCGCGAGGAGCTTGATCGCCGCATAGAGACTCGGGAGCACGGCGGCACATCGCGCCCGCGTCTCCTCGGTCGGTGCGACGATGTCCGGGACCATCAGCGTGATCGCGCCGGCGGCATGGGCTGCCGCGACCCCGGGATTGGAGTCCTCCACGGCGAGGCAAGCTTGCGCAACGGTGCCGAGGCGCTCGGCGGCGAGCAGATAGAGGTCGGGATGCGGCTTGCCGCGGCTGACATCATCGCGCGTCAGGATTGCGTCGAAGCGCGCGCCGATGCCGGCCGCGCCGAGATGCTGCGCGGCCGTCCGCCGGGACGAGGACGTGACGATCGCCTTTGGGAGGCGGGCGGCTTCGAGCGCATCGAGCAGCGCGATCGCGCCACGCTTCAACGGCAAGCCCTGTTTGAGAATCTCGGCGCAGTTCGCCGCGAACAGCCCGTTCACCTGCTCGATCGGAAAGTCAGCGCCGAAATGCTCGCGCAAAAGCAGCTGACATTCCGGGCCGGGGATGCCGATCATCCGGTGGCACAGCGCCTCGACGCCATCGGTGTAGCCGAGCGTCCCCAGCGCTGCAATCGAAGCTTCGAGATAGACCTTCTCGGTGTCGAGCAGCGTGCCGTCCATGTCGAGCAGGACGGCCTCGATGTGCCAGCGTTCCATCACTGCGCAGCCGCATTCCGCTCATTCGCAAGCCTGCGCAGGCAGTCGCGGCACAAGCAGTCCTGATCCGAGCCGCTCGCGCCGGCGGCGGGCAGCGGCAAGCAAACGGCTTCTTCGAAGCACCAGCAGGCCCCGCCGGGATCGCAGGTGAATTCGGTCCCGCAGGCCGCGCAGGTAAGGCGGCGCGCAACGCCTTCCAAAAGCGGGGCGCTTTCTAAACGATTTGTCACGATCGGAACCGCGCCCTTTCATGTCAGGTTCATGTGGCCGCCAAGTATAGTGGCGCGTCGGCCAATATGCCACAGTGCAAGCTGGGCGCTGCATCGGCCGGTGCATGAGATCGTGTAGGTGATGACGATGGCCCGTGATCCGCAAGCAGCCCTCGTTGCGCTCAATCGTTTCGGCTTCGGTGCGCGCGGCGGCGCGTCAGGCGATTTCACCAATGCGGCGACGGACCCGCGCGGCTTCGTCAAATCAGAGATCGCTCGCGCGAGCGGTGAGCTGCTCGAGGTGCCTGGGCTGCAATCGACGCAAGCCTTGGCGGAAGCCGTCTTCGCCTATCAGGACGAGGTGAAGCGCGCGCGAGAAATGGCGAGATCCGGTGCGCCAACAACCGAGTCTCCGCCCTCGGCTCCAACGGGTGGCAAGCCGCTGCAACGTAGCCTCTCGCTCAACGCGCTCGCCAGCAACGTCGGAGGCGGCGCGCGGGAAACGAAGCCTGCGGACGGCGATGCGAGCATGGCCGCGCCTGGCGTCGCCCAGTCCAACGCGGCAATGCAGCCCAATATGGCCAGGCCGGCGCCGCAGCCACAACAACCGCTCAACGTGATCCAGAAGACCTACCGCGTTGAAGCCTTGGCTCGGCTGCAGCGCGCGGTGCTGGCCGACTGCGGATTCACCGAGCGGCTGGTGGCATTCTGGTCGAACCATTTCTGCATTTCCGCCAGCAAGGGCGAACTGGCTCGGATCTGGGCCGGCGCATTTGAACGCGAGGCAATCCGCCCGCATGTGTTCGGCCGCTTCGCGGACATGCTGAAGGCGGTCGAGCAGCATCCGGCCATGTTGTTCTTTCTCGATAACCAGCAATCGCTGGGACCGGACTCGCGGGCCGGGCGGAATCGCCAGCGTGGCCTGAACGAGAATCTGGCGCGCGAGATTATGGAACTGCATACACTCGGCGTCGGCGGCGGCTATACCCAGGAAGACGTCACCACGCTCGCGCGCATCATCACGGGCTGGACCTTCGCCGGGCGGCGGGGCCAATTAGGGACGCCAGGCAGCTTCGCGTTCAACGCCAACGCGCACGAGCCGGGGCCGCAGACCTTGCTCGGCAAGGTCTATCAGGACAACGGCCTGGCGCAGGGCGAAGCCGCGCTCGCCGACATCGCGCGCCATCCCTCGACCGCAAGATTTATCGCGACCAAATTCGTGCGCCATTTCGTTGCCGATGATCCTCCGCCCGCACTGGTGGCGCGGCTCGAGAGCGTGTTCAGGAGCACCGATGGCGACCTGAACGCGCTCACGCTCGCGCTCGTCGACGCCGACGAGGCGTGGTCGGCGCCGCTGACCAAGATCCGCAACCCTTATGAATTCCTGGTGGCGAGCGGACGCTTGCTGGCCCGGGTGCCGGAAGATCCCGGCCCTTATCTCGGCGGCCTCAATAGCCTGGGGCAGCCGTTGTGGACCCCGGCGGGCCCCAATGGCTTTCCCGATACCAACGCGGCCTGGGCCGCGCCGGAGGGCATGAAGTTGCGGCTCGACATCTCTGCGCAGCTGGCCTCGAAGCTCGGCAATGCGATCGATGCGCGCGAGCTGCTGGATCTCGTCGCGGGCGAAGCGGCCTCGAGCGAGACGCGGCGCACCATCGAACGGGCGGAGTCGCGCCAGCAGGCGCTCGCGCTGTTGTTGATGTCGCCGGAATTCCAGAGGAGATGACGATGGAGCTGATCAAGCCGCCGCTGCTGACGTCACGCCGCCAGTTTTTGCTCGCCGGCGCATCGTTCGCTGCCTGGGCTTACCTGCCGAGGTCAGCATGTGCCGCGGATGCGCGCGATCCGCGTCTTGTCGTCATCATCCTGCGCGGCGCGCTGGATGGCCTCGCCACGGTCGCTCCGATCGGCGATCCCGATTATGCCGGCCTGCACGGCGCGATCGCGTTGAGCGCCGACGGTCCGCATCCTGCCCTCGTGCTCGACGCGTTCTTCGCGCTGCATCCGTCGATGCCGGAATTCGCCCGCATGTATCGGGACAAGCATGCGGCGGTGGTGCATGCGGTCGCGACGTCCTATCGTGATCGCTCGCATTTCGACGGTCAGGACGTGCTGGAGAGCGGATTTCCCGGTCCCGGCCGGGTGCAGTCCGGCTGGCTCAACCGCGCCGTCGAGGCGCTGCCGCGTGGCGAGCACGTGGCCGGTGCGCTCGCGGTCGGGCCGACCACGCCGCTGGTGTTGCGGGGCACGGCTCCGACGGTCGGTTGGGCGCCGGTGAGCCTGCCGCAAGCCGATGACGACACCGCGATGCGCCTCATCGATCTCTACACCCATCGCGATCCGGCGCTGGCGACCGTGCTCTCGCAAGGCCTGCAACTGGAGAAAGTCGCGCTCGGCAATGATATGAAGGTCAAGCTCGGCGGCAACGCCGCCGCAGCCATGCGCCAAGTCGCGCGGGGTGCCGCCAAGCTGATGGCTGCCGATGACGGTCCGCGGATCGCAGCGCTCGCGTTCGACGGCTGGGATACCCATGCCAATGAAGGCGGCGCGGTCGGGCGCCTCGCCGGCCTGCTCTCGGGTCTCGACGGCGCGCTGGCCGAATTCGAGAGCGGGCTCGGCTCACATTGGCGCGACACCGTCGTCGTGGTCGCAACCGAGTTCGGCCGCACGGCGAAGATCAACGGCACCGAGGGCACCGATCACGGCACCGGCACCATCGCGCTGCTCGCGGGTGGTGCCGTGAACGGTGGCCGCGTGATCGCGGACTGGCCAGGCCTGAAGCCCGCGAGCCTCTATCAGGCCCGGGACCTCGCGCCGACGACCGATCTGCGCGCTGTGCTGAAGGGTGTGCTCGCCGATCATCTCGGCATCGGCGATCGCGCGCTGGCTGCAACCGTATTCCCGGACAGCGCCGCAGTGAAGCCGATGAAGGGATTGGTGGCGTAGGCGGGCGGCCGCAAAGTCTGCTACTGAGGTGTCGCGGCACATACCGTAGCAGGAGATCAGCATGTTCATCGCCATGAATCGCTTTCGCGTCGCCAAGGGCTCGGAGGCCGCTTTCGAGCAGGTCTGGGCGTCGCGCGACAGCCACCTCGATAAGGTGCCGGGCTTCGTCGAGTTTCATCTGTTGAAAGGGCCCGAGGCCGAGGATCACACGCTTTACGCCTCGCACACGATCTGGGCGAGCCGTGCCGCCTTCGAGGATTGGACACGCTCGGAGGCCTTCCGTGCCGCGCACAAGGGCGCCGGCGACCACAAGGTGATGTATCTCGGTCCGCCGCAATTCGAAGGCTTTGAAGTGCGGCAGACGGTCGGCGGAAAGTAAGCGCCGACAAACAGGCGCAACAATAGGTTACAAAAAAAATGCGGCCCCGGTCAGATGCGGCAACTGACGGGACCGCTGCGCATGATCCTTGACGGGGGGCCTGATCAAACGCCGGATGAGGCTAGCCTTGCCGTGTTACGTAGTCGTGACAGTCGCATGATCGAACCGCAGCAAGCTTTCGCTGCAACTCTCGTGGTGTTACATCGTCTTGCGATACACGATGAACCCCGAACGCTCCGCGACCTTGTCATAGAGCGCCTGCGCGACAGTATTGGTCTCGTGGGTCTGCCAATAGACACGCGGCGATCCGGCACGCCGGGCTTCGTCATAGACCGCCTCGATCAAAGCGCGCCCAACGCCCTTGCCGCGCGCGGCGTCCGCCGTGAACAGATCGTTCAAGTAGCAGAGCGGTACGATCGCCGTTGTCGTGCGGTGAAAAAGATAATGCGCAAGCCCCAGCAATGTCCCGCCGCTTTCAGCGACCACCGCATGCACCGGCTCATAGGCGTCGAAGAAGCGCGACCACGTCGTTGCGGTCACTTCCGCCGGCAGTGCAGTCGCGCCGCTGCGTCCATAGAAGGCGTTATAGCCGTCCCAGAGCGGCAGCCAGCGGTCGTAATCCTGGCGCGTGATGGCGCGAATGGTCAGTGCGTCGGACATCGAAGGTCTCACCATGTGAACGAACCTTCGATACGCGGCATGTCTTACAGGATCAATCCGGCTCGGATGTTTGTTGTGTGGGCGGCTCGGCGGCGCGGACTTGGACCACCGGACCGTCGCTGAGCGGCCACAGCGAGAGTTCGCCGCGGCGCTCGATGGCGATGACAAGGGAGGCGGCCAGCAGGATCGCGAGAGCCAAGCTGACGGCAACGATTACGACAGTTGATTTCATCGCCATGTGGTGCGCGCGAGACGATCATCGCCTGTTGTCGCGAAAACCGCGATGGGTTGTCATAATGGCCTGAAGCTACGTGGGGATGGACAGGCTGGCTTTGATCGTCAGCACCGCGATGGTGACACTGACGCAAAGTGACAGCGTGCCGACGGCGATGATCGCGGCCACCATGTTGGTGAAATGCGAGGAGAGCGTGAGTGTCGTCTCGCCGTGAAAGCCGGCCTCCGACAGGTTCGGGCCCGAGCCACGTCGTTGCGACGTTCGCAACGGATGGCTGCGGGGAAGCCTTGTAGACTTCACGAGCGGGGCGCGAGGCGACCGAACCATGAACCGGAATCCCTTACCCGTACATGCACGGGCGAATCACCCGCAGAAGTAAATTCTAAGGGAATGGCAGGCAGGATTGCGGCGGTGCGCCATGGAAAAAGGCAGAATCGAGGCAGTGCAGGGGTTTGTTCCCGCTAATCCGGGTTTTTTACCCGATATTTTGCTTTTGGGGCCGACTGCCCATCAGTCGTAGTCGGCGGCGATTCCGGCGCTGTCGGCCACGTCGGCCGGTTGCCAGTCCATCGTCACGAAGCCGGGGGTCTGCTCGACCCGCCGCAGCCAGGACCGCACTTTCGGAAACGTCGAAAGATCGTAGTCGCAGCGGTCGGCGACATGGGTATAGCCATACAGCGCGATGTCGGCCACCGTGAGCTGGCCGGCGGCAAAGTAGTCGTTGCCCTTGAGATGATTCTCCATCACCTGCAGCGCCGCATAGCCGCGCTCCATCCAGTCCTCCAAGGCGTGCGTCTGCAGGTCGCGCCCACCCTTCACCAGCAAGAGCCAGAAATAGGCCGCGCCGATGTTCGGCTCCAGCGCGTGCTGCTCGAAGAACATCCATTGCAGCGCTTCGGCGCGCTCGATGCGGGATTCCGGCACCAGGGGCGTGCCGCCAGCGACATACCAAAGGATCGCATTGGACTCCGCGATGAAGCGCTCATCGCCGACCTCGAGCAGCGGCACCTGGCCGCTCGGGTTCTTGGCGAGGAATTCAGGCGTGCGGCTTTCGCCGCGCAGGATGTCGATCTCGACCGCCTGATAGGGCGCGTTCAAAAGCGCGAGCGCAAGGCGGACCTTGTAGCTGTTGCCCGAGCGCTGCATCGAATAGAGCTTGTACATTCGGCCGTTTCGGTTTGACGAAGCTTGCGATGGAAGGAAGCGCCACGCGCAGTCTACCAGAGCAGGATAGCAAATCATCCCGCAATGCGGCCAGACAATGATGCCGAAGGCGGCGCGCTGCAAGGGCCGGCGGCTGGAAAAAGTCGAAAAGCACTGCCGCAGTGCAGCGGCCAGCAACAACTTGCCCGCCCGTTCAAACAAATGAGATCACGCTTGCGCGATATGCGCCTGCACGGCGATCTCGGCAGCGCGATCATTCCACGCGCGTCGCATGGTGAGGGTGAATAGCATCAGCATGACGATCAGGCCGAGCGGAACGGTGGTGAGGCCGGCGACACTGCGTGATAGCAGCGGCACGATCCAGGCCGCGCCAAGCAGGCTGATCTCATAGTCGCGAAAACCGTGCGCAAGACCGTGGCGGACGAAGAAGATGATCGAAACGGCGAGCACGACGAGATCGTAATCGAGCACGTAGGGCGTCGCCAGCAGGCTCGCGGTGGCCAGCGCCGAAGCCTTCAAATCGAATGCGGCATCGCTGTGCCAAAGCCAGGCAACGCTCGCTGCGAGCGTCAGCGCAAGCAGCATCTGCATGGCGTAGGCAGTGTGGATGTCGGCGCCCCAATGCCGCACTGCGGAGAAGATCGACTGGATCTTCTCCCAGCCGGTGCCACCCTGTTCGAGCACCACGGTCTGCGTGAAATTCATCGATTGAAAGAAGGCATGCCACACCTCGCTGCCGAGCGTGGCAAAGCTGATGGCGACCAGCGCCGCCACCGTGGCGGCGGCCGCCGCAATGGCCGACCAGCGCGAGCCTGCCAGCAGCGCGAGCGGGATCAGCACCCCGAATTGCGGCTTGTAGGCGAGCAGGCCGATCAGCACGCCGGCGAGCCAGGGCTTGCGCTCCAGCGCGAGCATGGCCCCACCCAGAAGGGCCGCGGTGAAGAACGCGTTCTGGCCGTGGCCGATATTGACGAACACTGCCGGGAAGGCTGCCGCCACGAGCAGGGTTTCCGGGCGCGGTAGCATTGCACGCATCACCGCGAGATACATCGCAAGGCTCGCAAACACCCACAGCGCCAGTCCGCCGGCATAAGGAAGGAGCGCCGTCGCGGCGGCGATGGCGAAGAAGAACGGCGGATAATGCCAGCCGAAGAACGGCACGTCGCGGCCGTCGAACACGGCCATCTCGGCGGCGTGCTGCAGCGGCGGGTCGTAGGCATCGGCCGCCTTGCCCTTCAGGGTCAGCACCCCTGCCGCATAGACATTGGAGAAATCGGTGCCGATCGGCTTGCCGTTGCGGTCGACCAGATGATCCGAGAGCGCGATCCAGCCCGCGATGGCCACCACCGCGAGCCCCAGCAGCATCAGGCTGTAGGTTCTGATCCGCGCGGCCGTCAGCCAGTCGCCGGATCGCAAGGCGGCAAGGAAATCGTTCATTTTCGGCCGGCAAATTCGAACAATGTTACGTGGCAGCCTAGCCGGGCGGCTTTAATGTTCCCTAAAGTCTTGGGAGCCATGTGTCCAAGCTTCTTGCGATGCCGCGCCGCACGCCTTACGATGCGGCGTTTCCCAAACATGACAAGTCGTGGCCGAAGAGCGGTTCACGACGCCTGCATAGGAGCTGATGATGCCTTTCCTTGCCGCTGCGCTCGACCGTGTGAAGCCGTCCGCGACCATCGCGGTCACGGACAAAGCGCGCGTCCTCAAAGCGGCGGGCCGCAACGTCATCGGCCTCGGCGCCGGCGAGCCGGATTTCGACACGCCGGAGAACATCAAGCAGGCGGCGATCAAGGCGATCCAGGACGGCAAGACCAAGTACACCGCGGTCGACGGCATCCCTGAGCTGAAGGAAGCCATCATCGCCAAGTTCCAGCGCGAGAACGGGCTCAGCTACAAGCCGAACCAGGTCATCGTCGGCGTCGGCGGCAAGCAGGTGCTGTACAACGCGCTGATGGCGACCATCAATCCGGGTGACGAGGTGATCGTGCCGGCGCCCTATTGGGTCAGCTATCCCGAGATGGTCGCGCTCGCCGGCGGCGAGCCGGTACCGGTGGTCTGCACCGCCGAGCACGGTTTCAAGCTGCAGCCGCAGGCCCTGGAAAAGGCGATCACGCCGAAGACCAAGTGGCTGATTCTCAACTCGCCGTCGAACCCGACCGGCGCGGCCTACAGCAAGGCCGAGCTGAAGGCGCTCACCGACGTCCTGGTCAAGCATCCGCATGTCTGGATCATGACCGACGACATGTATGAGCACCTGGTCTATGACGACTTCGTGTTCACCACGCCGGCGCAGATCGAGCCGAGCCTGCTCGACCGCACGCTGACCGTGAACGGCGTCTCCAAGGCTTATTGCATGACCGGCTGGCGCATCGGCTACGCTGGCGGGCCTGCGCAACTGATCAAGGCGATGGCGACGATCCAGTCGCAATCGACCTCGAACCCGTGCTCGATCGCGCAATGGGCCGCAGTCGAGGCCTTGAACGGTCCGCAGGATTTCATCCCGAAGAACAACAAGATCTTCAAGGAGCGGCGCGACCTCGTGGTCTCGATGCTCAACCAGGCGAGCGGCATCGAATGTCCGCGCCCTGAAGGTGCGTTCTATGTCTACCCGTCCTGCGCCGGCACGATCGGCAAGACCGCGCCGTCGGGCAAAGTGATCGAGAACGACGAGGCGTTCGTCACCGAATTGCTGGAAGCCGAAGGCGTCGCGGTGGTGCACGGTTCGGCGTTCGGCCTCGGCCCGGCATTCCGCATCTCCTACGCAACCAAGACCTCCGACCTCGAGGACGCCTGCAAGCGCATCCAACGCTTCTGCGGCAATTTGAGGTAATCGGGCAACAGCGCCCTCGAATCCGGAACTGTCAATTTCCGCCCGGGAAAGCGCCATGTTTTCAACATGGCGCTTTTCTTGTGTCTGCAACGCAAGTTTGTAGCGTTGCGGAGTTCGAGTTTTGACGCGCCGGGTCCTGCCGTCGATCGTGTTGTTGGCTTGGTTCGCACCGGTCGCGCAGGCCCATTATCTCCGGCCGATGCGTGTCGGCATCCTCGAATGCGAAGGCCATCGGCATCCCGGCTATTTCGTGACCTCCTCTGCACGCCTGCGCTGCTTGTTTCGCAGCCAGGGCTATCGCCCCGAGCGCTATGCCGCGCGGCTGCGCCGCTTCGGGATTGATCTCGGCGTCACCGCGCGGACCAGGCTGGCCTGGGCCGTGACTGCACCGGTCAACGAGTTCGGCCGCAGCGAGTTGCGCGGGCGCTATGGCGGCTTCACGGCCAACGGTTCGGCCGGCGTCGGCTTCGGCGGCAATTTCCTGTGGGGCGGACCTGATCGTGCAGCGGCGCTGCAGCCGATCAGCCTGCAGGGCCAGATCGGCCTCAACATCGCCGCCGGCGTCGTCGAGGTCGAGCTGCAGCCGATTCTGCCACTGCATCGCAGTCCGAGCCATCCGTCGTCCCACCTCGAACTATTCTATCGTTGAGCCCGCGAGAGGCGCGCAGCGCTGCGACGATTTGTCGACCTGATCGGTGTGAAGAACTTCGCGGACGAAGCGGAGTGGATGAATGGAGGTTCAGGAACGCGAGCATCCGCCGCGTCTCCATGGGGTTTCCGCGAGTCGAAATCGCTTCGTCGCCGTTCGTCTTGATTGTCTTTCGCAGCGAAGATGCTTTCGCCTCCTGGTACGAACTCCTTCATTGTGCCATAGATGCGGTGCGCGGTTGATCGCGCTCCTGATCGCCGGGCCTGCATCATCTTTCATTTCATCCGGAGTTTTTGTTCATGCGCTCGTCTCTCCTTGCGGGGCTCGCGGCCATCGTCGTGGCGGCCACCGGCGCCGGCGCTCATGCGCAACAGATGGACCGCGTCCGCGTCGGCGTGCTCGAATGCCGCGGCGGCACGAGCATCGGATTTATTGTCGGCTCGGTCACTCATCTCGGCTGCGTGCTGCGCGCCGATGGCTTGCCCGAGGACCGCTATATCGCGACGATCCGGAAGGTGGGCGTCGACCTCGGCATCACACAGGAATCGACGCTGGCCTGGGTGGTCTATGCGCCTGTCGCGCGGCTCGGGATCGGCGATCTGTCGGGCGACTACGCCGGCGCCCAGGGCTCGGCGGCGGTCGGCGTCGGCCTCGGCGGCAACGTGCTGATCGGCGGCTCCGCCAATTCGATCGCGCTGCAGCCGCTCAGCGTGCAAGGGCAGGTCGGCCTCGCCGTGTCGGCAGGACTCGAAAGCCTGGAACTGCGTCCGGGTCGTTGATCTTCCTTTTGTAATCTTCCCTTTGTCGTGAACACGGCCTCTCTCCGTAAAGCCCCGGGGAGAGGAAGCGTCTCTGCAACGCAGCGACGTTTTCCCGCTTGCCAAAGTAGCTCGCCAGGCAGAGCATTAGCCTTCGCCGACCCAATCAAGGGCCGAGCTCCAGATCAAGGAGGCGGCGAATGGGACAAGACGTCAGAAGTCCCCGCGGTCCACGGTGCATCGCACTGGTGGGCCCTTTCCAAAGCGGTAAAACCACTCTGTTGGAAGCGATCCTGGCGCGGACGGGCGCGATTGCGCGCGCCGGCAGCGTCGACGCCGGCACCTCCGTCGGCGACGCCAGCCCTGAGGCGCGCCATCATAAGATGAGCATCGCCCTGACGGTCGCGACCACGCAATTCATGGGTGACAGCTACACGTTCCTCGACTGCCCAGGCTCGATCGAATTCGCGCACGACATGCGCGGGGCGCTGCCTGCGGTGGACGCCGCGATCGTAGTCTGCGAGGCGGACGAGAAGAAGCTGCCGCAGTTGCAGATCATCCTGCGCGAACTGGAAGAGCTCGGCATTCCGCGTTTTCTGTTCCTGAACAAGATCGACCGCGCCAATGCGCGGATCAGGGACACGCTGGCGATCTTGCAGCCGGCCTCACGGATGCCGCTGGTGTTGCGACAAATCCCGATCTGGAACGGCGAGCTGATCGAAGGTTTCGTCGATCTCGCGCTGGAACGGGCCTTCGTCTATCGCGAGCATAAGGCTTCCGAGGTGATCGCGCTCGAAGGCGGCGATCTCGACCGTGAGAAGGAGGCGCGCTTCTCGATGCTGGAGAAGCTCGCCGACCATGACGACGCGCTGATGGAGCAGTTGCTCGAAGACATCCAGCCGCCGCGCGATGCCGTGTTCGATGATCTCGCCCGCGAACTGCGCGAAGGGGTGATTTGTCCGGTGCTGCTCGGCTCGGCGCTGCGCGAGAACGGCGTGCTGCGCCTCCTGAAGGCGTTGCGCCATGAAGCGCCAGGTGTGGCCGAGACCGCGAAGCGGCTCGGCGTGAAGGACCAGAAGGAAGCGCTCGGCTACGTTTTCAAGACGCTCCATCTGCAGCATGGCGGCAAGCTGTCGTTGACGCGGCTCCTGGCCGGTCATCTCGACGACGGCGCCACGTTGCATGCGGCTTCGGGCGAGACCGCGCGGGTCTCCGGTATTCTTGCCGCCAACGGCAGCTACGATAGCAAGCGCGCGGCCGCGGAAGCCGGAGACACCGTTGCACTTGGCAAGCTCGACCCGGTCAAGACGGGCGACACGATCGCGACCGGCAAGAGCGCGCCTGCGGCACTGACCAAGGTCGAGCCGTGCTCTCCGGTGCTCGCGATCTCGATCGCCGCTATCGACCGTAAGGACGACGTCAAGCTGGGTCAGGCACTGCTCAGGCTGAGCGAAGAGGATCCGTCGCTTTCGATGGTGCAGAACCAACGCACCCATGACACGGTGCTATGGGGGCAGGGCGAGATGCACCTGCGAGTCGCGCTGGAGCGCTTGCGTGACCGCTTCGGCGTCAATGTCAAATCGCATGCGCCGGGAATCGGCTATCAGGAAACCATCCGAAAGCCCATCACCCAGCGCGGGCGCCACAAGAAGCAGTCCGGCGGCCACGGCCAATTCGGGGATGTCGTACTCGAGATCAAGCCGTTGTCGCGCGGCGAGGGTTTCAAGTTTGCCGAGACCGTGGTCGGCGGCGCGGTGCCGCGCAACTACATCCCGGCGGTGGAAGAGGGCGTCGTCGATGGGCTTGCGCGCGGCCCGCTCGGTTTCCCCGTGATCGACGTCGCGGTGACGTTGACCGACGGCTCCTATCACAGCGTCGACTCCTCCGATCTCGCGTTCCGGACCGCGGCCCGGATCGGTCTCAGCGAGGCGCTGCCGCAGTGCCAGCCGGTGCTGCTCGAGCCGATCTACACGGTCGAGATCGTCTGTCCCACCGATGCGACCGCCAAGATCAATGCCATTCTGTCGGCGCGACGCGGCCAGATCCTCTCCTTCGACACGCGCGACGGCTGGCCGGGCTGGGATTGCGTGCGGGCGATGATGCCGGAGGCCGAGATCGGCGAACTGATCGTCGAATTGCGCTCCGCCACCGCCGGGGCCGGCAGCTTCACTCGCCAGTTCGACCACATGGCCGAGGTGGCGGGGCGCGCCGCCGAGCACATCATCGCTTCGCATCGGGATGCGGCCTAAGGACTAAGCCCCTCGTTCGGCTGCGGGCCTCCCCTCCTGAACGGGGGGAGGTTTGCTCTTGCTTCACGTCCTTGTGTGATGTATTTTACATCATTGTCTTGGTTCTAAGCATCAGTTATGATGCTTGTCACGTGAGGCCAGTGTGATCACGTCGTTCCAGATGCGGGCAGCGCGAGCGCTGCTCGGGATAGATCAGAAAACCTTGGCCGAGCTGGCCGGTGTGTCCTTACCGACGATCCAGCGGATGGAAGCCTCTACAGGCAACGTCCGGGGCGTCGTGGATACGCTGACCAAGGTCGTCGATGCGCTCAATCGTGCGGGCGTGGATCTGATCGGCGAACATACGCGCAGCGAGAATGGCGGGCGCGGTGTTCGTCTGAAGGAGCCGGGACCGCCTCCGCCGCGTGGGCCGTCAAATATTGAGGCTGAACGCGATGACGCGTCATAGGCTTGCGCCGCACGGCGGAGCCGGCGCGTTTCGTCGTGCTTGAGACATCGTTGCGTGGCGGGAGCCGGCCGATGATACGACGGGAGCATTGTAAATGAGCATTGCCAGTGAGCGCGTGACGCGGAGCCGGGGCGCGGAGCATCAGCCGACTTTCGCCGAGCTGTTTTCGCCCAAGCTGCTGACTGTGCTGCGCGAAGGCTATGGCCTCTCCGACCTCCGGGCGGATGCACTCTCCGGTCTTACCGTTGCGATCGTGGCGCTTCCGCTCTCCATGGCGATCGCGATCGCCTCCGGCGTCTCGCCGGGACGAGGGCTCTATACCGCCGTGATCGGCGGCTTCCTGGTGTCGCTGCTCGGTGGCAGCCGTTTCCAGATCGGTGGCCCGGCCGGCGCTTTCATCGTGCTGGTCGCCCATACCGTCGATGTCCAGGGCCTCGACGGCGTGATCCTGGCGACCATGATGTCCGGTGTGATCCTGGTGATCGCGGGCTACTTGCGGCTTGGCACCTACATCAAGTTCATCCCCTATCCGGTGACGGTCGGCTTCACGGCAGGCATCGCCGTGATCATCTTCGCAAGCCAGCTCAAGGATCTGTTCGGCATCACGCTGACGGAAAAGGAGCCCGGCGAATTGCTTCCGAAGCTGGTTGCGCTGGCCCATGGCGCGCCGACGACCAACATCCCTGCACTCCTGCTCGCCGCGGCCGCGATTTTGATCATCGTCGGGTTGAAGCGGCTGCGCCCGACCTGGCCCGGGATTCTGATTGCTGTCGCCGTTGCCGCTGTCTTCACCTGGGCCTTCAACCTTCCGGTCGAAACCATCGGTACCCGCTTCGGCGGCATCCCGCGCGAGCTGCCGCTGCCGGCCCTGCCGGCCTTCTCGCTCGCCAAGGCGGTGGCTGTGTTCCCGGATGCCATCGCTTTTGCGCTGCTGGGTGCGATCGAGTCGCTGCTGTCGGCCGTCGTTGCCGACGGCATGACCGGCCGCCGGCACCGCTCCAATTGCGAACTGGTGGCGCAGGGCTTTGCGAATGTCGGTTCGGCGTTGTTCGGCGGCATCTGCGTCACCGGGACTATCGCCCGTACTGCGACCAATGTGCGGGCCGGCGCGCGCGGCCCTGTCTCCGGCATGTTGCACTCGGTATTTCTGATGCTGTTCATGCTGATCGCGGCACCGCTGGCGAGCTACATCCCGCTGTCCGCGCTCGCCGCCGTGCTCGTGGTGGTGGCTTGGAACATGGCCGAGAAGCACGAATTCATGACCCTGATCCGCTCCTCCTGGGGCGATGCCACCGTGCTGCTTTCGACTTTCCTGCTCACGATTTTCCGCGATCTCACCGAAGGCATCCTGGTCGGCTTCGCGCTCGGCGCCGTCCTCTTCATCCACCGCATGGCGCAGATGACGGGTGTGGAGGCTGGTACGCCGCTGGCGACGGAAGACCGGCCGGACTTCGACGACGCGCGGGTGCCCTATGATCCGAAGCTCGGTTCCGACAAGGACGTGCTGATCTACCGCATCACCGGCGCCTTCTTCTTCGGCGCCGCCTCGACCGTGGGCACCGTGCTCGATTCGATCGCCGATCGCCGCAAGGCTTTCGTGGTCGATTTTTCCGCCGTGCCGTTCCTGGATTCGACCGCCGCCAACGCCATGAGCCGGGTGGCCGCGAAAGCCAAGCGCCAGGGCATCAGGCTCTTCATCACCGGCGCCTCTCCCACTGTCCGCCGTGCTCTCCTGACCCATGGCGTGCGCCCGCCGTTGGTGCGCTATCGCGAGACCATCGAGCGGGCGGTGAGCGACATCAAAGGCGGCGAAGCACCGCCGGATATCGCGGCCGAGGCGCTGGCCGCGAGCTGATGCTCATTCCGCCGACGGCTTTCTCCTGATCGATAGGAACCGAGCCGGCGGAGCGGCTTTAGAAGCCCGATGTCCGGCCGGTCAATGCTGGCCCGGCTCCGTTCACCCTCTCCCCGGTGGGCGAGGGGGAACGCATCTGCGATGGGCGCCAGCTCACCAATACGTTCGCTTTGAAAACAGCGCTGGCATCGGCTGCTTTTCATGCTCGACGATCTCCGGAACCTGATCCTTGCCCTCGCCTTGAGCGCGCTCGCCGGCTTCGTCGACGGCATCGGTTTTTTGCATCTGGGCGGCCTGTTCGTCTCCTTCATGAGCGGCAACGCGACCCGCATGAGCGTCAGCCTCGCTGAAGCGCAGTGGTGGGAGGCGGCCTATGCGGCCGGCCTGATCGGCCTGTTCGTGGCGGGCGCGGCGCTGGGAAGCCTGATCATGCGCTTGCGCAGCGCCTATGCGCAGTCTCTGCTGTTGGTGGTCGAGGGTGGCCTGCTGGTCGCGGCGACGCTTTGTCATCTGAAGGGCCTGCCCCAGAGCGCGGTGGCCGGCATCGTGGTGGCCATGGGCCTGGAGAATGCAGCCTGTCAGATCGGCGGGGCCGGCGGGCTCGGCCTGACCTATGTGAGCGGCGCGCTGGTCAAAGTGGCCAGCAACTCGCGGTAGCCTTGACCGGCGGACCCCGGTTTGGCTGGGTGCCGAACGTCCTGCTCTGGGCCGCGCTGGTGGCGGGCTCGGCCGCTGATGCCTGGGCTTATCCGCAGCTCAATCTGATGGCGGTCTGGATCGCGGCGGCCTTTGCGCTGCTGCTAGCCCTGTACGCCGCCGCAGCCGTCGAGCCCAAGCATTGACCAGGCCTTGACCGCAAGCATTGACAGCACCGCGCGCTTGGCCAATGTCACCGCCATGACCGCTCCCAAAGCCCGCGCTGCCTGTTTGATCGGCTGGCCCGCCGCGCATTCGCGCTCGCCCCTGATCCATCATCACTGGCTCCACAAGCTTGGGATCGCCGGCGGCTATTCGATCGAAGCCGTGCCGCCGGAGGAACTGGCCGACTTCGTCACCCATCTCTCCAAGCACGGCTTCATCGGCGCCAATGTCACGATTCCGCACAAGGAGCGCGTGCTCACATTGACGCAGCCAGATGCCCGCGCCCACGCGGTCGGCGCCGCGAACACGCTGTGGTACGATGACGGGGTACTGCGATCGACCAACACCGACGTCGAGGGCTTCATCGAAAATCTCGATGCTTCGGCGCCTGGCTGGGACCGTACCGACGAGGCGCTCGTGCTGGGTTCCGGCGGCGCGGCGCGCGCCGTCGTGTTCGGGCTGCTCGAGCGCGGCATCGGCCGCGTTCATGTCGTCAACCGCACGCTGGCGCGGGCCCAAGGCCTCGCCGATCAGTTCGGCGCGTGCGTGCTGCCAACGCGCTGGGACGGCATCGGTGCGCTGCTGCCGCGCGCCGGCCTGTTCGTCAACACCACCTCCCTCGGCATGCACGGCCAGCCGCCGCTCGAGCTCGACATCGGCGCATTGCCGGAAAGCTGCGTGGTCGCTGATCTCGTCTATGTGCCGCTCGAAACGCAATTGCTGGCAGCCGCGCGGGCGAGGGGACTGCGGACCGCCGATGGGCTCGGCATGCTGCTGCACCAGGCTGTCCGCGGTTTCGAGCTGTGGTTCGGGGAGCGGCCGCAAGTGACGGCGGAACTCCGCGCGCTGGTCGAAGCCGATCTCACAAGGGCTTGAGCGCGGAATAAGCGCGAAGGTGGAGCGTATCTATCTTCGTCCCCCGCACGCGTCGTGTGGGCCGCGGATGGGAATTCATCCGCGGCAAGCCTCGGAGCTCATCATGCCTGTTCGTGTCGTTCTGGTCCGCCCGTTTGTTACAGTCGTCATGCTTGCATCGACATCCCTTTTCGCGCTCGCCCAGCAGGCGCCGGTGCCGACGCGCGTGCGTGGCACGGTCGAGACCACCGATGGCGATGTGATCACGGTGAAGTCGCGCACAGGCGAGGACGTCCGGCTGCACATGACCGGCGATCTCCGCGTGGTCGGCGTCGTCAAGGCGCAGCTCGCGGATGTGAAGGTCGGCTCCTTCATCGGCGTCACCACGCTGCCGGGTCCGGACGGCGCGCCGAAGGCGGTCGAGGTGCACATCTTTCCGGAGAATATGCGCGGCACGGGCGAGGGCTCGCGGCCGTGGGACCTGAAGCCGAACTCCAGCATGACCAACGCCACGGTCTCGGAGAGCGTCGTCTCCAATGACGGTCACACGCTGCTGGTCAAATACAAGGGCGGCGAGAAGAAGGTCGACGTGACACCGGAGACGCCCGTCGTCACCTTCTTGCCCGGCGACAAGTCCGAGCTCAAGCCGGGCGCCAAGGTGATCGCCTTCATGAAACAGCTGCCCGACGGCTCGTTCGAGACCAGCCGTGTCAGCGTCGGCCGCGATGGAATAACGCCGCCGATGTAACAGCCGCCGCTTCGTTGCGTAATACCCTCATATCCAGCTGCGCGCTGTCACCTGAATAGCTCCGTTGTGGTCGGGTCGCAGGTTGTGGATTGTTCCAGCATCCGGAGAGGTTATGTCGAAAATGTTCTCTTTTGAAGTCGGGCCTTGCGGCGCTTGCGCTCGGTCTGGTCTCCACGCTTGCTCTCGCTCAGCAGCCGTCCACAGTCCGCATTCGGGGGCAGATCGAGGCGATCGACGGTCCCGTGCTCGCCATCAAGACGCGAGATGGCAACGAGGTGAAGGTCCGCATGACCGATGACGTTGCGGTGTTCGCGGTTGTCAAGACCTCCTTGGCCGAGATCAATGATGGCTCCTATATCGGCGTCACCGGCATGCCTCAGCCCGATGGCACCCAGAAGGCGATCGCTGTTCACATCTTCCCGGAGAATCAGCGCGGCGCGGCAGAAGGCTTCCGTCCCTGGGACCGCCAGCCGAACTCGACCATGACCAACGCGACCGTGGCACAGACGGTGAAGGGTACCGACGGCCAGAACATCCTGGTCAAGTACAAGGATGGGGAGAAGAAGGTCGTGGTGCCGCCGGGCACGCCGATCGTGACCTTCGTCGCCAGCGATAAGTCCGAAGTGAAGGTGGGGGCGCAGATCATCATTTTCGGAGCGACCAAGAAGGACGACATGCTGGAAGCCAACCGCGTCAACGTCGGCCGCGACGGCATCACGCCGCCCATGTGACTGCTCCTGCCCTCTCTCCTTATGGGAGCGAGTGCTTGCGAAGCCGGCTGCGGCGTCTGTTTCCAACCAGCTTTTTGGCGGCACAAACCCGAACGTTCGACCACGCCGGCACGTCTCGCCGGGACTCGATCGGCCCGAGACTGATTGCGGGTGGCAGGCGACATGGGCGCTGCTCCGCAAAGCCGCCATTCTCGGAAATAGTTGGCGCGCCGGCTCACTCACCAAACAAAAAAAAGGCCGTCGAACTTATCGTTCGACGGCCTTTTCGGTGCGCATGTGATGAGGGGACAACCTTGGGGATGGTTCGGGTCATCACACCGACCGAATGCAGCGATCAAGATCTAGGCCGGGTCCATTTTCATTCCCTGCGATCTGGTCACTCAACCATTGGCAAACGGTCTATCGGAGGACACATGAGCGGGTAACTCGGGATTACGCGAGGTAGTAGACTTACGGGGAAAGCGCCTCCAGCGCCAAGATCCGGTCAGCCTGGGTACGTTCACGGCGCCGCTTGGAAACCGAGAGTTGATCCTGATCAACTCGACGGATAGCGGGCCTGCTATCAGGTTTGCTGGCTGTCGCTGGGGAAAGCGCTGTGCCTGGTAAATCCGTGATCCATGTCGTCGAAGATGATCGAGCGATGCGCGAGTCTCTGCTCGATCTGCTCGAAGACGCCGGCTACACGGTCCGCACCTACAAACGGGCTGAGGAATTGCTGGCGCGAGGCGCGGGGCTGGAGCCCGGTTGCATCGTGAGCGACGTCCGCATGCCGGGCGTGGATGGTCTCACACTCCTGCGCCGGCTTCGGGCTGCCGGCGCGATGTTGCCGTTCATGCTGATCACGGGCCATGGCGACGTTTCCATGGCCGTGGCGGCAATGAAATTGGGCGCAGTGGATTTTCTGGAAAAGCCGTTTGAAGCCGATGCGCTGCTGGCCGCTATCGATCTGGCCCTGCGTCCCCAGCAGAGCTATATCGGGACAATCGACGCCGAAACGGCGCGCCGCTGCCTCCAAAAGTTGACGCCGCGGGAAGACGAGGTTTTCAAGCGTCTGGTGACCGGAAAAGCCAACAAGGAGATCGCCGTCGAACTCGGCATCAGCCCGCGTACCGTGGAATTCCATCGGGCGCATATCGTTGAAAAGCTGGCGGCGAAAGGGCTGCCGGATCTCGTCCGTCTGTGGCTCTCAAGCCAACTCTCGCCATCGTAAATGAGCGACCAGGCAGCCTCTCAAGGTGCGCGCGACGGGGACACAGTTGACCAGCTGTCAGCCTACGAGGGGCTCGACAGCGAGATCGGACTCATCAATCTTCAGCCGACAGCCACGCAAAATCGTATCGCGCGCAGAGCCGTCGTGCTTCTATTTTTCACCGTTGCGATTGTTGCTCCCTTCGCGTCGATCACGCTGCCGATCTTCGCCGCGTTCATACCGTTCCTGAACGCCACGATTCTCGTCACCGATCTGATCACGGCCATTCTGTTGTTCGCCCAGTTCTCGATCTCCCGGTCACGCGCATTGCTGGTACTTGCGGGCGGCTATCTTTTCACGGCGCTCATTGTCATTCCCCATGCGCTGACTTTTCCGGGCGCCTTTGCTCCGGCAGGCTTCCTCGGCGCTGGTATCCAGACTACCGCGTGGCTCTATATTTTCTGGCATTTTGGCTTCCCGGCGGCTCTCTCTGCCTATGTCTTGCTGAAACGCGACCCGTCCGGAATTCGGGGCCCGATCCGGTCTGCTATCGGCCGATGCGTGGCGATCACGGTTGCAATCGTATTGGCATTGACAGGAATCGCAATTGCGGCAGATCCGTATTTGCCGCGCCTTTTCACAAGCGCAACGGATCTCACGATGCTGGGTACGTTCGCCCCGTTGGTCGACTTGCTGTTTTGTGCGCTCTCGCTCGGATTGTTGTGGGTATATCGTCGATCTATTCTCGATCTCGGGTTGATGGTGGTGGTTTGCGCGATGATCGGCGAACTGGCTCTTACTGTGGTTCGCTTTAGTCTTGGATTTTACGTCAGCCGCATGCTTTCAATCGCCACCTCGACGATTGTGCTCGTCATCCTGCTTGCAGAGACGACCGGACTGTACACGCGCCTTGCTGGTGCGAATGCGATGTTGCGACGCGAGCGCGACAACAAGTTGATGAACTTGGAGGCGGCGGTTGCGTCGATCTCGCACGAGGTCAAGCAGCCCCTTGCCGCCATCGTGATGAGGGGAAGCACCGCTTTGCGATTCTTGGGCCATACCCCGCCTGATGTCGGGAAGGCGCGGTCGGCCCTCAACAAGATCGTCACCGAAGGACGCCGAGCGAGCGAGATATTCGATAACATTCGCGACCTGTTCCGGAAGTCCAATCGCCGGCGGATGGCGATCGATGTGAACGCAATGATCTCAAGCATTGTGGAGAGTTTGCATTTCGAGTTCGCAGAACACGACATTGAAGTGCAAACGGAACTTCAGCCGGGGCTGCCGCTCGTTTGGGGGCATCGGGGTCAATTGCAGGACGTCCTCCTCAACCTGATTCGCAACGCCATCGAGGCCATGGATGCAAGCGAAGGTAAACTCCGGGTCCTGAGATTGACGACCGAGCGGCGGCTGAACGATGGGATCGGCATCAAGGTCACGGACACCGGACCCGGCATCGATCCGGAGAAGCTCGACACCATCTTCGATGCTTTCGTGACCACGAAATCTCAGGGAATGGGGTTGGGACTGGCCATCTGTCGATTGATCGTGGAGCGCCACGGCGGGCAACTCTTGGCGTCGTCTGCAGAAGGCGGCGGCGCGCAGTTTGAAATCAATCTGCCCGTCGAGCTGTGCCCCAACGCGGCTGCGAATTGACGACCGGCTCGGCGCCGCTCTCATGGTTCAATGCGCCTCGGAGCGGCGCTGGACCCGTAGATCTACCACCTCGCAATCTACCGAGCTACGGAACGGTGCCCGACCCGCTAAGTCTCCTGCATACTTGAAGTGATTGTAGACCGGGATCTGAGCCTCGTGCTCCGCTACCGCGTCGACATAAAGGAGGCCGCCGAATTTCGGTTCGGCGGCCTCAATTTGCTGTCGTCTCATATGGTCGGCGGGAGCGACTTTGTAGCCACAATCAGGCTGCGGCCTCGCGTCAGTTGCGTCCGCGCCCTAATTCGCCAGCACCTTTCGGTCGATCTCGGCGATGGTGTTGACGCCGCAGAGCCCCATGGTGGTGTTGAGCTCGTTCCTGATGATGTCGATGGCCTTCGCCACGCCCATCTGGCCGCCGGCGCCGAGGCCGTAGGCATAGGCGCGGCCGATCATGCAGGATTTCGCGCCGAGTGCGAGCGCGCGCATCACGTCCTGACCGGAACGGATGCCGCCATCGAACATGATCTCGATCTTGTCACCGACCGCGTCGACGATGCCGGGCAGCACATGGATCGACGACGGCGCGCCATCGAGCTGACGGCCGCCATGGTTCGAGACCACCAGCGCCTGCGCACCGGTCTCTGTCGCAAGCTTGGCGTCCTCCACGTCGTGAATGCCCTTCAAGATCAGTTTGCCCGGCCAGATCGAGCGGATCCAGTCGATGTCCTTCCAGTTCAGGCTGGTGTCGAATTGCGATGCCGTCCAGGCCGACAGCTTGGTGAGATCTTCCGTGTTCTTGACGTGGCCGGCGATGTTGCCGAAGGTGCGGCGCTTGCCTTGCAGCACGCCCTTGACCCAGGCCGGCTTGGTCGCAAAGTCGAACAACTTGGACAACGACCATTCCGGCGGCACGCTCATGCCGTTCTTGATGTCCTGGTGGCGCTGGCCGATCACCTGCAGATCGACGGTCAGGCACAGCGCGCTGCACTTCGCGGCGATCGCGCGCTCGATCAGCGCCTTGATGAAGCCGCGGTCTCTCATCACGTAGAGCTGGAACCAGAACGGCTTCTCCACGCTGCCGGCGATGTCCTCGATCGAGCAGATCGACATCGTGCTCTGCGTAAACGGGATGCCGGCCGCCTGCGCGGCGCGGCAGGCGTGAATCTCGCCGTCGCCATGCTGCATGCCCAGCAGGCCGACAGGGGCGAGGACGATCGGCAGCGCCGACGGCTCGCCCAGGATCGTGGTCGACAGATCGCGCTTGGAGACGTCGACCAGGATGCGCTGCCGGAATTTGATCTTCTGCAGGTCGTCGCGATTGGCGCGCAGGGTCTCCTCGGCATAGGAGCCGCGATCGGCATAGTCGAAGAAGGCCTTCGGCACGCGCCGCTTGTGCAGCTCGCGCAGATCCTCGATGCAGGTGATATGCTTCATCGCTGTTGGCTCCCGGCCCCGTCTTGCTTTTGATGCGCGGGGTGTCATCTAGCATCTTTGCGGCGGCTGCCAAATCGAACTTGGAACAGGACGCAATGCCGGGGAGTCAAGGTAGGGCGAGACAGAAGACGGGGCGAGATGAAAGGGCTCCCAGCCATGAGCGCGAAACCAAAAGACCGGGACGCCACGGACAAGAAAAAGGACACGGAAAAGGCGCGGCTCGAAGCGGAGCTGGAGGAGGGGCTGGAGGAGACCTTCCCGGCCTCCGATCCCGTGAGTGCGACGCAGCCGGCCCCATCCCGGGACAAAGGTAGCGGAGAACGCCGCGAGTAGTACGGGCTTGATCTGGCAAATATTAATGTTAACAACGGGTTAGGTGTGGCTTCGAAGTCTCGCGGTAACGATTCATCATTTTTTTTGAAGCCATCTTCGCAGTAACGCGATTATAACCCCGCAGCTGGCCGGTGAATTGGAACGGATCCGTTGATTCGTCGCCCGGCACGGAATCCAGGGGCTGTTGCTGGGGGTTTTATGAGCCGTAACTATTTTGGGACCGACGGGATTCGTGGCCGCGCCAATGGCCTGATCACGCCGGAACTCGCGCTCAAAGTCGGGCAGGCCGCGGGTCTACTGTTTCAACGCGGCGAGTATCGCCATCGCGTCGTGATCGGCAAGGATACCCGCCTCTCGGGCTACATGATCGAATACGCCATGGTGGCGGGCTTCACCTCGGTCGGCATGGATGTGATGCTGGTCGGCCCGATGCCGACCCCGGCGGTCGCGATGCTGACCAAGTCGATGCGCGCCGATCTCGGCGTCATGATCTCGGCCTCGCACAACCTGTTCGAGGACAACGGCATCAAGCTGTTCGGCCCGCAGGGTTTCAAGCTCTCCGACGAGGTCGAGAAGCAGATCGAGCAGTTGCTCAACGAGCCGCTCGAGAAGAAGCTCGCGCAGAGCGCTAGCCTCGGTCGCGCGCGCCGCATCGACGGCGTGCATGACCGCTACATCGAATTCGCCAAGCGGACGCTGCCGCGCGATCTCTCGCTGGACGGCCTGCGCGTCGTGGTCGATTGCGCCAACGGTGCCGCCTACAAGGTGGTGCCGGAAGCGCTGTGGGAATTGGGCGCCGACGTGATCGCGATCGGCGTCGAGCCGGACGGTTTCAACATCAACAAGGAGTGCGGCTCGACCTCGCCGGAGGCGCTGTGCCGCAAGGTGCGGGAGATGCGCGCCGATATCGGCATCGCGCTGGACGGCGATGCCGACCGCGTCATCCTGGTCGACGAGCGCGGCCACATCGTCGATGGCGATCAATTGCTCGCGGTGATCGCGCAGAGCTGGAAGGAAGACGGACGATTGGCGCGGCCCGGCATCGTTGCGACCGTGATGTCCAATCTCGGTCTGGAGCGCTTCCTGCAGGGGCAGGGCCTGGAGCTGGTGCGTACGCCGGTCGGCGACCGCTATGTGCTCGAACGCATGCTGGCCGACGGCTACAACCTCGGCGGCGAGCAGTCCGGCCATATCATCCTGTCCGATTACGCGACCACCGGCGACGGCTTCGTCGCCGCGCTGCAAGTGCTGGCGACGGTGCAGAAGCTGCGGCGTCCGGTCTCCGAAGTCTGCCATCGCTTCGATCCACTGCCGCAGATCCTCAAGAACGTACGCTATCGCAGCGGCAAGCCGCTCGACGATGCCGATGTCAAGGCAGCGATCGACACCGGCCAGAAGCGCCTGAACGGCCATGGCCGGCTGCTGGTGCGTTCCTCCGGCACCGAGCCCGTGATCCGCGTGATGGGCGAGGGCGATGACCGCATCCTGGTCGAGGAGGTCGTCGACAACATCGTCGATGCGCTCGGTCAGGCCGCTGCTGCCGCGGCGTGAGCTGTTAGCCCATTCGAGCTTTGCGACGAACTGCGCCGGCCGTCATTGAATTGACGGTCGGCGTCGTCGTCTTTGCCGCTCGTACCTGATCGGCCTGCGATGAGGGGGCGATGCGAGCGAGTTGTTAGTTCGGCCGTAGTCCGGTTTCGGCGCCCGGCGAGATCTGCGTCCGTTCTTTCATAGATCGATTGCTGTAAGTTGTTAGTTATTTGATGGGCACGCAATGCGTGTATTTGTGCTGTGTCCATGCGGCTGCGCGCGATCAAGCAATTATCAACCTTAATTATTAGGGTTAAGTGGCGCTTAAGCATTTGACGTCATCGTGTAGCCGTCAGTTTTGATGTGGGCCTCGAATTTCGCCCCCACCGCGCTAAAGGGACGAAGCAATGCGTAGCGTTATGTCTTTGATCGCCGCCGGAGCGGCCTCGCTGTTTTCTACACTGGCCTTTGCGGCCGATATGCCGATCGCGCCTCCGCCCATGTACGCGCCGCCGCCGGCCGCGGATTTCGGCGGTTGGTATTTGCGCGGTGAGATCGGTTTCAGCAACCAAAGGACCAGTGACGTTCATTACACCCGCGAGTCGGCCTATACGCCGATGACGTCATTCAACCAGACCTCGGCGTTCGATACCGCCGGCATCTACGGGGTCGGCGTCGGGTACCGCTTCAACAACTGGTTCCGCGGCGACATCACCGGGCAATATCGCGGCAATTCGAACTTCAAGGGGACGGACCGCTTCACCGCAACTGCCTTCGGCATCCCGTATTCCGGCATCGACAACTACAGCGCCAGCAAGTCCGAATGGCTGGTTCTGGCCAACGCCTATGTCGATCTCGGCACCTGGTGGTGCATCACCCCGTTCATCGGTGCGGGCGTCGGCGGCGCGCGCGTGACCATCTCGAACTTCACCGACACCGGCATCAACAGCTTCACGGGCGCTCCGAGCTTCGCCAGCGCGCCGAGCGCCTCGAGATGGAATTTCGCCTGGGCGGCCCATGCGGGTCTCGCCTATCAGGTCGATCCCAACCTCGTGCTCGAACTCGCCTACAGTTACGTCAACATGGGCGAAGGACGGACCGGCGTGCTGTCGGCCTATGACGGCACCACCACCGGCAACTACTTCAAGTTCAAGGACATCACCTCGCACGATCTGAAGCTCGGCGTGCGCTGGAATTTCGACAGTCCGCCGCCGCCTCCGATGATGCCGCTGATCCGCAAGGGCTGAGCGGACACCTGAACTGACGACTTGCCGACGGCGCGGGCTTTCCCGCGCCGTTTTGCTTTGTTTGCGCTCCATGTCCGCTCGACCAGGGGATGAAAGAATTGCAGCTCGGCAATTTTAGACACGAATGATTAAGGTTAACGCGCGATGATCTCGGTCAGAGTTCAGTTGTCCGATTTGGAGCGTTGCGATGCGTCGCGTTGTGCTGGCGGGTGTGATCTGCGGTTTCGTTTCTGCTGCTGCTCACGCCGCCGACCTGCCGGATCTTCCCGTTCTGCGGGGCAGCTTCACCGACGGCCTCACCACCTCTCAGGTCAACTGGGAGGGCTTCTACATCGGTGGACAGGGCGGCTACGGCTCGTCGGATGAGAAGTTCAGCGGCAGCAATCAGACGATGACGGCCGCGTTGCTCGCCAACACTACCATCGAGAGCAGTTATGGTGTGTCACAGTGGCCGCTTCCCTTCGGCAAGACGACCGCGCAAACCAGCGCCTATGGCGCCTTCGCAGGATATAATTCGCAGTGGGACGACGTCGTGCTGGGCGTTGAGATGAGCTATATGCACGGCTCCTTCGGAGGCACCTCGTCCGCCAGCATGTCGCGTGCATTCAATTCCCCGGTCAACGGCTTCTATCACGCCGTCACGTCGACGGCTACGTCGTCCATATCGATCTCCGACATGGCCACCATTCGCGGCCGGGCCGGCTACGCGATGGGCAGTTTCCTGCCTTACGCATTCTTCGGGTTGGCACTGGGAAAGGCCGATATCACCCGGGGCGTATCCGTCGACGACAATTATGCGACGACTTACGCGGTTGCGGTCTCCCCCTGCAACAGCGCAACGCCCCCGTTCTGCGCGACGCTGAGCGCGTCTGAAGGGCAGCACAATCGTCTGATCTACGGCTATTCCGCCGGCCTCGGTGTCGACGTCAATCTGATCGCGGGACTCTTTGCCCGCTTCGAGTACGAATACGTTCGCTTCACGACCACAGTCGACACGAACATCAATACCGTTCGCGCCGGTCTCGGCTACAAGTTCTGAGACTTTCAAAGATCTGCCGATCGCTCGTGGCGGTTGACACCGCCACAGACACCTGCTGCTCTGCGACTATCACGAGGCAGCGACATGAAAATCTACGGCGATCGCATATCCGGCAATTGTCTCAAGGTGAAATGGGTGTGCGACCTGCTCGCATTGCCCTATGACTGGATCGACATCGACGTCGTCAAGGGCGAGACCCGCACCTCCGGCTTTCTCGCGCTCAATCCCTGGGGGCAGGTGCCGACCGTCGTTCTCGCCGACGCGCGGATCTTGACTCAGTCCAACGCCATCATCCGCTATCTGGCGCGCGACAGCGTGCTCATTCCGGCCGATCCCTTCTCGGCTGCGCAGATGGATTCCTGGCTGTTCTGGGAGCAGTACAGTCACGAGCCATATATCGCGGTGGCGCGGTTTCAGGTCGCCTATCTCGGCAGGCCGGTCGATGCGCTCGACCGCAATCTGTTCACGCGCGGCTATCGGGCGTTGGACCACATGGAGCGTCAGCTGAACGCCACGAGCTTCCTGGTGGACGATACGCTCTCGCTTGCCGATATCGCACTGCTCGCCTATACGCGCATGGCGCATGAGGGCGGCTTCGATCTGTCGCGCTATCCGGCGCTGAGGCGCTGGATTGCCGTCGCGGAAGCCGAACTCGGTCTGCAGCCTGCGGCCTGAGAGCAGGACAATCATGACCGAAACGACTGCAATCACCATCCGTGCCGCGCGGCGCGAGGATGTCGCGGCGATCGTCGCGATGCTCGCGGACGATCATCTTGGCCGCGCGCGCGAGCGGATCGAGGATCCGCTGCCCGCCTCGTATTTCGCGGCGTTCGAGGCCATCGTAGCTGATCCGAATCTCACGCTCGTGGTGGCTGAGCACGCGGGGAGGGTGGTCGGCTGTCTGCAGCTCTGCATTCTGCCGGGCTTGAGTTCGCAGGGCGCCTCGCGCGCGCTGGTGGAAGACGTCCGGGTGGCGTCCGACCGGCGCAGCCGTGGCATCGGTGAGCTGCTGTTGCGCTGGGCGATCGCGCAGGCGCGCGAGAAGCGCTGTAAGCTGATCGAGTTGTTGACCCACAACAGCCGCGTCGATGCGCAGCGCTTCTATGAGCGGCTCGGCTTCGAGCGCAGCCATGTCGGCATGACGATCCGGTTCTGACGACAGAGCTACAAGGAAAGGCGGTAGGCAGCCTTTGCATTTGAGCCGAACGCCTTGTCTCGGAACGAAGGGCCGAGCCTCGCCAGGCAGCGCTCCAGCGCACGCTTGATCGTGCCATAGTCGCCGGCAAGCAGGCACACCGGCCAGTCCGAGCCGAAGATCAGGCGATCCTCGCCGAAACAGCGCGCGGCGTGCGCGACATACGAGGACAGCCGTTCGGCGTCCCAATCGTCCCACATGGCTTCCGTCGCAAGTCCCGAGACCTTGCACCAGACGTTCGTGCACGCGGCGAGTTCGGCGAACCGGCCCGCCCAAATCTGATCGAAGCCGGCCGCAATCGGCGGCTTGGCGCAGTGGTCGAGCACGAAGCGGCCTTGCGGAAAGGCGCGCGCCGTCGCGGTCGCGGCCGGCAGCTCGCGGGTACGGACCAGAAAATCATAAGCCAGATCGCGCCTGATCACAGCTTCGATGCCACGCTGGACATCGGCACGGCAGAGCCAGTTCGCATCCGGTTCGTCGTGCACCTGGTGACGAATGCCGATCAGCTTGCGGCCGCCGCGAAGTGTCCGCAGCCGATCGATCGTGGCACCCACGGCAGGATTGGTCAGATCGACCCAGCCGACCACTCCGGCGACGAACGGCGTGACGTCTGCGATGCCAAGAAATTCCTCGGTTTCGGCAACCGATGATCGGGTCTGCACGAGAATGCTGGCATCGATGCCGTCAGCATCGAGCAGTGGCGCCAGATCGGTCGGCCCAAAAGGGCGGCGGATCGGCGCCATCGCGTCTCCCTGCATCCAGGGATAGTCGGCCCTTCCAGGATCCCAGAAATGCTGATGGGCATCGATCGTCATCGCATATCTCCCGGCAGTGGGGCTCGCGGGTCGACAAGATTGCGAGCGCGGAGCTCCTGCCAGAAAGACGCCGGCACCGGAGCGTTCGCCATCGCGACGTTCTCGGCGGCTTCATCGGCTGAGCGGGCGCCCTGCAGTGCCACCGTCACCGCCGGATGCGCGACGCAGAATTGGATGGAAGCGGCCTTGAGTTCGGTGCCATGCTGCTTGCAGAGCGCATCGAGTTCTTGTGCCCGCGCCACCAGCGCGGCATCGGCATCCTCGTAGTTGAACTTCGCCGCGCCATGGGGATCGGCGAGGATGCCGCTATTGTAGATGCCGCCGAGAACAATGCCGATGTTCTGGGCGAGGCAGATCGGAAGCAGGGCTGTCAGCGCGCCTTGGTCGAGCAAGGTGTAGCGGCCGGCCAGCAGGAAGCAGTCGACAGGCACGCTCTCCGCAAAGCGTGCCAGCATCTCAGATTGGTTCATGCCCGCGCCGATCGCGCCCACCGAGCCGTCCTCGCGCAGCCGCTGCAGCGCGCGGAACGCGCCGTTAACGGCATCGCCAAAGTGATCGTCCGGGTCGTGCACCAGCAGAATGTCGATGCGGTCGAGGCCGAGACGCGCGAGGCTCTCCTCGACGGAGCGCATCACGCCGTCATAGCTGAAATCGAATTGCGGCCGCAGGCGCGGTGTGCCCTTGTAGTGATCGTCCTCTGCCGCCGCGGCGCCGGCACGGAGGAGACGCCCGACCTTGGTCGAGATCACGTAAGTGTCGCGGGGCTGCGCGCGCAGAAATCGGCCGAGCCGCTGCTCGGCAAGTCCGAAGCCGTAGAGTGGCGCGGTGTCGAAATAGCGCACACCGAGGGACCACGCGCGGGCGATGGTCGCTTCGGCATCTTCCTCGCTCACCGGCGCAAAGAGGCCGCCGAGCGGGGCGGTGCCAAGACCGAGCTTGGTCAGTTCGAGATCGCTCCTCCCGAGACGGACGCGTTCCATCGCTGTATCCTTGTTGTTGGCGCGTGCTGCGCATTGGCCGCGTGTCGCATTCTGCATGATTGTCATTAGCGAGACAATGAAGTCGGTTTGTGCGGCACGGCAACAGAATGATGGGAGCAGGTGCGATGTCTGCAATCAATCCGCTTACGGCCCTCGGTGTCGTGCTCGCGACCGCGGCCACCGACGCGGTCTACGTGATGTTCACGACGGCAGTGGTGGCGCGTAAGCGCGGCTCCGCCGCGACCTGGAGCTCGGTCTGGTACGTGCTCTCGTCCTTCGCAGTGATCAGCTACACGGAGAACTGGGTCTATGTCGGCTTCGCCGCGATCGGGTCGTGGATCGGCGCCTATGCATCGATGACGTTCCTACATCGTCCGCCAGCGGGGCAGGCGCCGATTGGCGCCGCGCCCGAATAGAGGTGAGCGACCACGACTGCGTGATGCTGTCTCCGCGCCGCGCGAACTTCCTTGACGCTGCGTCGCGTTTCCCTTAATCACGACGGCGGGACACCTCCCCCCAACGGGAGGCTTACTATCTGGAAGGGTAGATCATGACTGCAGCGAAGCCCGCTCAGCGGCCTGTCGTGCCGCATTTTTCGTCCGGCCCCTGTGCCAAGCGCCCCGGCTGGACCCCCGAAAACCTCAAAGACGCAGCGCTCGGACGCTCCCATCGCGCCAAGATCGGCAAGGCCAAGCTCAAGCAGGCCATCGAGTTGACGCGCGAAGTGCTGGAAGTTCCGGCCGACTACAAGATCGGCATCGTGCCGGCGTCCGACACCGGTGCAGTCGAGATGGCGTTGTGGTCGCTGCTCGGAGCGCGTCCGGTGACTACGATCGCCTGGGAATCGTTCGGCGAAGGTTGGGTCAGCGACATCGTCAAGGAGCTGAAGCTCAAGGACGTCACCAAGCTGCACGCCGCTTACGGCGAGATCCCGGATCTCTCCAAGGTCGATCCGGCGAGCGACATCGTCTTCACCTGGAACGGCACCACCTCCGGTGTGCGCGTCCCGAACGCCGACTGGATCAGCGCTGACCGCGCGGGCCTTACCATTTGCGACGCGACCTCCGCCGCCTTCGCGCAGGCGCTCGACTGGCCGAAGCTCGACGTCGTGACCTTCTCCTGGCAGAAGGCGCTCGGCGGCGAGGCCGCGCACGGCATGCTGATCCTGTCCCCTCGCGCGGTGGAGCGGCTCGAGACCTACAAGCCGGCCTGGCCGCTGCCGAAGATCTTCCGTCTGACCAAGGGTGGCAAACTCAATGCCGGCATCTTCGAGGGCGAGACCATCAACACGCCGTCGATGCTCTGCGTCGAGGACTATCTGGACGCGCTGAACTGGGGCAAGTCGATCGGCGGCCTGAAGGCGCTGATTGCGCGCGCTGACGCCAACACCAAGGCGTTGGCGGACTGGAAAGCGCGAACTCCCTGGATCGATTTCCTCGCCAAGGATCCGGCGATCCGCTCCAACACCTCGGTGTGCCTGAAGGTGATCGATCCCGCCGTCACCTCGCTCTCGGCCGATGCCCAGGCCGAGTTTGCGAAGAAGCTGGTGGCGCTGGTCGAGAAGGAGAATGCCGGCTTCGACTTCGCGCATTACCGCGACGCGCCGGCCGGCCTGCGCATCTGGTGCGGCGCCACGGTGGAAGCGAAGGACGTCGAGATCCTGACGCGGTGGATCGACTGGGCCTTTGCCGAAACCAAGGCGGCGCTGCCCAAGGCGGCTTAAGCTCGCTCTTCTCGTCATTGCGAGCGCAGCGAAGCAATCCAGGGACAAGCAAAAAGTCTGGATTGCTTCGTCGCAAGAGCTCCTCGCGATGACGGATTCATAAACAGCGAAGATGGTGGGCACGCTTCGCTTTGCCCACCCTACAAGACTTTCGCCGACGTTGTCCCTCTCTCACAAGGAGAGAGGGCTTGGACTGCCATGCCAATTCCGCTTTGCAGGATAGACCCCATGTCCAAACCCAAGGTTCTCATTTCCGACGCACTCTCTCCCGCTGCCGTCCAGATCTTCAAGGACCGCGGCATCGAGGTCGACTTCCAGCCCAATCTCGGCAAGGACAAGGACAAGCTCGCCGACATCATCGGCGACTATGACGGCCTTGCGATCCGCTCGGCTACCAAGGCCACCGCCAAGATTATCGAGCGCGCGAAGCGGCTGAAGGTGATCGGCCGTGCCGGCATCGGCGTCGACAATGTCGAGATTCCTGCGGCCACCGCCAAGGGCATCATCGTGATGAACACGCCATTCGGCAATTCGATCACGACCGCCGAACATGCGATCACCATGATGCTGTCGCTGGCCCGCGAGATTCCGCAGGCCGACGCCTCGACCCAGGCCGGGAAGTGGGAGAAGAACCGCTTCATGGGCGTCGAGATCACCGGCAAGGTGCTCGGCGTGATCGGTTGCGGCAACATCGGCTCGATCGTCTGCAACCGCGCCCAGGGCTTGCATATGAAGGTGATCGGCTTCGATCCGTTCCTGACCGAGGAGCGCGCGCGCGATCTCGGCGTCGAGAAGGTCGAGCTTGACGAACTGTTGAAGCGCGCCGACTTCATCACCCTGCACACGCCTCTCACCGAGAAGACGAAGAACATCATCGATGCCGCGGCGATCGCCAAGATGAAGAAGGGCGTGCGCATCATCAATTGCGCCCGCGGCGGGCTGGTCGACGAGGCGGCGCTGCTCGAGGCGCTCAATTCCAAACATGTCGCCGGTGCGGCGCTCGACGTGTTCGCCGAGGAGCCGGCGACCAGCAATCCGCTGTTCGGCCACGCCAATGTGATCTGCACGCCGCATCTCGGCGCCTCCACGACCGAGGCGCAGGAGAATGTCGCACTGCAGGTCGCCGAGCAGATGTCGGACTACCTGCTGACCGGCGCGATCTCGAACGCGATCAATTTCCCCTCCATCACGGCCGAAGAAGCGCCGAAGCTGAAGCCGTTCATCGCGCTCGCCGAAAAGCTCGGCTCGTTCGCGGGCCAGCTCACCGAGAGCAGCATCGCCAAGATCCAGATCACCTATGAGGGGCAGGTCGCGGAGATGAAGACCAAGGCGCTGACTTCGGCGGTGCTGGCCGGCCTGCTGCGGCCGATGCTGGGCGAGGTCAATGTCGTGTCCGCGCCTGTCATCGCCAAGGAACGCGGCATGGTCGTCGACGAGATCCTGCGTGCCGGCGAGAGCGACTATGAGAGCCTGATCACGGTGACCGTCACCACCGAGCATCAGGAGCGCGCGGTCTCCGGTACGGTCTATGCCGACGGCAAGCCGCGGCTGGTCGACATCAAGGGCATCCGCGTCGATGCCGAGTTCGGCAAGTCGATGATCTACGTCACCAACGAGGACAAGCCGGGGTTCATCGGCCGCTTCGCAAGCTTGTTGGGCGACGCCAAGATCAACATCGCGACCTTCCATCTGGGGCGCGTCGCGGCCGGCGGCGATGCGATCGCGCTGGTCGAGGTGGACGGCGCGGTACCTGCGAATCTGCTCGCGCAGATCCAGGCGCTGCCCCAGGTCAAGCAGGCCAAGGCGCTGGCGTTCTGAGCTGGGGTGCGCCCCAGCCGGTCTTACGTTGTTGCCGTGCAGACTTTCCCCTCCTGTGGCTCAGGAGGGGAGGTTCGTGGTCAAATGCCGCGCTGTAGAATTTTGCTTCAGTCCCGCGAAAGCCACGCGTCGCCGACCTTCTCGTATTTGTGCTTCACCGCGGCCCAGGCGACGCGGTGGGCGATGCGTTCGCGCTGAAGCGGCCCGCGTGCGGCATATTGCGTCCATGCATTGTTGAAGGCTGCGCGATAGATCTCCTGCGCATGCACGGGCAAGTGCATTCGCACCGATGGCGGAAGATCGTCGATCTCGGCATAGGGCACGTCCGGGTCCTCGACCGGCTGGACTTCGTCGATCATCAAACCATGGCGGGTGCGGCGCGGCTTGATCCAGGACAAGCCCGAGAACCTGCCGTTTGTTAAGTGGTCGATTTGGAAAGGCGATGCCGTTCCGGCGTTATGACCAGCATGCCCGACCCGACGAAAGGCGCCTCACATGGAATCCGATCCGTCCACCCGCAAGCAGGCCATTGCCATCGGCTATATCCTGCTGGCCGGCTTCGGCATGCTGCTGCTGCAATGGCTGCTGACCACCTATAATACGGTCGAGACCATCCCCTACAGTCAATTCGAACAACTGATCGACCAGGGCAAGATCTCCGAGGTCGCGGTCGCCCAGGACACGATCCAGGGCAAGTTCAAGGACAAGCAGCCGGACGGCAAGACCGGCTTCATCACGGCGCGGGTGGACCCGCAGCTTGCCGCCAAGCTCGCCGCCAAAGGCGTCACCGTGACCGGCGTGCCGCCCGGCGGTTTCATCCAGACGCTGCTGTCCTGGGTGGTCCCGGGGCTGATGTTCTATCTGATCTGGGTGTTCCTCGGCCGTCGGGTGATGGACCGCCAAGGCTTCGGCGGATTGATGTCGATCGGCAAGTCGCGGGCCAAGGTCTATGTCGAAACCGACACCAAGGTCACCTTCGCCGATGTCGCCGGGGTCGAAGAGGCAAAGTTCGAATTGCAGGAGGTGGTGCAGTTCCTGAAGGATCCGAAGGCTTACGGGCGCCTGGGTGCGCATGTGCCGAAGGGCATTCTGCTGGTCGGTCCGCCCGGCACCGGCAAGACCTTGCTCGCGCGCGCCGTCGCGGGCGAAGCCGGCGTTGCATTCTTCTCGATCTCCGGCTCCGAATTCGTCGAGATGTTTGTTGGCGTGGGTGCGGCGCGCGTGCGCGACCTGTTCGAGCAGGCGCGGAAGGCCGCACCTTGTATCATCTTCATCGACGAGCTCGATGCGCTCGGCCGCAGCCGCAGCGCCGCTGGCTCGTTCGGCGGCTATGACGAGAAGGAGCAGACGCTGAATCAGCTGCTCGCCGAACTCGACGGCTTCGATCCGAGCTCGGGGGTCATCCTGCTTGCCGCGACCAACCGGCCGGAAATCCTCGATCCGGCGCTGTTGCGCGCCGGTCGCTTCGATCGCCAGGTGCTGGTCGATCGTCCCGACAAAAGTGGACGGCTCGCAATTCTCAAGGTGCACGTCCGCAAGATCCAGATGGCCGCCAACGTGGATCTCGACAAAGTGGCGGGCCTCACGGCTGGCTTCACTGGAGCCGACCTTGCCAACCTGATCAACGAGGCCGCGATCGCCGCGACCCGCCGCAAGGGTCACGAAGTCACGTTCGACGATTTCACGGTCGCGATCGAGCGCATCGTCGCCGGCATCGAAAAGAAGAGCCGAGTCCTCAGCCCTGCTGAGCGTCGCCGCGTTGCCTATCATGAGATGGGACATGCGCTGGTCGCGGCCAATCTGGCCGGTGTCGATCCGGTGCAGAAGGTCTCGATCATTCCGCGCGGCGTCGGCGCGCTCGGCTACACGATGCAGCGACCCACCGAGGATCGCTTCCTGCTATCGGTCAGCGAATTGAAGAATCGCATTGCGGTGCTGATGGGCGGCCGCGCTTCGGAGCAGCTGATCTTCGACGGCGATGTCTCCACCGGCGCCGCCGACGATCTGCAGCGCGCGACCGAAATTGCGATCGAAATGGTCACGAAATACGGGATGGACAAGACCGTCGGCCAGCGAACCTACGCGCCACGGCCTCAGATGTCTTTCCTGCAGGCGCAGGACCAGGTGGTCTCAGCCGCGGAGGCCACGGGTCGGGAGATCGATCTCGCGGTTCGCGATCTCATCGCCGAGGGCGATGCGCGGGCGCGCAGCCTTCTCGAAGGCCACCGCCAAGACCTCGAGCGCGGCGTCGCGCTTTTGATCACCAAGGAGACGCTGACCGCGGACGAGTTTCCGCCGCTGCGGCCTCTGGCGGAGCAGAAGCTGTCGGCGTGACGGCGTCGCTGAGGCGAGCCAACGGCTCCGCGCGATGCGCGGTCCGGAAGGACTCGATGAGTTCTTGAGGCAGAATGATCTGTACCAGGCCGGTCTGCGCGCGCCACGAGGCGACGGTAAATTTGGCTGCCGTGGAGCGCTGCATCGACAGTTCCGCGCCCTCAACGATCTAGAATCGTGTCTGCAGGCTGGCCGTATCAGAGCGTGCGTAGATCACGCGCGTCCTCCGCAATTCTACCGACTTCCGCGTACAGCAAGTACTAAGAAACCGCAGCTAGCTTGAGAGGAATTGCCTCGAACGTTCGTAAAATCCCTCGGAGGAGCTGCCGTGCTGCTGAACAACATCAAGATCGGGCCCAAGCTTGCCATCGTCGTCGGCGTTGCGCTGTTGGGGCTCGGTGCGGCCGGTACGCTCGCGAGCCAGCTGATGGAGCGTGAGATGCTGAACGCGCGGATCGACCAAGCCAAGGCGATCGTCGAGACCGCGCGCAACCTGGCGGCGGCCATCTGGAAGGATGTCGAGGCCGGCAAGATGAGCAAGGAGGCCGCACTGGCCGAATTCAGCCGCCGCGCCAATTCCATGACGTATGACAACGGCAACGGCTATCTGTTCGGCACCAATTATGAGGGCATCACGGTGCTGGCGCCCGATCCCAAGCAGGTCGGCACCAACCGGATGGACGTGTTGACCGGCGGCCGCAAGCTGTCCCAAGAGCTGATGGACGGCGTGAAGGCCAAAGGTGAAATCCTTCTGACCTACGAATTCGCCCGGCCCGGTCAGGAGACGCTGAACCGCAAGATCAGCTACGCGGTCGCAGTGCCCGGCTTCAACATGTATCTCGGCACCGGCAGCTACATCGACGACATCGATGCCAAGCTGCGGCCGCTGAAATGGCTGCTGGGCCTGTCGACCCTCGGCATTGCCGTGATCGCCGGCGGCATTGCCTGGATGATCGGGCGCAGCATCTCTGGCCCGCTCAATCAGCTGAGCAGCCGCATGCGCGAGCTCGCCGACGGCAGGCTCGATGCGGAGATCCCCGGCGTCGGGCGCGGCGACGAGGTCGGGGCGATGGCTGCGACGGTCCAGATCTTCAAGGACAATGCGCTGCGCATGCGCGAGCTCGAGCGCGGGGAGGTCGCCAGCCAGGAGCGTGCGGCCGCGGAGCGCCGCACCGCGATGGAGAACCTGGCGGCCGAGTTCGAGCGCAGCGTCAATGGCATCGTGCGCTCGGTCGCTGCGGCGGCCCAGGGCATGCAGAGCACTGCGCAGTCGATGACGGCGACCGCGAGCGACGCCACGGCACGGGCTTCCACCGTCAGCACCGCCACGCAGGGCGCGACCGACAACGTGGGCACCGTGGCGGCGGCGGCCGAGGAGCTGTCGAGCTCCGTTGCCGAAATCTCCCGCCAGGTGACGCGCTCCAGCGAGATCGCAAGCAAGGCGGTGAGCGACGCGGAGCGCACCAACGCGACCGTGCAGGTGCTTTCGACCGGGGCCGAGAAGATCGGCGAGGTGATCGGCCTCATCAACAGTATCGCTGCGCAAACCAATCTGCTGGCGCTCAATGCGACCATCGAGGCCGCCCGCGCCGGAGAGGCGGGCAAGGGCTTTGCGGTCGTCGCCTCCGAGGTCAAGGCGCTGGCCAACCAGACCGCCAAGGCGACCGAAGAGATCTCCGCGCAGGTCGCGGCGATGCAGACCTCCACCGGCGATGCAGTTGCCGCGATCAGCGGCATCGGTCAGACCATCGCGCAGATGAGCGAGATCACCAGCTCGATCTCGATCTCCATCGCGCAGCAGGGTGATGCGACGCGCGAGATCGCCCGCAACATCCAGTCGGTCGCGGCGGGCTCGAACGAGATCAGCGCCCATATCGGCGGCGTGACCCAGGCCGCGGTGGCGACGGGCACGGCGGCTTCCGAGGTGCTGGCCAATGCCCGCGAACTCGAGAACCAGTCCGGCCTGCTGCGCCAGGCCGTCGACGGCTTCCTGGCCAAGGTGCGCGCGGCCTGATCGAGGTCTGCGGCCATGGCGAGCGCATCCTGCGCCCGTCATTGGCGTCAGGGGCGCATTCGTGGCGGGCATGGCGGAAAGTCGCCGGTCGTAACCGGGCGCTAAAGGGTTTCCATTTACCTTCACGGCAGGCGTGACCGGTTGTCATGCCAATTCGGTTCGTCCCTGCCGTGGAGTGCCCCGTGAAGCTGAACAATATGAAGATCGCCCCCAAGCTCGCCATCGTGGTGGGCGTGGCGCTGATTGGCCTTTGCATCGCGGGCACCCTTGCCGGCTATCTGATGCAGCGGGAGATGCTGAACGCCAAGATCGAGCAGATCCATGCCGTGATCGACGTCGCCCGCAGCATGGCCGCGGGCCTGCAAAAGGAGGTCGAGGCGGGCCGGATGACCAAGGAGGCGGCGCTTGCCGAGTTCGGCAGGCGGGGCAACTCGATCCGCTACGACAATGGCGACGGCTACCTGTTCGGTGCTGACATGGATGGCGTGCAGATCCTGGTGCCTGATCCGAAGCAGATCGGCGTCAACCGGTTGAACACGTCGACCAATGGCCGTTTCATCGCACGCGAATGGCGCGACAATGTCGCGGCCAAGGGCGAGCATCTGATGTATTTCGACTATATGAAGCCGGGCACCACCCAGCCGATTCCCAAGGTGGCGTATGCGGCCGCGATTCCCTTCTTCAACATGTATGTCGGGACCGGCGTCTATATCGACGACATCGAGGCGCGCATGGGGCCGCTGAAATGGATGATGGGCCTTGCGATCCTCGGCATCGTCGCAATTGCAGGCGGCATCGCCTGGATGATCGGCCGGAGCATCAGCGTTCCCCTGAACCTGCTCGGCAGGCGGATGCAGGAGATCGCCGACGGCAGGCTCGACGGCGAGATCCCCGGTGTCGGCCGCGGCGACGAGGTCGGCGTGATGGCCGCCACCGTGCAGATATTCAAGGACAATGCGCTGCGCATGCGCGAGCTTGAGCAGGCGGAGGCGGCGACCCAGGAGCGTGCGGCCGGGGAGCGTCGGGCCGCGATGGAGAATCTGGCGGCCGAGTTCGAGCGCAGCGTCAATGGCATCGTGCGCTCGGTCGCAGCGGCTGCCCAGGGCATGCAAAGCACGGCGCAGTCGATGACGGCGACCGCAAGCGATGCCAGCGTGCGCGCCTCGACGGTGAGTGCCGCGTCGCAAAGCGCCACCAGCAATGTCGGCACGGTGGCCGCCGCCGCCGAAGAGCTGTCGGGCTCGGTCGCCGAGATCTCCCGCCAGGTGACGCGCTCCAGCGAGATCGCAAGCCAGGCGGTCAGCGACGCCGAGCGCACCAATGCGACCGTGAAGGTGCTCTCGACCGGCGCCGAGAAGATCGGGGAGGTGGTCGGCCTGATCAACAGCATCGCGGCGCAGACCAACCTATTGGCGCTCAATGCGACCATCGAGGCCGCTCGCGCCGGCGAGGCGGGCAAGGGCTTCGCGGTCGTTGCCTCCGAGGTCAAGGCGCTGGCCAATCAGACCGCCAAGGCGACCGAAGAGATCTCGGCGCAGGTCGCGGCGATGCAGACCTCTACCAACGACGCGGTCGCGGCGATCAACGGCATCACCCAGACCATCGCGCAGATGAGCGAGATCACCGGCTCGATCTCGACCTCGATCGCGCAGCAGGGCGATGCGACGCGCGAGATCGCGCGCAACATCCAGTCGGTGGCCGCGGGCTCCAACGAGATCAGTGCCCATATCGGCGGCGTGACCCAGGCCGCTGCGGCCACCGGGGCCGCGGCTTCGGATGTGCTGACCAATGCCCGCGAGCTCGACAACCAATCCGGCCTGCTGCGCCAGGCGGTCGACGGCTTCCTCGCCAAGGTCCGGGCGGCCTGAATTCGCTCTTATCAGGAAGAACAGGTAGGGCGGCCGCGGCTGCCCTATTTTTTTGCGCTACCCGAGCGGGACGCGGTGATCACGCCGGCGAGCACCAGCGCATAGCCGATCAGATGGAATAGCTGCGGCTGCTCGCCGAGCAACAGGATCGCGAGCGCCGAACCGAACACCGGGACCAGATGCAGGAACGGCGCGGCGCGGTTCGGACCGATCAGGCTGATGCCGCGATTGAAGAACAGATAGGCGAGCGTCGATGCAAAGACGATCACATAAGCCAATGTTGACAGCGACAGCAGATCGGGCTTGAGCACGGCACCGGATGAATATTCCCACGCCGCGAGCGGCAGCAGCAGCAAGGCTCCGGCTGCGGTGCAGAACGAGATCAGGGACAGCTGATGCATGGTCGGCCGTCGTGACATCAGCGCCGAATAGAGCCCGAACGTGAAGAGCGCGCCAGCGAACATCAGGTCGCCGCGATTGAACTGAATGTTGGCCAGAGCAGCAAGGTCGCCGCGCAACAGGATCACCAGGACGCCGGCTAACGAGACCGCGATGCCCGTCAATTGCGGCGCGGTGAGGCGGACGCCGAACAGCGCGAGCGACCACAGGGCGACGAACAGCGGGGTGGACGACTGGATCAGCAGCCCGTTCAGCGCCTGCGTATACTGCATCGCCCAATAGGACAACGCGTTGTTGAGCGCGAATCCCGTCAGCGCGAACAGCAGCAGCAATGGCCAATGCGCCCGCATCACAGGCCAGTCCCGCTTCACATGGGGGCGGGCAAACGGCCAGAGCATCAGGAACGTGCCGATCCAGCGGATGCAGGATAGCGTCAAAGGTGGCACATGGCCCGCGACATAGCGCGCCAACACGATGTTGCCGGCCCAGAACAGCGAGGCGAGAGCGAGCAACAGATAGGGCTGGTTGTTGAGCCAGCGCAACGGAGATGCGGGTTTTGTCAGCAAGGAAAAAATGCAGATGTGCAGGGCAACGGCAAGTTGGGCCTAATCGTCTCCGGCGGCAAGCGGGGCTGGCGTATTGGTGCCATGCATCGGGCGGCAAGCTTGGTCGGCGATGCGCTTGCGCTCGCGACGCGATCGGCTCAAGTCTGCGGACCGGACAGCGAGATCTCGCGCTCGGCGCGGAAGACGTTGCTGTAGAGGTTGGCGATCCATTGCCGTCCGACCGAAGTGACGTTGAGATAGCGGATCGCGGTCTGCACGTGTGGCGCGACGCTGTTCCAATAGAACTGAGGATAGAGATTGACGAGGTCGGCGGGCGAGGAATAGCCGAGCTGGCGGTTCATGCCGGTCTCCTCGAATTCGTAATAGAGCGCATTGGCCTTGCGGATATAGTTGGGATCGCCGAGTTGGCCGATCAGGTCGGCCGCGCGCAGGATCGCCGCTTCGTCGTCGCTGGATTCGGTGCCGTCCGGGAGGCTGCAGGGAAATCGCGTGCCCTCGATGGCCGCGGCGATCCGCCCCTTGTCGAGCGCCGCAATCCCTTCCATCCGCTCCCTCACGAACATCTTGGAGCGATCGACGTGATAGGCCATCAGCGCCGCATCGGAGGAGCCGCGCGGCAAGGTGATCTTACGGCCGGAGTCGTCGACCACGTAGCCGTCCTCGTCGTCGGCCATGAACAGGCCGCGCACATAGCCGATATCATGGGTCAGACAGGCGATGATGATGTGGGCGTAGTCTTCCGCCGGCATGTGGCTGTGCAGTGCCCGGCCGCGCAGGATCTCGTGGCCGGCCAAGGTCACCAGCATCGTGTGCTCGACATTGTGATACAGCGCATCGCTGTTGCCGATGCATTCGATGGCGATCCGGGCGATCGAGGGCACCATCTCGACCAGTTCAGCCTGCTGCGACCCAAATCGGCGGCGCATATAGTTGGCCAGGAATTTGCCCAGCGCGTCGGCTACCAGTTCCGGAACGGTCGTCATCTCGGTTACCCCGAAAGATCGCGAGCCCGCCGTCGGGTGGACGAGACCGCCACGCTCAGCATAGCGCGGCTGTGCGACAGCATCTATGGGGACCGGAAAACCCCGTCCCGGGTCGATTTGCCTCAGGTCGGGGTCAGCTCGCCTGCTTGCGCGAGGCGACGAACACGCCCGCGAGTACGAGAGCAAAGCCGAGAAAATGGAACGCCTGCGGCCGTTCGCCGAGGAACGCGATGGCCATGATCGAGCCGAATACCGGCACGACGTGGAAGAACGGCGCTGCCCTGTTGGCGCCGATCAGGAGCACGCCGCGGTTGAAGCAGAGATAGGCGATCGTCGAGGGGAAAATGGCCACGTAAAGCAGTGACAGCAGGTTCTTGGCGTCGAATGCCATCACGGGGCGGGCATAGAGCTCCCAAGCCAACAACGGGATCAGGCTGGCGGCGCCGCAGCCAAAGGTGAAGGTGACGAACGACAGGCCGTGGATCGGCGGCCGTTTCAGCGAGAGCACGGAATAGAAGCCGAAGATCGCCATCGCGACCAGGAAGATCAGGTCGCCCCGATTGAAGCTGATCTGCGTAAGTGCCGTGAGATCGCCACGTGTCAGGATGGTGAGCACGCCCGCCATGGAGAGCAGGATGCCGAGGCCTTGCGCGACGGTGAGATGGACGCGCAGCAGCAGGATCGACCACACCGCCACGATCAGCGGACCTGCGGACTGCAGAAGCAGGATGTTGAGCGCCTGGGTGTATTCGAGCGACCAGTATTGCAGCGTGTTGAAGGCACCGATACCGGCGATCGACAGCGTGATCATGAGACCGAGCCGGGAGCGGATCGCGGGCCAATCCTGCCGCAGCTGCTTCCAGGTGAACGGCAGAATGATCAGGAAGGCCAGTGACCAGCGCAGGAACGACAGGGTCACCGGTGGAATGTGACCGGCCGCAAGCCGGCCGACGATGGCATTGCCCGCCCAGCACAGCGCGGTGATGCTGAGCAGCAGATAGGGCTGGTTGGCGATCCAGGCGCGCGCAGGTGAAGCAGGCGCGGCGGGGTCTGCGGCGGACATGATCAGGTCTAAGGCCCGGTTCGATGCGCCGCGACGTTCGAGCCCGACTGCGATCGAGCCGGCATTTGCCTCGGCTCAATCCAAAGACATCAATTGCGAGTGCCTATCAAGGGGGCAGATGCATCGCAACTATGCAGCGGGCGCCCGCCTGCTTCGACGGGGCGCGACGGATCGAGCCCGCAGCAAACCGAATCTCTGTAACCGTGATGCCTTGCCACATGCCCGCTTCCTCACGCGCCCGCTTCGTGTCGGTGTCGCCTGTATCTTCGGCTCACGTGTCGCACCATCGGGCGCACCGCGAGTGACTTCAGGCGCTCGGCACAGACGAGATAGAGGACAACCAGCAGCGCGATGGTGCCAAGCAGCGCTGCTGGCAACGGGACGAAGCCGAACCATGTCCCGACCGGCGTGAACGGAATGATCATTGCGACCAGAAGCGCGATCAGCGAGGAGGCCGTCAGCGCGGGGTCGGGACGATCGCTCCAGGGCGGCCCGTTGGTCCGGATGATGAAGATGACGAGAATCTGCGTCGCCATGGATTCGATGAACCAGGCAGTGCGGAATTCGTCCGGCGAAGCCTTGAACAGGTAGATCAGCGCCGCGAAGGTCAGGATATCGAACACCGACGACAGGGGACCCATGATCGCCGCAAAGCGGACCAGACGCCTCATGCTCCAGAGCTGCGGCCGCGCTGTCGCCCGCGGGCTGACGCAGTCGAAGGGAATGCCAAGCTCAGATAAGTCGTAGAGCAGGTTGTTGAGCAGGATCTGAGTGGGCAGCATCGGCAGGAACGGCAACACGACCGAAGCCAGGGCCATCGACAGCATGTTGCCGAAATTGGAGCTTGCGCCCATCCGGATGTATTTCAGGATGTTGGCGAAGGTGCGTCGTCCTTCCTCCACGCCGTCGGCGACCACTTCGAGATCGGAGGCGAGCAGGATCATGTCGGCCGCTGCCTGCGCGACGCCCGTCGCGGAATCAACTGATAATCCGATATCGGCGGCCTTCAGAGCCGGAGCATCATTGATGCCGTCGCCGAGAAAGCCGACCACCTCGCCGGAGGCCTGCAGCGCCTTGACGATACGCGACTTCTGGTCGGGCGCGAGCCGGCCGAAGGCATCGGCGGAGTGGACTTGAACGGCGAGTGCCTCGTCGCTGAGTTCGGCAATGTCGCTGCCCGATAGCACGCGCTCGGCTTTCAGCCCCACCAGCCCGGCGAGCCGCTTGACCACCACGGGATCGTCGCCCGACAGGATCTTCAGCCCGATGCCTGCATGTGCAAGCCGCGTGATCGCCGCCGCTGCGGTCGGCTTGGGTGGATCGGCGAAGGCACAGAGACCCTCGAAGACGAGGTCCAGTTCGTCCTCAGTCTCTATCTCGCGGGGCGCGCCGGGCCAGGGGCGGGAGGCAATGGCAACGGTCCGCAATCCCTCCTGGGCCAGCGCATGAACCTGCGCGAGTGCAGCCGCGCGGCCGGCCTTGTCCATGCTGTCCGTGTTTGTCCCATGTCGTTGCGTCGTGCAGAGTTCGAGCACGGCTTCGGGCGCCCCCTTGACGATCAGCACCCGTTCCAGCGAGCTGACCGCGAGTGCCGATCCCAGCCTGCGGGAGAAGTCGAAAGCCTGGCGACCGCCGAGGCTCCAGCCCTCGGCGGCATGACCGGCTCCGGCCACCAGCGCAGCATCGAGCGAGCCACGGTCGCCGCCAAGCGCCGCAGCGATCGCGCCGAGTTCGGCCGGGCGCTTGCTGTCGCTGCCATCGGGCGCGACGCTGCGTGCCAGGGTGATCTCCGCCGAGGTCAGCGTTCCCGTCTTGTCGGTGCACAGCATCGACATTGCACCGAGATCGTGAATGGACGCGAGCCGCTTCACGATGACCTTGCGACCGGCCATGCGCAGCGCACCGCGCGACAGCGTCACGGTCGTGATCATCGGCAGCAGTTCCGGCGTCAGCCCCACCGCGAGTGCGACAGCAAACAAGAGAGAGTCCAGCACCGGCCGGCCGGCCACGACACGGATCGACAGCACGATGAAGGCGAGCGCGAGCGTGAGGCGCGCCGTGACCAGGCCGAATTCATGCAGGTCGCGCTCGAACGGAGTCCGGCCATGGGCTTCGGCCAGCGCCGAGGCTGCGGCGCCGAACACCGTGTTCGGCCCGGTCATGACAGCAATCGCGATCGCTTCACCGGTCTGTGCCACCGATCCGCGGAATACGACATTCGATCTCTCGTCCGGATCGCTTGGAACACCCGGACGCTTGGTGACGGGATAGGGTTCTCCGGTCAGCGCTGCTTCACCGGCCGTGAAGGCGATGCTCTCGAGGATGAGCGCGTCAGCCGGCACGATATCTCCGGCGCGGATGCGCAAGACGTCGCCGGGCACGACGGCGTCGACCTCGATTTCGCGGAACACGCCATCGCGCTTGGCCTCCGCCTTCAATGCGACGGAGCGGCGGAGCATCTCGGCGGCTCTGACGGCGTGCCCTTCCTGCACCGTGTCGAGTCCGATCGAAAGGACCAGGATCAGCACGATGATGGTTCCGCCGATACCGTCGCCGGTCAACATCGAGATCACCCCGGCGACGAGCAGGATGAGTGAGAGCGGTTCGAGCAGGCGGCGCAGCACGGCGCGCAAGGGGCCCACGGCGTGGGGCGGCGCGTCGCTGTTCGGACCGTAACGTTCCAGCCGCTCGCCGGCTTCGGCGCTGCTGAGGCCATCGAGGCCGCAACCGAGCATGTCGCCGGCCTGTGCCGGCGACAGCCGCCAGAACTGGTGCTCAGTCTGCTTCAGGTCGTTGACCACCGGCGGCTCCATTCATCTTCATGGATGACTGTCCATGTTCCTCTCTGATTTGCATGAAGATTTGTCAGGCGATTGACCCAGCGCAACACGGGAACAGCTTGGTGTATTAGTTGCTGTAATCTCGACCGACATGGTCCAACAGAGAAGACCGCGCTTTGGCCGGTTCTGTCATGAATGTGATGGTTCAACACTCTGCCGTCCTTCCGCCCAAGCGCACCATCGAAGTGCATGCGGTGTGGTCCGCGATTTCCGCTCATCGCTGGCTTATTCTCGCCGTTCTGCTGCTGGCCGGCATTGGAGCCTGGCAAGGCGCTCGTGTCATCTTTGGCCCCGCTGTGGTGGTGGACCAGGTCAGGCGCGGCAATTTGGTCGAAACGGTCGTCGCCAGTGGTCATGTGGAGACACCCTATCGGGTCGAGATCGGCAGCCAGGTCACCGGTACGGTCGAGGAGGTGCTGGTGCGGGAGGGCGAGCGCGTCACCAAAGGACAGCCTCTGATCTCGCTGGAATCGCGTGAGCTGAAGGCAGCCGTCGTGCAGGCGCAGGGCTCGGTGGCGCAGGCCGAGGCGCGGATGCGCCAGCTCGCCGAATTGACGCTGCCTTCGGCGAAGGAGGCCCTGACCCAGGCGCAGGCCACGCTGCTGAATGCGCAGCAGACCTATAATCGCACCTCGCACCTGGCGGAGGGCGGCTATGCCACGCGCCAGGCGCTCGACGACGTGCAGAAGACGCTCGACGTCGCGCTCGCACAGAAGCGTGCGGCCGAATTCCAGGTCTTTACCGCAAGTCCGGGTGGCAGCGATTATGTGATGGCGGAGACGCTGTTGAACCAGTCGCGCGCGAATCTCGACACTGCGCAGTCGCGCCTGGGGTATGCCACGATTGTGGCGCCGCGCGATGGCGTTCTGATCACGCGCAATGTCGAGCGGGGCACGGTGGCCCAGCCGGGTAAGGCGCTGCTGGTGCTCGCGCCCGCCGGTGAGGTCCAGCTCGTGTTGCAGATCGATGAGCGCAACCTCGGCAAGCTCGCGCTGGGACAGAAGGCGCTGGCGTCGGCGGATGCCTATCCGGACCGGCGCTTCGCCGCCATCGTCAGCTACATCAATCCCGGCATCGACATTTCCCGGGCATCGGTCCAGGTCAAACTTACGGTGCAGGATCCGCCGGATTATCTGCGGCAGGACATGACGGTGTCGGTCGACATCAACGTGGCCTCGAAGAACGATGCGCTGGTCCTTCCGGTTCGCTCCGTTCATGATCTCACCTCGGGGCAGCCCTGGGTGCTCGGCGTGAAGGATGGCCGGGCCGTCAAACGTCCGGTGCAGGTCGGCATCCGCGGCAACAGCCACGTCGAGATCGTCGGCGGCCTCTCGGCCGGTGATGTCGCAATTCCCGCCAATTCAGGCATCCTGACCGGCCAGCGGCTGCGTCCGGTGTTGTCGTGAACCGCTGGCTGCCGTTCGAGTGGATCGCCGCGGTGCGCTTCCTGCGCGAAGGGCGCCTGCAAACGCTGTTCATCATCGGCGGCATCTCCATCGGTGTCGGCGTCATCGTGTTCATGTCGGCGATGCTGGCCGGGCTGGAAGCGAATTTCATCAAACGTGTGCTGACCTCGCAGCCGCAGATCCAGCTGCTGACGCCCGATCAGGTCGCGCGGCCGTTGCGCAATGACAAGGGCGTGATCGAGGACGCGGTCGTGCAGCGCCCGAGCCAGCGGGTGATCTCGATCGACCAGTGGCCGAAGATCCGCGACCAGATGCAGGCGATGCCCGAGGTGACGGCGGTGTCGCCGACCATTGCGGGCTCCGTGCTCGCGATTCGCGGCGATGCCAGCCGCGCGGTCACGCTGTCGGGCATCGAGCCAGAGACCTATTTCAAGATCGTCAAGATCCCAGACTATATCGCCGCCGGCGAGCCGCGTTTGACCAGCGACGACATCATCATCGGCACCGAACTCGCCAAGGATCTCGGCGCCTCCGTCGGCGACAAGCTCAACATCCAGGCGGCTTCGGGCGCCAATCGCGTGCTGACGGTGACCGGACTGGTCGATCTCGGCAGCAAAGGTGTCAACCAGCGCGCGGCCTATGCCGCCTTGCGTACGGCGCAGTCGCTGCTCGGAATGATCGGCGGCGTCACCACCATCGACATCACCGTGCAGGACATCTACGCCGCCGAGACAATCGCGCAGCGCATCCAGGCATCCAACGTCGTCAAGGCCGACAGCTGGATCAAGACCAACGCGCAGTTCTTCACGGCCGTGCGCGCGCAAGAGACCTCCAATACGCTGATCCGGCTATTCGTCGGGCTTTCGGTCGCATTCGGCATCGCGGCCGTGCTGATCGTCTCGGTAATTCAGCGTTCCAAGGAGATCGGCATCCTGCGCGCGATGGGCACCTCGCGCGGCCAGATTTTGCGCGTGTTCCTGTTGCAGGGAGGGCTGCTCGGCTTTGTCGGCTCGTTGTTCGGAGCGGCATTAGGGGCAGGCGCCCTGATCTATTGGCACTCGGTTGCGCGGCAGGCCGATGGCTCGGAGCTGTTTCCGCTGATCCTCGAACGCCAGCTCTTCGTGATGACTGCGCTGCTCGCCACGATAACCGGGCTGCTGGCGGCGATGGCGCCGGCGCTGCGCGCGGCCAAGCTCGATCCGGTGGTGGCGATCCGTGGCTGAGGAAATCCTGCGTCTTCAGAACGTTTGCAAAGCCTATAATATCGGCCAGCCGACCGAGACCGAGGTGCTGCACGACATCGACCTCGAGGTTGACCGTGGCGAGTTCGTCGCGCTGATTGGCCCATCCGGCTCCGGCAAGAGCACGCTGCTCAACATCGTCGGTCTGCTCGACAGGCCGACCTCCGGCCAGCTCACCATCAAGGGCGAGGATACGGCGGCACTCGGCGACACCGAGATTACTCGCCTGCGCGGCCACACCATCGGATTCGTGTTCCAATATCATTTGCTGATTTCGGCATTCACGGCCAAGGAGAACGTCATGATGCCGATGCTGGTCGATCGCGGCTTCCCGAGCACAGACATCGAGCAGCGCGCGCTGAAGCTGTTGCAGCAGGTCGGCCTGGAGAAGTTCGCCAACAATCTCGCCACCAACATGTCCGGCGGTCAGCAGCAGCGGGTCGCGGTGGCCCGCGCGCTGGCCATGAATCCCGACCTGGTGCTTGCGGACGAGCCCACCGGCAATCTCGATACCAAATCCGCCGACGCCGTCTTCGAGTTGATGCGGCAGGTCAATCGCGAGAGCGGCACCAGCTTCCTTCTGGTGACGCACAATCTCGACCTGGCGCGCCGCTGCGACCGCATCATCGAGGTGGTCGATGGCCGGATCCAATCCTGACGCCGCCGATGTGACCGTGGGCTGCAGCACGCTCTCGACGGCCACACGCACCGATGACCTACATTTGCCGTCGTCCTGTGGTGATTGAGGCAAGCTCCGGGAGACTCCGCCGCCAAGAAGCGGGATGACCGGGCGCAATCCGACCCGACGGGTGGGGCGGCATGAAATTTTGGGGCTTATCAAAGGCTTGGACGCGCCCTGGCGGGTCCAAAAGCCCCGTTCTTGCTTGCCTAGCCGGGCCGCTTCCTTTATCCGGTGGGGCGCCTCGCGTGCGAGCGGTCCCGGCCGCGATTCTGGCTGGGCGCATGATTGGGCACGACGGCCCTTGGAAATGGGAACCGTTAATTTCCGCGCAGATCGTGCTGTTTTGGATAATGGCAGAGGAAAGAGCTGGGAATGGCTAATGTGGTCGTCGTCGGCGCCCAATGGGGCGACGAGGGGAAGGGCAAGATCGTCGACTGGCTGTCGGAGCAAGCCGACATCGTCGTGCGCTTCCAGGGCGGCCATAATGCCGGCCATACCCTTGTCATCAATGGCGCGACCTACAAGCTCGCGCTGCTGCCCTCGGGCGTGCTGCGGCCGGGCAAGCTGTCGGTGATCGGCAACGGCGTCGTGTTCGACCCGCAGGCCTTTCTTGAGGAGGTCGCAAAGCTCCAGGGCCAGGGCGTCGCGATCGGGCCGGACAATCTGCGCATCGCCGAAAACGTCACGCTGATCCTGCCGCTGCACCGTGAGCTCGATGCGCTCCGGGAGTCGTCGAACACGGCGACTGCGATCGGCACCACGCGCCGCGGCATTGGCCCGGCCTATGAGGACAAGGTCGGCCGCCGTGCGATCCGCCTGATGGACCTCGCCGATCTCGGCACCTTGCCGCACAAGATCGATCGGCTGCTTGCCCATCACAATGCGCTGCGCCGGGGCCTCGGCCTCGAACAGATCGACGGCAACGAAATCCTGCGCGGGCTGGCGGAGATGGCGCCGCAGCTTCTGCCTTACGCCGAGACGGTCTGGCGCCTGCTCGATGCCAAGCGGCGCGAGGGCAAGCGCATCCTGTTCGAGGGCGCGCAGGGCGCGCTGCTCGACGTCGATCACGGCACCTATCCGTATGTCACCTCGTCGAACACGGTGGCGGCGCAGGCGGCGACCGGGACCGGCATGGGGCCCGGCAGTGTCGGCTATGTGCTCGGCATCTGCAAAGCCTACACCACGCGCGTTGGCCAGGGGCCCTTCCCGACCGAACTCACCAATGAGATCGGGGAAGAGATCGGTCGCAGGGGCAAGGAATTCGGCGTCAACACCGGGCGCAAGCGCCGTTGCGGCTGGTTCGACGCCGTGCTGGTGCGCCAGACGGTGCGGACCTGCGGCATCAGCGGGCTGGCGCTGACCAAGCTCGACATTCTCGATGGCTTCGATTCGATCGATGTCTGTGTCGGCTACAGGCTGGACGGCAAGGAAATCGATCATCTGCCCGCCGGCGAAGGTGCGCAGGCGCGGGTCGAGCCGATCTACGAGACCATCGAAGGCTGGAAGCAGCCCACGGCGAATGCGCGGTCCTGGGCGGATCTGCCGGCGCAGGCGATCAAATATGTGCGGCGGGTCGAGGAACTGGTGGGTTGTCCGATTGCTCTGCTTTCCACGAGCCCCGAACGCGAGGATACTATTCTGGTCCAGAACCCGTTCGAGGCTTGACTGGATATGGCAGGCAAGCGCGCAAGTTGAGTTGACATGGCCGACTACTACCCGCTGATCGCCCGTGCCATCGCCGGACTGGACCCCAATGCCAGCGGCGAAAGTCGTCGTGCGCTCTATGAGCGGGCACGAGCGGCGCTGATCGCGCAGTTGCGCGGCGTGCAGCCGCCGCTGTCCGAATCGGAAATCACCCGCGAGCGGCTGGCGCTGGAAGAGGCGGTCCGCAAGGTCGAAGCGGAAGCCGCGCAGCGTGCGCGCGATGCAGCGCGGGCGGCGGGCGGCAGCCCCCGGCCGGGCGATGCCCTGCGCCGTGCCGGTGGGCGCAGTGCAGACGCTCCATCCGCCCCCGCGGGGCAGCCGGGAGCGCCACCGCCGGCCGGGTCCGAGCAGGGTGCCAGTGCGCCAGGACCACGGCCGCGGCCGGCCGCTCCTTCTCAAGGGCGCAGCGAGCGGCCGCCGGGCGGTGAGCCTGCGTCCCCCGACCAGACGCGGCTGCCGCGCAATCCACGGCCCGACGCCGGGCAAGCGGCGATGCCGCCTCGGCCGCAGCCGCCACAGGGCCAGCCGCAAGGGGCGATCCCGGAGGCGCGGATGCCGCCCCTGCGCGAGCGTGCCGCGGGACCGCGGCGCGGTCCCGACAACAATAATGGGGACGGGCAGCCGCCGGCCATGCGCGGCTTCCGCGATATCACGGCCGACGTCGACGACCTCGGCAAGGCGACGGCCCAGGCCAACCGGGCCGCGCGCAAGACCTACGCCAACGTGCCGCCGACCGACCTGGACCGGCTGGAGCCGGGGCCCGATGACCATGGGGCGGCGTCCGACGGACCTTATTCCTACGATGAAGCGGTGGAGGAAGCCGAACGCTACGCGTTGCCGGCGCAATCCGGCCGGTCGCGCGCTGGCGCCGAGCGGGACCGCGAGGCCAACAAGAAGCTGGGCGGGCGCGCCACATTCCCGTTCAAGAGCGCGATCGCGGTCGGCGTCGTCCTGATTCTGATCGGCGCGGGCCTGTTGTGGGGCAGGCCGATTGTTTCGGCCGTCGGCAACATGCTCAGGTCGTCGCCCGCCGTCGAGACACCGAAGGACACCACGGCGCCGTTGACCAAACCAAAGATTCCGGATCGGGTCGGTCAGTCGCAGTCCGACCAGATCGCGCCGGTCGCCCAGCGCGTGGTGCTCTACGATGAGGATCCGTCCGATCCCAAGGGCAAGCAGTATATCGGGACGGTGGTCTGGCGCACCGAGCAGATCAAGGGCTCCGGCCAGCAGAAGCCGGACATCGCGGTACGCGGCGACATCGAGATCCCGGATCGCAAGTTCAAGATGACGATGTCGTTCCGGCGCAACATGGATTCGTCGCTGCCGGCCAGCCATACGGTCGAGCTGACCTTCATCCTGCCGCCTGACTTCTCCGGCGGCGGCGTGGGGAACGTGCCGGGCCTGCTGATGAAGTCCAACGAGCAGGCGCGCGGTACGCCCCTCGCAGGCCTCGCGGTCAAGGTCACCGACGGCTTCTTCCTGGTCGGATTGTCCAATGTGGACTCCGACCGCGCCCGCAACACCCAGCTCCTGAAGGAGCGCTCCTGGTTCGACGTGCCGCTGGTCTACACCAACCAGCGCCGCGCGATCATCGCGATCGAGAAGGGTGAGCCTGGCGAGCGCGCCTTCAACGATGCGTTCGCTCAATGGGGTGAGTAAGCGGGCGCCCGGCTGCGATCGACCGGCAGGGCGGAGGGAGTGAGGCATGAAACGCTATCTGATCTTCGTCGCCGTAGGACCTGCGCTCGGCGGATTCTGCCTCCTGCTCGTCACCACCTATCAGTCCGGCTACTGGACCGGCACCAATGCGGCCGAGATCGCAAAGGTGTTCAAGGTCTTCGCGGTTTCGCTGCAATACAGCTACCTGTTCGGCTTCCTGCCTGCGCTCATGATGTGCGCCATCGACGACATCCTCTGCCATGTCAGGCGCATCGGGCCGGTCGTGCGCATGCTGCTGGTCGGCGCGATCGCGTTCCTGCTGGCTGCTTTCAACTATTCGTCGCACGGGGCGGATTCCGGCGTGGCGCAGTTCATCCTGTACGGCCTGGTCGGTTTCATCCCGGCGACGGTCTCGTCCTGGCTGGTGCACAAATTCGTTGAGGAACCGCAGCCGGCTGCCCCTTCGGCCGCCTGAGCGCGACGGCGTGACGCAACTTGTGTTGCGCTCTCGCGTTTCCATCTCATGGGCATGCCACAAGACAACATCACGAGCCGGTCGCGCCGCCCCACCGGACGGACCTCGCATGCGCGCTTCACGGGCGCCGAGGCGCGCGGGCCGGTGATCGACCAGGAGGGGCGCGAAGTCCCGTACGAAATGCCCCATGGGGCGTTTACGGGTTCGTTCCAGAATGCGGGCGGTTACCGTTTCGATTTCCAGACGGCCAATCCATTCGGCAACCTGACCCGCGAGCAGCGGATGATCCGCCTGGAAGCGATCGCGAAGCTGCTCGACGTCGCCTTCGTGCTGCCCGGCACCAATATCCGTTACGGCATCGATGGCATCATCGGCCTGATCCCGGTCGTTGGCGACCTGATCGCGACGGCATTGTCGCTGTGGCTGGTGCGCGAGGCCCGCGCGCTCGGCGCGCCCTGGCATGTCATCACCCGCATGCTCGCCAATGTCGCCGTCGAAGGCGTGGTCGGCATGGTGCCCGTGGCGGGTGACGCATTCGACGTGTTGTTCCGCGCCAATATGCGCAACGCCCGGATCTTGCGGCGCTGGCTGGACACCCAGCCGCGGTAAACCGGCAAAAGCAGCAAAAGAGGCTTCAGAAAAAAACTGCCCCGCACAAGGCGGGGCAGGGTTTAAAGTCGAATGTATCGGAGGCTTACGCCGCATTGGCATCCGGCGTCTTCGGCGCCGCGCGGCGCGGCAGCGGGAACGCCTCGCTCTCGTACAGCGAGCGAATGCCGTTCTGGTCGAAGCGGGCCTCCTCGACCTGCAGATAGGCGCCGTTCAGCGAATCCGCCGGCAGTTCCTCCATGGCAAAACGCACGGCTTCCGCCGCGGTGCCAAACCGCCGATAGGCAAAGCCTGCCCGCTTCTTCTTGCGGATGGCGGCGGGGAACAGTTCGGCCGATGTGTTGAAGTTGAACGGACGCATAGGACGCATGGTCTGAGACCTCTTCTTGTCGGATGGAGCGCTGACGCGAGCTTTCTGTTGCAGCGTGGCGGCTGGCGCCAGCGATTGCGGGTGTCGAGGGCGGTTAAAGCCGCCCAGGCGGCCCGGCCCTGCATGTCAGTTACAGCGCTAATATAAGCCTTTTTGACAAAATTGCGAATCCCCCAGGAGCACATCGTAAATCCAGGAGCGCTCCCCTCGAGCCCGGAAAATAAATGTATTTCAGTAACTTATGTTATTTTCAACCAGTGGGTGAATAATCATTTCCTGATCACCCTCCTGGCGATGTCGTGTGCTGGTTTGATTGCTTTGGCAGGAGCGGGACGGCGCCCGCCTACCTCCGCCGGATGACGGGCCAAGGGCGGACCCCAGCGCCGCCCTCACCAGTTCACCGCGGCTTCAGCTTCAGCGCCGCCGAATTGATGCAATAACGCAGCCCCGTCGGGCCGGGGCCATCCGGAAAAACGTGACCGAGATGGCCGCTGCAGCGCGAGCACAGGACCTCGGTGCGGACCATGCCGTGGCTGGTATCGCTCTCTTCGTCGATATGGCTCTCGGCCGCCGGCCGGGTGAAGCTCGGCCAGCCGCAGCCGGACTCGAACTTCGCATCGGACTCGAACAGGGTCTGGCCGCATCCGGCGCAGACGTAAGTGCCGGCGCGGTGATCATGCTCGTACTCGCCGGTGAAGGGGCGCTCGGTCGCCTTCTCGCGCAGCACCGCATATTGCATCGGTGTCAGCTCCTTGCGCCACTCTGTCTCGCTCTTGACGATCTTCTCGCTCGTCTTGGTGTCGGTCATGTCTCGCTCTCCAGCGGCTTGATCAGCCGCATTCTTGTTATGCCGTCAGTTGGTTCGCCTTAGTTGGTCGCTTTGGCGTCGCTCACCAAGGTCGGCTTTTCCAGGTAGTTCTCGGCGAAGATCTTCTTCAGGTTCTCGATCTTCGGCAGGTCGTTATAGGCAATATAGGGCTGGCTCGGGTGCAGCGTCAGATAGTCCTGATGATAACCTTCCGCCGGATAGAAGCCATCGAGCTTGCCGATCTTGGTCACGATCGGCTTCTTGAACACCTTGGCCTGGTCGAGCTGGGCGATATAGGCCTCCGCCACCTTCTTCTGCGCGTCTGAGGTTACGAAGATCGCCGAGCGATATTGCGTTCCGGTATCCGGCCCCTGCCGGTTGAGCTGGGTCGGATCGTGCACGACCGAGAAGAAGATCTGCAGGATCTTGCCGTAGCTGATCTTCTTCGGGTCGAATTTGATCTCGACGGATTCCGCGTGGCCGGTACTGCCGGTCGAGACGGTGTGGTAGTCGGCGGTCGCCTTGCTGCCGCCGGCGTAGCCCGACACCGCATTCACGACGCCCGCGGTGTGCTGATAGACGCCCTGTACCCCCCAGAAGCAGCCGCCGGCCAGGACGGCCGTCTCCAGCCCGCTGGCGGCCGGCTCATCCTGGGCTGGCGGCGGGATCACCACGGCATCCTCGGCCGCACGCAAAGGCGCGACGGCGAGCAGGGCGGCTCCGGCCAAGACGCCTGTCAAGACGCCGAGGATCGTGGCTTTCGGGAGCAGGCGGTGGAGCGGATTGCGGCGCATGGGGTGTCCTCTCAGTCAGTCTCTGGCTATTCGTCGTCAAGTCCGGACGGGGCGAGGCTGTCCCGCCGGCATCCTCGCAAGATACGCGCATCGTCCGTGCCCGTTACGGCCTCCGGGACACGACTGCGTGATAGGATAAGGGTTGCGACCGGACCGCTCTGGGCCGATGAAAGCCGAAGCTGAAAGCGAACATGACTGCCGACCTCGCGGCGCGTTTTGCGTCCGAGTGATGATGGTTTCGCGTCCCTCTCCGCGAAGAGGGCACAGGGAAGGCCGGATGCTGGCCGCACCCATGGCCCGCCTGCAGAAGAAAATGCAGGCGGCAGTCACCACAGGTACGAGCCGAACAACCGGCCTTCCCTGCACGACGGTCTTACGGCTTATACGTGGTCTCCCCGGTGCGCCGGGCTTTTTGGCCACCGTCACCTGCGCGAGGCGAAACCTCATCGCGAGCTTGATACTAGCGTCGGAGTATCAGGACCACACGATTTCACCGTACGCGCTGATATCGTTCGTCGGCGTGCAACCACGCTGCGATACCCTTGCGTCCGTCGCATCCCAGGCCCGACACTCGTGACGATCGCGAAGCGCCCCTCTTGTGGGCTGAGACGCGGGAGAGTGTGCCGGTGATTTGCCCGACACGGCAAGGCGACACACATGCGGCAGATTGGCACGACGGGCAATTTCTGCATGAGGCTATGTCTCGATCTTGCATGCAGCATCCTCGCACCGGTCGAGATGCTGCTCTAAACTTCCCTCATGCGGCGAATTCCTCTGAAAAACATCGAAGCCTTTGTGGCGGTGGCGCGCGTCGGCAGCCTGGCGCAAGCCGCGCTTCGGTTGAACCTCACGGTGCCTGCATTGAGCCGGCGCATCCAGCTGTTGGAGGCCGAGCTTGACGCACGGCTGTTCGAACGGCAGCCGCGCGGACTCTCGCTGACAGATGCCGGTCGTGACTACTTCGCGGCACTCGATCCGGCCTGGGAGCGGATGGCGCGGGCGACGGAGGCGGTGAGGAGGCGTGGGCAGCGCAAGGGCCTGACCGTCAGCGTGATGCCGACATTCGCCGCAAATTGGCTGATTCCACGTTTGCAGCGTTTTCAGACGCAGCACGATGGGATCGAACTCCAGCTGCACACCTCGCCGGAGATCGAAGACCTGGAGTCCCGTCGGGAGATCGACTGCGCGATCCGGCTCGGGCGGGGACCGTGGCCGGGTCTCGTCTGCGAACCGCTGCTGGCCGTCGACGCAGTGCCGGTGGCCAGCCCGCAGTTTCTCGGCAAGACCGAATGCCACGAGCCGCGCGCGCTGTTGGAGCAGAGGCTGATCGGCACCAGCCATCAGATCGCGTTCTGGCAGGAGTGGTTCGCCGGCGTCGGGGTCAACGCTATCCCGCAACACTGTCTTGCCTTCGACAATCTGCAGGTCGTCTACGAGGCCGCCTCTGCGGGCATGGGCATCGCGCTCGGGCTCGATCCGGTGGTTCGGCCATTCGTTGCGAGCGGCCGGCTGACGCCGTTGTTCACCGAGCCTGTGCGGCTGCCGCGCCAGTTTCATCTGGTGCATCGCGGCGGTCGTGCGGAGCAGGCGCGCGGCTTCGCGCAATTCCGCGACTGGCTGTTTGCGGAGGCCGCGGCCTTCGCGGCATAGATGGGAGGCGTGACGACGCCTTGCATGCCGCTGAAGGCTTGCAGCCGAAAACTGAATGGTCAGGTCCGCCGCGCTCGTTTAGGCTTCCGTCCGCACATGGAGGCGACCGCTGAGATGGCGACCTATCGGCTGCACTATTTCCCGGAATCCGGCAACAGCTACAAGCTGGCGCTCATGCTCACGCTTTGCGGCCAAAGCTTCGAACCGGTGTGGACCGATTTCGGTGGCGGCGTCACCCTCACGCCGGAGTGGCGCGGGAGCGTCAATCCCATGGGCGAGATTCCGGTGCTGGAGGAGGATGGTGTCCGCCTGACCCAGACCGCGCCGATTCTGCTACGGCTCGCCGAGCGCTATGGACAGTTCGGCGCGACCGACGAGCGCGAGCGGTTCGAGATCCTGCGCTGGCTGTTCTGGGACAATCACAAGCTATCGGGCTACATGGCGAGCTACCGCTATCGCCGTGCCTTCACACCGTCGCCGAACGAGGGCGTGCAGAAATTCTTCCGCAAGCGCATCGATGATTTCCTCTCGATTGTCGCGAGCGAAGTGGCGCAGCGGCCGTTCATCATCGGCGAGCGGCCGACGGTGGCCGACATCTCGATGTGCGGCTACCTCATGTTTCCGGTGGAGGAGAGCGGCTACGATCTCGCCGCAAACTTTCCTGATGTTCACGCTTGGCTGCGGCGCATCGCCGCGCTGCCCGGCTGGAAGGCGCCATATGACCTGCTGCCAGGGAAGCGGCTGGCGCGGTACTTCTGACGCTCCCGCGAGAATCATCGTGGAAGCATCGCGAAACGCTGTGAGACCATCGTCAGTCAGCGGTCGCGGAGCCGTGATCGCCAGCCATTAGTTCTTTGTCAGCACGCGTCTGCCGGGGAATAAAACCGTCTTGCGCACCGTCTCGGAAGCGAGAGCAACAAACAACGCGCTTTCGGGAGCGGAGGAGCGCGCATCGAGAACGATAGTTCGTATCATTCGCATGGTCGTGATGCACGGTGATTGGGCGTCTGCCGGCGTGCTTCCTACATCGGCATCACCGACAAGAATTTCCGCTGGAAACGTCTCCGATCAGAGCAGCAGACGAACGCGTTTCTCCGCACGTAAGAGAGACGGAGGACAACCATGACTATTTGGAAGGTATTTGCAGTGACGCTTGCGCTGTCGGCAGTTGCTGGCGCTGCGCCGGCATCGGCCCAGGGCTGGTTCTGGGGCGAGCAGGAGCCGTCTGCATTTCAGGCCATGTACCCCAATCGCGACGTGCTCAATGGCGGGGCGCTGACGCCCGCGGGCCGCATGGGCCTGGAGCGCGCCGGCGGCGCGGCGCCGGTTTATCCGTATGCTACTCCGGTGCCGGGCCGGGTCTATGTGCATCATCAGCGGCCGTATCGCCGCTGATGATGGCGGCCTGATGTTGCAGGAACCGTTGGCGTGCTATGATCTTTTCCAGCAGCTGGAGGTTGAATTCATGACGAGGACCGTTGCGAAGACACTTGCCGCATCGCTGGTGCTGTCCATGGCGGCCATGTCCGCCGGATCGGCACAGTCGTTCTCGGAGCCTGCCGCCTTTCAGGCGATGCACCCCGATCGCGACGTGCTCAATGGCGGCGCGCTGACGCCCGAGGCCCTGATGCGGCGGGCGCACCAGATGGCGCCCTTGGATGCCACGGCCGGGCCGACGCCGGTGGTTCCTCGCAGGCCGTATCGTCGCCGGCATTGACGCGCGCGATGTGGCGATGACGTCGATCACACCACGATCGAGAGCCGCTTCGCGGCGCGGGTGATGCCGGTATAGAGCCAACGGGCGCGGCTCTCGCCGAAAGCAAAGCTCTCGTCGAACAGCACGACGTCGTCCCATTGCGAGCCCTGCGACTTGTGCACGGTCAGCACATAGCCGTAGTCGAACTCATCATAGGGCTTGCGCTGTTCCCAGGGAATGTCCTCGATGCCGCCGGCGAAGCACTCGCCGCGGACCGAGACCTTGGTCACCTTGCGACCGAGATCCTCGTCCGGCGCGAGCCGCATGCCGATGATCTTCGATTTCGAAGCGGTGCGCGATTTCACCCGCCACAGCCCGCCATTGAATAGGCCCTTCTTGCGATTGTTACGCAGGCAGACCAGCTTGTCGCCGGCGACCGGCAATGTGTCCTCGATGTCGAGGCGCTGCCGCACCCGCATGTTGTAGGCGCGGCGGGTGTTGTTGCGCCCGACCAGGACCTGATCGGCGCCCATCACGCGGGTGGGGTCGAGCTCGTGGCGCTCCACCACTTCGCTCTCGCCGTAGCGGCCGACATCGAGCGTGTTGCCTTCGCGGACATCCATCGACATCCGCACGATCGGATCGTCCTGCGCCTGGCGATGCACCTCGGTCAGCATCGCATCCGGCTCCGACTCCGTGAAGAAGCCGCCGCCCTTGATCGGCGGCAACTGCGCGGGATCGCCGAGCACGAGCAGGGGGCAATCGAAGGAGAGCAAGTCGCGGCCGAGATCGGCATCCACCATCGAGCATTCGTCGATGATGATCAGCTTGGCCTTGGAGGCCGGCGCATCGTCCCACAACTCGAAATTCGGCTGCTCCTCGCCGCTCTCCTGCGCCCGGTAGATCAGCGAATGGATGGTGGAGGCGTTGTCGCAGCCCTTGTTGCGCATGACGAGCGCGGCCTTGCCGGTGAAGGCGGCGAACTTGACCTCGCCGTCGACGCCTTCGGCGATGTGACGGGCCAGCGTGGTCTTGCCGGTTCCGGCATAGCCGAACAGGCGAAATACCGGCGGCGTGCCGTTGCGGCCGGGCTTGGCCTTCAGCCAGTCGCCGACGGCTTTCAGTGCGGAATCCTGGTGCGGGGTGAAGGTGGGCATTGCTCAACGGGTGAAGCCGCGGGGGCGACTCGGGACCCGGTGAACCTAAGGGCTGTTTCTGGGAGATCAAGCGGGTTCGGGCAGAGACGATCCTGACGTGTCGAGGTCGGGAGCTGCGCTCTCGCAACGCGGGCGGTGCGCTCCCTCCCCCCTTGCGGAGGAGGGTCGGGGAGGGGGGCTCAGCAAAGACTGCCCGTGTGGACCCCAACCCCCAACCCCTCCCCGCAAGGGGGAGGGGAGACCACCGAGCTCTTGGCTAGGGCTTACGACATATCGACGCGTAAGGACTACACGGTCTTCTACTGCCACCCCGGCACGCCGCGCATGTCGGGCAGGTGGTGCGCGATGCCCTTGTGGCAGTCGATGCAGGTCTTTTCGCCGGTGAACAGGAAACGCTGATGTGCCACCGCCGCGCGCGGCGATTGCTTGGTGATGTCCATCGATTGCGCGCTGTGGCAGTTGCGGCATTCGAGCGAATCATTGGCCTTGAAGCGCGCCCATTCATGGGCGGCGAGTTCGATCCTGCGATCGGTGAACTTCTCGCGGGTGTCGATCGAGCCGAACAGATGGCCCCAGACTTCCTTCGATGCCTGCATCTTGCGTGCGATCTTGTCGGTCCAATTGTGCGGCACGTGGCAATCCGGGCAGCTCGCGCGCACGCCGGAGCGGTTCGAGAAGTGGATCGTCGATTTCAGCTCGGCGAACACGTTGTCGCGCATCTCGTGGCAGCCGGTGCAGAATTTCTCGGTGTTGGTCAGCTCCAACGCGGTGTTGAAGCCGCCCCAGAAAACGACGCCGGCGACGAAGCCGGCGAGCACCAGCGCGCCGAGCGCGAACACCGAGCTCGGCTTGAGCAGCACATCGATCAGGTCGAGGACGAAGGTCCAGGCGCGCTCGAGCAATCCGCGGCGCTTGGCCGGCGCGCCGCCTTCGGTTTCGCGGGTACTCATCGGCGGCCACCGGGACGTTCGCGGCTCAGCATCGTGTCGATATCAACGAAGTCGTTGCTGACCGGCGGCGTCGCAACGCTCTGCGGCACGTGGCATTCGGTGCAGAAGAAGCGGCGCGGCGACACCGAGGCCAGGAACTGGCCGTCGCGGTCCATGAAATGCGTCACCGAAATCATCGGCGCCTGCGACTCCGCGGTACGGGCGCGGGCATGACAGGACAGGCATTTGTTGCCCTGCATGTCGACCTGATAGCCTTCGATCGAATGCGGGATCACCGGTGGCTGCTCCGGATAGTTGCGCACCTCCTTCTCGGCGGTGTTCTTCATCGCCGTCATCGGCGGCGCCGGGCCTTCCTCGTTGAGCGGCGCCGGCCCGCGCAGAGAGGACGACACGCTTTGCGCCAGCAGCGCGCTTGATCCGGCCGCGAGGGTCGCGGCGAGCAGCATCATCGTGAGTTTCTTGAACATGGCGCTTACACCCGCTCGATGCGCACGGCGCATTTCTTGAAATCGGCCTGCAGCGAGATCGGATCGGTGGCGTCGAGCGTCACCTTGTTGATCAGCTTGGATTCGTCGAACCAGGGCACGAAGACGAGCCCGCGCGGTGGCTTGTCGCGGCCGCGCGTCTCGATCCGGGCGCGGATGAAGCCGCGGCGGGACGCCACCTTCACCTCGTCGCCGCGCCGCAGGTTCGCGTCCTGCGCATCGTCAGGGTGCATGAAGCAGACCGCTTCGGGGAAAGCCTTGTAGAGCTCGGGCACCCGGCGCGTCATGGTGCCGGAATGCCAGTGCTCGATGACGCGGCCGGTCGAGAGCCAGAACGGATAATCCTTGTCGGGCGATTCCGCCGGCGGCTCGTAGGGAAGGGCGAAGATGCGGGCCTTGCCGTCGGGAAAGCCATAGAACTGAATGCCCGCGCCTTGCTTCACGTAAGGATCGCTGCCCTCGCGGAAGCGCCAGCGCGTCTCCTGGCCGTTGACCACCGGCCAGCGCAGGCCGCGCTCGCGGTGATAGGATTCGAACGGCGCGAGGTCATGGCCGTGGCCGCGGCCGAACGAGGCATATTCTTCGAACAGCCCCTTCTGGACGTAGAAGCCGAACGCCCTGGATTCGTCGTTGGCGTAGCCGGCCTCGATCTCACTGACCGGAAACTGGTCGACTTGGCCGTTGCGATAGAGCACGTCGAACAGCGTCTTGCCGCGAACCTCCGGCATCTTGACGATCAGCTCCTCCGGCCAGACCTCCTCGACCTTGAAGCGCTTGGAGAACTCCATCAGCTGCCAGAGGTCGGAGCGCGCCTCGCCGGGCGCTGTCACGAGCTGATGCCAGAATTGGGTGCGCCGCTCGGCATTGCCGTAAGCGCCTTCCTTCTCCACCCACATGGCGGTCGGCAGAACGAGATCGGCGGCGAGCGCGGTCACCGACGGATAGGCATCCGAGACCACGATGAAGTTGTCGGCGTTCCGGAAGCCGGGATAGGTCTCCTGGTTGGCGTTGGGGCCGGCCTGCAAATTGTTGTTGACCTGAACCCAATAGGCATTGAGCAGGCCGTCCTTCAGCATGCGGCTCTGCTGAACGGCGTGATAGCCGGGCTTGTCGGGAATGGTGCCTTCCGGCAGCTTCCAGATGTGCTCGGCCTTGGCGCGATGCTCCTTGTTGGTCACCACCATGTCGGCCGGCAGGCGATGCGAGAAGGTGCCGACCTCGCGCGCGGTGCCGCAGGCCGAGGGCTGGCCGGTGAGCGAGAACGGGCTGTTGCCGGCTTCTGCGATCTTTCCGGTCAACAGGTGGATGTTGTAGACGAGGTTGTTGCACCAGACGCCGCGGGTGTGCTGGTTGAAGCCCATGGTCCAGAACGAGACCACCTTGGTCTTCGGATCGGCATAGAGCTCTGCCAACGCCTCGAGCCGGTTGAGCGGCACGCCGGACATCTCGGCGGCCTTCTCCAGCGTGTAGTCCGAGACGAATTTCACGTACTCATCGAAGCTGATGTCGGTCGCGTCATTGGCCTTGGTGCGCCCGGTCGCCTTCTGCTCCAGCGGATGCTCCGGCCGCAGCCCGTAGCCGATGTCGGTCTGGCCGCGCCTAAACACGGTATGTGCGGAGACGAACTCCTTGTTGACGCGGCCGGTCTTGATGATGTGGTTGGCGATGGCGTTGAGGATGTAGAGATCGGTCTGCGGCTTGAACACCATGCCGATGTCGGCGAGATCGAAGGAGCGGTGCTCGAAGGTCGAGAGCACGGCGACCCGGACATGCGGCGCCGACAGCCTGCGGTCGGTCACCCGTGTCCACAGGATCGGATGCATCTCCGCCATGTTGGAGCCCCACAGCACGAAGGCGTCGGTGGCCTCGATATCGTCATAGCAGCCGGCCGGCTCGTCGATGCCGAAGGTGCGCATCATGCCAGCGACCGCGGAGGCCATGCAGTGGCGCGCATTGGGATCGATATTGTTGGAGCGGAAGCCGGCCTTGAACAGTTTCGAAGCGGCATAGCCCTCCCAGATCGTCCACTGGCCCGAGCCGAACATGCCGACGCCGGAAGGGCCGCGCTTTTTCAGCGCATCCTTGAACTTCACGGCCATGATGTCGAACGCTTCGTCCCACGACACCGGCGTGAACTCGCCGTTCTTGTCGTATCTGCCGTTGGTCTTACGCAGCATCGGCTGCGTCAGCCGGTCGTGGCCATACATGATCTTGGACAGGAAATAGCCCTTGACGCAGTTCAGCCCGCGGTTGACCTCGGCCTTGATGTCGCCGTGGGTGGCGACCACGCGATTGTCCTTGGTCGCGACCATCACGCTGCAGCCGGTGCCGCAGAAGCGGCAGGCCGCCTTGTCCCATTTCAGCGCGCTGGCTTCGCGCTCGGTGATGAGGTTTGCCGCCAGGCTCGACCTCGGCATGCCGGCTGCGGCCGCGGCAATCGCGGCGGCCTCGAGCTTCAGCATCTGGCGGCGATCGATCTTCATGTCGGTCATTGTGGTCTCTTGTGATTAGCCGGCGTCGATGGCGTGGAAGACGAGGCAGGCGGAATGGACATGGGGGAGCGAGGCGATCGTGTTCATGGTCGAACCGAGCGCGCCGGCGTTGGGGGCATCGACGACGACGATCAGCTTGCCCCTGATGTCGCGGCCGTGGATTTCGCAGCCAGGGAGCGCGAGGATGCCGGCTTCGACCGTGGTGAGCTGATCGGGACGGGCCTGCACGATGATCGAGGCGATCTCGCCTGAGGGCGGCGCGATCACGCGCTCGGTGGTCAGTGCGCGGCCGGTGATGAGCGCGCGGCGATTAATGGAAGATTGGAGGCGGGACACGGGGGAATCCTGATGGTCGAGGAGAGCGGTTCAGTGCGAGGCAGGCGGTCCCGGCGGCCCGGCGAGCATCTGGTAGCACCACACCGCAAGCCCATAGGAGCCGACGCTCGCCACTGCGAGCGCGGGCATCAGCACAGCCGTTAGAAACAGGAAGGCGAAAATTTCCATGCGTCTGCGACGCGCATGCGCGTTCGCATCGCTGCCCACGGGCGACATGAGAGAATTCTCTTCTGAGGAGGGGGGATTGGCGGCATCCGGGCCGCGGCCTGTTTGTACGCTAATCAACGGCCGTGTTGCCGACGTTGACCTGGATCAATCGACACAGGACCGCATCGAAGGTTGCGCAGAGATGAGGACGGAGGCGATGCAGCCGATCGCCAATACGGTTGATGAACCGTGAAGGACCGTGAGTGCGCGTTCGGCCGCTAGAAATTCTCCCTGCATCGGCTTTGCTTGTTGAAACAAACATCGCGCCGGGAGCCTGCCGACAGGACTGATATCGCTATTTTTTCCGGGTGCTCGACAGCCATTTCGGCAATCCCCATCATCTTTCGCATCGCATCAACGCGGATGCGGGTGTGGGGATCTGGAGATGGCAATGAAACGGCGGGACTTCTTGAAACTATCGCTCGGCGCGGCGGCGATCGCAGCCTTGGCTGCGCCGGCCTTCGCCGAGGACAGGCCGAAGGAGATCCGCATCGGCACGCAGAAGGGCGGCTTCTTCCCGGCCGTGAAGGCGCGCCATACGCTGGAGGACGCATTCAAGGCCGATGGCATCGACATCGTCTGGGTGGATTTCCAATTCGGTCCGCCGTTGCTGGAGGCCATCAACGTCGGCAGCGTGGATTTCGGCTATGTCGGCGACGCGCCGCCGATCTTCGCGCAGGCCGCGGGCGCCAAGGTCCGTTATGCCGCGGCTGTCAAGCAGAATGGCAGCAGCCAGGCCATCATCGTCCCGAAGGATTCGCCGATCAGGACGCTCGCGGACCTGAAGGGCAAGCGCGTCGCTTTCGGCAGGGGCTCCAGCGCGCATAATCTTCTGGTTGCCGCGTTGGAGAAAGCCGGCCTGTCCTGGAGCGACATCATTCCGGCGCCGCTTGCGCCGGCCGATGCGACGGCAGCTTTCGTCAAAGGCTCGGTCGATGCCTGGTCGATCTGGGATCCCTATCTCGCGCTGGCCGAACTGAAGGAGAATGCGCGGGCCATCGTCTTCGACAAGGACGTGCACAAGCCGAATTCGTTCTACATCGTCGGCAGCGACTTCGTGGAGAAGTATCCGGGCCTGGTCGCCAAGCTGAACGCGGCCTTCGCCGCCGAAGGCGTATGGGCAAACAGCCATCACGAGGAGGTCGCAAAAGCGCAGGCCGAGGCGACCGGCGTCGATCTCGCCGCGGTGAGGCGCTTCGTCGATCGCTCGATCTACAGCGTCGTTCCGCTCGATGACGACATCATCAAGAGCCAGCAGGCGGTCGCCGATCGCTTCGCGCGGGTCGGTCTCATTCCAAAGCCCGTCAACGTCGCCGACATCGTCTGGAAGTGGACGCCGTCCACCTGAACCCGCGACATCAGCGGCAGCCATGCCGCAGCCACATCAACGATGAGAGCAACGTATGAGTAACGTTTCCAACGCCAATATTCTCTGGTTCCTGCCCACCCACGGCGATGGCCGCTATCTCGGCACGTCGGAAGGCGGGCGTGAGGTCAATTTCAACTATTTGCGCCAGATCGCACAAGCCGCCGATCAGCTCGGCTATTATGGCGTGCTGATCCCGACAGGGCGCAGCTGCGAGGATTCTTGGATCGTGGCCTCGGCGGTGGCGCCGTTCACCGAGCGGCTGCGCTACTTGGTCGCGGTGCGCCCCGGCCTGCAATCGCCGAGCGTGGCGGCGCGCATGACCGCGACGCTGGACCGCGTCACCAACGGGCGGCTGCTCGTCAACGTCGTCACCGGCGGCGACCCGATCGAGAACAAGGGCGACGGCATCTATCTCAGCCATGCCGAGCGCTATGAGGTGACGCGCGAATTCCTCACCGTCTACAACGATCTGCTCGAAGGCAAGGCGGTGAATTTCTCCGGCAAGCACATCCGGATCGAGGATGGCCGGCTGCTGTTTGCGCCGGTGCAGGCGCCGCGGCCGCCCTTGTTCTTCGGCGGTTCGTCGGATGCCGGGATCGACGTCGCGGTCGATACCGTCGACAAATATCTCACTTGGGGCGAGCCGCCGGCCCAGGTCGCCGAGAAGATCGCGAAGGTGCGGGCCGTTGCCGATGCGCGCGGCCGCAAATTGTCGTTCGGCATTCGCTTGCACGTGATCGTGCGCGAGACCAATGCCGAAGCCTGGGCCGCGGCCGACGACCTGATCAGATACGTCACCGATGATACGATCGCGTCCGCGCAGAAGATCTTCGCGCGGATGGATTCGGTCGGACAGCAGCGGATGCTGCAGCTGCATGGCGGCCGCCGCGACAAGCTCGAGATCAGCCCGAATCTGTGGGCCGGCGTCGGCCTCGTGCGCGGCGGCGCCGGCACCGCGCTGGTCGGCGATCCCGACACGGTCGCTGCGCGCATCCGCGAGTATCAAGATCTCGGCATCGACACTTTCATCCTGTCCGGCTACCCTCATCTGGAAGAAGCCTATCGTTTCGCCGAACTGGTGTTTCCGCGGCTTGCCTTGGATCGGCCAAGCAATATCTCCAGGCTGCGGGCGAACACCGGCCCGTTCGGCGAGACCATCGCCAACGAGCAGTTGCCGCTGCGGAGGGCCTCGCAATCATGAGCCTGATCGACAGTCTTCCCCGGGCGCGCAAGCTTACTCTGCCGCGCGCCGACGGGTTGATCCCCTGGCTCGTGCCGCTCGCCATCATCCTGATCTGGCAAGCCGCCTGCGTCGCCGGCCTGGTGCCGGTGCGGGTGTTGCCGGCCCCGAGCGATGTGGCCCGCGCCGGCTGGAAGCTGCTCCTTTCCGGCGAGCTGGCGCAGAACATCTGGGTCAGTTTCTGGCGTGCCAGCATCGGCTTCGTGATCGGCGGCGGCATCGGCTTCGCCTTCGGCCTCGCCAACGGATTGTCGCAGCTCTCGGCCAAGCTCACCGACACCACCTTGCAGATGGTGCGCAACGTGCCGCATCTGGCGCTGATTCCGCTGGTGATCTTGTGGTTCGGCATCGACGAGAGCGCCAAGCTGTTCCTGGTCGCGCTCGGCGTGTTCTTTCCGGTCTATCTGAACACGCTGCACGGCATCCGCACCGTCGATCCGCAGCTGATCGAGATGGGCCGCGTCTATGGCATGAGCGACGGCGAATTGTTCCGCCGGGTGATCTTCCCGGGCGCGCTGCCGTCGATCTTCGTCGGTCTGCGCTTCGCGCTCGGCATCATGTGGCTGACCTTGATCGTCGCCGAGACCATCGCCGCATCGTCCGGGCTCGGCTACATGGCGATGCAGGCACGCGAGTTCATGCAGATCGACGTCGTCGTGTTGTCGATCCTGATCTACGCCCTGCTGGGCAAGCTCGCCGACAGCGCCGCGCGCGTGCTGGAGCGGCTGACGCTGGCCTGGCATCCGGCATTCAGCAAAGCTTGAGGTTTCCATGCAGCAACTTCTTCGCGTTCCGCTCTCCGGCACCGAGGCGATCGATCAGTCGGACTTCCTGCCGCAGGCGGAAGCCTTGCGGGACACGGCGGATGTGCGCGGCCTGCCGCTCACCATCCGCGACCTGCGCAAATCCTTCGGCGACCATGAGGTGCTGCGCGGCATCGACCTGCACATTCCCGCAGGCCAGTTCGTCGCCATCGTCGGCCGTTCGGGCTGCGGCAAGAGCACGCTGTTGCGTTTGATCGCAGGGCTCGACAAGCCGACGGCCGGCGCGATCAGCTTCGGTGCGGCCGCGCGGCCGGAGGACGTCCGGGTGATGTTCCAGGAGCCGCGTCTGCTGCCGTGGGCGCGGGTGCTGTCCAATGTCGAGGTCGGCCTGGGGCGCGACCGCAAGGCGCAAGGCGCACGCCAGCGCGCCGAGCATGCGCTGGCCGAGGTCGGACTGGCCGACAAGCGCGATCAATGGCCGTCCATCCTGTCCGGCGGCCAGAAGCAGCGCGTGGCCTTGGCGCGCGCGCTGGTCAGCGGACCGCGGCTGCTGGCCTTCGACGAGCCGCTCGGTGCGCTCGATGCCTTGACCCGGATCGCGATGCAGCGGCTGCTCGAGCGGGTCTGGGCGGATCAGGCGTTCACGGCTATTCTCGTGACCCACGATGTCTCCGAGGCGGTCGCCCTGGCGGATCGGGTGCTGGTGATCGAAGATGGCCGCATTGCGGAGGACATTAAGGTCGGATTTGCGCGGCCGCGCGAACGCGGCTCCGCGGAGCTCGCGGCACTCGAAGGCGCTATCCTGCGCGAGCTGCTCGGGCCGGGCTTGACGGAATAGGGGTACCTCATGAACTCGATCGTACGCATCAAGCCCGAGGCGGATGCGGATTTCCGTGCCGCGATGCGCCACCTCGTCGGCGGCGTCAGCGTCATCACGGTCGGGCGCGGCAGCGAAATCACCGGCATGACGGTGACGTCGGTGTCCTCGCTTGCGGTCGATCCGCCGTCCCTGATCGTCAGCGTCAACCGTGGCGCTTCGTCCTGGCCGCTGTTGCAGAGCGAGCGCGCCTTCGGAGTCAACATCCTGGCGGCCGATCAGCTCGAGATCGCCGAGCGCTTCGCCGGCAAGGGCGGCTTCAAGGGAGCCGAGCGTTTCGCCGGTGCCGACTGGCGCCGGCGGGTGACGGGCGTGCCGCTGCTGGTTGGCGCTCTGGCGGCGATCGACTGCGAAGTCGAGGACCTGATCGAGCGGCACTCGCATGCGATCGTGATCGGCCGGGTCGTGCATCTCGATGTCGCCCCGCCGGCCGCCGCGCTGGCCTATTGGCAGGGCGGCTATGTCGCGATCGATCGCGACGAGGACATGGCGCGCCTTGCCGCGCTCAGCGTGCCCAATCCGCCGTCGCGGCTGAAGGGCTAAGCTGCACGGGAACTCCCCCATCGCATCGGGGTGGCATTCGCCGCGAAGACGACTTAGAACCGCTTCATTCTCCTATCGGCGGAGCCAATGAAGCGTATCGGCAAGCGTATCGGCACTTGGGTCCTGTATGTCGTCGGCACGGCCGCGATCCTTTATCTCGCGCTGTACGCCTATGCCGTCTTCACCAGACGCGAGTTCACGCCCGGCGACCCCATCCACATCTTCCGCAGTCCGGACGCGCCGAGCTATTCGTGAATGGCTGCGCCGTCATGATTATCGTCATGGCGCGGAGCGTCAGTTCCGAAGCAATCCAGACTTTTCCGTGCTTGCGGATCGCGTCGCGGCGCCTGTCATCCGGCCGCGCTTTGCGCGGACCGGGAGGCTCGCAATGAACGGCAGGGCTGAAGCAGTCTGATCGCGGAAAGATGCCCCGATTGGGGGCATCGTTTCGCGATGTCTGGAATGGCGTCGTCGAATTTAGCCGATCGTGGTCGGCATCCGCGCCTCGCCCGCGCCCGGCGGCGGGATCGGGATGCCGCCATCGGCATATTCGTTGAGCTTGTTGCGCAGCGTCCGGATCGAGATGCCGAGGATGTTCGCGGCGTGGGTGCGGTTGCCGAGGCAGTGCTTCAAGGTCTCCAGGATCAGGTCGCGCTCGACATCGGCTACGGTGCGGCCGACCAGCGCCCGCGTCACCTGTTCGGCGGCCATGGTGGCGTGCGCCACCGCGGGCTGGGTCTTGACGATATCGAGACGGCTGCCATCGGGGGTCAGGATCGCCTCGGGCCCGATCTCGTCGCCAACCGCCATCAGCACCGCGCGATGCATGGTGTTTTCGAGCTCGCGCACGTTGCCCGGCCAACGATTGCTGCTCAGCACGCGCTTGGCCTCGGCCGAAATGGGGCGAAGCGGCACGCCATTGGCGTCGGAATATTTGCGGGCGAAGTGATGGGCGAGTTCGAGGATGTCGGCCGGCCGCTCGCGCAGCGGCGGGATTTTCAGGTTCACGACATTGAGTCGGAACAGCAGGTCCTCGCGGAAGGTGCCCTCGCGCACGGCGTCGGCAAGGTTGCGGTTCGAGGTCGCGATGATCCGGATGTCGACCGGGACCGGCCGCGTGCCGCCGACGCGGTCGATCACGCGTTCCTGGATGGCGCGGAGCAGCTTCGACTGCAGCCGCACGTCCATCTCGGAGATTTCGTCGAGCAGCAGCGTGCCGCCGGAGGCTTCCTCGAACTTGCCGATCCGGCGCGCGATCGCGCCGGTGAAGGCGCCCTTCTCATGGCCGAACAGTTCGGACTCCAGGAGATGCTCGGGGATCGCCGCGCAGTTGATGGAGATGAAGGGACGTTTGGCGCGGGCGGAGCGGCTGTGGACATAGCGTGCCAGCACTTCCTTGCCGGTCCCCGACTCGCCGGTGATCATCACCGAGGCATCCGAGCCCGCGATCTGCTGGGCCAGCCTGATCACCCTGGCCATCGCGTCGTCGCGATAGACGAGGTCGCGGGAATCGTTGGCGACCGCAGCCAGCACCGCTGCGATCAGCTCCGGGTCCGGCGGCAGCGGGATATATTCCTTGGCGCCGGCATGGATCGCGGCGACCGCGGCGCGGGCGTCGCTGGTGATGCCGCAGGCGACGATCGGCACATGGATGTGCTCGGCATCGAGCCGCATCACGAGGTCGCGGATATCGAGGCCGACGTCGACCAGCAACAGGTCCGCGCCCTTGCCGCCGCGCAGGACGCGCATCGCCTGCTCGTTGTCCTCGGCGTGGGTGACGGTCGCGCCATTGTCCATGGCGATCTTGGTGGCGGCGGTCAGCTGGCCCTTCAGCGTTCCGACGATGAGAAGCCGCATGTCGATCTCCTATTTGTCATTCCGCGCAGCACTGCAGCAGGCGCGCAGGGATCATCCATCTCAGTTGCGATCGGATTTGATGATTTCTGTCATCGTCACGCCGAGCTTGTCTTCCACCAGCACCACCTCGCCGCGTGCCACGAGACGGTTGTTGACGTAGATGTCGATAGCCTCGCCGACCTTGCGGTCGAGTTCGAGCACGGTGCCCGGCCCGAGCTTCAATAGCTCGCCGACGTCCATCTTGGAGCGGCCGAGCACGGCCGAGACCTGCACCGGCACGTCGAACACGGCTTCGAGGTCTGCGGCAACGCGGGCCGCCTGTTCATCCTCGGTATAGGTGACGTCGCCGAGCGGCGGCGCGTCGGCGCCATTCAGATCGGGAAGCGGGACCTGAGAATCGGTGTCGCTCATGACTTAAACTCCCTTGGCCGCAGCGGTGGCCTGATTCCTGGACGCGATATCCTGATTCCTGGACGCGATATAACGTCCGACGAGTTCGTTGATCTTGGCGTCGATCGCCGCGCGCTCCAGCACCACGCCGCCATCGGCCCATTCGATGCGGCAGTCGCCGGTCACGATCTCCGGCTCGGCCAGGATCACGAGGCGGCCCTCGAAGCCGCTCTGTTTGGCGAGCTTCTCGATCCGTTCGCGCGCGGCTTCGTAGAGCTGCTCATTGATGCGAACGACGAGATGCGGCGTCGCGACCAGATGCGCGAAGCAGTCGGTGATCAGTGCGGTGATCTCGCCGAGCGGTTCGGCGGCAACCAGCGCGCTGCACAGTTTGCGGGCGACCGCGATGGCAACATCGACTGCCTCGGTCTCCATCCGTCCCTCGACGCTGGAGAAACGCGCGGCGATGCCCTGCAGATGGATATTGATCTGTTCCAAAGCCGCGGCCATGCGCCGGTCGGCCTCCACCTTCGCTTCGCGCTGCGCGGCCTCGTAGCCGTTGCGATAGGCGATGGCCTCGGCCGCCGCGACCTTCTGGGCGATCTCCGCCGCGGTCGCCGCCCGTTCCCGGCTCTTGTCGGGGGCGGAGAAATCCGTATCGAACAGGAATTTCGCGGGCTGGGCCATCAGTACACCAGTTCGTCGTCGGCGCGATTCTTGGTGAGCATGATCTCACCCTTGGCGGCGAGGTCCTTGGCGAGATTGACCAGCAGCGCTTGCGCCTCGTCGACGTCGCGCAGGCGCACCGGTCCCATCGCGGCCATGTCGTCCTGCAGCATCTTGGCGGCGCGCGAGGACATGTTGCTGAAGAAGAAGTTGCGAACCTCCTCGTTGGCGCTCTTCAGCGCAATCCCGAGCTTCTCCTTGTCGACGTTGCGCATCAAGGTCTGCGCCGAGGCGGAATCGAGCTTGATCAGGTCGTCGAAGGTGAACATCAGCGCCTTGATGCGCTCGGCGGATTCCCGGTTTTCTTCTTCCAGCGAGGTGATGAAGCGGGTCTCGGTCTGGCGGTCGAAATTGTTGAAGATCTCCGCCATCACCTCGTGGGCATCGCGCCGGCGGGTCTGCGACAGGTTCGACATGAATTCGGTGCGCAGGGTCTGTTCGACGCGCTCGATCACTTCCTTCTGCACCGCTTCCATCCGCAGCATGCGGCCGATCACGTCCAGCGCCATGTCCTCGGGCAGAATGGCGAGCACGCGCGCGGCATGCTCCGGCTTCAGCTTCGACAGCACCACCGCAATCGTCTGCGGATATTCGTTCTTCAGGTAGTTGGCGAGCACCTCTTCCTGGACGTTGGAGAGCTTCTCCCACATGTTGCGGCCGGCGGGACCGCGGATTTCGTCCATGATGCCGTTGACGCGCTCCGCCGGCAGATATTGCTGCAGCAGCCGCTCGGTGGCGTCGAAATTGCCCATCAGCGCGCCGGAAGCCGACATCCGGGAGACGAATTCCAGCATCAGGTCTTCGACCACGTCGGCCTCGACCGTGCCGAGCGTCGACATGGCGAGCGACAGCTCGCGCACCTCGTCGTCATCGAGCTGCTGCCAGATCTTGCCGCCATATTGTTCGCCGAGCGCCAGCATCATGACGGCCGCACGCTTCGGTCCGCTCAGAGGCTGGCTCTTCGGACGCTGGGCCTGGCGGCTCGCGAGCGTCGCGATGACGGTTGAGATGTCGTTCGTGTTTGCGTTCTGCGTCTGCGGGAGCGACATGGCAATCTATGGTCTGCGTTTCAGTTCTGCGCTTGGCGTTGGCGGATCAGCCCTGCTGCGGCTCGGCGAGCCACTGCCGGATGATGGAGGCGGCTTCGCCCGGGTTGCGTTCGGCGAGCTCGCCGACGCGATGAACGGATTGGGCGTGAACCTGGCCCTGAACCTGGGCGACGTCGATCAGATGCGCGGTCTGCTGGGAGTTCGCGGCCTGGGCGACGGCTTGCACCGTCTCGTCGGTCAGCGCCGGTAGCCCGGTCAGCGCGGCGGCCTCGTCGGATGCAAGAATCTTCTTCACCAGCGGTCGGATCACCATGAACATCACGACCAGACCGAGCAGCATCATCACGGCGAGCTCGATGACGTACATGACGTCGTCCTTGGTGAACTGCAGCATTCCGAGGATGCCGCTCGGCTCGTTGATCTGCGGCACTGCGGGGGCGTCGGCGAATTTCAGATTGACCACTTCCACCTGGTCACCGCGCTTCTGGTCGAAGCCGATCGCCGAGCGCACCAAGGCTGCGATGCGGTCGAGTTCTTCCTTGTTGCGCTCCTGGTAGACCAACTCGCCCTTCTCGTTTTTGGCGTACGCGCCGTCGACGAGCACCGCGACCGAGATGCGGTTGACGCGGCCGGCCTCGGTCACCTCGGTCGTGGTCGTCCGCGAGATCTCGTAATTGTTGGTCTCCTCGGTCTTCTTGCTCTGGTCGCGGGGAGGAGGCGGACTGCCGTTGTTGTTGCCCGGCGCGGCCGGCAGCTCGTTGGCGACCGTGACCTGGCCATTGCTCTCGGTGGTCGCCGAGGATTCTTCCCGGGTCTGGCTCGAGCGCAGCACCCGGCCTTCGGGATCGAACTTGTCGGAAGTCTGGGTGACGCGGTTGAAGTCGAAATCGGCCGAGAGCTGGACCCGGGCGCGGCCCTGGCCGACCACGGAGGAGACGATGTCCTCGACCTGCTTGCGCAGCCGCTTTTCGAAGGCGGTGCGCCGCTCGTCGCCGACCGCCTGCTCGACATCGGAGACTGAGCCGTCGGCGAGCAGTTGGCCGGCTTCATCGACGATCGAGACCCGTTGCGGCTTCAATCCGTTGACCGCGGAGGCCACCAGATGGCGGATGGCGCGGATCTGCGCCGGTTCGAGTGCGCCGCGCACGCGCACGACGATCGAGGCCGACGGTTCCGGCGTCTCGCGCGAGAACAGGGGCCGCTCCGGCAGCACCAGGTGAACCCGCGCCGCCTGCACGCGGTCGATGGAGCGGATGGTGCGGGCGAGTTCGCCTTCCAGCGCGCGCAGATGGTTGATGTTCTGGACGAAGCTCGTGGTGCCGAGCGCATCGGACTTGTCGAAGATCTCATAGCCGACGCCGCCGCCCTTGGGCAGGCCGCCCTCGGCGAGCTTCATGCGCAGGCGGGTGACCTTGTCCTTCGGCACCAGGATCACGCTGCCCTCGTTGCGCAGCTCGAACTGAATGCCTTGGCGTTCCAGGTCCTTGATGATGCTGGAGGAGTCCTCCATGCTGAGATCGGTAAAGAGTGTGGTCATCTGCGGCGTGGTGACGCGCATGATGACGAAGGCGAAGAAGCCGATCAGCGCTGCGGTGACCGCGATCATCGCCATCAACCGCGCCGCACCCAAACCCTTCAGGAAATCCACCAGGCCTTGCAAGCAACTGCCCCACAGTTCGGTATTCAACAGATGGCTGCTGGGGCGGGATTTGAACTTCGCGGGCCTTTACGGCCGATTGCAACGAACGCGAGATTTGATCCCAACCTTCACCCGACACCTGCATTCCAGGTGGTCTCTCGATCCCGACTCCGTGCGCCGCGCCTCGCGGGCGGTGGACGAAAATCTGAATCGGACCACTGGGCAATTATTGCCTATGGGAAGGTTTCGATATGGTTAACGATAGTTAAGGGCTGCTAACAAACTGCGGACATGACAAAAATCGGCTTGACGGGGTCAAGCCGATTTTTTGTAGGGCGAAACGCTATCGGTGAGGGATTTATTGCCGATATTGCTGAATTCGGGTCGTACGCAGACCGGCGAGGCCGTGCTGGTCGATCGAAAACTGCCAAGACAGGAATTCGTCGACAGTCAGGGTGTAGCGGCTGCAGGCCTCTTCGAGGGACAGCAATCCACCGCGGACGGCAGCGACAACTTCGGCCTTGCGGCGGATCACCCACCGTTTGGTGCCGGGGGCAGGCAGATCGGCGATAGTGAGCGGACTGCCGTCGGGCCCGATGACGTATTTCACCCTCGGGCGATGGGGTTCTGTCATGGCTTACTCACAAACTCTTAACCACTGAACTCACGGTACCAACCTACGCCGCCCGGCTTAAAAATTGCCTAAGCAGAGAGCTGCAATAAAGGGCTCATTGGAAATGACGGAGGGTCCGGCGCCGAAAAGCGCCAGACCGCGAGTCATGGTAAATATTTGGTTAAGCTGGCCCGGATGTCGGTCCGGTGTCTCGGGTGTGTTGGGCGTCTTGCTGCCCTGCACGAGTCTGAATCGGTTCGTGCGGCGAATTTGAAGCTCCGGTCAGATCCCCCGCGCACTCCCTCGTCGGAACTACAAATTCAAAGCCGCACGAGAAGCCTCGGTTCCGACATGGGCAACGAAGCCGCGATTCGATCCGAAGTCAGTTGATGATTTGCTGGATCTGGTTGACCGCATAGGTCTGTCCGCCGATCGACAGCATCGGTGGCTGCTGGGTCAGGTCGACGGAGGACACCAGGCCCGCGATCTGGGTGTTGACCGCCACCGGCTTGCCGGAGCTGTCGGTCGCCGTTGTCGTCAGCTTGTATTGTCCGTCCGGCCATTGCGTGCCGTCATTGCCCTGGCCATTCCATTGGAATGGCTGGTTGTTGCCGGCAGGGGCGGAATATTTCCCGGTAAAGACGGTCTGGCCGACGCTGTTGGTGATGTTCACGGTCAGATTGCAGTTCGACGGGATGTTGAGATTCCAAGCCGCCTTCGAATTGGCCAAGCTGGTCGTCGAGCCGTTGACCACGGCGGTCTTGCCGACAAAGTTGAGCGCCTGGGTGGCCTGGGTCGTCTGCTGCAGCGAGACCAATGAGGAGAGCTGATCGTTGGTCTTGAGCTGCTGCTCGACGCCGGCAAATTGCACCAGCTGCTGCGTGAACTGGTTGGTGTCCAGCGGGTCGAGCGGGTTCTGGTTCTTCAGCTGCGTCGTCAACAGCGTCAGGAAGGTCTGGAAGTTGCCCGCGATCGAGCTGTTCGCCGTCGAGGAGACGCCCGAATTGGAGCCCGAATTGGAGGAGGTGGGCGTGGTTCCTGAAACCACCGGGCTTCCCGTGATTGCGTCGCCAATGGCCATGATGCTCTCCCTTAGACTCTGATATCGACGCCGCCCTGCGGCCCGAACATGCGACCATAGGAGCGTCCGGCCACCTGGGCCGGAATGGTTTCGTCCTCGGTCACGATCAGGCGCTGCGCATTGCCGTTGGATTGGTTGTCATTGCCGTTCTGGCCGGACGAATTCTGGTCGCGGAGCGAAAATTGCAGCCCGCTATTGCTGGTCTTGAGGCCGGCATCGGCGAGCGCCTGCTGCAACTGCGGCGCGGTCTGCTGCAGCATCGACAGGGTTTCCGGCTTCTCGACCCGCAGATGCGACGTGACCTGGCCGTTCTTGTCGACATCGATGCGGACGTCGATACGGCCAAGTTCGGCTGGATCCAGTCGAATCTCGAAGCGGCTCTTGCCGTTCAGTGCGGAGGCTGCGATCTCCACCGCGAGCCCGTGCAGGGGGACGGTGGCCGACGTCGCTGCGGTCGCGGTCAGATTTGCCGATGTGATCGGCGCGGCTGTCGCGGTGGGCGGAGAGAGCTGCTGCTGCAGCGTGTTGGCAACTTGGGCGCCGGGGTCGGAGGTCACTGCGGTTTGGGCATTGGCCTGCGCGCCAGCCCGATCATGCGCCGCCGGCGAAGCCGCATTGCCTTCGGCTTTGGCTGCATCGGCGACCGGCACGGCGGCCTTGTCGACGACGGTCTGCTGTTGCCCGGGCTCGGCGTGATTGGGCTGAACGGCCTGAGTTGTCGGAGCGGTCGGATCGGATGTCTTCGCGCCGTCACCGGTGAGTCCGGTGGCGACCTTGCCCTGCGCGGGCGCAGCCTTGCCCGGCGCCTTCCCGGTCGACGGCACGGCAGCGTCCAGCGCGGCCGTGAATGTACCCGTTTCGCTCGGCGTAGTCGGATCGGTGGTCGACGGTGTCCCGGATGTGCCGCCGGCTGCGGTTTCGCCAGCGGAATTGGCGGCTGCGCCAGTGCCAGCCTTCGCTGCCGCGGCGATCAGGCCCGTCTTCGCATCCGCTGCGCCGGCTGCGGAGCCGGCCGCCTGGGCGGCGGCCGCAGCCGCCACTCCGGCCGTGGCACCGGTGCCGTCAGTGGCCGCAGGGGCTGCCGGCGCATCGGCCGCGGAGACATTCGGCTGCACCGCGACGGCAACTGGAGCGGCTGATGCCGCCGTCGGGTCCACGGGGGCGGCGGCTGCGCCATCGTCCTTGGCGCTCTTGTTGGTGTCGGAGGTGTCGGCCGACTTGCTGCTATCCGTCCCGCTCTTCCCGGTCGCGCCGGATTTGCTGCCGGTCTTGGTGGCCTTGTCGCTCTGGCCGCTGTCGTCGGCCCGGTCGGTACGCGCCGAATTCGTGTTCGTATCGCTGGCGGATTGCGGTCCGGAGGGGTCGGTGCTGCTGCGCGAGGAGTCGCGGCTCGCGCTGGATGAATTGGCGCTGCTGCGCTGTGGCGGGCTCGGGGGCGTAGGCAAGGCCGGCGCGGAGGATGACGAATCGGTGGGTGGGGTCGCCGCATCGACCAGCGCCGCAAAGCCGTCTCTGAGCTGCGCAGGGTCGGGCCGCGTCGATCGCGCTGCCGTTGCCTGGAAGGCCGTGCTGGCCGGAATCTCTGACGTGACGCTGACCACCTTAGAACCTCTCACGAGCGACTCGATCAAAGGGCGTTTCAGCAAGGAGCGGGCCAGAGCGGGGCAGGGAGAATTTTATCGTGATATCAATGGATTGCCAGAGGGGGGACCTGTCCCCTATGCGGCAGCGCCCGCGCTTTTTCTGCCCGGCCGGCAAGATTTGCCGCGCGGTCCTGCGCCCAGGATGATTGCTTCACAGGATAGGCACCTATATTAAAGGGGTGCTTTTTCAGCGGGTTCCGATGCGGTCTCGTTCCGCCCGGACATCGCGCAAAGGGCTTGACCGCATAACGGGCCAGCAGAGAGTTCCCGATCGTCGGGAATTCCGACGTGGTCCATCGCAGTGACCTGACCATGCTCAACAGTCTCGATCTCGAAGGCCGTCCGCAGGACACCAGGGTGGTCGTCGCCATGTCCGGCGGCGTCGACTCGTCGGTGACGGCCGCGCTGTTGAAGTCCGAAGGCTACGACGTGGTCGGCATCACCCTGCAGCTTTATGACCATGGCGCGGCGACCCACCGCAAGGGCGCCTGCTGCGCCGGCCAGGACATTCACGACGCGCGCAATGTCGCGGCAAGGCTCGGCATTCCGCATTACGTGCTGGATTATGAGGATCGCTTCCGCGAGCAGGTGATCGACAATTTTGCCGCCAGCTACGCCTCGGGCGAAACGCCGGTGCCGTGCATCGAATGCAACCGCGCCATCAAGTTCGGCGATCTCCTGACCACTGCTCGCGAACTCGGCGCCTCCGTGCTGGCAACCGGCCATTACGTCGCCTCGCGTCGATTGGCCGATGGATCGCGTGCGCTGATTTGCGCCGCCGATGCCGATCGCGACCAGAGCTACTTCCTGTTCGCGACCACCCAGGAGCAGCTCGATTACCTGCGCTTTCCGCTCGGCGACATGACGAAGCCGGAGGTGCGCGAATTGGCGCGGCGGTTCGGGCTCGAGGTCGCCGACAAGCACGACAGCCAGGACATCTGCTTCGTCCCGACCGGCCGCTACACCGACATCATCGGGCGGCTGCGGCCGAACGCGATGGAGCCGGGCGAGATCGTCGATCTCGAAGGGCGCGTGCTCGGCACTCATCTTGGGATTGCCAATTTCACCGTCGGCCAGCGCAAGGGACTCGGCATCGCCAAGGGAGCGCCGCTTTACGTCGTGCGCCTCGATGCGCAGACCCGGCGCGTGGTGGTCGGTCCGCGCGAGGCGCTGCGTACCCACCGCATCGTGCTGCGCGAGGTCAACTGGATCGGCGACGGTGCGCTCGATGCCGCCGTGCGCGACGGGCTCGAACTGTTCGTGCGGGTGCGCTCGACCCGTCCGCCGCAGCCGGCCTGGCTGCGCGGCGCCGACGGCCACTACGAGGTCGAACTGGTCGCGGGTGAAGAAGGCGTCTCGCCGGGCCAGGCGTGCGTGTTCTACGATGCGCCGTCCGGCCGTGCGCGCGTGCTCGGCGGCGGCTTCATCCAGAGTGCCGACGCCAAGTCAAAGGTATCGTCACAGGCGGCAGGCCGCCATACGGGGCCGCAGCGCATCGCCGAGGCGGTTCGCGGCTGATCATCAAGTCAGGGTAAGAGGGGCATGGGGGACATCGACCGCGCCGGGGTCGAAAAGGCCTATGAGCGCTGGGCGCCGATCTATGATCTGGTGTTCGGCAAGGTGTTTGCGCAGGGACGGCAGTCGACCATTGCGGAGGCCGATCGGATCGGTGGCCGCATTCTCGACGTCGGCGTTGGCACCGGGCTGTCGCTGTCGGATTACGCGCGCACGACCAGGATCTGCGGCGTCGATATTTCCGAGCCGATGCTGCGGCGGGCGCAGCAGCGCGTGCGCGAGCTGAAGCTCGGCAATGTCGAAGTGCTTGCGGTGATGGATGCGAAGCACCTCGCCTTCCCCGACAATTTCTTCGATGCGGTGGTGGCGCAGTATGTCATCACCGCGGTGCCGGATCCCGAAGCCACGCTCGACGATTTCATCCGTGTGCTCAAGCCCGGTGGCGAACTGATCCTGGTCAATCACATCGGGGCCGAGAAGGGGCCGCGGCGTCTGTTCGAACTGGCGTTTGCGCCGATCGCGCGGCGGCTCGGCTGGCGGCCAGAATTCCCCTGGGCGCGGCTCGCCAATTGGGCCGCGAAGCATGGCGGCGTAGCGTTATCCGAGCGCCGGCCGATGCCGCCGCTCGGACATTTCTCGCTGATCCGTTACCGCAAGGGCTGACGGGCCCCACGTAGCGCAGGGACGGGCGGTTCCGTCTGCCAAGATGACGCCATCGGCGGAACGACATGGCAGGGCCGGCGTTGCCGAGCCATGAGCATCAGGCAGTCATTCGTGGTTTCCTTCGTGCTTGCGACGGCCGCCGCCGCGGCTCACGCCCAAGCGCCGCCAACCCCGGCTACGCCGCCGCAGGCCACAGCGCCTGCGCCGGCCCCGGATCAGAACGCCGCTTGCGCGCCGAACGCGCGGGCGATGCCGACGCCAGACGGCATCACCACCGGTCAATCCGGGGAACCTCTGGGTGAGAAGCTTGCCAAGACCAATGGCGTGCTGTGTCCGCCATCGGGCGTCGATCCGCAGATGCATGCGCCCACCCCGGAAGGCGGCACGACGCCGGTGATCCCGCCGCCCGGCAGCCCCGGCGGCAATCCCAACGTGCAGCCGAAGTGAACTGGATGGCTGTCGCGTGCGCCGGCGAGCGCAGCAGGCGGCGGGTGTCGCCGCAGTCGACCCAACCCGTCTCAGGTTATGACGCGACGCGCCGAACGGAAGCTTCTTGCTGCACCTGCGACGTTTGCTTGACAGGGGCCGGACCGGCTCCTTATATGCCGCGCGTTCGCAATGCGGTCCGCGGTCTTCTGACCCCTTTACGGACCTCTGCCGAACGCCGTGGCGGGGTAGCTCAGCTGGTTAGAGCACGGGAATCATAATCCTGGGGTCGGGGGTTCGAGTCCCTCCCCCGCTACCAACAATCCCCCCGACACCGATATATTAGGGAACATCTCTGGATTGCCGCAGATCGCGGCCAAGCGCCCCTTGATGTCGAGTCTGACCCGCCGTCCCTCGGCCTTTTCCTTGCCGTCCCCGCCGGCGTCGCTCGGCGCAGCATGCACAACGATCGCAGTCACGAGCTCGCGGATCACAGCGAATGCGCCGGCGGTGAGCTCGGCGTCGCCCTGGGCCAACTCCTCGGCCAAGGTGGCGATTGCGGCTTTGTAGCGGGTGAGCGCTCTTGGGTGCAAGTAAGAGAAATCCGTTTGAAATCAGCGGACTTAAATGGTGGGCGCACAAGGGATCGAACCTTGGACCTGTCCCGTGTGAAGGTAGGTGAGACCCTGTACTAGTGGTTTGTTTTCATTGTTGTTTTGGGAGTCCCTTGATGTGTCTGGGCAGATTTCGGGCGCTTTGGCCCTTCCTATTGTTAGCGGGAACCATTGACAAGTGACTGGCTTGCGTTCTGCATTCCCAGCAACTTTGCATTTGGGGGAGGAGCTTCGGGCGACAGATAACGCCTTTAAGGTACCGGAGGCTTGGCGCAATCACGGAGCAAAGCGTTCGATCGCAGCTACTCGTTTGCAGCGAGGTGATTTAAGGCGCCTCTACCGACTGATAAACGATCAGCAGATCGAATACCGAGACAAAGTTATCGGCCATCTCGCATTGCTGCCAAACGAGGGGCAGACTGAGTTTGAGGCTCGAAAGAAAAGGTGTTCGGGTCCTTTGTTACGTCGATGACAATTGCGAGAGTCGAGGACGAATCTCTTTACGAAAATAATGAGGCGTTCCTCGAAGAGGGAAATCTTCCGCACGATATCCGGTCAATATTTTTTTCGACCGCTACGGTTCCGCTGGCTGTTTTAGGCCTAGATCCGATCTGCAAGATTATTCTGTTCTTGGATTTTACAGCATCGCCGCTGCTCGACTTTCAGAGGCTTCCAACGTTGCCGACGCCGAACGAAAGCAACTATGAAGTTTCAGCGGACAATTACTCTTGGTTTGTCGCATCGAACGCGAAGCTAGAGTCGTTTTTCAAAGAGCGAAAGGCTGGACATGATTGGTTACACCGCGCGGGAGTTTATGACTTGCTTCTGTTTTGTTTGGGTCTGCCAATCGCGATTTGGTTGGACTATCGCTTGAGCAAGTCACTCCCTATGACTATGCCGTCCATGGTGAGCGCGGCGGTCTATGTGTACGCTTTCTTTCTCTCATTGCAGATCTTTCGGGTGTTGTTTTCCTACGCCAGATGGGTTTTCCCGAAAGTTGAGATTGAAAGTGTCCGGGGCACACCTCGAATCCGTCAACGGGGCTGGTGGTTGGCAATAATGGGTTCGCTGGCGGCCGCGCTCCTCTACGACATCGTCAAAACTGCTCTTACGAATTGGGTGAACTGAGACACTGCGAGCCCGATCGCGCAAAGGTCGCCGTCGTCGCCGCTTTTGCGCCCGACCTCGATCTCGGACAGATTGCCTTGCGTGATGCCCGCGCGTTTGGCGAGATCATCTTGACTCAAGCCGCGTTTTTTTACGGAAGAATGCGAGCGGCGTTTTCGCAGCAGTGCTTTTGCGAAATCGGCCGTCCCCCGCTTGCTTAGACATTAACTGCAAGTGGTTGGACCATGAGATTCAGAGGTCGATCAAAACCTAAGTCCTGAACGTCACAATTTCACTGTCCAGCTTTTGGACGATTCGGTCGGCGGCTTTAACGATCTTTTCCGCAATTGTGCGATACTCGCCGAGGGGGTGAAAATCCCCGAAACCAGTGATAGGGACTTCCGCGGTGTCGGTTTCTGGAATCGACTTCAGCAATTTCAAAGCGCGCGGAAGTTCAGAGCGAATCAAATCAAGGTCAAAACTCAACGTGGCTGGAAACATCTCAAGATGGTTCCAGGCCTCGTCGAAGTCGGCTCGATCGGTCATTTGGATCTGTGGTGTGCTCACTTTGCGATGGGCGGACCACATATTGAAGCCGAGCCGTTGGACGACATTATCGGCTTCCTCCCGGAGCTTTTCGGCGGCATGGCGAAGCCTCAAATAGAGGCCGAGCTTCTTTCGTTCCGTGTCACGCTGTTCCTTTTCCCTGCCGAAATTGACCTTTGCCATCGCACCACGGTAGGCGAGCGTTCCCGCGCCAAGCGCGATGATCGCCGCCATCAGCGGTTGCCAGTCCTTGAGCTTAAAACCCGGCTCTGCCCCAGCAATGACTATCGTCAGGATTAACAATATCCCGACCGCGCTTGCGAGGCCTGCCAGTCTGTCAAAGTTCATTGCCTCAGGAGGCCTTGCGCTTTTTCGCGCGCGGGCGCGGTGCGTCTTCCTCGCTCGGCTCGTCGGGCACCAAACTATCGAGCGTCACTTTCAGCGCGTTCGCCAGCTTGCGCAGCGTTTGAACGTCGCCGCTCTTGCGCCCGACCTCGATCTCGGACAGATAGCCTTGCGTGATGCCCGCGCATTTAGCCAGTTCATCTTGGCTCAAGCCGCGCTTTTTGCGGAAGAATGCGAGCGGCGTTTTCGCCGCAAGGAACGCGTCAACCTCGTCGCTGCTAAAGGTTTCTTCCTCGCCGCTCTCAACGCGGGCGATCGAGCGGCGCAGGGTTTCCGCGTCGGCGGCGTCTTCATTGGCTGCGGCAACCAGTTGATCGTATTCCTTGCGGGACAAGATCACGATGTCATCGCCTTGCGGGGTTTTGGTCATCACGGGCATGTCGGTTGTCCTTAGTCATAAATCCCGCCACGCGGGCCGATATCGTGAATGGTGATGGTGTCGGCAGTCTCAGTAAACAAGATGCGAAAGTCTTGAACGCGCAACCGCAAACGATCGCTTCCGACCAGCGCCTTGACGTTGCGGGCTTGGGCTGCCGGGTTTGCGGCATACTGCTCGATCTTAGACCGGATCAGCTTAGCTCTGTTGGCATGGCGCTTAAGGGCGGTCATTGCCGTGAGGGTGTAAGCGATCGTTTTTATGGTGTGAATATTGCTTATAGCAATATTTTTGTCAATTGCTAATAGCGATATATGCGCCGAGGTGCGCAGGAAAGTTCATAGGGGCTGCGAGCATGGTAAGGTCGCACCATGGAAACGAAAGCTGAAAGGCCGGCGACCGGCCTTGCGCTTTGTCTCATAATGGGGGCGGGCGCGTTTATCCTCGGCACGGGACTTTCCGCAGGCCCGTTTGCGGCCTTGGCGGCCGCCGGCGCGTGTCTGTTTTTGCTGGGGTTTGCGGCCGGGATGAAGGTGCCTGTCACGCCACCGAAACCATAAATTCGGGTAGGAAATCAGTGGGGGCGGTCGGGGGGATGCAGGTAGCGCCTCCCGCTACCATTTGAATTCGTTGAGATTTTCACGATTTCAAGCCCAGGAAAATCGACCCAAGAAAATCGACCCGTACAAAACATCCACGATTCCTGGTAGTCGCAAACAACTCCTCTGATCGAGGAAGTTTCGGGTAGCGCTGTGTAGTCGGAGACGGCGCAATCTGTTTCGCACCATGAACGATCTTACATCCGACGCGCTCGCCGTGAGCGATTTCCCACCGCCGTGAACCATTTCACACTTTCGGCTTCGGCACCCCGCCGGCCCCGCAGAGATCCTTTCGACGCCGTCGCCTAGACATCTGACGGCTTGCGCTTAGGGGCACCGCCTCGACGCCCAATCCGATCCCCGCAATGAGACGCCAAAAGAGCAGGCCCTCAGAGCTCGTCTGAAAGGCCATCACTATCGTTGCTGCGGTGTAGATGAGCGCCCACGTGAACACGAAGCGGCGTCATCCGGTTCGCCTGTCGCCTTCGCGGACATACCTCAAGGCGCGGTGCTCGGGCTGACGCCGCCGACATCGCGTGCAATCATTCAAACACAGATCCTTCGCAACCAGATCAAGGCGAGCCCAAAGCTAGAGATCGATTCGCTGAACATCATGCACAGCACTGGAGGCCGGCCTGGGATGCGCCATTCTAGCAAGGTCAACCGTGGGCAGCGATCTCTTGAAAAGCGGCATTCATGCGCGGCGCATCGTCGAGCCAAGCTTGATACGGGAACTCAGCCTGATTTCGCTGTCCGAGCAGCCCCAGACCAGGGCCCTTATTGAAGTGAGACAAATAGTGAGGACGGCTGTGCTTCAGGACGTGAAGAATGGGCGCTGGCCAGCCGAGATAGTGGAGCAGGCCAGAAAGCGGTCCGGAAAGGGGCGCCAACGTGCTCGCTTAGATAGTCGTCCACATTACTGGGGATCGGTGCTTGTTTCCATCAAGCAAACATATGGCGCGTAGAGTAGGTGCCCTCATCGACCTCGCGACAGAAATCCCGAAATCACACACTCGGCCACGGACTGAATTGCGGGGAGGCCGACCCTCACTTCAGTCTAGAACGGAGGATAAGCAGACGATTTCTCCGGCGCAGTCGAAGCGTCCGGTTTCACTGTTAAGGCGTATTGCCGGCACCCCCAGTACGCAGCGGTGGGAAGACACCGCGCTCTCCATTGAGCGTCGTGAGGGATGAGTCTGCTGCTGCAGTCGCTGCGCGACCCGCGGGTTCGCGCGAATGAATGATGAGGGACAGATCTCTGCGCGCAGGTCGCTGGAGGCGGCCTAGCAATCTGCACTTACAAAACTACGCTCGTCCTGCATTTCCGGTCCGGAGGCGCGCGACGATCAACCCCGCCTTGGCTGCCTCGACGCCCAGAACACGCAGGATTGCTTCGGCTGCCATAGCGGGAATCGATTTATCCGGCCGGCCCAGGCCTTCGCGCATGGCTGCGCCCACGATCGCCAACAACATCGCGTAGAGGGCAGGGGAGTCGGCGGTCTTGAAATAGCCCTGCTTGATTCCAATCCGGACATCCTTGCGAATGCCGGAAAAGATCTGCTCGCGAAACTCTCCGAGCTCCGCAAGCGCGTTGACGATCAGGCGCCCCCATGTGGGATCCTGAAGGCCACGTTCGATGAACAGCATCGTTGCGAGCGCCACACGTTCCGTGCCCTGTTCGACCCCGGCAATGGCCTCGTCGACCTCGCGCACCAGTGCGGCGGCGACAGCACCGGCGACTGCCTCGATCAGCTCCGCCTTGTTGCGAAAATGGTAATAGAAGCTTCCGTTGGAAAGCCCAGCCTGTTCTGCCACTTCCAGAATCGAAGTTCGCTCGAGTCCCTTCTTGGCCAGGACAGCAATCGCCGTATCCAATATCAACGCCCGCGTCCGCAGGCGCTTGGTGTCGTCCTGACTTGCGTCCTGGAAGTGACGGGTTTTTTTCGTGCGGGTCGGATGCGTGCTCATTCGGCGTACGATAGCATAATCAGGCGGACGTCACACACCGATCACCCCATCGAATGAGCGCTGAATCATCTCCGTATATTCCGCCGCAGACGGGTGGTAGCGTGCGGTCAGGTTGAACGGGCTCGCATGTGCGCGCGAGCCCAGAGCTGAGACGTCGACCGCCCTGTAGCCAAGCTCGACCAAGGTCGCCGGCAGGTTCAGCGCCCGCATCAAGTCCGCGATTGCCGCGGAAAGCGACGCGCCGGGGGACAGTCCCAGCGCCTGCGCAATGGCCGCGGCCCGATTGGGGGCGTGACGGCTGACCAAATCCAACGAGCAGACCAGGCCGATGCCGCTCAACAGGCCATGATGGAAGCCCTGGTCGCCGCAGGTGATCGCGATGGCATGGGCCGGCCCCAGGCCCATGCCGATGGCCACGCCGCCCGCATAGGCAGCAGCCATCATCTCCGATCGCGCGCGAACATCGTCTCCGCGCTGGGTCGCATCTCGGATGGCCGCCATTGCTCGTTGGATGCCGTCCAATGCGAGCGCGTCGGCAAAGGGCGACATTCGGCTGGAAAGATAGCCTTCCACACAGTGCGAGATCGCGTCGATACCGGTGGCCGCGGTGAGCCGGGATGGCAACGTCAATGTCAGCTCCGGATCGAGCACTGCAAGATGCGGCACGATGGCGGGTGAGCTCATTCCCGTCGAGGCGGTCGCGGCATCCGGGTGGATGCCAGCATCCGGCGACGCCTCGCTTCCGGTGCCGGCTGTGGTTGGAATGACCGCAAGCGGGGCGCATCGTCGAGGCTTCGCCGCGGGATTGCCGGCATAGGCGCTGACGGTGCCAGGGTTGGTGGCGAGCAGCGCGATATATTTTGCAGTGTCGATCACCGAGCCGCCGCCGAGCGCAATCACACCGTCGCAGTTGCTTGTCCGGTAGAGCGCCGCACCCCGGTCGGCGTCCGAGAACAGCGGATTTTCGGTGACGTCGTTCAGGATTGCCGCGACGGTGCGCTGCTTGAGCACGGCGTTGACGCGTTCGACCACGCCGACTGTCACGATCCCTTGGTCGGTCACCAGCATCGGCCGCTGCATGCCGAAACGACCGAGCTCCTCGTCAAGGCAGGATAGAGCGCCGGCACCGAACACGGTGCGCGGAAGCTGCAATGATGCGATCATGTGCGGGCTGGTGATCATTTTCCGCTGAAGACCATACGCAATCCTCTCATGACAAGAGCCCAGCTCAGAAACCTGTAGCCGGCCCGCAGCTCGTCGCCGCGAAGCACGCCCTTCATCGGCATGGCACCCATGATGGTGCCGCCGACGACAATCCCATCCTTCGTCGCTTCGACGCTGGTGATCGTCATCAGCTCGGTCCCTTCGGGTGTGAAGATCCGCATCAGTTCACCCGATCAGACGCTCGAAGTTGATCTTCAGATCCTGGCATGCCCTGATCGCGGTCGCGCGGCCTGCACCGCTGACACTCGAGACATTGATCGCGGTCCCCGTGAGATAGAGGTTCTCGATCCCCGGTATCTTCAGTTTCGCGAGCTCGGGATTGGGGCGGTGGCCGCCGATCTGGTGCAGATATTCGCCGGCCCCGCTCACGTCGCCTTTCTGGAACATCGACGAATGCCGTGACACCTCCAATGGTGTATCGAAACGGCGGCCGATGATGTTCTCACGGGTGACGTTGGGCGCATATTCGCGGTAACGCTCAAGCAGCCAGTCGCCGATTTCCCATTGGCGCTCATCCCAGGATGCCGCGCCGGTCCGCAGCTCGAACGGACCGAAGCCATAGACGGTGATCGCGGCCTTGCCCGGGGGACATTGGGTTTCGTCGAACTGGCACTGCATATGCGAGGCGAGGATGGTGTCGGTCGATCCTTCGTTCCACATGTCGCCGTAACGATAATTGTCGAAGACGCGCAGGAATCGCTCGAGCGTGGGCGGCGCATAATTGGCCAAGATCACGCGCCCTGCGTCCGCGCCGGCCTTGTATTTCGGCGGCTCGTTGAGCGCGAGATGCTGGGGCATGATGGAGAAGGCGCCGGTCTTGACCCGCCTGGCGCGGGCGGCGACGTCCGGCGCCACCTTCTCGATAATATCGCCGATCAGCCAGGGATGAATCTGACCGATCACGGCGACGCGCGCTGTGATCTCCTCGCCGGATGCCAAACGGACGCAGGTGGCGCGTCCGTTTTGCACCAGCACCTTTTCAACTGGCGCTTCCGTGCGAAACTCTGCGCCGTGATCCGCGAGGCAGGCGACCAATGCATCGACCAGCGCGCCGCTGCCGCCTACCGGCACGCCGATCGGATAGGTATGGACCATGCCGGGCATGGTGTAGAGGATGGACCCGGTGCCCATCTCCTCCGGCGCCGTCAGCGTCTCCGCGGCGAATTTGAGCAGATGAATGATCAGCTTGTCGCTCTCGAACCATTCGCGGCAGATGTCGAGCTTGCTCATCTGCAGGGCGCGGAAGATCTCCTGTCCTTCGAGACTCTGGTCGAGCAGGGCGTAGAAGGGCCCTTGCTGCGGCGCGGGCGTGAACAGGCTCTGCGTCACCATCGGCACGATCTTCATGCTCATCGCCGCGAAGCGGCGGTAGGCATCGGCGTCCCTGGGCGAGATCCTGGCAATGCTCTCGCAGGTCCGCTCGACATCCTTGTAGGTGATCAGCGAAGAGCCGTCTTCGAACATCGTCGAATAGACGGCATCAGGGTAGAGATATTTCAAGCCATATTTGGACTGCAGCTTCAGCTCGTCATTCCTGATCAGAGGATTGGCCTGGATGTTGACGTGCAACGACGAATGCAGATCGAACTTGAAGCCGGGAGCCAGGATTTCCTTGGTCACCACGCCGCCACCGAGCCAGTCGTTCTTTTCCAGCACGAGCACGCTGAGGTCTGCCTTGGCCAGATAGGCTGCGGTCGTCAGGCCGTTGTGGCCGGATCCGACTACCACGATGTCATAGCTCTTCGACATTTGATGTTCCTCGCGATCGCGGCCAAGGGTCAGATCGGATAGTGCTGGTTGGGATCCTCGACCGAGATCCACTGCACGTCGGTGAACTCGTGGATGCCCGGCGCGCCGCCGAACCGGCCATAGCCGCTGGCCTTCATGCCGCCGAGCGGCATCTGCGCTTCGTCATTGACGGTCGGTCCGTTGATATGGCAGCAGCCGAAATCGAGCCGCTGCGCGATCGCCATTGCGAGGCCGACATCTCGGGTGAAGATCGCAGAGGAAAGGCCATATTCGGTGTCGTTGGCGACGCGGATGGCGTCCTCGACGTCATTGACGCGCACGATCGTCGTTACCGGTCCGAAGGACTCCTCGTAGTAAATGTCCATGCCGGGCCTGACGTGATCGAGCAGCGCCGCATTCATCAGCGGGCCGTCCGCGTCGCCACCGGCGAGCAGCTTCGCCCCCTTTCCGACTGCGTCCGCGATCAGCGCCTGCACGCGATGGACGGACTGGACGGAAATCAATCCGCCGAGCGGGACATCGCTGGTTAACGGATTGCCCGCGACCAGAGTTTTGGCCTTGGCCGCCAGTCTGTCGCCGAATTCGTCGGCGACGGTGTGATCGACAACCACGCGCTCCGTCGACATGCAGATCTGGCCCTGGTGCATGTAGGCGCCGAACGCAGTCGCTGCGACCGCGGCGTCGATATCCGCATCTTTCAGCACAAGAATCGGAGCTTTGCCGCCGAGTTCGAGCAGTGCCGGTTTCAGATAGCGGGCGCAGGTTTCGGCGACAATCCTGCCGGTTCGCGTCGAACCGGTGAAGTTGACGCGGCGCACGGCCGGATGCGCGATCATCGCCTCCGCGACGGCTCCCGCATCCTGCGGCTTGTGCGTGATGAAATTGAGCACGCCTGGAGGCAGTCCCGCATCGTGCATCACCTGTGCGAGCTTGAACTGGGTCCCGGGACTGAGCTCGGAGGCCTTGAGAACGACCGTGTTGCCGCAAGCAATGGCCGTGCAAAACGCACGGACCGCCAGGATCACCGGCGCATTCCACGGCGCAATCGCCAACGCCACACCGGCCGGACGTCGTACTGCCATCGAGAACATTCCCGGCTTGTTGCTCGGAATGATCTCTCCCTTCACATGGGTGGTGAGACCGGCGGCTTCCCGCAACATGCCGGCGGCAAGTTTCGCGTTGAACACGTACCAGGACTTCGATGCTCCGGTCTCGCCGATCATGACGTCCCTGAATTCGTCAGTGCGCGCTTCGAGCAGGGCTGCAGCCTTCAGGAGAATATCGCGTTTTGCTGCTGGTGCCGTGGCAGCCCAGGCGGGGAAGGCCGCCGCGCAGGACGCGACGGCCTCAATGGCCTGCTCGGGCGTCGCTGCGGCTGCTTCCGTGACCAGATCGCCGCTGATCGCGCTGCGCCTCTCGAACTGCCCGGCCGCGCCGGGCCGCTCTGCGCCGTCGATAATCAATGATGCCTTGAGCATGCTTTCCTCCCAAAACCGCCGCGTCGGATCTGGTCCCGTCAACCAAGTCCGCGCTTGTTGTTTTTGAGAGTACTCTCGAAAATGACGGGCTGTCAAACTGAAGATCGTGAAAAGCGAAGAACACGGTCTGGATCTGTGATCCGGCGCCACTCTGCGGAACGGGTTAGTATCGAGAATGTCGATACATCTCATCGATACAATCCGTTTTGTGGTTTGAGGGACCATCCATAGAGTACGTATTCGAAAAATAGAAACATAAGAGTGGTCGATGGAGGGATGCTTCGCCTGGGTGGTGTCGATGCCGTCGTGGCCCGCGCGACTGACAATTCGGATGGGCTCTCGGCTGCCGTCTTCAGCGGTTATCTCCCGCATGTGAGGCGGATGAAACTTCAGGAAACCAAGCAGAGCGTTCCTGGCGTGTTTGCAGGGCGGCGGCCCAGCTGTGCGCGACGTCGATGACCGGCCCGATCATGGAATGATCGGACGCCGGCTTCGATGATCCCTCCCGCGTTGTCCCGATCTCGTTGTGAAAGGAACTCGAAATGAACGAACATGTGCGGCTGGCGGAGGGCCTGCAGTTTCCGGATGATATTGTCTTTCAGGGTTATGCTGCGCCCGTTCGGATCGAAGGCAGCGTTCACGATCTGGAAGTCGTCGGCGCCATTCCTCCCGAACTCGAAGGCGTCTATTACCGCAATAGCGCGGATCATGCCTATCCGCCGCTGCACGGCCGCGACATTTTCCTCAACGGCGATGGCATGGTGCACATGGTGCGGTTCGAGCGCGGGCACGCCGATCTCACCACGCGCTACGTGCGCACGCGCAAGTTCGAGCTGGAGCGGGCGGCCAGGCGAGCGCTGTTCGGGGCTTACCGCAATCCGTTCACGGATTCCCCCGAAGTTGCGGGCGAGAACGCCAACACCGCGAACACATCCGTGATGTGGCACCACGGCAAGCTGTACGCCCTGAAGGAATCGGGCAGGCCGTATGAGCTGGATCCGCTCACCCTGGAAACCCGCGGGGAGAGCGATTTCGCCGGCCAGCTGAAGAGCCGCACTTTCACGGCTCATCCGAAGTTCGATCCCTTGACTGGCGAATGTATTGCGTTCGCCTACAATTGCGAAGGTGTGGCGAGCGACGAAATCGAGCTCTACAGGGTTGATCGCGAAGGCTGCTTCACTCGCACCGAGCGCTTCAAGGCGCCATACTGCTCGATGGTGCATGACTTCCTGGTCTCGCGAAACTACATCGCTTTCGTCATCTGTCCGATGGTGTGCGATTGGGAGCGCGTCCAGCGCGGCGAGTCGTATTGGCATTGGGACAGTCATCGAAAGACCTATATCGGCGTGATCCCGCGTGAGCAGGGCGTCAGCGCGATCCGCTGGTTCACCGCGCCGAAGCCGGCGATGCAGACGCACAGCTTCAACGCCTGGGAAGATGGCAGCAGGCTGGTTCTCGATCATTTCGTGACCGAGTCCGGCTGGCTGAGCCAGTTTCCGGACCTGCACAACCCTAATGCTCACGAGTTGCCGCCATTTGGCGAGCGCTGGGTCGTCGATCTCGCGAGCGAAGCCGACCGCGTCGAGATTACACGGTTCATCGAGCACATTGGCGAGATGCCGGTGATCGATCCCCGCTTCGCGATGAGCCGCGCCCGGCATTACTGGTTCGGAACCAACAATCCGAAGCTCGGACCCATGCTGCCGTTTGGCCCGAAGGGGCCGCCCTTCACGTGTTTGGGTCACTTCGACGAGGCGAGCGGGAAACTGGATTTTTATTATGCAGGACCCGACGCCTCTCCCGAGGAGCCTTACTTCGTGCCCAGGAGCGCGGATGCCAAAGAGGGCGACGGCTGGTTGCTGTCAATGGTCGGCCGAAGAGCGGAGAACCGGACTGATCTTGTGATCCTCGACGCCCTGCATCTGAGCCGCGGACCTGTTGCCATCGTGAAATTTCCCTGCCGCGTGCACGAAGGTTTCCACGGCACCTGGGTCAGCCAAACGGCGCTTGAGCGGTCCCTGTGACGCGCTCATCGATATCTGCAGCATCGAGGTTTTAAGGTGATCACGCTCTATGGATCGTTGCATTCGCGGGCCCTCCGGAACGCGTGGATGCTCAGGGAACTCGGGTTGGAATGGGAGAATGTGCCGACCAATTTTCAGGATGGCAGCACGCGCACCCCGGAGTTTCTCGCCATCAATCCCAATGGCCGTGTCCCCGCGCTGGACGACGACGGCCTTCGACTGTGCGAGTCGCTTGCGATCAATCTCTATCTCGCACGCAAGTATGGCGGACCGCTCGCACCTCGCACGATGGAGGAGGAGGCACTCGCGACGCAGTGGAGCTTCTGGGTCATCACCGAAATCGAGAAGCCGCTGCTGCTGGCTGCGGCCAACCGAGTTTTGTTCGAGCCTGCGAGTGCGCGACGTGAGGCCGAGGTCGAAATCGCTCTCGGCAAGCTTGCACGACCCTGGGGCGTTCTCAACAGGCATCTGCAGAGGCAGGCTTATCTTGTGAATGAGCACTTCACCGTTGCCGACCTGAACGTCGCATCGGTCATGACGCTTCTCCCGCTCGCCGGCATTGATATCGAAGCCTGGCCGTCCATGCAGCGTTGGCTGCGCGAATGTCTCGATCGTCCCGCGGTCGCGGACTGGAAGGACGTCAGCTTCAAGATCCCACGTCCCGAAACGGCGCTTGAGATGCTGCGGATGTTTGTTTGACGCGGAGCAGCCAGCAAGACTTGGTCGTGCGACGCGGATAGGGAATTCCAGTCGTCACGGGTCGCGGTGGTTTTGCGCAGGGGGGCTGTGCAACTGGGTACGATGGACGATCTGCCTCTTCGGAGATCTGTCCGGTAAAAACAAAAAGCTCGATACAAGCGAACAAAAACGATCGGGGAAGGAAAATGATTAAAACCACAAGCGAGACATGGCCAGGTCGCGCCGTCCTCCTGGTATCACATGTGGCGGGGCTCGCGGATCTTGTCGCTTTGCCGCTATGGGTCGGCGGTCTAGTCCAGTCGCATGGCTTTACGTCACAACAAGCGGGGTTACTTGTCACCCTCTATATCGCGGGCATTCTCGCCAGTAATCTGATCTTGGGACCGCGCTTCGATCGGGTCGACGGCAGGCTGGTGGCGGGTCTCGGCTTTGCTGTCGCGGCCGGGTGCTTCCTGGCAATGGCGCAACTCGATGGGCTCCTGGTGTTTACGCCTCTGCACCTCCTTGCCGGGCTTGGCGCTGGGGCAGGGCTCTCTTGCGTGCACGGCACGATCGGCCGCAGCCGCAATCCGCATCGGCTCTTTGCGCTGGTCAACGTCGGCGTGGGTGCATTCGGCATCCCGTTCTTCGCTGTCGTTCCTCATTTGATGACCCAGAGCGGCGTTGCCGCTGTCTTTATCGTCTTGGGCTCCTTGATGCTGGCGGCTTCGGTTCTCAGCGCGATCGCCTTTCCGCACAAGCTGGAGAGTGTGACATTGGCTGTGGTTGGGGAAGCCGAGCGGAGCCCGCTCGATACTCGCGTGATGGCCTTCCTGGGCGTTGTGCTGCTGACCTCCGCGCAGTCGGCCATTTTCAGCTTTATCGAGCGTGTCGGCTCCTATGATGGGTTTCCTGCCGCGTCGGTCGCGACGATGCTTGCAATAGCAGCCTTTATCAATCTTTCCGCTCCCGCTCTCGCCGGGCTCCTTCAAGGACGTCTGTCGCCAACCCACGTGGCCGCTTGTGGCATGTTCCTGCACGGCTGCGCATCACTGATCATCACCCACGCCACGTTGTTCGCCGTCTATGCGATAGCAGCCTCGACACCGGTCTTCCTTGTCGTATTTTCCCATGTCTTCATGTTCGGCCTGATCGCCAAGCTCGATCGCAGCGGTCACATGGCGGCGCTGACGCCGGCGATGATGATGATCGGCACCGCGATCGGGCCGTTTCTCGGAGGCAGCGTTGTGACCGGCTTCGGCTATCCGGCGCTCGGTATCACCGCGGCGATGCTGGCATGGGGAGCGGCTGCATGCTTCGTCGGCGTGCACTTGCGGACCAGCGGCGTCGAGACGCGGTCAGCGGATCTGTCTGCACGTCTTTCCGCCTGAAGTCCGCACAAGGAAGATGTGACGCGCACTCGAGAGTTCAAAACAAAGCAGGTCGATTTTCATGTCCGAACAGACGCGCCCGCTGGCTTACGGCGTCCCGATCACACTTTCGCGCGCCAAGGAGCTGGCAGGAACAGCCGTCAGCGAGGCGACGAGACGCGGCTGGACATTCTCGATCGCAATCACCGACCCAAATGGCGACCTCGTCTATCTCGAGCGAATGGACGACACGCACCTTGCGTCATGGATGATCGCGATCGAGAAAGCGCGTACGGCGGCTCGATTTCGACGCCCGACAAAGGCGTTCTTCGATCTGGTGGAAGCAGGGCGTGTCTATATCACGACGCTCACGCCGGGACTCGTCGCAGTGCCGGGCGGCGTCCCGATCGTAGAAGACGGCAAGATCATCGAGGCGATCGGCACCAGCGGCGGGACCGGTAAGCAGGACGAGATCGTTGCGCTCAGTGCCGTGGCAAGCCTGACTTAGGCTGGTCCATATATCATCAAAGAAATCCTCGATAATTCGTCGTTCCGCCGACTAATTATCAGTCGCGACCATCGGTCGTACGGGATGTTGCAGCGGTGGTCTCTGCGCGGCGTGACCTGCTGAAGGAACGCGTGCGGGAGCCAATCGATGGGATGCTATCAAGAACGACAATAGCTCGTATCGATCGATTTCGTTTGTTCGGAGAGCGCCAACTCTCCAGGATCGCGATGTTTATGCAAGCTCTTCAGAGAGCGCGGTTGGCCAGTATCCCGAAGAGGATCACAGCCGCCGAAAACAAAAAATGGGGGAGGATATATGGCATTTCGTTGCCACTTGCTTGCGTCTGTCATCATCGTTCAGCTGGGTGTGGTTGCCAATGCTGCGGACTTGGCTGTCATGGCAAACCCGCCGCCGGATCAACCGTTCTTCTTCGTCGTCGACAATCGAGCGACCTTTTCATGGATGCCGAGCGGAACAACCCCCGGCCAGTTCAGCGTCAACCCGAACGGAACGGTCAACGGCACGACCGCGAAGCAGGTCTACGCGTTCACGCACTTCGACGCATGGGCCTACGGCACCAACTTCGTGAACATCATGATGCTCAAGTCGGGTCACAATGACCCGGCGTCGCCCTGCATCAATGCTGGCGTCACGGTCAATTTCACGCCGGGAGATTGCGCGGGGGGGACCGAGTTCTACGGCTTGTTCCGAAGCACCTTCGGTTGGAATCAGATATTCAACACCAATGCCTTCAGTGTTGGACCGTTGCACGACGTGTCCTTCGAGATCGGCGCGGACGTCGAGACTGACAACATCTTCCTCGCGCCGGCCAAGCGCGAGGCCGTTGCCGGGCTCCAATTTGCGTTTGACTTGCCGTATAAGGGCTATTTCAACGTCGCGCCCTTGGTGTCCTGGGAATTCTCCAACCACAACGCGTTTACTCAGTGCGGAACCGCCTTTGCAGGCGGGCAGGTTGCCGGCGTCAGCTGTAACGCCACCGGCAATGTCAGCTACCACCCGACATGGGCTGTGGAAGCCAATTATTACATGGACCTGGGTTTCCTGCCGCCGTCCCTGCAATTCTTCTCGATCAGCGGACGCGCCGGCTGGTATGGGACCAAAGGGGATTCGAATGGCCTGCCGGCACTCTCAGGCGCTGGACGGTTCAGCACGGCCAGCGCCGTCGAGTTCAACAGCGAGCCTGTCAGGCTGACGTTCGATGCCAGCAAGGCAATGATGGGTCCCAAATATTCGCATCTGGTGGATGTCTGGGTTGCCTACCGGTATTGGCAGAACAAGTTCGGTCTCGACCACAACGCCATGCCCGGCGTGTGCACTGTCGCCGCGACCGGCCAAAGCACGAACTCCTGCACGGAAAAGACGGTCTATAGCGGTATCACCGTGAAGTTCTAGTTCATTGCTCACGTGGCTGGCTTCGAAGCGGCGCTGCGATATTCACGCAGCGCCGCTCCGGACAAGGGTGGGCAGACTGGTGCGCAAACGGGCCATCGTGCCTCCACGTCGGCCGCCGAGGTTTGGATCATCTCGCGCAGCCACATATTGGCAGGATCCTTGTCGAGATGCACGGGCCACTGCAGCCTTTCGGTGATGGTTGGGAGCTCGAAGTCGGTCTGCAGAATACGAAGCGGCAGCCCTTGCGCGCGAGACAGGACCAGGCGCAACGGCAGGATCGCCATATACGGCGTGCCGACGATGAACTCGGGCACCAGCAGGAGACTCTGCAGGCGGATCGTTTTCGTCCGCCGGATCCCCACGGACTGGAAGAACTGATCGACGATGCGGACGCTCAAGCGCTCGTCGAGTGCAACAGAAACGTGGGTGAAGGCCGCAATCGCGTTCAGCGAGACGGGGTCCACCACCGCCGTATTGCCGGCCCAGACAACAGGAACGAACCGCTCCTCCCATAGCACGCTGGTGTTGACGGCGGCATGGAAGGGAACGTTGGAGCCGATGAAAACATCGAATTCAGCGGCGGACGCACGCTCACGCGTGTCCGGAAGCGGCAGTTGGGAAATCGAAATACCCGGCGCAGCCTGGGCGACCCGCTTGATGAGATTGGACAAGAGAATACCGGCTACGTAATCCAACGCGACGACCGCGAAGTCGTGCTCTGCGGTTTCCGGCGTAAACTCGGCGCGCGCCAGCGCTATCGTACGGGCGCGCGCCACGAACTGATCGACCGAGTCCGCGATCTGCGCGGCGAACGGGGTCGCCAGCATCTCGCGGCCGGATTGAATCAGGAGGTCGTCATCGAAGTGACTGCGTAACCGCGCCAGTGCGCTGCTGATCGTGGACTGAGTCAGGTTGAGTGTCTCGGCGACCCGGCTGACGTTCCTCAGCTTGAGCAGCAGGTCGAGGACCAGCAGCAGGTTCAGGTCCAGTCTATGGCACCGCATGGGCCCTCCGCTGACGAGGATTCGTAGGTCGGCCGCCCGCCGAGATGTGCGGCCGGTCCGCTCAGGAGAGCGCGAACAGGCGCTCGGCGTTCTGGTATGCGATCAGCTCGCGCTCGCGCTGCGTGAGCGCAGCTCCTTCGAGGAAGCGGAGCGCCTCAGCATCATCCTCGTAAGGAAAGTCGGCAGCGAACAGGATGCGTTCAGCTCCGAGCACGTCGATCGACAGCCGAAGCGCGGGCATGGAGGTGACCCCGGCCGTTGTGATCACGAAGTTGTCCAGGAAGTACTCGCTCGGCAGCCGGGGCAGCTTTTCGACGGCGCCGATCTTCACCTGCAGGAGATAGCGATTGTCGATGCGCTGCAGCCAGAACGGGATGCCTTCGCCCATATGGCCGAGAATGATCTTGAGCTTCGGATGGCGAGCGAAGCTGCCGGACATGATCAGCCGCATGGCGTGCAGGCCGGTCTCCGCCGCAAAGCCCCAGCCGGCGAAATAAAGGCCGTAATCGAGGAACGGCTGAACCATTCCGGGTGCAGGTTCGCGCGGATGCAAGTACATCGGCAGGCCGGTCGCCTCCATCGCCTCGAAGATCGGGACATAGCGGGGCGCGTCAAGATATTCGCCGAACGTGTGGGAGTTGACGATCAGGCCGCGCAGGCCGAGCGACTTGATCCGTTCGATCTCGCGCGCGGCCGCGGGGGGATCCTGCGGCGCGATGGCGCCCAGTCCGGCCAGCCGCGTCGGTGCAGCGCGCACTGCTTCGGCGAGCGCGTCGTTGGCGTCGGCTGCGAGCCGTACGGCGAGATCGGGCGCGAACACCTGGACGCCGGGGGACGTCAAGGAGAGCACCTGCATGTCGACGCCGACCTCGTCCATATGCGCGATCCGGCCCTTGCCGATGTCAACCAGGCGTCCATGCAGCAGCGCGTTGCCGGGCGTGTCGGCCAGGATGCTTTCGCCCATCTTGGCAAAGCCTGGTTCGACGTCTGAGCGCGCCAGCACCTTCGTCCATTCTGCGGCGATCTCGGCGGTGACGAAGGCTTCTTCGACGGCAATCTTTTTCATGTCACGCTCCTTGCGACGCTGTCCGGCCGCTCATTCTTCGGTCCCGAAATAAAGATGACGCAGCCGCTCGTCCGCACGCAGGACGGCCGGCGGGCCGGACAGAGTAATCCGTCCCTTGTTGATGATGTGGGCGACATCGGCAAGGTCGAGCGCGCGCTCGATATCCTGCTCCACGACCAGCATGGACAGCCCCTCGCGCTTGAGCTCGGCAAGCGCCGCATACAGGCGGTCCATCATGACCGGCGCGAGACCAAGGCTGATCTCGTCGAGAATAACGAGCCGCGGCTTGGCCATCAACGCGCGACCGATCGCCAAGGCCTGCTGCTGGCCGCCCGACATCGAGGTGCCCGGCGCGTTACGCCGCTCCGCGAGCACCGGAAACAGGGCGTAGACGCGCGCCAGACGCGCCTTGCGTTCTGCTGTGTCGGCGCGGCGTGCAGCCACCAGCAGATTTTCCTCGACCGACAACGAGCCGAAGATGCGCCGCCCCTCCATGCAATGGGCGATGCCGCGCGCCGCCACCGCATGCGGCGGCAAGCGTGTGATGTCCTCGCCATCGAATCGGATCCGGCCGGCAGTGATTGGCAAGGCGCGGCTGATCACATGAGCGAGGGTGGTCTTGCCGGCGCCGTTGCTGCCGAGAATGCCCACGACCTGACCCGGCATCACCGACAGGCTGAGGTCATGAATCACCCGAGCCTGGCCATAGCCCGCGTACACGCCATCGAGTGCAAGCAGCGGCTCAGCGCCTGCCGTCGACGCAATGACGTTGGCGCGCGGCGTCTCTGAAGAGGAGGTCTTGGGGGCGGCGCCATGGCTGGTGCCGAGATAGATCGCGGCGACATCGTCGCTCGCCAGCACGTCGGTGGTCGGCCCCCTCGCCAGGAGCTTGCCGAAGTTGATGACCATAAGATCGTCGCAGCACTCCTTCACGATCCGGATCACGTGTTCGATGACGATGATCGAGCGCTCGCCGTCGTTCAGCGACTGGATCAGGGCGATCAGCTCGCTGACTTCGCTGTCGATCAGGCCGGCACCGACCTCATCGAGCAGCAACAGCTTTGGTTTGAGCGCTAGCGCGCGGGCGACTTCGAGGCGCTTGCGCCGGAGCAGCGGCAGATCGCGGGCCTTGACGTGGGCGGCACCGCCGAGCCCACAGCGGTCGAGGATGTCGCGCCGTTCGGCCGCGGCCGTCGAGGTGGCGATGAACGGGGTCAGCGAGAATTGGCCGACGGCGAGATTCTCCTCCACGGTCATGTCGAGGAAGGGGCGGGGGATCTGGTAGGTGCGGCCGATGCCGCTCCGCGCTCGCTCGGAGGCGGGCAGACCGGTGATGTCGCGGCCCTCGAAATCGATGCGTCCTGCACTCGCGGAAATGGCGCCGCCGAGCAGCCCGATCAGGGTCGACTTACCGGCGCCATTCGGGCCGATCACACCGAGCACGCGACCCTTTTCGAGCCTGATATCCAGGCTTTCGATCGCGACGAGGCCGCCATAGCGCTTGCCGAGACCGACGGCGTCGAGCAGCGGAGTCGTATTGGTGGCGACGGTCATGAGCTCGCAGCCCTGGTGGGGCCGGCGCGCCGCAGCGCGGCTTCGACGAGGCCGCAGAGTCCGCGCGACGCGAAGCGGATCAGAATGATGAGAATGACTCCGGTGATCGCGACATGGAGCTCTGGGTAGTCGGCGAGCAGCTCGCCGATGGCGACGAAGAAGACTGCGCCGATGATGGCGCCGAAGCGCATGCCGAGTCCGCCGATGATCACGATCGCGAGCGGATCGACCGACCATTGCAGGCCGAAGCTGCCGTAGGGTTCGATGGCGCCGAGCTTGATCGCCTGAAGACCCCCGGCAATTGCGACGAGCGCGCTGGCCGCAGTGAACGCCGCGAGCTTGACGCGGAACGCACGCACGCCGACCTGGCTTGCGGCGTCCTCGTCGTCGCGCACCGCCCGCAGCAGTACCGAGAAGCGAGAGCCGGTTGCCAAGGTCATAACCAGCGAGGCGAGGACAAGCAGCAGCGCGGTGTCGCGAAACAACGCTGTGATATCGGGCAAATCGGCGCTGACGAACAGGCCGGTAGCGCCGCCGAACCAGGGCACATTGACGACGAGCAGCCGCAGCGCTTCGGCAAGCGCCAAGGTGCCGACGGTGAAATAGAGTCCACGCAGCCGAAACAGACCGCGCGACATCACAAGCGCGAGTGCCATGGCCGCAACCGCCGAGGCAGCCAGCGCCAAGGCGATGCCGCTATCGGCGTAATTGAGCAGCCCGACCGTGACATAGGCGCCAAGGCCGAAGAAGGAGGAGCTTCCCAAGGACACCAGCCCGCCATAGCCGGCAAGCAGATTCCACGCTTCCGCCAGCACGATATAGAGCAGCAGCTTGAAGCCGATCTCGACAAAATAGGTTGGCAGAATCGAAGGCGCGACCATCAGCGCCGCGAAGAAGATGCCGGCGAGGGCGAGGCGGACAAGCGGATGATGCAGCAGCAGGCTGTGCTCGGGAGCGCGTGTGGTCAGCACGGTCATGCGCGGCTCCCGAGGAAGCCCTGCGGCCTGAGCTGCAGCATCGCCAGGAACAGCACCAGGCCGACCAGGTCGCGATAGCCGTCCCCGAGCGTGAGCCCGCCGACGCTCTGCAGCACGCCGAGCACGATGCCTCCGACCAGCGTTCCCAGCACATTGCCGAGTCCGCCGAGCACGATCACCGCGAAATCCGTCAACAGATAGGTGGCGCCGCTGGTCGGCGTGAAAGACAGCGCCACCCCGATCAGCGTGCCGCCGATTCCGGCGCAGGCGGTGCCGAGGCAGAAGGTCAAGGCATAGACCCGGCTGACATTGATGCCGATGATGGCAGCCGCAAGCGGCTGGTCGGCGCTGGCGCGCAGCTCGCTGCCGAACCGGCTGCGTGCGATCAACAGATGCACCGCCAGGATCAGCGCGGCCGAGATGGCGAAGCCGATCACGTAGATCTGCGGCGCGCTGATCGGGCCGAGCGTCAGCGGAACCGTGGCGTAATCGCGCTCGATGGCGCGGGTGTCGGCGCTGAACAGCAGCACGAACAGGTTCTGCAGGATGATGGAGAGGCCGAACATGGTCATCATGGCCGCTTCCGATCCCTTGCCGGCCAGCGGCTCCAGCAGGAAGCGATAGATCGGATAGCCGATCAGCGCGAGAATGAGGCCGATCAGCGCTAATCCGGCCAGCGGATCGATGCCGGTTCGCTGCAGCAGGAAGAGGCCGGCATAGGCGCCCGCCACGAGAAATTCGCCATGCGCGAGGTTCACCAGACGCATGACGCCAAGGATGATCGACAGGCCAAGCGCCGTCAGCGCCAGCATGCCGCCGAGCAGCAGGCCCGAGATCAGTGCATTGACGATCACATCGAGACCAGGCATTCGCATTCGCCCGCATGACATCGGTGACGGCCGGCGCGATCGGCGCCGGCCTTGTCTCAGCGGTCAAGGCACCGGGAACAGGATCTTGCCGGTGGCGCGGTCCGCCGGCCAGACGATGCTCGTCTTGCCGCCCTGCCATTGCAGCATCGCCAGCGGCAGCTTGGCGGTGTGGTTCTCGTCGAACTTGATGGGCCCGACCACATAGGTCTTGTCGGTCTTGGCGGCCGCAGCGTTGATCTTCTCGGGATCGAGCGAGCCGGCCGCCGCGATCGCGTCGAGCAGGATCTGCGCCGCAGCATAGCTGTCGGCGATGTGCTGGCTGAAGGTCAGCTTGGTCTCGCTTTCGAACGCGGCCGCGAGATCCTTGGCGCCCGGATAGGGAAAGCTCGGATCCCAGTAGCCGCCGACCAGCACACCGTCAGCAAGCTTGCCGAGCGCTTCGGCGAACTGCACCGGCTCGGCCCCCTTCTCGATGACGAGCAGCTTGGGTGCAAAGCCTGCGGACGCAATCTGCTTGCGGATCGAGACCGCTTGCGGGGTGATGGCATCGACCAGCACGATCTCGGCGCCTTTCGCCTTCGCCTCGGCGACAACCGAAGTGAACTGGGTGTTATCGACTGGGAACGACGCGTTCTGCACGACGTCATAGCCGGCGTCCTTGGCGATCTGCGGCCACAGCGTGCCGCCAACGACCTGGCCGTCCGGGCCGTTGTCATGGAAGATCGCGACCTTCTTGTTGGTCTCGAGCTTGAGATCGTCCAGCACCTTGAACGGGATCGCGGCGAGTTCGGGCTCGTGGAAGAACAGGTCCCAGACGTAATTCCACTTACGGACCGACTTGAATGCCTCGATCGGATTGCAGCCGGTGACCAGCGGGATCTTCTTGCGTTCGGCGACCAGCGCGCCGGCATTGACCAGTGCCGGGGTGCAGGAGCCGAGCAGGGCGCGCGCCTGATCGCGCGACAGCAGGCTCTCGGTATTGGCGGCGGTGACGTTGGGATCGGTCTTGTCGTCACGCAGCACGAGCCGGACCGGCATCTTCTTGCCATCGATGGTGATGCCGCCAGCCTTGTTGACCTCGTCGACCGCACGGCTGTAGCCCCATTTCTGGAAGCTGCCGAACCCGGCCAGCGGTCCGCTCAGCGGAATCGACGCGCCGATGACGATGTCGTCGGCTGCGTTGGCTGGCGTTGCGGACCAAGCTGCGGCCAGCGAAAGCAGCGTGATGGGCAGAATTCGTTTGAGGACGGGAAGCCGTCTTGATAACGGCGCCTGCGACGTGCGGGTGGCCATGTTTCCTCCAATTGCTGCGCGAGGCCGTTTTGGCCCATCTCTTATTTGGGGGCGCTCCTTGAGCCGGAGCGCCCCGCGCCGCCTTAGAACGTGTTGTCGCCGGTATAGCGCCGGTACAGGACGGGCAAGATCTCGGCGAGGTAACCCATTTCCTCGGTGGCGTGCTGGTGCAGGCGTCGGGTGAAATCGTCGTTGAGCTGGCGCTTGCGCCCTTCGACGGCGATATGTTCGGGCACCGGCTCGCGCGTCTTCTTGTCGGCGAGAATGCCGAGCCAGAAGCGGGAGCGCATCTCGCAGCCATAATCGGTATCCCGCACGAAATGACACATCCGGCCGACATGGACCGGCGCGTCCTGATCGCCGATGCGCGCGCAGACTGCGACTGCGCCGGAGGCGTCATAGCGTGCGGCGTCGAAGATCTCGTGCGGATGGTGGAAGTCGATGACGAGATCATAAAGCGGCCCTGTAGGACCTACCATATATTCGCTGACGACGTGAGAGGCGCCGATATAGTTGCCGTCGACTCGGTTGAGCCAGGCACTGGCGACATGATCCCGCGGATGCCAGAGCTTGTATTGCTCGATGCCGCCGAGCCAGCCGAACCACCAGTGCACCATCTTGGCGCGGCAGCCCGGCATCCGCGTCAAGGCGGCGACCAGCTTCTTGCCGGCGGCGAGATCCTTGTAGCCCGACTCGAACGGAAGATAGCCGGGATCAAGCAGATGATTGCAGTCCTCGAATTCCACCGTTTCCTCCCGATGTAGTTATCGTTGATCTTGCTTATTGTCTTCGTCTCAAGCGCGAGACACCATGCTACGCGGCGTGAGATGGTCGTCCCGAAAGGTTGAGTATCTCCCGCGCGCTGGGTGCGGTTGCAACGCTCCCGTTTGCTTCGCGAACGAGACGTGCAGCGCGGGCAACAAACTCAGCATTGTTCTTGGCAAGGCGGCCCTTGGCATAGAGTACGTTGTCCTCCATACCGACCCTGATATGCCCCCCTAGCGAAAGGGTGGCGAACAAGATTGGCAGATGGCCAGCGCCGATGCCGAAAGCCGACCACTCCGCATGACGTGGCAAGAGGCTCTTGAGGAACACGAGGTTTTCGACCGTAGCGGCGATACCTCCGGCTGCGCCCAGTACGAACTGGAAATAGCCGGGTCCTCGCAACACGCTTTTCTTCATGTAGTGGATGGCGTTGTAGAGCATGCCCGGATCGAATACCTCGATCTCCGGCATAACGTCGTTCTCGTTCATGACTCCGGCAAGCCTCTCAAGGAAGGCCGGATGATTGATGAACAGCGTCGAATGCATCCAATTCATCGAGCCAGCGTCGAAGGAAGCGAGCTCGGGTTTCAGCTCGATCAGATGCGCCATGCGGGTCTCATCTGTCGCGTTCAGGTCGCCTGACGTGGTGAGGTTCAGCACGACGTCGCAGCGTTGGCGGATGCGTCCGACGGTCTCGATAAATCGACCTTTGTCCATGGTACCCTTGCCGGCATCGTCGCGCATATGCAAATGCGCGACTGCTGCGCCGGCCTGCCAGCATTCGTAGACGTCCTCGGCAATTTCGCGTGGCGTGAGTGGAATTGCTGGATTGTGCTCCTTGGTTGGAAACGCGCCGGTGGGAGCGACGGTGATGATGGTGTCGGCCATAAATCTTTTTCCTCTCCTTTGTGCACCAGCGGCGTTACGGCTTGATCGTTGACTAGAATCTCACGAATAATCGCTTGACGCCTTGAGCTGTTTCACCAGGCGCCCGAGAAAGGCGCGGCGGATCGCAGGGATGTTCTCCTTGTCGTAGACGTAGAATCCTTCACCCGTCTTGATCCCGAGCTTGCCCTCGGCGACCTTCTGCCGCAGCAACGGGCTGGCCTGGCGCGAGGCGTCCATCGCCGCGAGCAGATTGTCGCCGACGGTGAGCCAGATATCGAGGCCGCCAAAATCGGCGACCTCGAGCTGGCCGGTGGTGGCATAGCGGAAGGCCGGGCCGAATTTCAGCGCGGTGTCGACGTCGGCGGCGTCGGCGACGCCCTGCTCGATCAGGGAGAACACCTCGCGCGCGATCGCCTGCTGAATCCGATTGGCAATCAGGCCTGGCACATCCTTCGCCACCTTGGCGATGCGCTTGTCGATCTGCCGATGCAGGGCTATGACCTCTTCGAGCAGGTCAGGCGGCATGTTGCCGAAGGCGGAGATTTCGACCAGCGGCATCAGCAGCGGCGGGTTGTACCAATGCGTCACCAGCGTGCGGGCCTGACGCGCCCCCGGCAGAGCTGCAATCATTGGCGCGAGCGGCAGGCTCGAGGTGTTGGTGGCGAAGATCGCGTGAGCCGGCGCCAGACTGTCGAGCTCTGCCAACAGCGCCTGCTTCAGCTCCAGCTTCTCGGGCGCGGCCTCGACGATGAAGTCGCGGTCTTGGACTGCTGGCGCCAAGGATTCGAATAGAGTGATGCGCTCGATGGCGGCTGTGGCCGCGTCCGCTGCGACAGATGCCTCGTCCACCAGGAGGTCATAGCCGGCCTCGACCTCAGACCTGATGGTGGCGCGCTGCGCGGCCGAGGGTTCGGCCAAGTTCACCGGAAAGCCGCGCAGCGCGAACGCGGCCGCGATGCCGCGCCCCATCGTGCCGCCACCGATCACTGCAATCCGCTGCAACATGCCTGTCTCCAGCTGTCAGGAGTTCGGCGGCGGGGATTATCCCGCCGTGTAGCCGCCGTCGGCGTCGAGGGTATGGCCGGTGTAGAAATCCGAGGCTCGCGAGACCAGGAACAGCAGGGGACCTGCGAGATCCTGCGGCTCGCCGAGCCGTCCCTTGGGAACGCGGGCCAGAAAGCCTTTGCGTACGTCGCGCGCCCGCTCGGTGTCCTCGAACATCCAGGCCGTCAGCGGCGAGCGGAACACCGTTGGCGCGATCGCATTGACGGTGATGCCGCTATCGCCCCATTCGCAGCCGAGTGCGCGAGTGATGCCGTCGATCGCGGATTTCGAGGCGCAATAGGCCGAATAGCCGGCGGGATGGCCGAGCTTGCCGCGCGCCGAGGACATCAGCACGATCTTGCCGCCGCGGCCCTGCGCCAGCATCTGCTTGCCGGCTGCCTTGGCCATCAGCCAGGACTGCGTCACATTGGCATCCATCACGTCGAGGAAGCGCGCTGGCGCCATGTCGACGATTTTGGATACGTCGTTCTTGCCGGAGGCGACGACGAGGATATCGACGCCGCCGAAGGCAGCGACCGTCTTGGCAACAATGTCGTCGCAGGTCTTCTCATCGCGCGGGCGCGCTTGGATGCTCAGCGCCTCGGCGCCGAGCGCTCTCGCATCGGCGACCGTCTTGTCCAGCGCTTCAGCATTGCCGGCGACCGCAGCGACCTTGGCACCGGCTCCGGCCAGCACCTGGACAGCCAGCGCGCCAAACGCACCCGAGGCGCCGGTCACGACCGCGACCTTGCCGCCGATATCGAACAGAGACAGGGGATTTTTCAGGAAGTTCGCGCTCTTGCTCATGGCGTGACACCCGGCGGATAGGGGATGATGACCAGCATGGTGCAGACATCATTGCGGCGATTGACGATCTCGCGGACCTCGTTCGGCGCGATGGTGCAGCTGTCATAGGGACTGAGCACGGTCTCCTTCCCGTCTACGATCACCGTCATCTCGCCGGCGAGGACGACATAGACCTTCTCGAACGGCGTCGAATCCGGACCGGCGCCGCCACCTGGCAGGAATTGCGAGAGGCCGACCCATTGGTTGGTCGGGCCGCCCGGCTCAAACCCCTGCAGCCGCAGGCCAACCACGCCGCGGTGGTTGGGCGCGTCATAGGGCTTGGCATCATGGAAGCGCTTCACATGCATCAGAACGCCTCGCCCTTCTCGATGCGGTAAGCTTGGTTTGGATCGGTGATGGCAACCAAGCGGATGATGCAGCCGTCACCGCGATCCCAATTCCAAGGGAAGAACGCGAAGGTGCAGCGCTTGCCGGTGACCTCGTCGAGATCACCGCCGACATTCTCGATGCCGAGAATGCCGTGCTTGAAGAGCTTGTTATGGACCGGCTCCCATTCCGGGAAGTCCTCGGTCCAGTCGCGACCGCCGGACCAGGCGCGATATTCTTCCCGCAGATGCGGCAGCAGCGGGCCGTTGCGATGCTGGCCGATGGCCGTGGCGAGCGGATGGTCGTTGGCCTGGGTGTCGTGGCCCACCACCTTCACTTGCTTGTCGACCATCCAGTCTGCCGCTGACGGGACCAAGCCCGGGCAGTAGGCGAAGTAATCGCCATCTTCGTAAGCCTTATGCCAACCGGTGTTGATGATCAGCACGTCGTGCGGACGGATCGCATGGCCGCAGGCCTTTTCCAGATCATCGGCGGTGATGGATTCCCACTTCTTCTTCGGCAGCGACACCACGAGGCCCGAGCCGAAGAAATGCGGCAGCGGCACTTCGTCGATGAAGGGCGTGCCCTGCACCACATGGGCCGGTGCATCGATATGCGTGGTCGAATGCATCGAGGTCGTGATGCGCTGAGACAGCACGCCAGACTTCGCCATGTAGTGGATGCGCTCGATCTTCACGTCTTCGAAATAGGGCCAGTTCGGGCACTGGAATCCCCAGCGATGGGAGAGGTTGGTGAACCTCAGACCCATGGCGTTGTCGGTGTTGCTCTGAAAATCGATGCCCCGAATCTTGATGGACATGCGCATCCTTCCCCTTTGAACTGCTTTTTCCTCGAAGCAAGTAATCCTGCTTGCCCCACATTGCGATACACATGTACCATATAACGGAAAAGGTCAACCGAAATTCGGACGCGCAACGGCTCATGCCAACCGGCGCGTCGGCCAGTCAGGGACATCGGTGTGATCCGAGCGCGCGGCGTCGTCGTGTTTTTGGCCGTTGCGCTAAAGTGTCAGCGAGCAGATTCCGATCGCATGATCGGTCCAATCGGAGGATAAGAGACTGATGTCGAAAGCCGCAGCGCGGGCATTAAAAACCAGAGCCTCCGCGCCGCCACCGTCTGATGAACGTGGCGGCAATGGCATCCAGGTGCTGGCGCGCGCCGGCAGCATTCTGCGCACGCTGGAGAGCCATCCGAACGGCTTGAGCCTCGGCCAGATTGCGAAGTCGGTCGGGCTCGCCCGCTCGACGGTGCAGCGGATCGTGGCGGCGCTGATGGCCGAGGACTTCGTCACGTCGAGCGGGCCCGGACAGGTTCGGATCGGCATGGGCCTGTTGCGGATCGCGGCTTCAATCGGTGCAAATTCCAGCGAAATTATTCGTCCGCACCTTCTCGCCTTGGGCGAAGAGGTTGGCGAAACCGTCGATCTGTCCGTCCTGTCGGGCGGGTCGGTGGTGTTCGTCGATCAGGTGCCTGGCCGTCGCCGGCTAACAGCGCTGTCCGCAGTCGGCGAGCGTTTCCCGCTCCATTGCACCGCGAACGGCAAGGCCGTGCTGTCCTGTTTCTCGCCGGAAGAAAGCGAGGAACTAATCGAGAAGAGCCTGGCCGAGCACCCCGACTTCCCGCTCGCCAACCGCAAGCGCCTGATCGACGAGCTCAATGATATTCGCCGCACTCATCTCGCCTACGATCTCGAAGAGCATGGTGCGGGCATCAGCGCGATCGGCACGGCCGTGATCGATCATTTCGGCCGTCCGGTCGCGGTGTCGATTCCAGTGCCGACGCAGCGCTTTCTGGAAAACCGCGACGCCTTTGCCGAAAAGCTGCTCGGCTTCCGGCGGAGGGTTGAAGGCATTCTGTCGCGCTGAGGGGCGAATGGGCTCTTGCGAGCGCAACCATGATGCGGTACATCTGAACCGAATAACAGTACAGCGATAGAAGATGTCCGTTCGAGACATCCACGCTGTAGGACCGGGGGCGAACAAGCTCCGGGCGCATGAGGGCAGGAGGAAACGCCATGATCACACGTCGGTCGGCTCTGCTTGGGGCCATCTCGGGAGCTGCGGTCGGGATGGTCGGCTCACGGTCCGCCAGGGCCGAGCCGATCGGTCTGAAAGTCTCGCATTATCTGCCGCCCAATCACACGTTTCACCGCGAGCTGACAAAATGGGGCGAGAGCCTCACCGAGCAGTCGCAAGGGCAGCTGACGCTCAACATCTTCCCGGCCTCCCAGCTCGGTCCGGTGAACCGCCAATTCGATCTCGTGCGCAACGGCGTCGTGGACATCGCGGTCGGTCTCCATGGCGCAACGCCCGGCCGTTTCCCAACGGCAGATCTGGTGGCGTTGCCTTACTCGGCGCCGAAGGCAGGCAACAACAGCGCCGTCACCTCGCGTAGGCTCACAGAATTGGCGCCGACCTACCTCTATCCGGAACATCAGGGCATGAAGGTGTTGTGGATGGCGGTGACCAATCCGCTCATGGTCCACACCAGCAAGCGTCCCGTTGCCAAGCTCGAAGATTTCAAGGGCTTGCGGGTCCGCTATGCCGGCGAGCAGTTCGCGCAGATCATTCCGCTGCTCGGTGCAACGCCGCTCGCCGTGCCTCCGGCCGAAACCGCAGACAGCCTCTCCAAGGGCATCATTGATGCCGCGACATTTCCCTACGAAGCGTGCCAAAGCTTTGATCTGGGTACCGTGATCAAATATTCACTGGAGCCGGGTGTCAGCACCGCGACCTTCGCGGTGGCCATGAATCCAAACAAGTTCAAATCACTGCCGGCCGAACTGCAACAGCTGATCGACAAGACCACGGGGCCCGCGATGGCCGAGCGCTTCGGAGCTGCCTTCGACGCCAGCGAAAAGGCCGGTCGTGCGTACATGGCCGGCAAGGGCGTGCAGATCTCGCAATTCGCCGATGCTGAGCTCTCCCGCGTGAAGGAGATTCTTGCGCCGCTGCGCAACAAGGCCCTCGGCGAGCTCGAGAAGGCAGGCAAGCCGGGCAAAGCGTTTCTCGACGCCTACACCGCCTAAAGCGGAAGCCACCTGACGCCTGCCGAAAACCCGGCGGTGTGCTGCGATAGGATATCAACATGGCCGCCGCGCCACTTGAAACCTTCACCGCCCGTCTGAAAACAGCTCAAGTCCGGCTCGCAATGATCGCGCTCGTCATCATGATGCTCAGCACATGCGTCGACGTGACTTTGCGCTTTCTCTTCAACCGCTCGATCCGCGGGGCCTACGACATCGTCGAGGCGTGCCTCGTCGTTTTCGTCTTTCATGGGATGTCGGCGAGTTTCTTTGCGCGCAAGAACATCGTGATCGATATCGTCGATTCCCTGGTCAGCTCACGCGTCGAGCGCGTGCTGGTCCGCCTCTCCGACGTGATCTCGCTCGCGCTTCTCATCGTTGTCACCGCGGCGATGATCGCGCCCGCCCTGCAGGCCTATGATTACGGTGATCGCAAGCTGGAGCTGGGTCTGCAGCTCTGGGTGCTCTGGATCTTTGCGATCGTCGGCCTGATCGGCACGCTGCTGTGCGCGCTCGGACCCTTGGTGCGGCCAGTACCGGCCTCGCGCAGGATCTCTCATGCCGAAGGCGGGGAGGGGGCATGAGTGTCCAGTGGATCGGTGCGATCGGCGTTCTCGCGCTGTTTGCGCTTTTGTTCCTGCGCGTTCCGGTCTGGGCGGCACTGCTCATCGTCGGCCTCACCGGCAACACCGTCATCAATGGCTGGGCCGCAGCTTTCACGACGCTCGGCACGACGCCGTTCGACGTCGCCAATTCCTATGCACTGTCGGTGATTCCGCTGTTCATCCTGATGGGCGATGTCGCTTCGAGCACGCGGCTATCGGCGGATCTATTCAATGCCGCGCGCCTGCTGCTGTCGGGCGTGCGCGGCGGTCTCGCGGTCGCGGCGATCGGGGCCTCCGCCTGCTTCGGTGCGGTCTGCGGCTCATCGATTGCGACCGCGGCCACCATGTCGCGCATTGCGTTGCCGGAAATGCGCGAGGCGAGCTACGATGACGGTCTTGCCGCCGGTGCGATCGCGGCGGGGGGATCGATCGGCATTCTGGTGCCGCCATCGATCATCCTGGTGATCTACGGCGCCATCGCCGAGCAGTCGGTGCCAAAGCTGTTCGCGGCTGCGCTGTTTCCGGCGATTATCCTCACCGTGTCCTATGTCGCGCTGGCGCTGCTTGCGGCGAAGCTGAACCCAAAGCTCGCCCCGCTCGGCAAGCCCGTCGGCTGGCGCGAGCGTCTCGGCGCGCTACGCCAGCCCTGGCAATTCCTGCTGCTGTTCACGCTGACCATTGGCGGCATTTATGGCGGCATTTTCAGTCCGACCGAAGCCGCTGCGCTCGGTGCGTTCGGCGCGATCGTGCTCGGCGTGATCGGCCGCAGGCTGTCGGCAGCCCAGCTGTTTCAGGCGGTCGAGGGCGCGGTATCGACCTCGGCCTTGCTGTTCGCCATCATCATCGGCGCGACCTATTTCGCGAGCTTCGTCGTTCAGACGCAATTGCCACAGCTGCTCGCCACGACCGCCCAATCGCTGCATCTGCCCGGCCTTGCGGTGATGGGCATCATCATAGTCGCTTATGTCGTGATCGGCTGCTTCCTCGAAGGCATCGGCATGGTTCTGATCACGGTGCCGGTGTTTCTGCCGCTGGTCACGCAATATGGCTACGACCCGGTGTGGTTCTCGATCATCGTGGTGATCGTGGTCGAGCTCGGCCTGATCCATCCGCCGGTTGGGATGAACCTGTTCGTGATCCAGGCGCAGGTGCCGGATATCGGCCTCGGCGCAATCTATCGCGGCATTCTGCCGTTCCTGATTGCGCCTTTCCTGCTGCTTGCTCTGCTCCTGATCTTTCCCGAACTCGCACTCTGGCTGCCGAGGGTCCTGTATGGCTGATCGTCCTCTCGAGATCGTCGTAATCACGCAGGACGTGCCACGGCTTGCGGCGCGCCTCGCCGAAACTTGTCCGGAGGTCATCATCCATGCCGGAGGGTCGGCATCGGCGGTGCTCGCGCACGCAGCCTCGGCCCGGGTGCTGATGGGACTCGCGCAGTCGATCACGCCTGGGCTCGTTGCGGCCACCCCGCGGCTGCAATGGATCCAAGCCTTCACCACCGGGGTCGATCCATTGCTGGCGCTTGGCCTGCCGAACCACATCCTCGTCACCTCGGCGCGCGGCATCCACGGGCCTCAGATGTCGGAGATGGCGTTCATGCACATGCTCGCGTTGGGGCGGGGACTGCCGCGGATGGTCGACAACCAGCATCGCGCAGCATGGGAGCGTTGGCCGCAGCGTCTCCTGCTCGGAAAGACCGCCGTGCTGGTCGGGGTCGGGGCGATCAGCGAGGATCTGGCGGTGCGCTGCCAGGCATTCGGCGTGCGCGTGATCGGCATCAGCGACGCGCGCGGCGAGGGACGTGGATTTGACGCTGTTCGTCCCCGCGGCGAACTGGTGCGCACCGCGCGGGAGGCCGATTTCCTGATCGTGCTTGCAGCTTATACGCCCGAGACGCGGCACCTGATCGACGGGACGGTGCTGGACGCGCTGCCATCCCACGGCTTCCTGATCAATCTGGCGCGCGGGCCGGTCGTGGATGAGGCCGCGCTGATCGACCGGCTGCAGCGGCGGACATTCGCCGGGGCAGGTCTTGACGTATTCGATGTCGAGCCGTTGCCTGCCACCAGCGCCCTCTGGCAGCTGGACAATGTGCTGATCACGCCGCATCTCGGCGGCATGAGCGACTGCTATGAAGAGCAGCTGCTACCGCTTGTGATGGAGAACGTGAGGGCGTTTGCGGCGGGCGATCATGCGCGGATGCGCAATCGGATCATATCAGGTCGAGCTGGAGCTGCCGCATGAGCGTGCACGAACGAATTCCGGTCCGCATCAGCGATGCGGAACTCTCTCGGCGCTGGGCCGCGATGCGGGCCGCGTTGAAGCAGCACGGCATCGACGTCGTCATCGTGCAGGCCACCAATGATTGGCTCGGCGGAAACGTCAAGTGGCTGACCGACATTCCGGCCAACAACGGCTATCCGCGGACGGTCTTGTTCTATGCCGACGACCTCATGACCGTGATCGAAATGGGCGTCTTCAACGGTCGGCGTTCGCTCAAGGGTGAAGACCCGATCCACCGCGGTGTCGGTACCATCCTGACGACACCGTCATTTCCGTCGATCGATTATACGGTGCGCTATGACGCCGATTTGGCCGTGGCGGATCTGCAGGCGCGGAATGTGCGGCGGGTCGGGCTCGCCAATGCCGGGGGGGTTCTCGCCGGGTTCAGCGAGGCGCTGCGCGCTGGGCTTGCCAATATCGAGATCGTCGACGTCACGGAGGAGATCGATGCGATCAAGGCGATCAAGAGCGAGGAGGAGCAGGGCTTGATCCGACGCACCGCGGCGCAGCAGGATGAGGTGTTCGCGCATGTCTGCCGCGTCATTCGTCCCGGACTGCGTGATATCGACATCACCTCGGCCGCGCAGATGAAGGCCCAGCAGCTCGGCAGCGAGCAGGGCATCTTTCTGGGCGCCTCCGCCAAGATCGGCATTCGCTCGCCCTTCATGGGCCGGCACTTCCAGGGCCGCACCTTGGCCGAGGGCGATCATCTGTCGCTGCTGATCGAGGTCAACGGGCCCGGCGGCTTCTTTTGCGAGATTGCGCGCACCTTGGTGCTGGGCAAGGCCAGCGCGGAGCTGCGCGATGGCTTCGCGGCGGTTAAGGCGGCTCAAGACCATACGTTGTCGCTGCTCAAGCCGGGAACATCGGCCCGGTCTATTGCCGCGGCCCACGACGACTACATGACCACCCGCGGCCTTCCGCCCGAGGTGAGGCTCTATGCCCACAGCCAGGGCTACGATATGGTGGAACGGCCGCTGATCCGTCGCGACGAGACCATGGCGATCGCCGCCGGCATGAATTTGGCCGTGCATCCAGGATATGAGACCGACGCGATTTTCGCCGTGATCTGCGACAATTATCTCATTGGCCCGGGAGGGCCGGGTGCGTGCCTCCATCGCACCGAGAAGAAGTTATTCGAGCTATAGCGGTCGCATGCTCGCTGCTGCGGCAGTACCCCGGCCAGGCAGTGGTGAGATGAAGGCGGAAGTTGCCGTCCAGAGACGGATTCGTGTACGCACGCCGGCCTGTCGTGCTGTCCAAGCATCGACAACTGGTAATCTCGGCACGAAATAGTCTGTGATCGGGGTTGGGTCCGCCAATCCGGCTCCTGATCTGTTGTGGCACAGGGCCCTACCTCCTTACGGACCCTGCAAGCTGGTACAAATCCTTGGGAGGACCCTGTAAGTTCAGCCTGCGGTCTTCGGGAGAGACTAACGCCATCGGCCCTCGCATTCAGCCATTTCCAGACGATCCCCGATGCCCCACAAACCGCAATGGGATCCAGACGCCCGCTCCTGGGCTAGGCTACCCTTCAATAGGAAAACAGCGTTTTCAAAGTGCTGAGTTTAGCGCGTAGAGGACCCTTGCTGCCATCCGCCGATGAGAGATTGCCAAATGCAGGATTGTCCATTTGGCATCGATGGTGCGTTTGCCGGGGAGTAGGCTGGCGGCCTCACTGATGTGGAAGAGTTATCTCCGTTATGTTGGGAGGTCCAACCTTCTAGCCGGCTTCCAATCAATAGGGGACGTCCCTGAGACTGCTCCGCTCGGAACGGCACTCGGCAAAGCCGTTCGACCCGCTGCTTCGAGCAGCGATTTGAGATGGTTGCAGGTCCCCGCAACCAAGACATAGATACTGCCCCAAGCCGATGCTGCGGGAGTGTCTTTGCTTTGAAGATCGACGCGTCCAGCAGAGCATCCGGCTTCATGGGCCCATGCGGCCACAGCACAATCGTGCTGATGCGCCGGATCTCCTCGCCGTTCATCGCTGACGTCTCGCCTTAGCTCCAGTGCCTTCGCCGATCGGTACGCTTCAGTGAGGCATCGAGGCGGTCAATATCTAAGATCAAAACGATCAATTTTACGAATGTTCCGCGATCGCTCATCAATGACGCGATCGGACGGCGCGGGCGCGTCGCCAGGACGAAGGTCGACGGGCGCAAGCTCGTTTCGAAGAAGAACGCGCCGCTAAAAAGGGGGGATCCATGAGAACAGGACTGATGCGGCCCGTGTCCGTAGCATTGATAATGGTCGGACTGATCCGGGGCGCGTGGGCCGCCGAGAACGGGACTACGAACTACCCGGCGGGCTCGCCCGGGGTGTTCATCTCCGCATTTCCGCCGATTCCGGGTCTGTTTGCGATCAGTCAGACCAACTACACCAGTTCGAACGGCTTGTATGACGGACAGGGCAACAAGCTGCCGATCAACTTCAAGCTCTCTGCCGTATCGGAGACAATGCGGTTTCTCGCCAGCTATCCCGGCGATTTCTTCGGCGCGCACATCTATTCTCAGCTGGTCGTGCCCTATGTTCACCTCGAAAGCTCCAATCCGGGAGGATCGTTCCAGGCCAACGGCTTTGCCAACCCGACCTTTTCGCCGATCATCCTGAACTGGGTGTCGCCTATGCAGAGCTTCACCCTCGGCCTCGACATCATGCCGAATATCGGCACCTATTCGGTGCGGCAGCCGCTGAATGTCGGTACCAATTATACCACGATCTCGCCGGTGCTGGCTTATCGCTATGCCGATCCGAAAGGATTAGAGGTCGCCGTTTCGCCGCGTCTGCTGCTGAACAACACCAACACAGACTCAGTCAACGCCTTTACGCAACTGACCCAGCAGTACCGGAGCGGCGATGCGCTCGTCGTCGACTTCGCCGCGGGCTACAATATCGGCGCCTGGAAATTCGGAGTGGTCGGCGGCTATACGCATCAGTACCAGGACGACAAGGTCAACGGCATGAAGGCGTTCAACTTCGCCGGCGTGCAGGACGGAAACCGCCTCCGGTCCATCAATGCAGGCCCGTCGCTGACCTACAATGCGGGGCCCTATCAGATCAACATCAACTACCAGCATACGTTCTACGTCGAGAACGGCAGCCGCGGCGATACGGTCTGGGCCAATCTGGCTTTCCCCATCTGGGTGCCGGCGCCGCCGCCCGGAGCCGGGCCGGTCAAACACTGAGTCGCCAGCCTTGATCCATCGCCTCTGGGCGGAAACGGTCGCGCGACGCACGGCCGTTCCTTCTTGACCGCGGCTGATCGACTGCCATCAGGGTAACTCGGCGACGACTTCGCGCATCAGATCGCGCAGCCATAAGAGACCTGCGTCGTTGGAGCGGTAGCGGTGCCATTGCACGCGCTGCCGCAGGGCAGGCAATGAGACCGGCAGCTCGATGATGCGGATGGGGAGGCTCCGCTGCGCGGCGACCGCAAGCCGCCGGTGCACGGTCGCAATCCGGTTTGTGCCGGCGACGAGATGCGGGATCGCGGTGAAAGCATAGACTGAAACATCCTCGCTGCGGCTCATGTTGCGCTGCTCCAGATAGTAGCTCTCCAGCGATTGGGCCGTAGCCGCCGGCCGCATCACGACGTGTGACGCCCTGGCGAACTCCTGGCGTGACAGCTTTCCCTTGCCATACCTTCCCTTGCTCCACGCGATGACGCAGAAGTCGTCTTCGAAAATCAGTTCCGACGGATGCAGCTTCGAGCTGAATTCCTCCGGGATGATGAGAAGGTCGACATCGCCGCGCTCGAGCGCACGCTCGGGACGCTGGACCTGCTGGATGAAATCGAAGCGGATTCCGGGCGCAAGCGCTTCGGTGCGTGCCATCAAGCGCGGGATCATCGTAACCAGCGTGTAGTCCGACGCCAGGATCTTGAAGCAGCGATCCGATTGAGCCGGATCGAACTGTGCGGACGAGGCGATAGCCCAGTCGACCCGCACCAGAAGGTCTCTGATCGAGTCCTTAAGCACCTCGGCTCGGGGGGTGAGCTCCATCTTGCGGCCGATCTTTACCAGGAGTTCGTCGTCGAAATAGGTGCGCAGGCGCAGCAGGGCGTTGCTCATTGCCGATTGCGTCATGTTCATCCGCGCGGCAGCGCCACTGACGCTGCGTAGGTGCAAGAGATGATCGAGCGCCACCAGAAGATTGAGGTCGAACTTGTTGTTGAAGCGCATCGCCGGCCTCGCTGGATGTATTCAGACAATCAATGCGAACGATCTTGATAATCAATTTTTCGAAATGGTCAAACGAGGCTAATCCAGATTTTGGGAAGAACGTCCAAAGGCGCGTGACGCCTCAGCGCCGCGAGTGGAGCCATGTTCAAATATTTTCCGACCAATTATGTCTGGAATCTCTCGGTCGATCTCGCGATCGAGATGGGCGCCCGGATCGGCGAGATCGAGGAGATGTGCGCGCCGCTGCAGGAGGCGGCACGACAGCCCGACGCGAGCGGCACGCAGGCTTTTCGCGAAACCTGGGCGCGGATGGCGGACAAGCTCTGCGAGCTGGCGGCCGAGGACGAAGGGAGGGGCCGGCTACTGTCGGCTGGCGAGAAGTACGGGCGGGCGGCGAGCTATCTGATTACCTGCGAGCGTCTGCAGGCGCACGATGCGCCGGGACGGCTGGCGCTCTACCAGAAGTGCCTCGATGTCTTTGCCAAGGGAATCGCGCTGGCGCGGGAGAACTGCGAGCGCGTCGAAATCCCCTACGAGGGTACTCACATTGCAGGTCTTCTCGTCCGCGCGGAAGGCCGCGACGGACCGGTGCCGCTGCTGGTGCAGGTCAACGGCCTGGATTCGACCAAGGAGATGAAATACCGCGTCGGCCTCCCCGCCTGGCTTGCCCGCCGAGGCGTGTCGTCTCTCGTGATCGATCAGCCGGGATCGGGTGAGGCGCTGCGGCTGCAGGGGCTTCCCGCACGCTACGACACCGAGCATTGGGCATCGCGTGTGGTCGACTGGCTGGAAACCCGCAGCGATGTCGACCCGAAGCGGATCGGCCTCGAGGGAGTCTCGCTCGGCGGCTACTACTGCCCCCGCGCCGTGGCCTTCGAGCCGCGCTTCGCCTGCGGGGTGGCGTGGGGCGCCAATCATGATTGGCGCGAGGTGCAGAAAATGCGCCTGCAGAAGGAAGGTAATTTCCCGGTCCCGCATTATTGGGCGCATGTGCGCTGGGTGTGGGGCGCAAAGGATCAGGACGACTTCCTGCGGATCGCCGAACAGGTCCATCTCAATGGCATACTCGACCGCATCAGGGTGCCTTTCCTGGTGACCCATGGCGAGAAGGACTCGCAGATCCCGCTACATTGGGCCGAACGGACCTATGAGCAGCTGATCAATTCGCCCAAGCGTGAGCTGAAGATCTTCACCGACCGCGAAGGTGGCTCCCAGCATGCGAGCTTCGACAACAGCATCAATGCCGGCCACTACATCGCGGACTGGGTCGCGGAGACGTTGAACGGGCATGTCGCCTGAGCTGCAGGCGGGAGGAGAGTGATGAGAATTGTCGGACTGGACAGCCTGATATTCGGTGTCGATGACGTGGCCGGCGCAGCACGCTTCCTGGTCGATTACGGGCTGACGCCCGTCGATGTGTCTGACCGCGGCGGGCGCTTCGAGGCGATCGACGGGACGGCGGTGGTGATCGCGCGGCATGATGATCCGGCTCTGCCGCCGGGCCCCGTTCCCGGCTGCCGTCTGCGCAAGACCGTGATGGGCGTCGCCGACGATGCGACGCTCGGTGCGATTGCCGCCGAGTTGCGGCGTGATCGCGAGGTCCGTCGTTTTGCGGATGGATCGATCGAATCGATCGACGATGCGGGATTCGTGATCGGCTTTCAGCGGACGGTGCGCCGGCCCTTCATCCTCCCGGGTGAGATCTCGAATGCTCCCGGCGGCGTGGTCTTCCGGCCAGTCAACAGCCTCGGCGTCCCGCCGCCGGGTAGCGTGGTCCGCCCGCGCACGCTGTCCCATGTCGTCTACTTCGTGCCAGATGTGGTGAAGGCCGAGGCCTTCTACGTCAACCGGCTCGGCTTCCGCTGCACCGACCGATTCACCGGCACCGGGCCGTTCCTGCAGCCCGGCGGCTCGCTCGACCACCACACCCATTTCCTCATCGGGGCGCCTCCGCAGATGCACGGGGTCGAGCACTTCACCTTCCATTTCGGCGGCCCCTCGGAAATGATCACCAACGGTTATCGCTTCGTCGAGAAGGGCTATCAGGCGTTCTGGGGCCCTGGCCGGCATATCCTGGGGTCGAACTGGTTCTGGTACTTCAACAGTCCGTTCGGCTGCCACGTCGAGATGGATGCCGACATGGACCAGCATGATGCGAGCTGGCAGCCGCGCGAGGCGACGGCGTCTGCCGACAATTCGCAGACCTTCCTGATGAAGATGCGCAAGAAATGGTACCCCGGCCCTGGAATTTCCGAGAATGGCGATTACGCGTGAAGCCGGATCGGCAGAGTGGGTGCGGTTGTGCCGTTCGGACGAGATCGGCGAAGCTCAGTCGCGCGGCTTCGATCCGGACGATGAGGGACAGGACAGCCTGTTCGTCGTGCGATGCCGCGGACAGCTTCACGGCTGGCGCAATGCCTGTCCGCATGTCGACGGCGCACCGATGGCTTGGCGCAGGGATGCGTATCTCAATGCCGACGGCACGCGCATCGTCTGTCATGCGCACGGTGCCGAATTCATGCCCGACACCGGGCTGTGCGTGCAGGGGCCCTGTCGCGGTGAGCGGCTGACCCGGGTTGGGCTCATCGTCGATGCCGACGGCGAGCTGTTGGCGAAGTCATAACACGCCTGCAAGGGCGGACTGCAGAGGGGAAGAAGGCGCCATGGCAGTGGTGAGCAGGGTGCTGACGATCGGCGGCGGCTTTTCCGGCATGGCCGCGTCGATCCAGATGCGCAAGGCTGGCATCGATGTCGATCTCGTCGAGATCGATCGCAACTGGCGTCCGGAAGGGGCGGGCATCACCGTCAGCGGGCCGACCTTGCGCGCGTTGGAGGCGATCGGCGTGTTCGCGGAGTTCACCAAGCGCGGCTACACGTCTGATGGCGTCGATCTGTTTACGCCGTCAGGTCATCGGATCGGCGAGATTCCTACGCCCAAGGTGGCAGGATCCGACGTGCCCGGCGGCGGCGGGATCATGCGGCCGGAGCTCGGGCGCATCCTCGCCGATGCGACGCTACTCAGCGGCGTCAACGTCAGGGTCGGATGCACCTATACCCACATCGCCCAGCACGAGAGTAATGTCGAGGTCACCTTCAGCGATGGCACGACCGGACGCTACGATCTCGTCGTGGCCGCCGACGGCGTTCACTCGAAGACCAGGGCGCTACTGTTTCCGGAGGTTAGGCCGCCGCAATATATCGGGCAGGGCGTTTGGCGCGCGGTGCTGCCGCGGCCGTTCGATATCGTGCGGCCGCGCATGTGGCTGGGTGGCGCAGTCAAGGCCGGCGTCAATCCGGTCTCACCAAGCCATATGTATTTGTTCGTGACCGAAGCGCGGCCCGAAAAGCTTCAGGTCGATCGTGCGGTATGGCCACAGATGCTCGCGGATCTGCTGGCCCCCTTCAGCGATCCCGTGCTCGCAGCACAACGCGCCAATCTGCTCGCCGCGGAGGCTGCGATCGACTACCGGCCGCTGGCGAATCTGCTCGTGCCCGCGCCGTGGAATCGCGGACGGGTCATTCTGATCGGCGACACCGTCGCTGCGACTACGCCGCATCTCGCCTCCGGGGCGGGCATCGGCATCGAGAGCGGAATCGTCCTGGCCGAAGAGCTCGCGCGTGCGGCGGCCTTGCAGGAGGCGTTCGACCGCTTCCATCTGCGCCGCTGGGATCGCTGCCGCATGGTGATCGAGAACTCCGCACAGCTTTGCCGGATCGAGATGGAGAATGGCGACAAGACCGAACACACGCGGATCATGCGGGAGTCGGTGATGGCTCTGGTGCAGCCGATCTGAACGACAAGAACAGCAGAAAAGGGGAGGAACAAGTGACGGTGACGACGGAAACATGGCGGGGGCGAACAGCCCTGATGATCGCGCATTGCGCCGGGATGGTCGACCTCGTAGCGCTGCCGGTCTGGGTCGGCGCGCTGATCGAGCGCTACAGGTTCAGCCCGCAGCAGGCCGGCATGCTGGCAACGTTGTTCCTGCTGGGCGCCGTCCTCAGCAGCCTGTTCTTTGCACCTCGTTTCAACCGGTTGAACGCTCGTCTGGCCACGGTCGGGGGCTTTGCCGTTGCCGCGCTCGTGTTCCTCGCAGCGAGCCGTACGTCGGAATTTTCGCTGCTCGCGATCCTGCATGCCCTCGCCGGTGCGACGGCGGCTTGCGGCCTGAGCTTCACCCACGGCACGATCGCACGCAGCGCCAACCCTCACCGTGTGTTCGCCATCGTCGGCATGGCGCTCGGGGTCTTCGCAATTCTCTTCCTCGGCGTGACACCCAATCTCGTGGCGACGTTCGGGGGATCCGCGCTGTTCCTTGTGTTCGCCGGCGTCATGGCGGTTGCCGCGCTGGCGGCAGCGCTGTCCTTTCCAAAGGGCATGGTGCGCAGTGACGAGGATCTCATGGCCGATGTCAGCCATCTCCCTCGCGCGGTGTGGTTCGGGATTGCCGGCATCAGCTGCATGGCCCTGACGCAGGCGATGCTGTTCAGCTTCATCGAGCGCATAGGCAGCGATCGTGGCTTCGGCCCGGAGGCGGTCACCGGCGTTCTCATTGCGCTCGGTTTCGTCAATCTGCTGCCGGCGCCGCTGGCCGCGGTTCTGGAGAAGCGATTGCCGGCCCGATACGTTCTGCCGGCAGGGCCGGTGTTCCAGGCGCTGATCGCGGTGACGATCACCTTCGGCTCCGGCTTCCTGGCGTATGCCATTCCGACGGCGATCTTCGCCGCGGTGATGATCTTCACCCACACCTTTGCGTTCGGGCTGCTGTCGCGCCTCGATCCCACTGCGCGGGCACTCGCCGGTACGCCCGCCATGCTGATGACCGGTGCCGCTATCGGTCCCATTCTCGGCGGGACACTGGTGCAACTGTTCGGCTATCCGGCGCTCGGCCTCGGCACCGTCATCATCTCATCAGTCGCGGTCGTGATGTTCTCACGTGTGTTTGCCGCGCGCGGCCCGGCTGCTGCCGCTTCCCTCGAAATCGCCTGATCAGGAGACTCCCCGCATGACCCTTCCGCAGATTCGCCGCGTTGTCACCGGCCATGATGAGCAGGGCGCCGCCGTGATCTCATCGGACGGCGGATTGCCGACCGTCACCGAGCTGGCCGCGATCCCCGGCACGTTCTTCCACGAGGTCTGGAGCACACAGGCGACGCCGGCACTCATCGACAATGGTCCGGATCCGACCGTCGGGCAGCTCCGGCTGCCGCCGCCGGCCCATGGCAGCCGTATCCGTTTTGTCGACATTCCGCCGGATACTGAGGATTTTCTCCACAACGGTGCGACCCGGATGAAAGCCGCCTTCAGTCAGATCGGTGATCCGCATGCCTCGACGGTGACGACGGAGTCGCCGCACCCGCTGATGCATCGGACCGAGACCATCGACTACGGCATCGTCATCTCCGGCGAGATCACGCTGGTGCTCGACAAGGGTACCGCTGATCTGAAGGCGGGCGACGTCGTGATTCAGCGCGGCACCAACCACGCCTGGGCCAATCGCAGCGACAAGCCCTGCCGCATGCTGTTCATTCTGGTCGACGGCAAGTTCGGTCCCGAAGCCAACCCGACCAAGGCCGGCTGATGAAGCTCGCGACATATCAGAACGGCAGCATCGATGGTGGCCTGGTCATTATCTCCAACGATCAAGCGCGTGCGATCGACGCGAGTGGGATCGCGCCGGACCTCTTGACTGCGCTCCGCCATTGGCAGGAAGCAGAGGCACCGCTCCGCCGTCTCGCCGATCGGCTCGAGGATGGATCGGCTGGAAATGTCTTCCCGTTCGATCCTGCGCGATGTCTGGCACCGCTGCCGCGCGCGCCGCAATGGTGCGACGGCTCGGCCTTCCTGAATCATGGACGGCTGATGGACGTAGCCTTCAACAAGCCGCCGATCCCCGACTTCGAGACGATCCCGGTGATGTACCAGGGGGCGAGCGACGATTTCCTCGGGCCGCAGGCCGACGTCCCGTTCGTCGCTGAGGCCGACGGCATCGATTTCGAAGGCGAGTTCGGCGTGGTCGTGGACGAGGTGCCCATGGCCGTTTCCGCCGAAGAGGCCGCGCGACGGATCCGGCTGCTGGTTCAGATCAACGATTGGAGCCTGCGTGCGGTCGGCGCGCGCGAGGTTCGCACCGGCTTCGGCTTCCTGCAGGCCAAGCCGTCCACCAGCTTTGCGCCGATCGCCGTCACGCCGGACGACGTTGGCCACGCCTGGCGTGACGGCCGTCTCGACATGGCTCTGCATGTCTGGCGCAATGGCGAGCGGATCGGTGCGGCGTCGGGCCTCGAGATGGCGTTCTCCTTTCCGCAACTGATCGCCCATGCTGCGCGGACCCGTCGGCTGACGGCGGGGACGATCATCGGATCGGGAACGGTCTCGAATGCCGACCGCGCTGCCGGGTCGAGCTGTCTTGCCGAACGCAGGGCGATCGAAATGATCGATCTTGGCGAGGCACGGACGCCATTTCTGCGCTTCGGTGAGCGCGTGACGATGGAGGCCTGTCTCGGCGACGGCAGGCCCGGTCCATTTGGACGCATCGATCAGCAGGTTGTTTGCGCATCTGGCGAGATGCCGGGTTGAACCGATGCGCATTCTCATCACGGGCGCTGCGGGCTTTGTGGGCGGCGCCTTGCTGGGTCGTTTGCTGAGGGACTCGGACGAAGCCGAGGTCACCGCGCTCGATCTCACGGCGCAGCCGTCCTGGGCCTCCGGCCCTCGCCTGCGCTGGATCAGGGGTGGCCTTGACGATCGCGCCGTGCTGGATCAACTTGGCCGTACCTCGTTCGATCTGGTGTTTCATCTCGCCAGCATTCCCGGCGGTCGCGCCGAGGTGGAGCCGGCGCTCGGTCGCTGCGTCAATCTCGATGCGTCGCTCGATCTCCTGCAATCGCTTGCGAAGGTACGAAACCGCCCGCGCGTCGTCTACGCGAGCAGCATCGCTGTGTACGGCGCGCTCTCCGGGGAGCCGGTGACCTCGCACACGGAGGCGCGGCCGGCCATTACTTACGGCGCGCACAAGCGGATGGTAGAGATTGCACTCGCCGATCACACCCGGCGCGGAGATATGTCTGGGATTTCGCTGCGGCTGCCCGGCATCGTCGCGCGCCCGAGACCGGTGAGCGGCTTTGGATCGGCCTTCATGAGCGAGCTGCTGCATGCGGTCTCCGCGGCAGAAAAGTATGTCTGTCCGGTATCGCCGGCAGCCACTGCCTGGTGGCTCTCCACCAAGACCGCAGTTGACAATCTCATCACCGCCGGCGCTATCGACACTTGCGGCACTCTGCAACTCCCGGCGCTTCGCCTCTCGATCGCCGAAGTCGTGAACGGATTGGCTGAGCTGTATGGCCCCGAGCGTACCGCACGCGTAACGTTCGATCCCGACCCACGCATCGAGGCGGTTTTCGGTCGCTATCCCGCGCTGGATACGCGCGCCGAATCGGCCCTGGGCTTTGTTCACGATGGATCGGTCGCGGAAATGATTCCGAATGCGCTTTGAGCCGGAAGCGGGTAACACAAGTGCCATCCTCACCGCTCCGGTCCCCTCGCGGGCTTTCGAACGGACAACCGGCCGCCGGGCCAACAGGGCACGCTGATCGAGGTTGCGCCTCCTCGATTTGGACCTGGAAGCTGAGCTGAGCAGAATTCTGACGACGGACACCAGGTTGTCATTCCGCCTGCAATATTGGCTCTTGAGCAATCTTGGTGCAGCGCCGATTAGTTAGTCTGGCTTGGAGCAGCTAGATTTTCCAACGATTGTATATTTTTTGGCTCTAGGAGTTTGAGCCGGGTGATCTCCTCGGTCTGTCCGCGAACCATCCTACTGCTATGGCCGGTATCGCGCGGGATTTGCTCGATCGTCATCCCGCTCTTCGATGGGTCATGATGGTCGCGTTGGTGTCCTCGCGGTTAGTATATCTTCACAATACAGGCGCTCGGCCACGGTGAACAGGTTGGGATGAATTGTGGTCGTCCCGATTGCGTCGCGAATCTGGCGCATTGGTTTGCGGACGGCATCGAGAAATGCGCCGAAGCAAAACGCCCGACGAGGAATGGCCGACGATCAGTGTGCTCCTCAGATTTTCGAACAAGGGGTACCTCGCAGTCACGACGCTTGTCGGAACTGGGCTCGTCAATAGCTGGTATTTGGTTGGCTCGGTCCCCAACCTGCTGACAACCGCCTATGGCCAGGTCCTGCTTGCGAAGCTTCTGTTGTTCGGCGGAATGCTCACACTTGCGATGGCGAACCGGTTTTCGCTGGTTCCAGCTGTCAGGGGCTTGGGGCCTGCCGCCTCGGCAGAGCGGGGCGACGCGCCACTCCGGAAGTTGTGCAAACACGTGCTAGGCGAACAGGTGTTGGGAGCAATGATCATCGCGATCGAGAGTCTCCTCGGCACAATGGCGCCGGGTCTTTCCAAGTAACGGCGACTCTTGACCTTGTCGGCACTCACCGAGTGCCAGTCCGATCTGTCGTTCAGCGAATGGTGTTTTTTGCAGGGCGCCGCCTTTGCGCGTGCATTGGGAAGTTGAGCCAGATCAACGACCCAAGTGATGCTTTACGCATAGGCATGCATAGTCTAAAAGCTTGAGATTATGCTCCGCGCATACGATATGAGTGGGCAGGTGGACCGCAATGCGTCTGGTTCGAACGATGATGGCCTTGATGATCGCCCTGTCGGTGGCAATGCTGCCGGCAGCGGTGAGGGCTACGCCGGTCGTCCAATCGACGCCGCAAGCTACCACGGAGGCGACGGCAAAGGATACCGTCATGGCCTCCGACATGTCCGGCGCAATGGATGAATGCTGTCCGCATCACGCCAAGGCCAAGCCCTGCGACCAGTCGAACGGTCAATGCCCGATGGCATTTTGCGCGATCCAAGCCGTGAGCCTCGCCGTTGCTGCTGCTTTCCACTTTGATTCTCCAATGGGTGCGGGTCATCCGCTTCCGATTCCGGAGGACCAGGTTCTCGCTCTGCACAGCAGCAGTCCGCCCTTCCGACCTCCTCGAGTCTGATCCTCTCCCAAAACAAGCTGCGCGTGATCCTTGGGCTCGCGCGTAACGACGCTTGCCGTGCGTACCGCTTTGCGGCGCGACGGAGATCAGATCCATGAGGAGAAAGTTATGATTTCGAAGTTCACGCGAATCGCGGCGCTCGCTGCGACGATGACGCTTGCCGGCACCGCAGCCTTCGCAGCGGCAAGCGACTACACCTTCGAGCCGGTCAATGCTGAAACGAAAAAGGGCGATGACGTCACGGTTGCCGTGCGCCTGACCAACAAGGTGACAGGAAAGCCGGTATCGGATGCGGTGATCATCCGTACGCGCGTCGACATGGCGCCGGACGGAATGGCGGAAATGGAATCGCCCGTCGTGCCCCTGCCGGCGAATGAGCCTGGTGTCTACGCGTTCAAGACGGATCTGCCGATGGCCGGACGCTATCAGCTGAGCCTCTCTGCGAAAGTGCAGGGCGAGGTGGAGACCGTGAGCGGCAAGGTCGTGATCAAGGCAAACAAGTGAGGTCCGGGAGCTCTGCTTTTCAACAGAGCTCCCGCTTCGATTGCGGCCCTCATTCACGATCAGCAGGTAAACGCCATGACCACGATTCGACTCCTGACGGCATTTGCGCTCGGCATCGGCCTGGCCGCAGGCGGATATTGGACGTCACAAAAATCCCTTTGGCCGTTAGGCTCGCATCTCGCACCGCCGGCCGTCGCCGCCGAGAGGCCCGCGCTCTACTACCGTGATCCAAGCGGGGCGCCGTTCTGGTCAGCCGGTCCGAAGAAGGACAGCGATGGCCGTGACTATCTGCCGGTCTATGATGAGGACGAGGGCTCTTCCGAGCCCGCCAAGCCGAAGCAGCAGGCGGATTCGTCGCGCAAAATTCTCTACTACCGCAACCCTATGGGCCTGCCGGACACGTCCCCCATCCCCAAGAAGGACCCAATGGGGATGAACTACGTCCCGGTCTATGAAGGTGACGACACCGATGACAGTGCCGTCAAGCTTTCGCCGGGCAAGATCCAGCGCACCGGTGTGAAGTCCGAGCCCGTCGAGCGACGCGCGATCAGCGTCTCGATCAGGGCGCCGGGCACCGTCCAGCTGGATGAGCGGCGTGTGTCGGTGATCGCGATGCGCTCCGAAAGCTTCGTCCAGAAGGTGGCCGACGTGACCACCGGCACCCGCGTCAAGGCGGGCCAGCCGCTGATGGAAATCTACAGTTCGGCCATTGCCGCCGCGGCAGCGGAGTATCTTTCCACCATCAACTCGAAGATCGTGGGCGGCATCGAGTCCTACGGCCGCGGCTCCCGCCAGCGCTTGACCAATCTGGATGTTCCGGAACCGGTCATCGCAACGATGGAGAAGTCCCACGTTGCGCCCGTCACGGTGCAGTGGTCGGCGCCCCGCGACGGGATCGTGCTCGAACGCAACGCGGTCGAAGGCATGCGGGCCAATCCGGGCGATGTGCTGTTTCGGATCGCGGACATATCAGTCGTCTGGGCTTTGATCGATGTGGCCGAACGGGACTTGGGCAGCATCGCGGTGGGACAGCCGGTTGCGATTCGGGCGCGCAGTTTTCCCGGCCGGACCTTCTCAGGAAAAATTTCGGTCATCTATCCCCAAGTGAACCGCGATACGCGGACCGCTCGCGTCCGGGTCGAACTGGCCAATCCGGACTTCGCACTGCTGCCGGACATGTACGTCGATGCCGATATCGACACCGCCGATGCCGCGCCCGTCCTGGCCGTAGCCGACAGTTCGGTGCTCGACACCGGTACGCGCCAGGTCGTCCTCGTCGACAAGAGCGAAGGCCGGTATGAGCCGCGGCAGGTGAAGCTCGGTCGCCGCGGCGGCGGCTACATCGAGGTGCGGGACGGCCTTTCCGCAGGTGAAGCGGTGGTCACCTCGGCGAACTTCCTGATCGACGCCGAAAGCAACTTGAAGGCGGCGTTGAAGAGCTTTTCCGAAGCGGACGCGCCGCGGGCAACAGTTCCGTCGAGCGACATGAACGGCATGAAGAACAAGGGAGACCAGCAATGATCGCCCGCATCATCGCCTGGTCCGCGCGCAACCTGCTGCTGGTGCTGTTCGGCACCGGCTTTGCGGCCGCTGCCGGCCTCTATGCGCTCGTGCACCTCCCATTGGATGCAATTCCGGACCTCTCCGACACCCAGGTCATTGTCTACACCGAATACCCGGGCCAGGCACCGCAGGTCATTGAAGATCAGGTCACGTATCCGCTGACGACGGCGATGTTGACCGTGCCGAAGTCCAAGGTCGTGCGCGGCTTCTCCTTTTTCGGCGTGTCCTTCGTCTACGTCATCTTTGAGGATGGCACCGACATCTATTGGGCGCGTTCGCGTGTGATGGAATTTCTCAACAGCGCGGCGTCCAGATTGCCGGCTGGCGTCACGCCCACGATCGGCCCCGATGCCACCGGCGTCGGCTGGGTCTACCAGTATGCCGTGATCTCGAAAGAGTTGAACCTGGCCGACACGCGCACGATCCAGGACTGGAACTTGAAATTCGCGCTGGCCAAGGCCGAAGGCGTCGCCGAGGTCGCCAGCATCGGTGGCTTCGTCAAGCAATACAACGTGGTCCTCGATCCGCAGCGGATGCGCGATCGCGGCATCAGCATGCAGAAGATCCGGGAGGCCATTCGCGCCAGCAACGCCGATGTCGGCGGGCGCACCGTCGAGCTCTCGGAATTCGAATATGTCATTCGCGGCAAGGGCTACCTCAGGAGCATCAACGATCTCGGCAACATCGTGCTGAAGACCTCCGGTGGCACGCCGGTGCTGTTGCGCGACGTCGCGCGCGTCGAGCTCGGTCCCGACGAGCGGCGCGGCATCGCCGAGCTGAACGGCGAGGGTGAGGTCGCGAGCGGCATCGTGCTGCAGCGCTTCGGCGTGAACGCGCTCGATGTGATCGAGAACGTCAAGAAGCGCTTCAAGGAGATCGCGAGCAGCCTGCCGAAATCGGTCGAGATCGTCCCGGTCTACGATCGCTCCAACCTGATCTATGCTGCCATCGACACGCTCAAGCACACGCTCGTGGAGGAGAGCTTCGTCGTCGCGCTGGTCTGCGTGGTGTTCCTGCTGCACGTCCGCAGCGCGCTGGTGGCGATCCTGATGCTTCCCGTCGGCGTGCTGATGGCGTTCGGCGCCATGAAGCTGCTGGGGCTCGGCTCCAACATCATGAGTCTCGGCGGCATCGCGATCGCAATCGGCGCCATGGTGGACGCCGCGATCGTCATGATCGAGAACGCCCACAAGCATCTCGAGCGGGCCAAGCCCGAGCAATCGCGAGTCCAGATCCTGATCGATGCGGCCTCGGAGGTCGGGCCGGCGCTGTTCTTCAGTCTGCTCATCATCACCGTCTCCTTCATGCCGATCTTCACCTTGGAAGCGCAGGAGGGCCGGCTGTTCAGCCCGCTCGCCTTCACCAAGACCTTCTCGATGGCCGCGGCGGCTCTCTTGTCCGTGACGCTGGTGCCGGCGCTGATGGTGATCTTCGTTCGTGGAAGGATCGTCCCCGAGCACAAGAACTTCATCAATCGCTTCCTGATCTGGATCTACCGCCCCGTGATCAAGGGCGTGCTGCGGGCCAAGACCTTGGTCATTCTCGCTGCCGTAGCGCTCCTCGCGGTCACGATCTGGCCGGCCCGCCAGCTCGGCACCGAGTTCATGCCGACGTTGAATGAAGGCACGCTGCTCTACATGCCGACCACGCTGCCCGGCATCTCCGTCACGAAGGCGGCCGACCTGATGCAGATGCAGGACCGCATCATCAAGTCGGTCCCGGAGGTCGCCTCGGTCTACGGCAAGGCCGGCCGGGCGGCGACCGCGACCGATCCGGCGCCGACCGAGATGTTCGAGACCGTGGTCAACCTGAAGCCGAAAGAGCAGTGGCGGCCTGGCGTCACCGTCGACGGCCTCATTGCCGAGATGGACAAGGCGCTGCAGTTTCCCGGCGTGTCGAACGCCTGGACCATGCCGATCAGGGCGCGCATCGACATGCTCTCCACCGGTATCCGCACGCCCGTCGGCATCAAGGTCATGGGCACCGACCTCGTCGAAATCGATCGGCTGGCCAAGCAGATCGAGCGCGTCATCAAGACGGTTCCTGGGACCTCTTCGGCCTATGCCGAACGCGGCATCGGCGGATACTACCTGGAGATCACCCCGGATCGCGAGGCGCTCGCCCGCTACGGCATCCTGATCCAGGACGTGCAGGACACGATCGCTGCGGCGCTCGGCGGCCAGACGGTCACCACGACGGTCGAGGGGCGGCAGCGGTTCACGGTGAACATGCGCTATCCGCGGGATCTCCGCGACAATCCGAAGGCCATCGCCGGCGACATCCTGGTGCCGATGCCCACCGGCGGCGCCGTGCCGCTCGGCGAGGTCGCAAAAGTCGAGCCGGCCCGCGGCCCCACCTCGATCCGCACCGAGAACGGACAGCTCGCGACCTACGTTTATGTCGATATTCGCGATCGCGACGTCGGAAGCTACGTGGCCGACGCGCAACGCGCCGTGACCGAGAGCATCCAGTTTCCAGCGGGCTATTACGTGATCTGGAGCGGCCAGTACGAATATCTGCAACGTGCCGCTGCCCGCCTGAAGATCGTGGTCCCGGTGACGCTGACCATTATCTTCCTGCTGCTGTACCTGAACTTCAGGTCGCTGACCGAGACTTTGATCGTGATGCTGTCGCTGCCGTTTGCGCTGGTCGGCGGCATCTGGATGATGTGGTGGCTCGGCTTCAATCTCTCGGTCGCGGTGGCGGTTGGGTTCATCGCGCTCGCCGGCGTCGCCGCCGAGACTGGCGTGATCATGCTGATTTACCTCAATCACGCCCTCGCCGAGATGAGGGTGAAGCGGCGTGCGGAAGAAGGCCGCCGCCTGACGCGTGAGGACCTTTACGACGCCATCATGGAGGGCGCCGTCGAGCGGGTCCGTCCGAAGATGATGACAGTCGTCGCGATCATGGCCGGCCTTCTGCCGATCATGTGGAGCACAGGAACGGGATCGGAGATCATGCAGCGCATCGCCGTGCCGATGATCGGCGGCATGATCTCGTCGACCTTGCTGACGCTGATCGTGATCCCGGCGATCTTCGGGCTGGTCAAAGGATTCCGGTTGCATCCGACCAACGTCAACGAGCAAGCGATGGCAAAGCCCATTGCCGAGGCTGCCGAGTAAGGTGCGCCATGATCGACGACAGAATGGCTCGGCAAGGGCGAACTCCGTTGCTGTGCTCCCTTGCGGGTCCATCTGACGGAGCACAAGCGCCACAGGAGAAGTGCTGTTTGCTGTGAAGAATTCCACATCGCACACATGTCAGCGAGCCCGCAAACGGGACGTGGGCAAGACCCTGATCTGGATCAACCGAGCGATTTGAAAGCTGCGGCAGGATGCTGGCCGGTTCTCGCTGGAGGCTGCAGATGATGGACTATTGGATGTACGGCTTCGGCCCGGCCCATTGGTTTTGGTTCATCGTAATGATCGCGGTGGTCATCTATCCGGTGGGCCGCATTCTCAGCCGTCTCGGGCTTTCGCCGATTTGGTCGATCCTGACGCTCATTCCGCTGGTCAATCTGATCGCACTTTGGGTTCTGGCCTTCACAGATTGGCCGGACCGGGAGTAGATCAACCGCGGGTTCGCCCGCGCCAATCGCAATGAACTGCGGGAGCAGTCAGCTCATGCTCGCGTCGGTCCTATTGTGGTCGCAAAGATAAATAAGTGCGATCTCTGCGTGTGTGTCTTCGTCTGAGCTCGATCGCGCCCTGGAAAGCCGGTACAGTGCCCGCTCGATTTGTGCGGGTGTCGGCGCCTGATGCAGTTTCAGGTTCGCGGGCCTAGACCGCGCGGGTTCACTCGCCTGAGGAATTTGGCATAGCTGTCGCGCGACCAGATGCCGCTCACGTAACCGAACTGCAGGCAGACGAGCGGCGCCACCAGTTGCTTGGCGAGTCCGGCCAGGTCGGCGCCGACCACCCAGCCCGTCAGCACGAGGAAGCCTGCACCCAAGGTGAAGAGCGGAACGAGCGCCAAAATATCAAAATATAGGCCGATATAAATCCCAGCAACACAGGCGTACACAGAAAGTGCAGTCATTTCTATGGGTTCCGTAGTGGGCTGACTGCCATCGGATATTTTGCATCTGTCGTTTCTTTATTTTATATTTTCCGAGTATTAATAAGAAATTAAACTGTGTTTTAATGCGTCGCTTATTGGGGTGTGGTTGGCGTCGCTACGTCAGCCTTTCGGCCCCAGAGTGTTTGTTCATGCCGACTGGTTCTGAGATACATCAGGCGATGGAGCAGCCCGCGGTCCCGACCAGGGATTCCGTCGTCCTCTCCGGCAATCTGATTCCCTATGTGCTTTCGACCGCGGATGCCCTGATCATCCTGTTTTCCTGTGTCGGTGCCGGACTGGGTTACGAGTATCTGGCTGGCTATCGGGCCTCCGACCTCCTTCCCTATTGCGCGCTCGGTCTCCTGGCTGCCTTCATCCATATCTCGAGGATGAGCGGTAGCGGCTATTATGAGCTGTTCGACAGCGCAAAGCCGACCGTGGAGATCACCGAGGTCGTTGTGGTCTGGTCGATGACCGGTTTGCTGCTCGCGTTTTTTGCGTTCCTGTTCAAAGTCAGCGTCTTCTTTTCCCGGGGAGCTTTCATCGGTTTTTACGTCGTCACGCCGGTCGGATTGCTCGGCGTGCGCAAGCTGACGAAATATTGGCTTTCCAATGCGCTCGTGCATGACGTCATCGGACGCCGCGACGTCGTGATACTAGGCGATCGAACGGAATTGGATGCTCTCGACCAGCGGGACATGCTCGGATTCGTTGGCGCGCCCAGTGCTGTGCAGTTTGCCTTGAGCGATGAATGTGATCCCAACGCGCGCGAGGCGGCGGACCGGCGAACGCTCGCCTCGCTCTCGAACTTCGTGCGCCAAAATGACTGCAGGGAACTGCTGGTGATCTTGCCCTGGCACGACTCGGCGCGGTTCGACCTTGTCCGCGACTACCTCAAAACGGTTCCCATCGCTGCGCGCCTGCTGCCTGACATGCGGGTCAGAACGCTGACGAGTTATGTGTGGTCCGCCCGGCAGCGGGTGTTGACGGTCGATATTCAGCGGGCGCCGCTTACGGCCATGGAACGACTGGTCAAGCGTGGTATGGACATCGTGCTGTCCAGCCTGGCGCTGCTTTTTCTTTCGCCAGTCCTGCTGTTGACCGCCGTTGCCATCAAGATCGACAGCCCGGGGCCGGTGATCTTCAAGCAATCCCGTAAGGGGTTTAATGGGAAGGAATTTGTCATGTTCAAATTCCGGACCATGACGGTTCAGGAGAACGGACCGGATATCGTTCAGGCTGTGCGCAATGATCCGAGGGTCACCCGGGTGGGGAAGCCGCTGAGGGCTGCGAGCATCGATGAACTGCCGCAGTTTCTCAATGTCCTGCGGGGTGAGATGTCACTGATCGGGCCACGTCCACATGCCCTCGCGCATGACAGTTATTTCGAGAAGGCTCTGCGGGAATACGCCTTTCGGCATCATGTCAAACCAGGCATGACCGGCTGGGCGCAATGCAATGGTGCGAGAGGGGCGACCCCTTCCCTGGAATACGTCAAGGAACGTGTGAAGCTCGATCTTTGGTACATCAACAACTGGAGTCTTTGGCTCGACGTCCAAATACTCATCAAGACGTTTTTCGAGGTCCTGCGGAAGCGTAACGCATACTAGAGCACGATGCCGACAGGTCGGTCGTCGCGGAACTTGAAGATGTCCCTCCACGCACGCCATTTGCGCATGTGGAGTTAAGAGAGCGGTGATGCGTGATGAGCGGCGCCTCTCGTCGTGCAACTGTTGGAGCCGAGCCGTGGGATCTGAAGTCCCTCGTCGCGGGAGATCAATTGCCGATCGAGGTTGGATCAGTTCGCTGCGCCACCCATCAATAGTGGGTCATTCGAAGATTGCAGATAGTGCATTAGAGTATGTCATGAAGGACAAGCGTTACACGAGCAGCGAACCGCCGGATCTCCCGTTGCACGACGATGAGGCCCTGAGAGCGAGCTATGCCGAGGTCAAGAAGCTTCGGGACAAGGTCGAGGAGAGAGAACGGCAAGCGCGCCGCCGCCGCTCGCTCAATCGTCGGAGAATTCCGAAAGACCAATAGAACATCCCAGTACGGGGATGGAGTTAAGTGTGTGCGCGGCGGTCAGAGATGTCGGGGCGCCGTCCTCGGCTAACGACCCCTGCAGGCCTGTCGGCAGGTCTGAGCTTGGCCGTCACACGAACTGACGCAGGGGGCTCCCAAGGTCGTTGGGCAGATACGTTTGCAGGACGCATCCACTGCGGCGCAATTGGCGAGGCAGGCTTCGGTCGACGATTGCGCGACGCGAAATTTTGTCGCAAGGCCTTCAGCCCAAACCGTATGGGGCACGAGAATGCAGAATAACGCCACGCTTGCCAAACGTTTCACGTCCAGCCTCCATTGCCGACCAGGATCATCGCGCACGATGGCCCTTCTTCTGGCCAGAACTCTTGGAATCTTCGGCTTTTTTGATCACAAAATCCTCGATATGCCGCCCCGTCTTGAGCGCTGCGACCAGCCAGCGTGGCTGCTTGCCGCGGCCGGACCACGTTTCCGACGGCTGACTCGGATTCTGATATTTGGGATAAACTCTTGGGTATTTTCTTCGTCCGCGAGTTGCGGGTTGCGCCGCAGAAAGATCAGGGCCACCCATGCCCTTTTCCCGATTGAGCCGCGCGAGCCGATTTTCCAGTTCGCGTTTTTCAGAGGCCAGCCGCACCGAAAGGACCCGCCCAACTTCCTCGTAGAGCTGCCACATCTCGTCTACGGTCATGGAATTGAAATTGAATGCTTTCATGGGGTCTGACTTCGGCATCTTGGCGCCTAGCGTCTCCTCGTGGCAGTTAAAGTCGCGCGAAGGATAAGAGCGTCACATTTTCCCGGATTCGCAACTCATCAAAACGAAAAAATGACCGCAGATCAACTTGCAGTTGACAGGACGTCACAGTATTTGTGACCAGCGGCGGGAAATTGCAAGCCAACTGGCGGCCTTATCGCAAAGTTGTGCAAGAATTGCCTGCCGAACCAATTTTCGTTTCGCAATGCACGATAAATAGCAATGACACTGATCCGCGGTCTGGCTCGGAAGGGTGTCATTCGGCGCTGAGCGAATGCTGCTCGGCGGCATTAATGCGAACGGCCAGGAAGCCATACTCAAGTATCGATAAGAATCGGCCATTGCACCATTGGCAATATCCGGAGGAGACCTCTCGGAAAAAGCAATTGTCGACAGCTTAAATGTTCCATTTCATTAAATTGATGGCTTCTATCGAACTCTGCTGCGCAGAAATATCGTCCCCGTAGCTCTACTGCCCGAGCCCTCGCCGCACTTTAATCGGGGGACAGCTGCTGCCTGGAAGCCGATGTCAAACCCGGCCCTCTGCGGATGCTTGCGGAACTCTGCGCGATGTGCGGTGAAATTGCCCTGATTGGGGGACATCGCCATCGCCGTCAGGAGGGCGCGGGGGGGCAGGTCAGCGCGAGGATAGTTGCCGCCGTAGCAGCTCGGTCAAATTCGGAGTAGGGCGGCTGCGCGCGGCGGCGAGCGGGTGTTCGCATGCGAGCCGCCAATTCCAGAGCCGACGCATGTTTGGTCGGAGGAAGCCCCGTTAGGTGCAAGAAGCAATCTCGGACCGCGGCGGCATTCACCCACCCGGGCATCTGCAATTCGGGTTCTGTGCCCCGATGCCCTGCTACGATGCCATCGACAGGTAGTAATCCGCTGCGGCCTGCCACGCGTCTGTCGCGCTCCAGCCGTAACGTCCGCCATCGACTAGGTCAGTATTGATCCGGACCATGGGCTCAGCAAAGTCCGTCTGAGCGAGCAGCGAAATGGCGCACGGCCGGCCGAGGCGGGGTCTCATTTCGTCAGCGAAGCGTCGTGCGAAGGCGCCTTGACTCTCGACATAAAAGCTTGGGTTGAACCTTGCGATGCGGCTGGTTTGCGCCGGCACACGTTCGGCCCAATCCCGATAGGCTTGTGCGAGCAGATCGACATGGATGTTGTCGCGGACGTAGAGCGGCGTGCGGACCGAGGGGACCTCGTCCTTGAGCCAGCACCGGATGAGATAGCTGCAGAAGCGAGGCTCCTCGAACGGCCCGAACGGATTGGCGATGACGAATTTGCCGAGGTTGAACCCCATGGTGGCGCTGAGAAAGCGGAAGGACTGCCAGGTGAATCCTTTCGACAGGCCGTAGGGCGAGAAGGCTGCAAGCGGCGCGGTACCCGCGCCCTCATCGTTCTCGAATACCGAGCCCGTGAGGACCACCCCGGACAGGCCGCGGCTCAACAGCTGTTTCAGCACGGTCCCAAGGTTGTGGGTGTTTTCGGCGAGCGCCGCTGCGGCATCGAAACCCGGGCTGCGATAGTCCTGCGTTTGTGCGGCATGATGACAGAGAAGGTCCCAGGTCCCGTCCGCAATCAGGTCGAGGAAGCGTGCCGACCCAAAGGGGGCGTTCTCGACAACGGCCGCAATTTTTTTTAGCTCAGCGATGCGCATTGCTCGGATGCCGTCGTAATCGCCGCTTCTGAGCGGTGCAACGACCGTGTGCCCTTTTGCCGCCAGTTCACGTGCGAACCACAGCCCCGTGAAGGACGAGGCGCCCGTCAACAGGATCCTCACGCCAATCCTCGCATCAACTCTGAACCGTGGAACGCCGGGTCGAAATCGGGCCAGTTGCGGTCCTTGGGCGACATCTCCACCGGAGGCCGCGGCCATTGCACGCCGAAGCGCGGATCATCGAAACGCACACCACGTTCATGGTCCGGCGCGTAGGTGGCGCTCACGAGATACAAGGCCTCGGTGTCGTCGGCGAGCGTCAGGAAGCCGTGGGCGAAACCGCGCGGCACCAGCAGCATGCGCCGGTTCTCGGCCGTCAATTCGGTGCCGTACCAGCGCCCATGGGTCGGGGAGTCCGGGCGCAGATCGATGATCGCATCGAACAGCGCGCCTTTGATGCACCGCACCACCTTGATTTCTGCGGCCGGCGGCAGCTGATAATGCATGCCGCGCAGCGTGCCGGCCTTGGCTGTGAGCGAATTGTTGATCTGGACCACCGCCATCGGCAGTCCGGCCTCGGCAAATTCCTGCTGGCAAAAGAAGCGCGCAAAGAAGCCGCGGTCGTCCCCGCGCTTCTCGAGTTCGATGGTAAAGGCGCCATGCAGCGGTGTCGGGACGAACTTCATCGGCGGTTGTTCTCTGCCTCTTGCCATCTGAGGTCGGCGGACAACCGCCGCTCGGCGATATGGGTTTTCAGCGAATGCAGCCGGATCAAGGACGAGGTCCTGAACTCTCTATCCGCAAAACCGATCGAGCGCAGGCCATCGTGCAGGTTTCTGACGGAATCGGTGAGGGATACGACGGGCGTATGCGACGGCGCGAGCTGCGCAAACAGTGAGAAGTCTACCTTGTAGGAACGCTTGTCAGGCGGGGCTTGCCGGTTGATGCTGACGCGCACGTCCGGGATTTTCGCAGCGACGACCTCCGCCAGATCGCGCACCTGGTAATTGGCGCTGTTGCTGCCGGCATTGACGACCAGAAAGCGACCGCCTTGGTCTGGGTCGCGTCCGATCGCCCATTCGATCGCGCGGGCCATATCGCTCACATCGATCAGCGGGCGCCACGGCGTGCCATCCGAGAGGACGGTGATCTCTCCGGTCGCCATCGCAGCGGCAACGAAGTCGTTGAGCACAAGATCGAGGCGCAGCCGCTCCGACATGCCGCACGCCGTGGCGAAGCGCAGGCAAGTCGTGGTCATCATCCCTTCATTACTGGCCCGCAGTGTATCCTCCATGGCCACCTTGGAGCGGGCATAGGCCGTCAGAGGGTTGAGCTCGTCACTTTCGCGTCGTGGGCGCCCCTCGGCCGCGCCATAGATGCTGCAACTCGACGCGAACACGAACCGGGCCACCCCTCGGTGCTCTGCCAGCCGCGCCAGGCGGATGCTCGCGCGCTCGTTGATCTGCTCCGTGACGTGCTCGAATTCTTTGCCCATCGGATCGTTCGAGATCGCTGCGAGGTGGACCACGGTATCGACGCCGTCGAGCAGTTCCGCAGGGAAGTCGCGTATGTCGCCGATATGGATCCGGTCGAACAGCGTCTCCGGAAGCCTCTGCGCTGCGGTGAGATTGTGGGCAAAAAAGCCGCTGTCGAACCCGATCAATTCGGCCGTGGGAAATCGTCGGCGCAGATGTCGCGCCAGAACGGGCCCGACATAGCCCATCGCCCCGGTAATCAATATCCGCATGGGCCTACCACTTCTTCCAAGGCGCGACCTTGCGCGACCAGAGATCCTCAAGGTAGCGCTTGTCGCGCAGTGTATCCATCGGATGCCAAAAACCGTCATGGAAGTACGCGCTGAGCTGGCCGTCCTGGGCCAGAGCGGTCATGGGCTCCTTTTCCCAGACCGTCGCATCGTCGGCGATATAGTCGCCGACCTTGGGCGAAAGCACGAAGAAGCCGCCATTGATCCAGCCGCCGTCACCACGGGGCTTTTCCTGGAAACCGGTCACGCGCGTGCCGTCGTGATTGATGGCGCCGAAGCGGCCCGGCGGCTTGGTTGCGGTCACCGTTGCAAGTCGTCCTTCCCGGCGGTGAAACGCGATGCTTTCCCGGATGTCGATATCGGCTACGCCGTCGCCATAGGTCAGACAAAACGCATCGTCATCGCGGACGTACGGCAGGATCCGCTTGATCCGTCCTCCGATCATGGTGTCCTCGCCGGTGTCGATCAGCGTGACACGCCAGGGCTCCGCGTGCTTCTCGAGCACTTCCATGCGATTCTCGCGCAGGTCGAAGGTGACGTTGGACTGATGCAGGAAATAATTGGAGAAGTACTCCTTTATGACGTAACCCTTGTAGCCCAGGCAGACGATGAAGTCGTGGATGCCGTGATGGCTGTAGATTTTCATGATGTGCCAGAGGATCGGCCAGCCGCCGATCTCGATCATCGGCTTGGGCCGAACATCCGTCTCTTCGGCAAATCGGGTTCCAAGGCCGCCGGCCAGAATCACTGCACGCATTTAATTCGACACTGTTGAATATGGATTTGAAAAACCGCGACCGGCGCGACACATTGTCCAGCGCGGAGCGCGGGAATGTGCCGTATAATCTCGTTTAAATCGTCGAGAGATTAAATTCAATCGGCGCAGCGGTCGAAATGGAAAAATCCTGCAAAACCAGAGGGTAACGGACTTTTCGGCACGCGAGGGCTGGCTCTGTCGGTCCGGCGGCTGGAGGTGTTTTTCCCCATGTGCCTTCGGCTCACGGGAAAATCGGGATTGCACCGCTGGCCGACAACACGTCAAAAGGGATCGGGCGCGGGAATAAACTGTACTCAGTTGGACGGGCACGGCTCGCCATCTGGAGCGCGGCCGGAACCAGGCGAGGCGCGACGGTCGTGTCGCAGGAGCGATCTTGGAATGGGAGTCTGGCAGCGCGTCGAACATTTCTCCAAGGCCGCGATCTTCGTTGCGCGCGAGCGGCTGCTGGGCTGCGAGGTCATCCGGACACCCGCCCTGGATCAGGAGGGGTTAGCCGCTTTCACCACCGCGTTGGAAACGACCTCGGTCTATCTCGAGTATGGCAGCGGAGGGTCGACGCTGACCGCATCGCGTATGGTCCGCAAGCTCGTGAGCGTCGAGAGCGATCCCGTCTTCGGCCGGGCCGTGTTGGACGCAATCCCCGCCGACGCCACGGCTGAGGTTGCCGTGCTGAGGCCGGATATCGGCGTCACTCACGCGTGGGGATTTCCCGTCTTCGGCAGGCCGACGCCGTCGCGAACCGAGAAATGGAAGGCGTATCCCAAGGCACCATGGCCTGTTCTGCGAGACGCCGTTCCTGACACCATCCTGATCGACGGGCGCTTCCGCGTTGCCTGCGCGCTGGAAAGCCTGCGCCATGTCGGGCGGGATACCAGGATACTGGTCGACGATTATCTCGGGCGGAATTATCAGACCATCGAGAGTTTCGCCGAACTGGTTGCCATGCATGGCAGGATGGCGGAGTTCAGGAAATCGTCTCGGTTCGATGCGGCAGCGTGCAGGAGTTGCTTGGAGACGGCCTATGCTGACGCGTGGTGAGATTACGTTAGGCGCTTCCTGCGGGAGAGGGCGGGCAGTCAGGCAAGGCCGGATTGCGCACCGTGTTGAGTGCAAAGCCCTTTGCGAAGACGCTGTGACGTAGCGAGTCGCCGAGCAGGTGGGGGGCCGTGCTATCCTCCTTGCCGGTGAGACGCACGCGCAGGCGCCACAGCGCGAGGCCTGTGAGCATGCCGGCGTCCGTCAGCGCTGCGCGCAGCGGCCCGAAATTCTTCAGGAAGTAGCGCCGCCGCGCTTCGAATACGTAGGCGGGGAGGCGCTTCGGCCTTGCGGTGACGCCGGTCGACTGTCCGACGAGGTGGACAACTCGGCTCCCCGGCACATACCATGTGGTCCAGCCCCGCCGCAGCGCCCGGAAGCAATAGTCGCAATCGTCGAAATAGGTGTAGAGGCCTTCGTCGAGCAGGCCGATCTCATCGAGCACCGCGCGGCGGATGATCATGCTGGCGCCGGGCACCCAGTCGGTCTGAAACGTGCGGTCGACGGCGGGCGGCGCCACCATCCAGCGATTGAGCAGCCGACTGATGATGCCCAGCCGCAGATGCGCCTCGAATTCACCGAGTGGCGACTGGAAGCGGAAGGCGGAGCGCTGTGGTGTGCCGTCGGGGTCTTCGAGCCGGCTGCCGGCAATGCCAACCTGTGGATGTGCATCCATGAAGTCGACCAGCGCCTTGAAGGCGTCCGGCCGCACCACGGTGTCGGCGTTGAGCAGCAACACGTAGTCCGGCGCGTCGGTCGCGGCGAGTGCCGGCCGGATGACGGCGTTGTTGCCGCCGGTAAAGCCGAGATTGACGGGGAGGGTGGTCAGCGTGCACCACCCGTCCCAGCCATGCTCGTCGATGGCACGCTGGAGCCGCGCCGCGGCATCGCCGCCGGTCCCATTCTCACAGATGGCGACCTGCGTGTCCGGGACGCTTGCGATCTCCGGCGCCACGGACCGCAGGCAATCGATGGCGAGGTCGGTGACGCGATAATTGACGATGACAACGAGCAGCTTCAAGGTGGTTCAATCCGGTGGGGCCGCGCGGCGTGGTGGGCGAGATAGCGTGTATTTTATGGCGGGATGGAGCGGTGATCCAGTGCCACGATTCCGTAATTCCGATAGGGGCATTTCGGCCGCGGCGATTGGAGTGTCCTGAGTCCTAGCTGTCCGTTTTCGTTCGAAGGTTGTCGATCTAGGACGGTAATGCATGCTCATAAATCTCGGGTGTTACGGTGGCGCGGGCCTCAAAGCAGCAGCCGGCTCCTCGGCCGCCCTGCTATGCAGCCGCTTGAGCCGCAAAAACGGGCTTTCGAGATATTTGAAACTCAGCTGCGCCGTGCCGAAAATGATGGCAAGGTAGAGCAGGCTCCACGGCCATCCTCCGATCGGGACCATGTTGAGCAGATACAACATCGGCAAATGATACACGTACAATCCGTACGAGATCCGACCGCTTGCAACGGCTGGCTTGGATTCAAGGATAAGGTTTACCGGACCTCCCCTGATCGCAGCGATGATCAAGGCCGCGGAAGCGAAGTTCAGCAGCGTGTATCCCCAGACGAAGCCATTCGCTTGCATGAGGTACATGGGATAGCCAAAGCTCCATTTAACGGCGTTGTGGCAACACAAATGTTGATAGACCAGGGCCATTGCGCCTGCCAGAGTGGTTAGTCCGATTGTTCCCGCGGCCAAGCTTACGGCGTTTCTCCACTCGTAAGGCTTCCATAGGAAGATCGCCGCCCCGGTCGCAAACGCGTCGAACTGAGAGATCGGAAGGCAGTAAATGCTGCGCCCGATCCATTCCTGGTCCATTTCGGCGAAGAGATGAAAAAGACCTAGCCTGACGCCTGGAGTGAGAAGAATGAAAGCGAGCACAACGCGCTTGAATGTGTGAAGGGGCAGCGCCCAGACGATGAGTGGCCAGATCAGGTAAAATTGCTCCTCAACCGCCAATGACCACAAGTGCACGAATGCCGGGTCGATATCGATCTCTCTCAGCCGGCCGAAATTGGTCGTATATGTCAGAAGGAAAGGCCAGTCCTGTTTGAATGAGCCTGGCTCGGTCGTGAGCATGAAAATGACGGCGACCGCTGCGATAAAGAAAAAATATAGCGGAAAGATTCGTAGGGATCGACGCCAGACGAAGCCGGTCAGGTATTCGCGCAAGGATCCATTCTTCTGCTCGATCAGACCGCGCGTGATCAGGTAGCCAGACAGCACGAAGAACAACTGTACGCCGGCCCAGCCGACGAGCAGAATGCCGGAGTGAAAAAGAAGGACCAACAGGATCGCGATGCCGCGGATTCCGTCAAGAGATTTAATGTAGCTCATTTGACGGTCGGGCCGGAGCAATCTCTGCAGTTTTCTTTCACCGGGTCGTTCGCAGCAGGAAAAAGGTAAGGGCTCAATTCGTGAGATGCGAGCGCGTTCGATCAAACGATGTGGGAAGTTACGCGGAGCAAACGGAGATCATGCCACCTTGTCGGCGTCCCATTTTGTCGGGGCGCCGGCCAGGGAGGACTTTGGGGATAATGTCAGCGACATGTTATCCTTGCGGGGTATTAGAAGTCTACTGTTGTATCATTTAATTTGCGCTGGACCTCTACCCACGCATGTGAGGCTGGCGGTCATCTCTCGGGATCCTCGCCATTAATTAGGTTTTCGTCCCAACGGTATTCGCCGTAACAAGCCGGCCGAATCTGTTGAGAGATTCGAGGAAGGCAACATGCAAATCTCCAGGCGCGACATCTTGTCAGGCGTGGCCGCCGTTCCGGCGATGGCAATCGGCACGTCCCTCGTCGGAGCCGGCGTCGCTTACGGAGCCGCCGGTGCCAAGGCTGCGAACAGGCTCTTGATCGGGACCACGATCGAGCCTGGCATGTTCAAGAATCTGGTTCGTTCGCTCGATAGTTTGCAGTCGAACGCTGGTTACGCCTATCCGTCGATTCTTGATGCGAATGGATATCCAGCCGCGGCGCCTCAGTACAACATTTCCGGAAGGATCGGCCTGCCTTCCAAAATCAAGCCTTCGGACAAGATGGTGCTAAAATTCAAGGGCACCGGGACCATCCAATTGATGCGTGGCGTGCCCGGGTTTCGTGTCCTGCTCGGCTCTGGCTACGTCAGCGGTGGGACCGATTTCAACATGACTGTCGCGGGCACCAATGCGCGGGTTGTGTTCACTTTCAGTGCGTCGGTGCCGGAGTCCGTCATCTTTGTTTTTCCAGCCGGTGCGAAGTTCGCTGGAATGAACAATGCGGTGCTGTGCCGGCTGGTCGATGAGGATGCCATCGACGACGCAAAGACGCCCGAGGAGATGTTCGACGACGATTATGTCAATGTGTATCGCTCGCTCAATCTCGGTGTAGTTCGTCCGATGGGATGGGCTGGCCCGAACTTTTCATCTGCGTCGCAATCCCGTTACGTGCCCCCCTGGCGAACCGGGTTCGGCATAAGCACGCAGCGATGGGCTCCTGGTGCCTGGGCGGGATCCGCCAGCGGCACGAACGCCTATATCTGCGCGGCTCAGCGCGATGCCGGGAAGAGCTATGTCGACGGCGAGATGATCCAGCTGCAATTTGTCGATGCCAACACAACGAGCCAGGTGACGATCGATTCCGGCGGACGCGGCGCTGTGCCTCTCCTCTACGGCTCCGGCGGGCAGACAGGTCAGCCGCTCGCGGTCGGGGTGATCAAGGCGAATAGCCTTGCCACCCTGACTTACGATGGGCTTCTGAATGCATTCATGTGGCAGTCGGGCGGCCAAACACCCTGCATTCCCTTCGAGCTTCAGGTCGCCTTCGCCAACCGCATCAACGCGCACTACTGGTGCACATTTCCCGCCTATTTCGACGATGCGTCGATCACCGCCGTGACGGCTCTGGTGAGAGATCTGCTGTCGCCGTCGCTCGACGCCTATTTCGAGTACGGCAACGAGGTCTGGAATTTCAGCTTCCCGGTCACGCACTGGGCGGCGGCGAGAGGGGCCGCGCTCGGTTTTCCGGCCGACAATAATCGCCGCATGCATGGTTGGTACGCAGCCCGCTATTGCCAGGTCATGGAGCTCGTCAAGAAGGCGTGGTCGCCGCGTTCGGCCAGCCAGCTTCGGCGCGTCATGGCGTTTCAGGCGTTTGGCGCAGCGGGGGCGACATTGAGCTATCGTTTCCAAGGTGCCGATTTGTCCGGGTCGCTCTACCCAAATTACGCAAGGTACGGATTTGCCGATCACAATGTCGCTCCGCACCGGCCGATCGACCTGTGCGACGTGCTGTCCTACGCGACCTATTACTCCGGAGCGCAATGCACGAACTTCGATGGCAATTACATCAGCCGGGGACCGGCCAATATTGCGGGTCTGTTGGCCGCGGCTGACGATTACGCCAGTGCCGTTCCCGCCAAGATGGCCGCGGCGCTCGATTTCCTCGACAAGGATATCCGGGCGGGAACATTGGCCAACGGCAAGCCTGGTGGAGAAACGTTGCGTGCGCTCAAGTCGGGAGCGAACGGCACCGGCATCTATCCTGTCTGGGACCGGATCGCGCAGCAATTCGGCAAATCGGTCGAGTGCTATGAAGGCGGCTTCGAGAGCTGGTATCCTTCGACGCAGACCTGTACCGCGCTGGGCATCTCGACTGATTATGGTGGACCGAAGGGCAGGGTTGCCGCGCTGCTCCAGGCTTACAAGATGTCGGACAGCTTCGCCGCGCTCGTGCGTGAGCAATGGCAGGACTTCATGAGCATGCCGGCCTCGCGCACGGCCGCCTGGCTGCTTATTCCAGGAGTCAATCAATGGGCCTTGAGCGCCGGCGATACCTATGCCCCCAAATTCAAGTCCTGGGATGCTGCCCTCGCATTTAATCATGGTGGCTGACGTGAGATTTACCGGCTTCCGCTCTGCAGCCATGCCTGTTATTCAATCCTGAATTTAATTCAGGGTATGCCGTGGCGGGGCCGTCCGGCGCGCCTGGCACGGGCGATCAATCGGGCAATGTCGAATGGGGACGGGCGGGATCATTGCCTTTGGACTGTGGGCCGTCGTCGCGCTCGTGCTTTACAGCCAGCTGCCGGTCGGCCGTGCCACGATATGGACGTTTCTCGGCGCGCAGATGCTGTTGCCGGCAGCGGGATCATTCAAGGTCCCGGTGTTGTCGCCGATCGACAAAGCCCTGGTTCCGACCCTATGTGCCGCGATTGGAATATTCTTTATTGCGTCCCGGTCGCGAAGCCCGCGATTCAGGCTCGGCTGGCCGCTCGTTCTTCTGACCTTGGCGGTCGGCGTGCCTATACTCTCCAGCCTTGCCAATGAGGATACGATCCTCATCGGTGACCGGGTCCTTCCCGGTGTCGGCTTCTATGACGGCTTTTCGTCGGCGGAGCTGGCGCTCTTCACCGTGCTTCCGTTCGTATTCGGCCGCCGCGCGCTTCGAACCGAGCAGGACAGCGAAGATCTGCTGCGGGCGTTGATGCTCGCGGGCATTATCTACTCGCTGCCGATGCTGTTCGAGGTTCGCTTCAGTCCGCAGCTGCACTATTGGGTTTACGGATACTATTCCAGCGATTTCATCCAGGCGATCCGTGGCGGCGGATATCGGCCCATGGTCTTCATGGGCCATGGCCTCATCGCCAGCTTCTTCATGATGGCGACACTGGTTGCTGCGGTCGCGCTGTGGCGTGCGCGAGCGCCGAGCAGGCTTCCTGTGAAGGCGGGGCCGGTCGCCGGCTATCTCGGTCTTGTACTGTTGTTGTGCAAGAGCCTGGGAGCCGCCTTCTACGCCCTGATTGCCGTCCCGCTGGTCCGCTTCGCGACTCCGCGCACGATGCTGCGCGTCGCCGTGTTGTTGTCCGTCATTTCCGTTGGATATCCGCTCTTGCGCACCGAGGGACTGGTGCCGACCGGTTCGATCCTGTCGGTCGTGCGCCTGTGGAGCGAGGAGAGGGCGGACTCCTTGGAGTTCCGTTTCATCAATGAGGATCAGCTGCTGGAACGCGCCAATCAACGCATCCTGACAGGATGGGGGCGATTTGGCCGAAACCGCGTCTACGCGGAATGGGGTAGCGACGTCTCGGTGACGGATGGACGCTGGATCATCGTGCTCGGACAATATGGCGTGTTCGGATTCCTTGCCGAGTTCGGCTTGTTGACTTACGGTGTCTTCAGGGCGCTTGGCGCGCTGAAATATGTCCGCTCCGAACGTGAAGCGGTGTATCTGGGCGCGATAGCCTTGATCCTCGCGCTCAATGTGCTCGATCTGCTTCCCAACTCCGCTCTCTTGCCGTTGACCTTCCTGATGGCAGGCTCTCTCGTGGGAAGGAGCGAAAATCTCGTCGCGCGTAGCCGAAAACGCACGAGGCTGATTGAGCGTCCGCAGGACCAACTCAACGCACCCGCGTATAGCTGACGTGCCCCTCCAGAGCCACGAGTCCTGATGCTGCGGTTCAACTTGAATTATTGGGTGACCGAGGCTCAGTCACTCAAAGTGCGTGCTGTTCGGGCTGCGAGCATTGCCGTGGTTGGGCATTTTGCCTCGCTGGCACTACGGCTGGCTGCAACGATCATACTCACGCGGCTGTTGTCTCCCGATGTATTTGGAATTTTGGCTATCGTCACGACAGTTCAGGTCGTCGTGGCACTCTTGACCGACATCGGCCTGCGGCCCGCGGTTGTGCGGAGCGCGAATGGCGACAAACCGGAATTTCAGGATACGGCCTGGACGCTGCAGGTGATCCGGGGAGGAGTGGTCTTCGGCGTGGCAGCTCTCCTTGCCGCCTTGGCCTTCATGGTTCAGCGGGCGGGGGTTGTGCCGGCGAATTCGACTTATGCGGAGTCGCAACTGCCTGCGCTAGTCCTCGTCAGCAGCTTCGCCAGCGTGATCCTCGGTTTTCAGTCGATCAACGCGATCGTCGCTGGTCGTGCCTTGAATCTCGGTCGACTCACGCTGATTGAGCTGGTCGCACAGCTTGGCAGTCTCCTGGTCGTGATCATTCTTGCCCTGATGACTCGATCGATCTGGGCCTACGTCATTGGCGGCCTTGCCGGAGCGGCATTCAACACGGCGCTGAGCTACGTCTGGCTGCCCGGCCGACAGGCGCGGTTCGGCTGGCATCAGGAAGCCGCTGCCGAGTTGAAGCGCTTCGGCAAATGGGTGTTCGTCTCATCTGCGGTTGGCGCTTTGGGACTAAATGGTGATCGCCTGCTGCTGGCTGCCTTGGTCAGTCCCACGGTCCTGGGCTATTTTTCGATTGCGAACAATATCGCCGGGATCCCCGACGGCGTGATCGGGCGGTTGCAGGGCGGAATTTCTCTGCCTGCGTTAAGCGAGATCTGGCGCGACCAGCCGCATCGGCTTCGCGAGATCTATTGGCGCATGCGCTGGATGATGGACCTCACGGGAATCGGCCTTGCCGGCTTCTTCTTTGCTGCTGGGCCGGCGATCATCCATCTGATGTATGACATACGTTATGCTTCTGCAGGCCACGTCCTGCAGCTATTGTCCTTCGGTTTGTTACTGTCGCGCTATGGGTTGGCGTCGAATGTGTATCTGGCCTTGGGGCGGCCCCAATACGTGACGCTGCTGACTGCGGTCAGGCTGGCCTCTCTGTTCGTGATCGTGCCGTCGCTCTACGTTCTGTGGGGAGTGGATGGGGCTCTCCTGGGCGTTGCCATTCAGATGCTGCCTGCCGCGCTCCTCACCTTTTACCTCAACCGCCAGTTCAAGCTGAATAGCTTTGCCTATGAAGCGCTGTTGCTGCTGGCTTGGCCGTTGGGCTGCTTGGCCGGCTGGCCCCTATCGCTCGCCTACGGTGGCTGACAGAGGGGCTGGAGCGAAAATGCTGATGTCAGTCAGCGTGCGGCTTCCGTCGAGAACAGCATAGTAGATTGTTTCGACCTGCGCGGCCTTGGCCTCCCAGGTCAGGTTTGTTTCGACGAAGGCGCGGCCGGAAGCCCCGAGTGGCGCAAGCAGAGTAGGAACGTCGACCCATCGGTTGATTGCCGATGTAAGGCCGCTCAAAAGGCTCTGTTCGTCGGTGAACGGGACACGAACGCCACGAGAGGAATCGATCAATTCCGCGGGCCCACCATAGTCGGCAACAATGGCGGGCAGGCCCATAGCGAGCGATTCGAGCACCACTCCGCCGCCGAATTCGCGAATGCTTGGCAGCGCCGTGAAGTCGCAGCGGCCAAGAATGTCATGGATGGCGTGATGCGGCACCCAGCCATGGAACGTCACGCGGGAGTCGATGCCGAGCTCTGCCGTCAACCGGCGCAAATCGGGCATCTGGGGGCCGTCGCCGACGATATGGAGATGAAGCCGACCGGCTCGCAACTGTGCGCGAGCGGCGCGTAACAGCAGATCTGCACCCTTGTAAGGGACCAGACGGCCGACGAAGGCCGCCTGAAGCGGCAACTGCGGGCGGCGTTGACCGAGCGGAAATTTCGCGAGGTCGACGCCGTTCTCCGGCAGATAAATACATCTGCTTTTGACCGCTGAGGGCATCTCATCCAGCGTGTGTCTCGATCCGCATAGGATGGCTGCGGCCGAGCGCCGGGTCGCGTGAAAGAACGGCATGAGGCGATAGAGAGCGCGTAGATCCGACAGCCAGTCGCGCTCGGCCATCTGTCGGTGTTTGAAATGTGGCGGCCACGGAATACCGCCATTCAGCGGCCCGATGATGAAGGGAATGCCGGCCCGAGCAAGGCGCGGAGCGATCAAGCTCTGGCTGGTGGGGCTGACCGGCGTCACGCGGTGGACGAGGGCAAATTCGCCCGCGAGCAGCCGGGTCTTGAAGCGAGACCACACCTGTTGCTCGAACGTATAATAGGCGAGGGATGCAAAGGCCGTCGACATCGTCCAACCCTTGCCGGAGCCGCCCTTCAATCGATCGGCCATGCGCCAGAACGAAGCTGCGTAGGCGTCATTGTCTATGACGGTGAAATCCTCTCCTTCCCTCAGTCCGGCACGAAGAAAAGCTGCGCGGTTGCGCACCTGGGTTACGATGTGGGTGTCGAGCCGGTCAGACAGGGCCTTGCACAAGCTCCAGCCGATCAGTGGCACACTCGTCCATTCAGGATTGGCCGTTTCGGCCAGCAGCAGCACCTTGCCGAGAGCAGTGGGTTTAATATTGGCGAATTCATTCATTCGCAGGTACTCTCAAGGGCTGAACGCGAACTTTCGATGGGGATAAACCCAGTAAAATGTACGAACCGAGGATTCAAACGGGCCGCCATGCGATCAAGAGTCTCAGGCAACGTTTTGACGCGCTGTATGACAGCTCGATCGTTGGAGCCGGCTTTTTCGAGAAAGACGAGTACTATGTCAACGATCGCGAGCGATATTGGCGATCGCTGAATGCGTTGTTGAAACTGCCGTTGCCCCGGCCGGCTCGGATCCTCGAGATCGGCGGAGGACAGATGGCGCTTCTTTGTAAGGCCTTGTTTGAAGATCGTTGTGTGGTCGGGGACGTATCAGACCGGTACGTCGAACCGATTCTGAAAGCTGGTTTGGAGTTCGTCGAGTTCAACCTGATGGACGAGCGGGCCCAGAGCTCCGACGATGAATATGATGCGATCGTTCTGCTGGAGGTGGTCGAGCATCTCCCTCTGCCTGCCTATGTGATCTTTGATCGTCTTAAGCGGCTACTCAAACCGAATGGCTTTCTCTTTCTGACGACGCCGAATCTGTTCAGGATGCGCAATCTGATCAGGATGGCTCTTGGCATAGAGTTCTTGGACCGCTTCATGTTGCCGCAGCCGGGGCAAGGGCTGGGGCACCAGATCGAATATTCGGCGGATCATTTGCGGTGGCAGCTTGATCGCGCAGGTTTCGACGTCGTCTTTCTTGAGCACGACGATTTGGGTCGGGTGGGCCATTCTCCGAAGGCTCGCCTCGCTCGTAGACTTTTGGCGCCCTTGAGCCTTCGTCCCATTTGGCGCGACGGATTGGTGGCTGCCGCGCAGCCCCTGAGGAGTTGAGGCGGAGTTCTACGCCGGAGACACGTCAGATACCGGCTTTGCCTTTCGTTTAAGCCCATCAACGATTATCAGGCCGAAACAATGTTCAACCGCTGAAATCGAAAAAAACGTGGCGTCGACGAAATCTGTCGTGGATGAATCGATTATTGCAGAGTTTGCATATTAAATATCCTCTTCGTTGCTTATAAAAATCATGACTAATCGATGCTTGTAATTTAGTGTGTAAAACTGCATGTTCCGTAGAAATCTGCACCTTTCTCCAGCGGTGGCGGCTGCGCCGTATGGTCGGCTGGTGCGGCGGGTGTTTCAAGGCCCCGGAACGGCGGAGTCGGCTGCGGTGGATCGTGAGGTCCTCTGCCCGGAAGAGATCGCCGCGACCCGGCCGCCGGTGTACCTCGCGGGTCAACTTGACCGCCTTACCGCGAGCACAGGCCACAACCCGCTGAGCGTCGAGATTGAGAGCATGCTCGCGGTGCGCTACACGCATGCGCCGACGATCGCATATCACCTGCGCGATGCCGTGCTTCACGACGGGTCGATCTATGCGAAGAATATGCGACACTTTATCGGCCGGCGTACAGGACGGGCGGGACAGGTTCGCCACATCCGCAAGGGGGCCCTGGCATCGAGCGCGGTCGGCTACACCTATTTCGGCCATTGGCTGCGGGACGATTGTTGCCAATATTTGCTCGCCGAGCAGGCGGGCCATCCGATCTGCGTGTTCAGACCATCGGCGTTCGAACATCTTCCGCCCTATGCGTCGTGTTTGCGGCAGGCGTGGACGCCGATGGAATATGCGGTTTTCGGCGAGCTGACGATCTATCAGGATTTCGCGCAGAACAGCCTGAAGCACCAGCGCTACAGGATACTGTCGCAGCGGCTGGCGGAGTCGTTCCCACCGCCTTTGAGGCGCGACAAGTTGATCTATCTTCGCCGTGGCAACACCGGAGCGGCCCGCGTCGTGAAGGATGAGCCAGAACTCATCAATGCTCTCCAGCGGAACGGATTCGAGATCGTCGACGTCGCTGGGCCGCTCAGCGAGATAATCCCTACGCTCCAGCGGGCCAAGCTGGTGATCTCGATGGAGGGCAGTCATGTCGCGCACTGTACCTTTACGCTCGATCCGGGATGCGGATTGGTGCTCCTGCAGCCGGCGGACCGGTTTACGGCGATCCACCGACATTGGACCGAATGCGTCGGCGTCGGGCTCGGCTTCGTCGTGGGCGAGGTAGACCGAGCGGCGTATGTCTTCCACCCCGAGGAGATCCTCAGAACGGCCGATCTGGTCCTGAGCGGCTTGGCATAGGTTCTGCGCAGCCCCGGATTGTTGAAAGCGCGCGTCAGTGGTTCTAGCTGTAAGCCGCCGGCGACGCCTAGGTCGCTAACTGTCGCGAGCCTCCAACAATATGGGTATCAACCGCTTCATCAGATCAGAGCGGTGCTTGAAGATGGCCTCGGTCGAGAATAGCGAGCCGTCGCGCGCAGCTGCCCTTGAACGCAAATGCAGGGTCGAGTCATCGAACAATGTCTCGACCGCGGCGGCCAGAGAGACGACGTCATCCGGCGAAATCAACAGTCCACCGTGATGTTCGGCAACGAGTTGGGAAGCGTAATCCGAGCGATATCCGACCAGGGGAAGGCCGCATGCCAGGGCTTCGATCAGGCATCGAGGCGATTCCCGGGTCTTGTGACAGAACACGAAAGCGTCGGCGTTCTTGAGCGCACTCAGCAGGTCGTTATGGGAGATCGATCCCTCGAAGCGGATGACCGCATCGAGAGACCGTCTTTTGACCTCCGCTCGGGCAGCCTCCAGATCGGGGCCGCTGCCAAACCAGGTGGCGCGAAAATCTTGCCGTTTCTGCGCGAGCGTGGCGAAGACCGCGATCCAATCATGGATGCCTTTGTCTCGATGTGCGCGCCCGGCGTAAACGAAATGGCGTAATGATTGCCTCGCCAGCCGTGTGGAGAGTTCGGCTTCGGAGATATGAGCGTCCGTACCAAGGTGTACGTCGTCAACCAGCTGCGGGTTCGTCGAAAAGCGAGAGTAGGCGTTGTAGCAATCCATGCCGTGAAACAGGCCGAGGCCAGCTCGCCTGATGACGGACCGTTCCAGGAGCTGAGTTAGGATCGCATTCATCTGCCCATACAGGCGCCTCAGGCCGCTCTTTGATGAGGCCTGAAAACGGATGACGTCAGACTCCACCCGATCAGTCCAGACGGCGTAGGGGCGCTGCATGCGGCTTGCGAGCACACATGAAAAAGAGCCCCAGTCCCCCCAGAAACCGCCGATCGCAAAGTGCAGGTAATTCGATTCCGCAATCAGGGTCCGCAGCCGGGACATCGTCGGCAGGAGGGCGCGGGCGAACGTGCCGGGTGAATATGCATAGGGTAATGCATGGAAGCAAAATCGACCTTGCGTCGGCAGGGAATCGATTGGCAGGGTATCGGCTGGTGCCTCGCTTGCAACGATGGTGGGGCATGCCAGAGTGACGGTTTGGAAGTTGTCCAGCCACCTCAGCAGGCCATTGCACGCCTGATCATCGGTAAAGATCCTGCCGTGAACGTTGTACGCCCGTAGCGGCAGCACAAGGAGAATGCTTTCGTTTGCCATCATGTCGACGATGTCAGGAGGGGCAGATGCCAAGTGGAGATTAATGTGGGTAGGTTCGCCCGGTTCGATCAGGCCTCACTTGTATTCGATGATCTCCTGGCTGCTGCAGTTCAAACGGTTTACCCGAAATTTCATCTGCCCGATTGCCTCGGGAAAACGCGCCATCAGTTGAAACAGAGCGAGCTTGAAGCGCTCCTGCCACGGGCCTGAGCCGCGCAGGGTCTGCCGCAGCACTTGCAGCGGCAGGAGCAGCAGCAGCGCGAGGCCGATGGGGCCGATCGCGGCCAAGGTTGCCAGGACCGCCAGCGGCAGTCCGAGACCCCAGATCAGCGCGCGGCGGCTTTCCCACACCCAGAAGCGCTCCGGGGGCGCACCATGCAGATGGCTGCCCTCGGCGAAGGCATAGCCGCTGCGCAAGGTGCGGCGCCACCATTGCCCGAAGCGCAGCAGGTTGGCATCGTGCCGCGTCATCTCCTGTTCGATCCGCCAGATTGACCAACCGGCCGCCCGCAGCCTCACACACAGTTCGGGCTCTTCGCCGGCGATCATCGTGTCGCGATAGCCGCCGAGGGCGCGCAAGGCTTCGGTCCGTGCCATGATGTCGCCGCCGCAATAACGCACCTCGCCGGGCTGCCCGGACCATTCCTGGTCGCACAGCCAGTTGTACGGTGACCGTTCGGGGTGGCGCTCGCGGCGCCGGCCGAAAACGACCGCAGCTCTCGCGTGGCAAGCGAGGAATTCGATTGCCTGCGCCGGCCAGTCCGAGATCATCTCGCAATCGCCATCGACGAACTGCACATAGAGCAGATCAGGCGCCAGCTCCATCAGGCGGGCGAAGCCGGCGTTGCGCGCACGCGCCGCGGTGAAGCTCGCCGCGGTGTCGAGCTCCACCACCTCAATGCCGCGGCTCGTCGCCCATTCCATCGATCCATCGCTCGAGCCGGAGTCGACATAGACCGTCAGCGCCGCGTCCGACACCGACGAGAGGCAGCGCTTGAGCCGCTCACCCTCGTTGCGACCGATCGCGACCACGCCATAGGCGGGCGGCTTGCAGACGGCCGGCATCATGCTTCCTCGGCGCCGCGCGATCGCGGCTTGATGACGGCGGGAACGCCGACCGCAATGCAGTTCTCGGGGACGTCCTGCAAGACCACGGCGTTGGCGCCGATGATCGCGTTGTCGCCGATCGTGATCGGCCCGAGCAACTTGGCGCCCGCGCCAATGTCGACATTGTTGCCGATGACGGGGGCGGCGGGCTCATCGACGCGGCGCAGCCCCACGACGACGCCGTTGCGGATCCGACAATCGTCGCCGAACCGTGCGTAGCCGCTGATGATGATGCCGCCGAAATGATCGATCACGAAATTGCGGCCGACCACCGCCTCGCACGGCAGCTCGATGCCGGTCAGGATCTGAACCAGCTTGAACATGAACTTGTAAAGCAGCGAGCAGGGCTTGCGCAGCAGCGGAGATCGAATGCCGTAACGCCACCGGCCGAAGCGGTAGACGGCCATGACCCAAAGTCCCTGTGCGCCCCAGTTGCGCCCATGCGCGGCAAAATCAGCGCGGATGTTCTCAAACATGGATGATTGATTTCGCTGGTCCGGTTTGCTTCGGGTCAAATCGCTCATTTCGCATGGCGCTCCTGCAACGCGTGGCTCCGCGTCGTCAACGGATCAGTCCGACGGCCGTCTGGCCTGGCCCAACGTCGGTGATGACCACGGCATTGGCGCCGATCCGTGCATGGTTGCCGATGGTCAAGGCACCCAGAATCTTGGCTCCGGCGCCGATATCCACGTGGCCGCCGATAAGCGGCACGCCGGGGCCCTCGCGGCTGCCGATCGTCACCTGCTGGAAGATCAGGCAATTGACCCCGATCTCGGCTGCGGGATGGATGACGATGCCGTTCGGGTGGGGGATCAAAAGGCCGCCGCCGATCCTGCAGGTCAGCGGAATATCGGCGCCGGTGACGACGCTCCAGAAGCGATGGCGAAGGACGGCCAGCTTGCAGAGCAGTTTCGGCAACAGCCCACGCCGCGCGCGCCAGGCCTGGTAGTTGCGAATGGCCAGCAGCAGCTTTCGTCCCGGATCCCATAATTGCCGCGGCTGTTCGCGGCTCCAGTCCGCAATGTCCGCGCTGATCTCGGGTAACGTCCGATCCATCATATTGAAGGGCCAGGTGGCCGAATGGGGAATGCCGGTTGGCGGGTGCGCGGCGCGCCGCGACGATCCGAATAGCACATTTCTGCTCTCTGCCAGCCGGTCGGCCACGGTCATTGGGAGACGGGCGGCTGCCGGGAGTGGATATAGCGGGACAGGATGCCCTTGGGTGATGTGACTGGTTTGCCACGCTGCGCCGCAAATTAAATGGATTAAATCGAATTTACCGCCCTTGTATTCTGCGTTAAACTAAATTTAAAGGCGGGAGGCATCGGGCCGTTATCGTCGATATTGGTATAATTGTTTTAGTTCGAGGCGTTGTCGTGAAAACCTTGCGTTTCGGTCGTGGTGCTGGGTTAGCGACGGCGGCGCGAACGCAGCCTGCATTTCAGGACGAGGCGCAGTCGACCCCGGCGCAGGACGACAGGAACGATCATCTCTCGCGTAACGTCTACGGCCTGCTGGGAATCCCCATCGACGCGATCAGCTTTACCATCCTGCTGGGTGCCATCCAGGACGCTGCGGACCGTGGGGCGCCGTTTCTGATTTCGACGCCGAACGTGAATTTTCTGGTGAAGAGCCAGGAGAGTGCCGCCTTCCGGGAATCGCTCCTGTGCAGCCATCTCTGCCTCGCCGACGGCATGCCGCTGATCTGGATTGCGAGGCTGCTGGGGATTCCGCTGCCGGAGCGGATTGCAGGAGCCGACCTGTTCAGCCGACTGAAGTCGGCGGTCAGCAGTGAACGGCCGTTGCGGGTGTTTCTGGTGGGCGGCGCGGAGGGGGTCGCTGCGGAAGTCCGCGACAAGCTCAACGCGGAGCAGTGCGGCCTGCGTTGTGTCGGCGCGCTCAACCCGGGCTATGGCTCCATCGAGGAGATCAGCGCCCCGGCCGTGCTGGACCAGATCAACGAAAATCCCGCCGACCTGCTCGCGGTGTTCTTCGGCGCGGAAAAGGCGCAGGGCTGGCTGATGCACAACGCGCAACGGTTGCGTCCGCCGATCCGGGCCCAGTTCGGCGCGACCATCAATTTCGAGGCCGGACGAGTCAGGCGAGCGCCGCGATTCATGCGGCGTAATGGCCTTGAGTGGTTATGGCGGATCAAGGAGGAGCCTTATCTCTGGCGCCGCTACTTCAACGATGGCAGGGCGCTGCTCGGCCTCCTCGCCGGCTCGGTGCTGCCGTTGATGTTGGAAGCACTTCGTTCGCGCCGATCGCAGGACGCCTTGAGGATCTCCGTTGCGGAGAACGCCGATTCGGTCGTGGTGCGCCTCGCCGGCGACGCCACCGCCGCGCATGTCGATGGCGCGATCCTCCAGTTCCGGACGGCACTGGCCGCAGGAAAATCGATATCGATTGATCTGTCTGAGGCGCGCCGGATCGATGCTCGTTTCTTCGGACTTTTGCTGACGCTGCGGCAGGCCCTCTCCGAAGGTGGCAACCGACTCGACTTCACCGGGCTGAGGCGCGGGATGAGGCGGTTATTCAGGCTGAACAGGTTCGAGTTTCTTCTGTCGCAGACGGGTGTGGCAGTACCAGATCTTGAGTTCGAGGTATGCAGATGATGTTGCGTCGGCTTCCAATGAGTACGAGCAGGTGGCTTGCGACCGCGGCATCGATCGTTCTGTCGAGCCTGCTGCTATCCGGCTGTGGTTCGCCGGAGGAGAAGGCGCAGGCCTACTATCAAAGCGGCATGGCTTTGATCGAAAAGCAGGACGACCTCAATGCCCGCGTGGAACTGTTGAAGGCGGTCAAATACAAGAGCGACAAGGTCGAGGTCTGGCGTGCTTTGGCTGGGATCGACGAGCGCACCAAAGCCCAGTCGCTCTTTCTCGATCTCCGCCGTATCGTCGAGCTCGACCCGAACGATCTCGGCGCACGTCTGAAGCTGGTGCGGATTATGGTGTCCGGCGGAGCGGCCGAGGCTGCGCTCAAGGTCCTCGACGTCGCCACGGAAGGCGACAAGCCGAACAGCGAATTGCACGCCGTCAGAGCCATCGCGCTGTTGCGGAACAAGGACACGCAGGGCGCTGTGCGCGAGGCGCGCCGCGCGGTCGAGATCGATGCCTCCAATTCCGAGGCCTTGACCCTGCTGGCGGCCAAGGCATTGTCCGACGGCGATGCCGATGGCGCCCTGAAGTTGCTTGGGGCCGTCAAGGTGACGCCGGCGGACGAAGCGCGCGTCACCGTTCTACGAGCGCAGGCCTTCGAGAAAAAGGGAGACCTGAAACAAGTCGAAGGTCTCCTGAAGACGCTCGTGACACTCGATCCGGAGACCTATCAGGAGTCTTGGCTCCGCTTCCTGCTCAGCCAGCGTCGGTTCGACGATGCCGAGAAGGTGTTGCGGACGCGGGCCACGGCCCATCCGGGTGATAGCAAGTTTGAGCTCGAATTGGTGCGGTTCCTGGCGAGCGCACGCGGTCCCGATGCGGCTCGCAGCGAGCTGGAAAGCCGCATCAAGGCAGGCGGTGAGGTTTTCGACTACCAGCTTGCCCTGGCGGAGCTCAATTTTGCCCAAGGTAACGCTGCGGATGCGGTCCAGGCGCTGCAAGCGCTGGCCGCCAATGCCTCGCCCCCGGAGCGGAAGCTCTCAGCGCAGGTCAAGCTCGCGGAGATGTACGTCGCCAAGTCCAATCTGGCTGCCGCGGAGCCGCTGATCGCCGGTATCCTGGCCAAGGACCGGCGCAATTCGGGCGCCCTGCGCCTACGGGCCGGTATCGCCGTCGGCAGGGGACAGTTCGACAGTGCGGTCGCTGATCTGCGCGAAGCGCTCAACGATGAGCCGAAATCGGTCGACCTCCTGATGGCGCTGGCGCTCGCCTATGAGCGGGGGGACAAGAACGAACTTGCGGATCGGCAATATGCCGATGCGCTGCGGTCTTCCGAATTCAATCCGGAAGTGGTGCTTCGTTATGTCGCGTTCCTGCAGCGAAGGAAGGATCTTTCGCGTGCGGAGGACATCCTGGCCGAGGCCGCCGGGCGGACACCCGGCAATCTGCAGGTGCTGTCGTCATTGGCCCAGATCAGGCTGGCGCGCCAAAACTGGGCTGGTGCCATGGCGCTGGCCGAGACCATCGGCCACGTCAACGGCGGCAGCGTGTTGGCCGACGAAGTTCGCGCTTCTGCGCTCGCCGGCCAGAACAAGATCGAGGAAAGCGTTGCCGCGCTGGAACAAGCCCGGCGAGCGTCACCGGATGCGGTGGCTCCGCTGGTGGCGTTGGTTTCGGCCTACGCCAGGGCTAAGAACTTCGACAAGGCACTTGCCGTGTTGAGCGAAGCCCGGCAGAAAAACCCCGATAATGCGCAGCTGCTCGTGACGCTGGGGAAGGTCGAGCTCGCTCAGAACAAGGAACGAGATGCGATCAACCATTTCAAGGAGGCGATCGCCAGGCAGCCGAAGGACGCCGCCGGCTACACGGCTCTGTCCGACCTCTACGACTCCCAGAAGAAATACGACGCGGCCGAAGAGGTCATTCAGGCAGCGCTCAAACAGATGCCTGATAATCTCAACTTCCGTCTCGCTCTGGCTGGCGTGAAGCTGCTGAGGCCGGACTATGAAGCCGCCATCGCCCAATACGAAGCGATCTTGCGCGATCAGCCGACGTCCGTCGTTGCGACCAATAATCTGGTCAGCCTGTTGCTGGATTACCGCACGGACCAGCAGAGCCTTGATCGGGCCGTCACGCTGTCGCAGTCGCTGAAGGGGACCGCGCTGCCGTCTCTGAAGGATACGCTGGGATGGGCTCAATACCGCAGCGGAGATTACAAGAGCGCGATTGCAACGCTTGAGGATGTCGTCGCGGCAGTCCCCAATCTGGCTGTGGCGCGCTATCATCTCGGCATGAGCTACAAGGCAGCAGGGCAGGCCGACAAGGCCGCCGATCAGCTGAAGACCGCTCTGAACCTCGAGCCGGACGGGACCGAGCTGAAGGATCGCATCCGCACCGCGATCCAATAGGCCTGCCGCCGGCTGTTCGCCCATGGCGGCCGGTACTTCGCAAGGCCTGCTCGTGCCGTAGTCAGCGGGGCGGCCTCTTACACGGTCGAGCGATGGCCCGGGTTTTCCGCCCTGCCGGCGATCGCAACGAAGGCCGACCCCACTCCGTCGCGTCGAACTTGAGGATTGTCGCGTCGGCCGTCCAGGGACGACGGCCAAGCCTCGTGGGGTGCGTTTCGCCGTGGCCCGCGGGGGGGCACGTCATCCGGCGCTACGGCGGAAGCACCATATAGCTATGGGTTACCACCATCAGGATGGAGTGCGAGTCGGCGGCGCCCAAGCCGGTGACGGTGGGGAGGCCGGTGATCGGATCAAAGATCGTGGTCCCGGAACTCGAGAAGCGGTGCAGGTAGCGGTAGGATAGTTGGGCGTTCCATTCCCGTGTGAACTCGTGGGTGTAGCCGGCTGACGCCGAGGCGAAGTCGGTCGTCGTGGTTGACACCTGGCGATTGCCGCTGGCCGAGAGGGACAACGATGAATGCGAGTTGATCGTGTAGTTCAGCGTCGTCGTGAGCGAGTCGCGCTTGAAGAGACTGCCGACGATGCTCGGCGATATCGACTGGTCGGCCGCGACGATCAAGGTCGTGTCTCGGAACATCTTGTAGGTCAAGACCGCATTACCGATCCAGTCGGTGCTGGTGCTTCCGAAGGGAACGATCGGACCGGTCGCGGGCACACCGCCTTGGATGGACGTGACGGCAGGCCCGACGCTGCCGCGGAAAGAAAGCTGCGGCGATAGCGCGAGATCGGTCCCGATCTGGTTCCGATAGATCTGAATCCGCGTGTTGAACGCGTTGTCGAAGTTGAGAAATTCGGCCTCTGACGAGGCCGTCATGGCCGCGATCGGCGATAGATTGTGTCGCCAGAAGCCGGTCGCAAGGGTATCCGTAAAGGGGGTGCCGCCGGTCGCGGGCTCGTAGCTCGTCCGTGTCGAGAATGCCCTGAGACTGATCGAATCGAGTGCAGTCAAGGTTCGGTCGATCCCCCCGCCGAGTGTCAGGCGATCGAGAAAGCCGTTGACGTTGGTGGCGACGCCGAGATCCCTCAGGAGCGCAAGCGCGGTGCTCTGCTGCCGCCAGCTCGTTTCGACATATTCTCGATCGAACGCCGTCTTTTCCTTGAACTCATAGCGGGCGTTCACGCCGTAGTTGATGAACTCGGATGCCTGCAGGTTCGCCGCCGGTCCCCAGTTCTTGCGATAGGACCCGTCCACATCAAGATTGAATTTGGTGATGGGGGTCCGCGCTTCCGCTTGGGCCGACAGCAGTGAATAGGATCCGACCACACCTGCGGGCGGCGTGTTCAAGAAGAGATTGCTGTTGAGCTCGACGGTCTGGCTTTGGGACGTCATCAGCGACCAGTCCACAGCAAGGGCCGGTGATGCCGCCAAGCCGAGCCAGACCGGGACCGCTATGGCCGCCCTTTTCACAGCGCTGTGCCTCGACGCGAGATCGAATTCAACTAGTCGAACAGCCCTCGTTCCGGAACCATGATGACGTCGCCGGCGCGGAGCATGATGTTGCCCTCGACGGCGGCGCCGGCTTCGTAGGCCTTATAATCGAATACGAAGATCGCCTCGTTACCGCTGGCCTCGCGCCGCCTGATCTGAATGTGCCGCTTGGCGGCGTATGGTCCAAGCCCCCCGGCCAGTGCGATGGCCTGCATCAAGTTCGTCGGTTGGCGTACGACGTAGTAGCCGGGCTTGAGCACCTCGCCGGTGATGTAAACCCGCGGCTTCAGATCTTCCTCCGGGGTCGCCGCATTGGCGACCGCGACCGTGATATCGAGATCGCCATCCTTGTAATTCGCCCGGAGCTTGGCCCTGAGGATATTCTCGACTGCCAAAGGCGTGAGGCCGCTCACCCGGACATGGCCTGCCAACGGGAAGGCAATCTCGCCGAGCGGGTCAACCACGACCGTTCGGTCGAGCTTGGGCTCCTGCAAAACCGTAATGGCGAGGGTGTCGCCCGATTTCAGTGCCTGCGCCTTGGCACTGGAAATTAAACCGAGCAGACAAAAAATAAATACCAGAGTTCGCATGCTCGCAGGCCCTAAGTATTGAATATTACTGCATTTTTGGTGGCGTCCCCGGCGCGGTCGAATTAAAAGCGCAGTGTCGCCACCGGTTGGACTCTTAAATGAAGAATTAATGCGAAGCCAATGTTTTAGGGAACTCGTGCGATCGTCTTGACCGGAAAAATACTGTACTGTTGCTTGTCTGCAATGACGTCCTGGATCAATTGGTCCGTAATGACGGTCCTCTCGTTTGCGAATCCGTAGACCAGCGCGATATCGCACAGCACGTTGATCATCCGGGGAATACCTCCGCTGGCCTTTGCGATCAGACTGCAGGCATCCAAGGTGAAGAGTGGTCGAGGCGAGCCTGCGGCTCTCAGGCGAAAGTCGATGTAGCAGGCGACTTCGTTGTCATCGAGCGCCGGTATGTGGAAATCCGACGAGATGCGCTGTGCGAATTGGTGCAGCTGTGAGCTCTGCAGGAGCTCGCGCAACTGAGGCTGCCCGACGAGGACCAACTGCAGGATCTGGAACTTGTCGGAGTTGATGTTCGACAACATCCGCAGGTGTTCCAGTGCCCCGGGCTCCAGGTTCTGGGCTTCGTCGATGATGAGAATGGTCCGGCGGCGGCTTGCAAACTGTCCGTGGAGAAAATCCTGCAGGCGCTTGAACAGGGCTGGATAACTGCCCTCGAAGGGCTGGCCGAGCGACATCAGGATCCACTGCAGCAGTTCCTCGCGGCCCTGGGGAGCGCTGGAGATCAAGCCGATGGTGATTCCCGGGGTCACCTGCCGCAGGAGATAACGGACCAGCGTCGTCTTTCCGGATCCGATTTCGCCGGTAATTACGGTGAACCCGGCATTGTTCATGATGCCGAATTCCAGCATCGTGAACGCCATCGAATGGATTTTGCCCCAGTAGATCAGATCGGGATCAGGCAGGATCGTGAAGGGCTTCTCCCGGAGCTGATAGAATGCCTCGTACATCGAAATTCCTTGCTGGGACTCCGATTGACTATAGCGGAATTCGCAGCTGACCGCCGCAATTATAGCGCAATTAAAAGAGGCAACTTGGGAAAAGTATCGAATTCCGGCAAATTAATGCAAGATGCACGCCGCACCGGCCACGCCGTCACTGGTTTGCACGGTTTTTGATGGCAAGGCGCATTAATCTCTCAATTAAATCTGAAGCGATGCTATATTTCGGAAAGGCTCCCATTCAGGTCGTTTTGGCCAATTCATGGCATGAAGCATGCTTAAGAAGCTTGATTACGAGGACGATTTCGAAGAGGACGAGCAGGATCGCAGCTACCTGCTGACTGCAAGCTTTTACCTGGAAGTTCTGAAGCGCCGCTGGGCTTTGATCCTTGTGCCGTTCCTCGTCTTCGGCAGCCTCGGGATCGCCGTGGCCATCGTTTGGCCCGCGACCTATTTGTCCGAAGGCAAGATCCTGGTGCAATCGCAGCAGATTCCGACCGAACTGGTACGCCCCACGATCACCAGTGCCGCCCAGGAGCGGATCCAGGTGATCGAGCAGCGGACGATGACGCGCGACAATCTGGTCGCGATCGCAGACAAGTTCCAACTCTTTCCGGGTAAGCGAACGTTGATGTCGGTGACCGAGCTCGTCGAGCTGATGAAGAAGCAGACGAAGATCGCTCCCGTCGATCTGGATCTCGATTTCAAACAGCGGCGCTCCTCGGAACCTCCGACCATCGTGTTTTCCGTTGGCTTCGAATATTCCGATGCGGCCGTTGCGGCCCAGGTCGCCAACGAACTTATGACGCGGATATTGAATGAGGACCTGCGCGATCGCACGAGCCGGGCGATCGACACCACGAAGTTCCTCGCGCGCGAGGTCCAAAAGCTTCAGGCCGACAACGCTGCCCTCGACACGAAGATTGCCCAGTTGAAGGTCGGGCAGTCGAGGCCGACCTCAGCCGCGGCCGATCAGCCCACCATGCTGAGTCAACTCAGGGCTGAACTCGTGCAGAAGAGTGCGCTCTATTCCGAGCGTCATCCCGTGATTCAGTCCTTGAAAAAGCAAATTCAGGCATTGGAGGCTGCGGCGGCTTCGGTTGCAAAGGCGGAGACCATCCAGGGCGCGACGCTGGGGGCGTTGTTGGCGCAGCAGGATGCATTGCAGAAGAATCTGGAAGCCGCGACGGCAAAGTTGGCGGCAGCGCGGCTCGGCGAAAATCTCGAGAAGGATCAACAGGCTGAGAAGCTCGAAGTCATCGAGCAGCCAACCGTCCCGCAACGGCCGATCAAGCCGAATCGCCCGAAGCTCGCAGCTCTCTCGCTTCTGCTCGCTTTGGCCGCGGGGGCCGGGCTGACGATGGTCTTCGAGATGCTGGACAAGTCGATCCGCCGCACCAGTGATATCTTCAGCCTGGTGGATAGCCAGCTCGTTTTATCGATTCCGTATATCGAGACGGCGGCCGAGCAGCGCCGGAAGCAATGGCGGATCTGGATCTTGTTGTTGGGTCTGGTTGCGCTGGTTTCTGCGACTTTGATCGCGGCCTATCTCTTCCTGCCGATCGACCTCATGGTTGCGAAGGCGAGGGTAGGTCTGTTCAAATAGGCTTAGGGACGGAGGCTTCGGTTGGACCCGATCAAGCAGGCGATCAATCTGGCGCGTGGCGGCGACGGCAGCGGAAGCGCATCTTCGGATCTCGTGCACTCCAGCGTTACCCCGATTGCCAGGGAAGTACGGCTGGTGCCACCGGATCTGCAAGCCAAACGCGTCGTGGCTCTGGGAGGCACCAATCCGAACGGGCGTGCGTATGACATGCTGCGCACTCAGGTGCTGCAGGAGATGGACAAGCGGGGATGGCAGTTTCTCGCGATCACCTCGCCTTCGCCGGCCTGTGGAAAGACCGTGACGGCGTGCAACCTCGCGCTGAGTGTTGGCCGGTTGCCGGAGCGATCGGTGCTTCTGATCGATCTGGACCTGCACAAGCCGTCGGTCGCGAACTACCTCAGCCTCGACAACGGTGCCGGTGTCATCGATCTGCTCGAAGGGCGCCTGAAGCCGAGTGCGGCCATGCTGCGCGCGAGATTTGGCCCCAATCAGATTACCGTGCTGCCCGGTTCGATCGTCTCGTCGGGACCCTCGGAGTGGATGGCGTCGCATCGCATGGTTTCCCTGCTGCAGACGATCAGGCGCGACTTCCGATCGAGTCTCGTGATCTTCGATCTGCCGCCGCTTCTGCTTGGGGACGACGTCATCTCGATCCTGCCGTTGATGGATGCGGTGCTTCTGGTGACGGCAGTCGGGACGACCACGACGACCGAGATCAAGGAGTGTCAGAAACATCTGCAGCGGACGCCGATCGTGCGCGTCGTCGTCAACAAGGCGCCCGAGTCCCACTCCACCTATTACGGCTACTATTGAGCGGCTGCGTCCAAAGTCCGAGCAAGGTCACCCGCCTTGGAGCGGACGACCGCCGATCGGCTCGCGGTTCTGAGGCGGACGATTTGCGAAGATCTTCGCCGCCCTCCGAACTGACCTATGTGCGGTCGATGTCATGACGCTCCGACGAAGAACTTCAGCTCTTGCGCCGGGATTGCGCGGAGCAGATCGCGGATGAACTGATCCTGCAATCTGAATGCGGCATCCTCCGATAGGCCGATGGTCGAGATTCGGATGAGGGCGCCGTCCGGAATGATTCCCTTCAAGCCATATTTGAGACGACTCAGCTGATTGTCGATCACGCCATTCGAGATGTCGTTGCCGACCCGCATCCAATAGGTGATCGGCTCGAGGCGGGATTCTCGTTCCGCAATCAGCCTTGCTACGTTGATCGGCGATTCGCCGGGGCCGATTTGCAGTGTTGTCGCGGTCTTGCCTGAGACCCGGAAACCATTGGCAGTATAACAGATTTCTGGCCGATGGGCTTTCAGCCGATAATTCTGGACCGGCCCGTATGCGACCAGCAGCATTACGATGTTGCCCTGTCCATCGCTGTAACCACGAGCCGCCTCCTGGCTGTAGACCTTGGCGGCGCGTTCGTCGGGCTGGAAATAGGCATCGGTATCGATCGGCTTGATGGGGCTGATCTCGGGAACGAACCGCCAAGTGCCGAACTGCCGCGGGATGATCTCCTCAAGGCTGGGCGAGGCGGCTGTCCGGGCCATCAATCGCTTCGGAACCATGACCTGGGAAAGGATGGCGGCCAGGACGATTGCGGTCGACGCCAGAACGATCTGAGCGTGGCGCAGGCTCATTTGTCTGTTGATCTCCGGGAAACGGCGGGGTAGCGGATGATTTAATATACGATAAACGTATTTAATGCCAATCGCGATGGCTTCGGTGGCCCTCCGTGCCGTCTCGAGCGTCTGGTCGAGCGATCATGACGGAGTGCGGATAATTTGTGGGTCGTGGGTAAGGTCGTCCCTCGGCGCGTTTGTGGAGTATTAAATGAGCGTTAGGATGCCCTTGTTGCGGTGCGGGCGCGGGTTGGCACCTCTTGGGCGGGGTCTCGTTCGAGGCGCTTTCGTCGCGATGGTTGCGGCGATGCTCGTCGGCTGCGAAAAAAAGGAACAAACGAGCTCGTCGAGCCAGGTCGTCGCGCGGATCGGCAAGGACGTCGTGACGACGCAAGAGTTGGAGAACGAGTTTCGCGCCAACAACGTTTCGCTCGACAGGCAGAACGATCCCAATGCCGTTCGGCAGGTGCTAGGCGGGCTCGTCGTACGCAAATATGTCGTACAACAGGCGCTGGCAGCGGGGCTGGATCGCGAGCCCAGCGTGCTCCTGGACGTGCTCCGCTCCCGCGAGCAGGTCCTGGAGAATGCCTATCTCAATCGCCGGGCCTCTGGCCGATCTCCCGGCCGAGCCGATATCGATCAATTCATCGCCAACAATCCATCGAGATTCGCTGGCCGAAAGCTTTTCAACATCGAGCAGATCAGCCTTCCGATTACGCCGGAGGCACAGTCGTTCGTCGAGGCGAATAAACAGGCCAAGTCGCTCGACGAGGTCGATCAAGCGCTGTCCGAAGCCGGCTTGATGCATGTCCGGCAGCTGGGGCTTCTGAACAGCAGCGATCTGAACCCGGACTATTTGACAGCGATCGAGCAGCGCAAGCCGGACGAAGTTTTCTTCGTTCGCGCGGGGGCCACCGGGGTTTTTTTCCAGGTGACCGGGGAACAGGCTCGTCCCCTCGAAGGCGAAGCGGCAGCCAACATGGCGCGACAATTGATGCGGGCCGATGTGGTGAAGGCCGAGGCCGGCCTCGCAGCCTACGCTGCCAATATCGAGGTCAAATATGAAGGCGATTATGCCAAGGCGATGCAGCGCGACGACGGTCCTCAGAGCGCCATCCGCAAGTAAAACGGTCGCACCGGTCGCGGCAACGCCAGCATCAGGGCAGCATGAGCACGATCTTTGATTTCGTTACGGTCGGTTGCTTCGGCGTGGTCGTGCTCATCTTCTTTCGCTTCACCGATCGCGGTATCCAAACACTGCTGAATGTGCTGTTGGCGTGCCTGTTGTTCGCGGTTGCAAACCAACTCGGAAACGCTGGATCTGCGATCCTTGCTTCAGTCTTGATATTGGCCGGGATTGTCTGGGTCACTCTGGCAGCGCAGAGATAGACATAACGCAGTTGTTGTTAGGTATGGCGTCGGATGTTAGCCTTGGTGATCGTCGGAAGGTCTTTATCGTGCGTCTTCATTGGTGACGGGTATGAAGCCCCTGTCGTTCGCTGATCAATCGGCTGGTGGCCTCTCCATCAGAAATCTCTGGGGACCCGTCCTGCTCTCGGCAGCGTTTCTGGTTGCATATGTTCCGACTTTCCGGGGCTTGATCGACGGTCCTTGGCAGACCGAGCAGGAGGGGCACGGACCGCTGGTGATCTGTGCATCGCTCTGGTTCATCTGGCAGAGCCGCAACCGGCTCATGACCGTGGTCGATAATCCCGCTCCCATTCTGGGGTGGGGAGCTCTCCTGGGGGGGCTCGTGCTGTTGTTTCTCGCCCGCATTCAGCAGGGACTGCTGACGTTCGAGGCGCTGTCGATGATCCTCGTCATCATCGGTTGTGTCCTGATCACGGCCGGGTGGTCGACGCTTCGCGTGCTCGCATTTCCGCTCGGGTTTCTATTCTTTGCGGTGCCGATGCCCGATTGGCTGATCGACGCTGCGACAATCCCCTTGAAGGTCTTCATCTCCAACACGGTCACGGAGGTGCTGTATCACCTGGGCTATCCGATCGCGCAGAACGGCGTCATGATCATGATCTCGACCTATCAGCTCCTGGTGAAGGATGCATGTTCGGGTCTGAACTCGATCTTTGCCTTGTCGGCGATCGGTGTGTTCTATGCCTACGTATTCCGAGGGGATGAGAAGCTGCGTAGCTTCATCCTCTTGGCCTCGATCATCCCGATCACCATTGCGGCCAATTTCATCCGCGTTCTGACGCTGGTGCTCATCGCCTATTATGGTGGTCCCGACCTGCTCGAAGGCATCGTCCATGATCTCACCGGCATCGGTCTCTTCATAGTTGCACTCATTCTCCTGCTGCTGCTCGACGCTCTTCTCACTTTGGTGTCAAACTTGGCCAGGCGCCCGTTGCTTCGCTCTGCGCCAACTCCGGTTCTCAATGCGGCGTCCTCGACTTGATCCGGTCCGCCGGGCTCGAAAGCCCTGAGGGAAGCGCGCCGGTCGTGGCGGTTTTGTTGTCCAGATGGGTCTGACCTACGCCATTCCGGATATCCACGGCCGTGCGGACCTCCTGCGGCTGGCCATGGAGACGATTGCAGGACATGCGGGGGCGACGCCCGCGACGGTTGTTACGCTCGGAGACTATGTCGACCGGGGCCCGCAAAGCAGGGAGGTGGTCGAGCTTCTGATGTCCTGGCAATCCGCCACGATGCGTCTCGTCAGCCTCAAGGGCAATCATGAAGCGATGATGTGGGAGGCCTGCAGCGGGCTCTGCGAATGGGACTGGTGGATCGAGAACGGCGGCAGCGATACGTTGGCCTCGTTCGGCGAGGGCCTCGGCAGGTTCGAGATGCGGGATGTGGCGGTGTCACATCTGCAATGGATCAGCAAACTTCCGCTCGTGCATGCCGACCGACATCGGGTGTTTGTTCACGCCGGCGTGGATCCCGCTGTTCCGCTGCGGGCGCAGAGCGAGCGCACGCTGCTCTGGAAACGCTATTCGGAGCGGGCCGATATCGGCCACGGCCGCCGGCACGTCGTGCATGGCCATCACGCCGATGTTCGTGCTCCGCTGGCCGGAAGATACCGGACCAATCTCGATGGAATGGCGTGGAAGACGGGACGGCTGATCGTCGGCGTTTTCGATGATGATCGGCCCGGCAACGCGTTGGAGTATCTGGAAATCACCGGCTCGTCCGATCGGCGCGAGGTGCCCTGAATGAACGGATCGCAGCGCCGCAACCGAGCGTGCTATCCAGCCATCGCGCTTTGCGCTATCGCCGTCTGAAAGTGATCGGCGAGTTTGGCCGCTTCCTTGTCGATGTCGTGCCGGTCACGAACGCGGTGGTAGCCGGCGCTCCCGAAGCTTTCGAGGATTTCGGCCGGCGCATCGAGGCAGGCCTGCATCGCATCCGCCAGGGCCTCACTGTCGCCGGCCGGTACGAGCCAACCATGCTCGCCCGGGACGACGAGTTCAGGAATCCCGGCAACGAACGTGCTGATGACGGGGCGCCGCAATGCCATTGCTTCCATGATGACGACTGGCAGTCCCTCGGCGAAGCTGGGCAGCACCAACGCCCGCGCCGCAACGAGCTCGTCGCGAACGCGATCCCCGCCGATCCAGCCGGTAATCCGCACCTTCCTCTGCAGGTCATAGCGGGTGATCAGAGCCTCAATGGCGCCTCTCAGTTCGCCATCGCCTGCCAGGACCAGTTCGAACATCACGCCCCGGGCGGCGAGCCGTCGCGCCGCATCGAGCAGAAGTGCCTGTCCTTTTTGCTCGCAGAGGCGACCGACGCAGACCAGGCGTGCAGGCGGGGCGCCGTCTGCGACAGCTTGCCGATAGAATGTCGACTCGATTCCGCAATGAACCACCTCGATCTTGTTCCACTGATCGTGAGTGACTTGCCGGAACAGCTGGCTGCGGCCGAACGAACTGACGGCCACGACGAAGCTTGCACGCTGAATTTTTTCAGCCAGTGCGATCATCTGCGCCTTGTCGAATTCCTCCGGACCGTGGGCGGTAAAGCTCCAGGATGGTCCTCCCAGGGAATGGACCAGCATCGCGACGACGGCCGAATTGGTCCCGAAATGGGCGTGCAGATGTTCGATCCCTTCGTCCTTCAGCCAGTTGAGAACGCGACAAGCTTCAAAAAGATAGATCAGGTGGACGATCAGCGGACGTTCGGCGCGGCGGCCGATCTTCCACACGAGCCGCAATGTGGTCGACAACCGTCCCGGGCGCGTCAGGGCGACCCTGACGAAGGCGAAAGCGAGTGGCAAAGGACCCTGATCGAGAACGTAGCGGGTCAGTTTGCGTTCGGTCTCGTCCGTGACGTCGCTCAGCTCATCCGCCCAGCCGCGCAGGGCGATCCGCAAGACCTGGTGATTTAATCGCTCGAGCGCGTGAATCTCGCGCCGAATGAAGCTATGACTGACAGCGGGATATCGATTGATTAAATAGGCAAGACGCATTCAATAATCCGTACGCCACAAGTGGATAATACTGCGAGCACAAGACCATAATCGGACGGCTCGTCAAGTTGCAGGGGCCATCGACGAACGAGATTTGGCACGCCGGCGCGCCGACCCGCAGCAAATGGCGCCTGGGCAGTGAGAGGCAATTGACAGCAGGATGACGATCTTTCTGACGATATCGCTGACGTTGATCGCCGGAATAATCGGTATTCCGATCGCCCTCTTGATGATCGAGGTTTGCGCATCGCTGCTCAAGGCTGCAGAAGCGGAGGGGCAGCGTGGCGCATCGCCACGGGCGGCCGTCGTCGTGCCCGCTCACAACGAGAGTGGTGGCATCGTTCCCACGCTTCGGGACTTGCGTACGCAAATGACCGATCGGGACCGCCTCATCGTCGTGGCCGACAATTGCTCCGACGACACGGCCACGGTGGCCTATGGCGAAGGTGCAGAGGTCATCGAGCGCCACGATCCGTCACGGATTGGCAAGGGCTTTGCGTTGGCGTACGCGGTCGACTTCCTGCGGTCCGATCCTCCAGAGATCATCATGTTCGTCGACGCGGACTGCCGCTTGTCTGCCGGCGCTGTTCGGAAGATGTCGGTCGCATGCTCTCGCATCCAGAAACCGTTGCAGTGCAATTATCGTATGACCGCTGCTCCCGGACCTGCGGGGGGCAGCGGTCTTGCCCAATTTGCCTGGACGATCAAGAACTGGGTCCGTCCGCTCGGGCTAAGCAGACTCGGCTGGCCTGTTCAATTGATGGGCACGGGCATGGCCTTTCCCTGGCACGTCATCGAACGTGCGCCACTGGCGAACGGGGATCTGGTGGAAGACATGAAGCTCGGGCTCGATCTGGCCGAGCAGGGATACGCGCCCCGCTTCTTTCCCTTCGTCGAAATCGTCAGCGAGTTTCCGGTATCTGAGGAGGGTGCGGATCGCCAACGTCAACGCTGGATCCAAGGTCATCTTTCGCTGATGACTGCCGTGCCGCGTCTGATTCTTAGGGCGGTCCGGCAGCGAAACTGGGATCTTCTCTTGCTTGCGCTCGACATCGCCATTCCTCCGCTGTCGCTGCTCGTCTTGCTGACGCTCGGAGTTTGCGTCATCGACGTGCTGATGGTCGCGGTCACTGGCGCGCTCGCTCCTTTCGCAACCGCGGCCACCGACTTTGTGTTGCTCAGCGTGACAATCTTGATTGCGTGGGCCGGATTTGGGCGTAACATTCTTCCGTTCCGCCGCATCGTGCTCAGCGGACTGGGCTTGTTGAGGCAGATGAAGCTTTTTGTGGATATTTTTCGTGGGCGCGGACCACGCAGCTGGATAAGAACGGAGCGTCGACGAAGCTGATTGATATTGATGATGTATCTTCATATTTTCTTGGCATGAGCGGCATAATATTCGAATTTAATTCTGCCGCGACTTCCAAGCGGCAATCGCAGCCCGAGTTGCGACACACGATTCGAACCTTTGCTCGAGCCGTGTGACCAAGAGACACAAAAGCCACCGAAGTAGGAGTTGAGCCTCCCAGTCGGTATTTTGAGCAAGCGACTTTTTAAGGTATTGATGGTGTCGAGAGTTCGGTTGAGATCCTCCCAATCCCGTTATGCTTCTCGTAGCGCGTGGACCTGGAGAGACGTTGTCGTATGTCGTCAGCCTTTGAGACATCCACAACTTGCCAAGCTGTACTTGCAAGTCCGAAGGCTTCGCTTAGAGGTCATGAAAGCTGAAACGGTCGAGATGCACGGCCGGCTTGAGAATCGAACACCGTAGCTCGCTCGCGCTGATCCGGCTGTGAACGAACTGCCGGTCGGCTTCTCTGAAGGCGTTTGCGTACCCAATTATGGATTGTGCTGGCTCGCCATGAAGCTGGAGAGCGAGGTCGCATGTCGTTGGATCGGTTCGCCATCGAGTTGTTGGAGGCCCTCAACAATGTCACGGAGGGGCCGGAGCGTCTCGTCAGGCCTTACGAGTCGCGAGTAGACCATCGAGCCTGTTCGGCTGACCTCCAAGGGCCAGGGCAGTTGGATCCGGCTTCTGCAGAAAATGGCAGGGCGTACGACGCCCAGAACCGCTTCGTATCAACGATTCACGCCTGCTTGACCAAGGTCCGGACGGTCGACTGAAGGGTGATTTGAATCCCAAGGTGGACATTTAAATGTCGATCTTCCGGCTTTGCCATAATCCCAATTGAAATAATCTTGTGGCCGGCATTCCTGTTCCTGATCGGCCACAGTTGTGGCTGGATATTGTTGCGTCGAATCTAAGCAATTGATTTATTTCATGTATTTTATTGTTTAAAAACATTTTATTGGTTAATAATCCATTGAGCTGCCGGCTCGATTAAGATAAGAATTAAATCCGAAGGGAGCGAGTCTGGGGCGGTCCTTAGCCGTGGAAGAGGCCGCGTCGTAGAGGAGGCAGGAGGCGAAAGGTCGCCGCGATTGATAGCTCGCGGGACAACCTGAACGTTCTGTCGACGTCTGATGCTCCCAGACTTGTTTCCTAATTCGTTTGATCAGTTTCGAATAGAAAGGGGCGAGATATGAAGCTTATTCAGGCCGGTTTGCTGGCGCTCTCGATGGTCGCAGCATCCATAGTGCCTTCCAAGGCCTATACCGTAGTGCCTGCGAGCGGCAGCTCGTTGGGGCTGAACCCCAACATCAATTTTACGATCAGTGGGCTGAACGCCGGTGAGGCTTTCGACATCAACTATACTTTCAGTCTGTCGTCTCTGTCGGGCCTCTCCAACTTCAAGGCCGGGCTCACGGATGCCTCGGGACAGGTCCAGGGGCTGACGGTCGATATCTGGTCTGGGTCGATCGGTGGTACGCTCGTTGCGTCCGGGACCGGTTTCCTGGTTGCCGGGGTGCAGTTTGCCCAGGCTATCGATTCGTTTGCGGCGAACGGCGACTACATCCTGCAGATCTTCGGCAAGAACTCGGGCAATGGTCCGACCAACCTTCAGGTTGCCGGCAACACCTTCACTGTCGCGGTTCCTGAACCCAGCACATGGGCGCTGATGGGGATCGGCTTCGCTTGCCTTGGCTTCATGGCCTACCGTCGCCGCGGCAGCGCTGCGTCCTTCCGCTTCATCTGAAGTAAGACTCTCGCCCTGCCGTCTCATCGATGTCGTTGCCCCGTGTGTCGGGGCAACGTTGCGAGGGAGGGGCGCGAACTCGGCGCATGACCTGCTCGTCTCGTGATTCGGCAAACGTCGCATCGCATAACGGACGATCTGATTCGTATCGCTTACGGATGTTTGACTGAATTGAAGCGGTAAATCTTTGTAATTCGAGTTGGTACGGCTGATGCATTCAGCTTTGGTCTAGACGGTGCTCGGCTGGTTTAGTGGGAGATTTGTATGCGTAATGTAGCGGCCTGGATCACCCTGACGGTTATCAGCTTGTTTTGCGCGCCGGCGCGGGCAGCCATCGTTTACAGCGGCCCGTCCACTCCGATGGTGACAGACACATCTTTCTCGGTCGACTTCCATTCGTCCAACGCGATCTCCTCTGGCCTGAGCTTCGTGCTTAATGGCTATATCAGTCTCGATGGGCATAACTATTTCGAGGACGACTTCAGGCTTGCATTGAATGGCACCCAGATATTCCGGGGGACCTTCAATCTCGGCGGCGGATCCGACGAAACGCAGGCTGTCGTATACTCCAATCCGCTCGGTGCAACTTTCAGCAACCCAACCAATAACGGCACTGGAATTTGCTATTGCGGCGGTGAGCAGCAATTCAGTTTTGCCTCCATCCCGCTGGTGGCGGGAAAGAACACGTTGACCTTCTCTTATGAGAGCCTGGGCGGCGATTATCGTGCAGGTTTTCAGGGGGCGAAGGATGAGCTCTGGTCGATCGCTGATGTCAACGTCAGTGCCGTTCCCGAGCCTTCGACATGGGCAATGATGCTGCTTGGATTCACCGGCCTAAGCTTCATGGCGTATCGGCGTTCGCGGCTGAGAACGGCTGCGGCCTGAGCGGCTCTTCCGGGGCCGCCTGCTGCGCGTTGTGTGCAGATCGCGATCTAATCGTTGGTCCACTTTTGATTAAATCGACTTGTCAATTTCCGTTTCGCCCGTATTGCGCAAAATCTGGTTAGTGCTGTGCAAAATAGTTGGTGCTGAACATGCTTAGACGTGACGGTATGCGCCTTGTTGCTCGTGCTGCACCGGTCGGTCCGATCGGCTTGACGCCGAAGCGCGCTGTAGACATTATACTCGCGCTGACTGGCATTGTCCTCTTGGCGCCGCTGCTTATCATCTGCGGCCTCCTGGTCTTCCTGTCCTCTTCCGGGCCCATTCTGTTCCGCCATAGGCGAGTAGGGTTCAACGGACGAAACTTCGATTGCCTGAAGTTTCGCACGATGGTGGTGGATTCGTCGGAGCAATTGCGATGGCTGCTCGAGCACGATAGCGCTGCCGCGGCAGAATGGGCTGCCAATCATAAGCTGAAGCGAGATCCGCGGGTGACGATGATCGGAGCCATTTTGCGCCGGTCGAGCCTCGACGAGTTGCCGCAGCTCTTCAATGTTCTGAAGGGCGATATGAGCATCGTCGGCCCCCGTCCCGTGACAGAGCAGGAACTGGTGCGATATTCGGAATCCGCCCGCGCTTATCTGGCTTGCCGTCCCGGCATCACTGGGCTCTGGCAGGTTAGCGGTCGGAGTGCGACGAGCTACGGCGAACGTGTTGCTTACGACACGTTCTACGCCCATCAGTGGTCGATGGCGCTCGATGCAAAGATCCTGATCGTGACGATCCCTTCGTTGTTGCTGTCCGACGGAGCTTGTTGACGAGCCGATACGTCCTGGCCGGTCAGCGAAGTTTCACCCTGATGTAGTTGGCGTTCGAGCGGGTTGCACGCCGCGTCTGCCTGCTGGTCTCGCCAGTAGCGGGAAGTCGAATCGCACGGAGTGAAATTCAAACGGGACTCCGTTGATTTTCGCTAGGTGTAACTTCCGATGTCTATCGCTCCTGATTCCGGCGGCCGGAGTTGGCGTAGCGAAGCTGCGCGCGCAGCAGCGTGAGGACACAGTCCAGCGTCGGCATGTGGCATCCGAGCCACCGTGCGACTTCAAGCGGTGCTTCCGCGAGCGCGTCGAGTTCGAGCGCACGCCCCGCGCGGATGTCCTGCAACGTCGATGGCACGTGCGGCCCTGCGCGCCGCAGTTCGTGGACGAAGCCGTCGAGATCAGGTGCGGTCGGATAGCCGAGTTTCTCGGCAAGCTCAGCCACCTCGCGCGCGATATTGCTCGTGACAGCGAGGAGGCCGGTATCGTTGCCGATTTGCTCCAGGTTCGTGCCGGTCAGGCCGGAGACCAGATTCGTCGAAGCATTGCGCAATAATTTACGCCAGACTTCGCGGCGAACATCCGTCTCCACGCTGACGGTAACTCCCGCCGACGCCAGCTGATTGCCGAGCGCAATGGGAGGCGGCACAGGTCCGACCTGTCCGATCCGGAGGCTTTGCTCGCCATGCACGATGATGTCGCCGTCGTCGTTCATCGCAGCACGCGTATAGACGACGCAGCCGATCAGGCGCTCCGCCGGAAAGTGCGAGAGCATGTCGCCGTTGGGATCGAGAGATGCAAGCGAGGTTCGGGCAAAACGGCTCGCACCGAGAAAATACCACCAGGGCAGCCCATTGACGGCGGGCATCAGCAGCGCCGAGGGCGCCATGGCTTGCACAAGCTGCGGCAGCAGCTCCGGCAGCGCCTGCGCCTTCACTGCGACCACGACCACATCACAGGTCGCAAGCTCGCGCAGCGTGATGATCGCGGGATGCGCGATCGCGAGCTCGCCGCTGCGCAGCCGCACGCCCTCCCTGGCCAGCAGTTCGCGGCGCGCGCCGCGCGCAACCAGTGACACGGGCTGGCCGGCGAGCGCAAGCTGGGCGGCCAACGCAGAGCCGATTGCGCCGGCCCCGACGATTCCGATCTTAAGCGGCTGAGCCGGCGGCATCGATGAAGCCCGATCGCGCGATCAGAACGGCTTGCCCTTGACGGCGCTCATGCGGCGGATGGCCGCGTCGAAGAATAGTCTCGCGAATTCGGCTTCCTCGATCAGACGCTTGGAATTCGAGACGCACTGCGCGCGCACGGCATCCGGTAGCGCGCTATCCGGCCCCGGGATCATGCCGGCCTGGCACTGGATCTCGCAGGCGCGCTGCACGGTCCACAGCAGCATGAAGGTGCGTGGCACGTCGGCGGCTCCGACGGCGACGCCGTGGTTGCGCAGGATCAGCACGTCGCCATTGCCAAGACTCGCCAGCATGCGCTCGCGCTCGTCGTCGAACAGCGTGATGCCCTCGAAGGTGTGATAGCCGGTGCGTCCGGCGAGCTGCGCGCCGTAGAAATTATCGTGGCTCAACCCGTCCTTCTTCTGCGCCACCGCCGACATCGCCGTCGTGTGCGCATGCGCGACGCAGTGGAGGTCCTCGCGCGCGGCGTGGATCGCGCCGTGCAGCGCAAAGCCGGCCGGATTTGGCTTGTAGTTCGAGTCGCCGATCAGATGGCCAGTGACGTCGACGGTCAGCAGATTGTCAGGCGTGACCTCGTTGTAGTTCAGTCCGAACGGATTGACCAGGTAGCGCTTCTCGACGCCGGGTAGGCGCACCGAGATGTGGTTGAAGATCATCTCGGTCCAGCCGAAGAAATCGACCAGCCGATAGAACAGCGCGAGCTCGCTCCGGAGGTGATGTTCCTCGTCCCGTTCGCTTCGTTTGACCATCAGCATGTTGCACCTGCCTTTGCCCGCGCCATTGCGGGCTTCGAGAACGTCTAGGATGCGGCTGCCCGAATCCCGAGATAGGAATTGATCACGTCGGGATTGCTCGCGACTTCGGAGGCCGGGCCTTCGAGCATGATGGCACCGGATTCCATCACATAGGCGTAGTCGGCAATGCGCAGCGCGGCGCGCGCATTCTGCTCGACCAGCAGGCAAGATACGCCGCGATCGCGCAAGCCGGCCACGGAGCGCAAAATGTCGCGGGTGACGAGTGGGGCAAGCCCGAGGCTCGGCTCATCCAGCATCAGAAGCTGAGGTTTGGACATCAGCGCGCGGCCCATCGCCAGCATCTGGCGCTCGCCGCCAGACAGGGTGCTCGCGAGCTGCCAACGCCGCTCTTTCAATCGGGGCAGCAGCGCGTAGACCTCTTCAAGAGTATTTAAATAGCTCTTGTCTCCGCGGCGGTAGCGCAGGAAGGCGCCGAGCATCAGATTGTCCTCGACGGTCATAGTCGTGAACAATTCGCGGGTCTCCGGGATCAAGGTCATGCCGCGGCCAACCAGCGTCTCGACGGGCGGCTGTTCCGCCGCGACTTCACCGAAGAAGGTCAGCCGGCCGCGCACCGGCAATTGCCCCATCAGGCCGCTCAGCAATGTGGTCTTGCCGGCGCCGTTGGGGCCGATGATCGCGACGATCTGGCCGCGCCGGATCGAAAGGTTCAGGCTTCGGATGACTTCGACGCGGCCGTAGCCGATGCTGATGTTCTCGGCCGCGAGCAGGACGTCGGAGCTGGTGGATGCGGCGCTCATTCCACGCCTCCGAGATAGGCTTCGATCACCTTGGGATTGGCCTGGACCTCGGCTGGCGTGCCTTCGGCGAGCTTCTCGCCGAATTGCATCACGACGATCCGGTCCGCCAAGTTCATCACGAAGTCCATGTCGTGCTCCACGATCATCACGGCCATGCCCTCGGTCCTGAGCTGTGAAAGCAAATCGGCGAGTGCTTTCTTCTCAAGATGGCGCAGGCCTGCGGCGGGTTCGTCGAGCAGGAGGAGGCAGGGATCGGAGCAGAGCGCGCGTGCAATTTCCAGCACCCGCTGCTGGCCGAGCGCGAGGCTGCCGGCATTGCGCTCGGCGAGCTGCGCAAGACCAACACGTGTGAGCTGCCGTTGTGCTTCCGCCAGCAGCGTCGCCTCTTCCTTGCGATCGAGGAGCAGGCTGGCGGTGACGAGGCCGGTCGCCCCACGGGCATGCGCGCCCAGCGCGACGTTTTCGATCACGCTCATGTCGGGGATGATGCGGACGTGCTGGAAGGTGCGGCCCATGCCGTCAAGCGACAGTGCGCGGGTGGCATAACGGCTTTCCTTGCCGAGAAAGTTGATCGAGCCTTTGGTTGGCGACTGCACGCCAGAAATCAGGTCGAACAGCGTGCTCTTGCCGGCGCCATTGGGGCCGATCAGCGCCAGTATCTCACCAGCATGGACATCGAGCGAAATGTCGCGGTTGGCTTTTACGACGCCGAACGATTTCGTGACGTTGATCACCGAGAGGATAGCGCGGCCGCGCGCCGGCTTGTCGCGCTCAGGCAGGCGCGGCGCGCCCTCGGCCTTCGGGCGCGCGTCGGGCACGTTGAGTCTCAACAGGTTGATCAGCGCCGGCCAGATGCCCTCGGGCAGGAATTGCAGCATTGCGACCGCCGCGATGCCGAAGATGACAATCTCGAAATCGCCCTGAACATGCAGGAGCGACGGAAGATGGCTCTGCAGCCATTGATTGGAGAGCACCACGATGCCGGCGCCGGCCACCGCGCCCGCGATCGAGGAGGCTCCGCCGATCACAGCCATGAACAGATATTCGATGCCTTGCCCGAAGGAGAAGGGGGAAGGGTTGATGAAGCGCTGGAAATGCGCATAGAGCCAGCCGGCGAGCGCCGCCATCAGACAGGCGATCACAAAGCTTGCGACCTTGTAGCTTTGCGTATTGACCCCGACGCTCTCGGCCATGATCGTGCCGTAACGCAGCGAACGGATGGCGCGCCCGGGCCGGGAATCCAAGAGATTACGCGTGCCGACCAGGAGCGCGAGCAGCACCGTCCAGATCGCGACATAGAAGCTTTTGGGATCCTTGAGCGCGAAGCCTGCAATCGAGAGCGGCGGGATGTCGCTCATACCGGCCTGACCGCCGGTCTGGGGCAGGCTGCCGAATAGATAGAAGGCGACGATCGCGAGCGCCAAGGTCGCCAGCGGCAGATAGTGGCCGGACAGGCGGACCGCAATCAGCGAGTTCACCAGCGCGATCGTAAAGGCAACGGCCAGGACGGCCAGGAGCGTGAGCCACGGCGAGATGCCGTAGACCGATGAAAGATAGCCGGTGACATAAGCTCCGATCCCGACATAGGCGGCCTGCGAGAACGAGGTGAGGCCGGCGACGCCGGTAAGCAATACGAGACCGAGGACGGTGATGGACGCCAACCCGACATAGTCGAGCATTGCGATGCTGTAATCGGAGAAGATGATCGGCGATACCAGCACGAAGGCGAGGAATGCGAGTTCGAGGCCGCGGCGCCAAAGCCGCCGGCGCGCTAGCGCTTCAGGGCAGAGATCTTCCTGCGCATGGGCGGCCGGTTCTTCCGCGATGTCTTCCTTTTCCCGTCGCGACATCCGCATCGAACGAAATAGGAGGATCGGGATCACCAGGCCGAAGACGATGACCTCCTTGTAGGTCGAAGCTGCGAAGGAGGCGTAGCTTTCGAGCAGGCCGACCACGATTGCGCCGATCGCCGAGAGCGGAAAACTGATGAGGCCACCGAGAATCGCTGCAACGAATCCTTTCAGCCCAAGCAGAAAGCCGGTGTCGTAGATGATCGTGGTCGTGGGTGCGATCAGCACACCGGCTAGCGCTCCGATGGTTGCGGCGAGCGTAAAGGCGATCCGGCCGGAGAGCGGCACCGAGATGCCCATCAGCCGCGCGCCTTCGCGGTTGATCGCGGCGGCAAGCATGGCCTTGCCGTAGAGCGTGCGCTGGGAGGCGTAGTAAAGGAGCGCAATCACAGCCAGCGTGACCAGCAAGATCGCGATGGTCTGGCCCGCGATCGGCACGCCGGCCACGATAAAGCTGCCGTCGATCAGCGGTGCGGAGCGCTGACCGCCCGGGCCGAAGACGAACAGCGCGATGCCGACCATGACGAAATGCAAGGCGACCGAGACGATCATCAACACCAGCACGGAGGCGGCGGCGATCGGCTGGTACACCAAACGGTAGAGCAGGGGGCCGCAGGCACCGACCACTGCGATCGCGATCACGGCTTTGAACAGCAGCGGCAGACCGAGTTGAGCGCCGATGAACGCCAACGCCGCGATGCCGAGTGGCAGCACGGCGCGCCGCAAGGCCGGGAGCAGCACCGCGATGCCGCGGCTTCGGCCGTCCGCGATCACGTCGGCGATGAATTGCAGGAGAACGAGGACCGCGAGGAGCGGGATTGTTCCGGGCGTGTGCCCATCCTGCAGCGTCGTGAAGGTCAGCGCACTGAAAGAGACGAACTCGCCTTGCGGGACGAAGATCGCGCGCGTGACCGAGAACAACAGTACGATTGCGACCGCCAACAGGGCATAGACGAGGCCGTTGGCGATGCCATCCTGGGCGAGGTAGAGCGCGACGAAAAGGTTCACGAAGATGCTCCGGCCGGAACGCGGTGGCGCAGGCGGAAGGAGTTTTCCGCCCGCGCCTTTCGCTTACTTGACCAGCGACCAGCTGCCGTTCTTGACCGCGATCATGACGATGCTGCGCTGATCGAAGCCGGAATGATCCTTTGCGGTCATGTTGTAGACGCCCTGGGCGCCGGTGAGGTCTTTGACCTCTTCGAGCGCGTCGCGAAGCGCCGCGCGAAACTCCGGGGTGCCGGGCTTTGCCTTGGTGGCGGCCACCGGAACGGCGCGCTCGAGCAGCAGCCCGGCATCGTAGATGTTGGCGCCGAACGTGCCGGGTTCGACGTCATAGATTTTCTTGTAGGCCGCGATGTAGTCGAGCGCGACCTTGCGCGATGCGACATCGTCACCGATCTCGGACAACACCAGCATTGGGCTTGCGGCGAGGAAAGTGCCTTCCACCTTCTTGCCGCCGATCTTCAGGAACTCCGGCGTCGCAGCGCCATGGGTCTGGTAGATCTTGCCGGCAAAACCCTGGTCGACCAAGGTCACTTCGGGCAGCACGGTCGCAGCACCAGCGGCGCCGATCAGCACGGCGTCGGGAGATGCCGCGCGGATCTTCAGGGCTTGGCCGGTCACAGAGGTATCGGTGCGGGCGAAGCGCTCCTCGGCGATGATCTTCAGGCCGGCCGGCTCGGCGGCGGCCTTGAAAGCGGCCGCAAAATTGTCGCCGAGCGGATCGCTGGTGCCGATGAAGGCGACCGTCTTGATGCCGGTCTTCTTCATATGCGCGACGATCGCGTCCATGACGAGGTTATCATTCTGCGTCGTCTTGAATACCCAGCGCTTCTTGTCGTCCATCGGCAGCACCACCGCCGTGGTGCCGACCGGCGCCAGCATCGGGGTCTTGGCGTCGGCGATGAACGGGAGCACTGCGACGGCATTGGGCGAGCCGGACGGACCGATCAGCGCGTCGATCTTGTCCTCGATCAGCATCTTCTGGACGTTCTTGGTCGCCTGCGTCGGATCGCTGTTGTCGTCCATGTAGATATAATCGACGGCGACGTCGCCGATCTTCTTCGGAAGCAGCGCGGCTGTGTTCTTCTGCTGCACGCCGACCACGGAGACCGGGCCGGTCGAGGAAGCGATGACGCCCACTTTCATCTGGGCACTGGCGGGGAATACGGTCGCGGTCAGCAGCGCCGCCGCGGCAATAAGTCTGAGCACGACACGATCCTTTCACATTCTTTATGACGGCCGCGAAAGCGGCACGGCGTGCCGAGCTGCCGGCACTCCGGCTGCCGGGCTGTGGCTCTCTGCCGGCGGCTTCAAATTACTCGCATATTCACTAGAACAATCAAGCAAGTTAATTCGGCTGAATCCGCCGCTTCTCGCGGCAAGCTGCATGATTAGCAGTCAGTTGAGTACTAATCCCGGCCGTCGTCGCGCGTGGAGCGGCGGGAAGTCACATTATTATGGCGACAGGTTCTCGAAGATGCGGGCCGACAGCGAATTGAGCAATTGCACCTCGGTCTTGGTCAAGCCGCGCAGCGCTTCCTTGAAGACGTGTTTGGTCTTTTCCCGGGTCTGTTCGAGGAGGGCGAGGCCCTCTGGAGTGATCATGACCTCGGTCGAGCGCGCATCGGCGCTCGACGTGCGGACCGTCACCAGGCCCTCGCTGACCATGCGCGTGATGGTCTTTGCCATCGTGGAAATATGCGCCACGCAGTCCTCTGCGATTTCGGACACGGTAATAGGTTCGCGCTCGGCAAGGAGGCTCAACACGCGCCAGCGCGCCATATCGATGCCGGATGGCTTCAGCACCGCGTTCATACGCGCGTAGTACCGGGCGAGCATGCGAACGGTATGGTAGAAGGGGGAGCGGCTGGCGAGGAAGCGGCTGTCCTCGGCCCTCACATGGCGCTTGATCTCGTCCAATTCGGTCTTTCGCATTTGTCTCGGTTCCGTCGGACGTTCCTCATCCGGCTGCCGTCCTTAGCAACACCAGATTGCATAAAGCAAGGCAGCTGTGCTGCGCCACCCTCGCCGTCCTGTGCGTGTGCGAACGGGCTGGTGCTTAGTTTGCGTTCGGCAGGGAGGGCCGCGAGTTGGTCGTCTGCTGCTGCTGCCGCGCGCGTGCGCTGCAAGGTCGTTAAGCAGGCACTCACGGAATAATCTTTGTGCAATGAAGCTAGATTTTTCGCTGGAAATTTCCACTAATTGGCATTCTTATCCTATCGATGTCTGGACAATGAGGCTCGACCGATGACGCCACCGCTTGCGACGATCGCCAGAGAGACGGAGGCAGCCGCTGCAGCGCAGAGCCTGCCGGCGCTGCTCGCCGAGATCAAGGCGCGCCGCTCCGAGTTCGTCGCCGCACAGAAGATTCCGGACGACATCATCGAAGGGTTCAAGCGGATCGGCGTCTATCGCGCCATGGTCGCCAAGCGGTTCGGCGGCGAGGAGCGTTCGCCGGCGGAGTTCTGCCGCCTGATCGAGGCGATTTCGGAGGCGGACGGTTCGGCTGGCTGGGTGGCGAGTTTTGGCAGTGCCGCCGGCTATCTCGCCGCCTTGCCAGAGGAAACGCTGCGCAAGGTCTATGCGAAGGGGCCCGATGTCGTGTTCGCCGGCGGATTGTTTCCGCTGCAGCCCGCCAAGCGCACGTCCGGCGGTTTCCTGGTCAACGGTGTCTGGAAATTCGGCAGCGGCTCGCCGGGTGCGGAGCTGATCGGTGTCGGCATCACCGTGGATGGCGATTCCACCGGCGGCCTGCCGCGCGTGGCTGTCATGCCCGCTGAGAAGGTGATGATCCGTCAGAACTGGGACGTCATTGGTCTGCAAGGCACCGGCAGCCATGATCTGATCGTCAACGACGTCGTGGTGCCGGAAGAATGGACCTTGATCCGCGGCGGCAAGGCCACGCTCGATCTGCCGATCTATCGTTATCCGTCGCTGGCCTTCGCCGCGCAGGTGCTGGCGATCGTCGCGATCGGCGTCGCGCGTTCGGCGCTGGACGATGTCAGTGCGATGGCCGGGACGCGCGGTTCGATCACCGGCGCGCCCGTCATGGCCGATCGTGGCTACGTCCAGCTCGAAATCGCGCGCGCCGAGGCGCTGTTGCGCTCGGCCCGCGCCTTCTTCTATGAGGCGACGGAAGAGCTGTGGAGCGAAGTGGTGAACGGCGCGCCGAACCAGAAGACTGTCACCCTGATGCGGCTGGCGGCAACTCATGCGGCGCGGTCGGGCGCGGACGTCGCCCGTATCGCCTGCGGTCTCGCCGGCACGGCTTCGATCTACACCTCGCACAATCTGGCGCGAGCAATGTGCGATAGCCTCGTCGTCGCGCAGCACGCCTTTTTGAGCGAGGGCACGATGCAGAGCGCGGGCCGGGTGCTGCTCGGGCTGCCGACGCAGCCGGGCTTCCCATAAACTGTCTTTAAACTCCAATTCGATCCGAGGCGTCCTCAAGGATATCAGCTGATGACCACAACCGCCGAAGCCAACGTCGACATTCGCCCGCTGATCCAGCCCGACCGCGCCAAGACCACGCTCTATACCGACCCCGATATATTCAAGACGGAGATGCGGAAGGTCTTCGAGAACACCTGGGTCTGGGTCGCGCATGAGAGCGAGATCGCCAATCCCGGCGACTTCAAGACCGCGCAGGTCGGTTTGCATCCGGTGATCGTCGTGCGCGACCGCAAGGGCGCCATTCACGTGCACGTCAATCGCTGCCGGCATCGTGCGGCCACGGTGTGCGAAGTGGCAAAGGGCAAGACCAACAGCTTCGTCTGTCCGTATCATGGCTGGAGCTACGGGCTCGACGGCTCGCTGCGCGGCGTTCCCTATGAAAAGGGCTATGAGGGCGTGCTGGATCGGGCGAAGTTTCCGCTGCGCTCGCTGCGGGTGGAATCCTATGCCGGCATGATCTTCGCGACCTTCCGCGACGACATCGAGCCGCTGGTCGATTTCCTCGGCCCGGCCAAGAAGTGGATGGACCTGTTCATGAAGCAGGGCGCGGGCTATCCGGTCACGACCCTCGGCGAGCACAAATTCCGCTTTCCCGGCAACTGGAAGATCCAGCTCGAGAACACCACGGATGCCTATCACTTCCCGCTGGTGCACAAATCCTTCCTGACCGCGGTCGACAGCGAGACGCAGACCACGCTCGACATGATGAACAATGGCGGCTTCGTCGAAGATCTCGGCAACGGCCACAGTGTCATGGTGATGATCCCCGAACTGATCGATCTGGAAGACAATCTGGAGGCGCCGATCCCGGAGAAGTTCAAAGATCTCGCCGCCGAGCTCGCCAGGGATTACAGCGATCTGGAAGTCCGCCGCATCGTCCGTGCGGTCGGCGGCTCCGGCTTCAACCTCAATCTGTTCCCGAATGTCGCCTGCTCGATGGCGTTCTTCCGGGTGCTGCAACCGGTATCCGTGGAAGAAACCGAAATCCGTCACATCGCGATCGGCATGAAGGGCGGACCGGCCGCGGCGAACCGCGCGCGCATGCGGCTGCACGAGTTCTTCCAGGGGCCGATGGGATTCGGCAGCCCGGATGACGCCGAGGTGTGGGATCGCGTGCAGCATGGCGCGCAGGGCGACCACGATCTGTGGCTGATGCTCAATCGCGGCCTGCCGCAGGAAACCGCGATGCCGGACGGCCATCGCCGCGGCGACGTCAGCGCAGAAACCGGCATGCGCGCGGCCTATGCGCAATGGACCAAGATGATGGCGGCCTGAGAGAGGACGAACAACATGACCCAGGCGATCACCCTTGACGAGGCCATGACCTTCACTTGGTATGAGGCCGACCTGCTCGACAATGCCGAATACGACGAATGGCTGTCGTTGTGGACGTCCGATGCCCATTATGTGGTTCCGATCGAGCCGGGAGAAACCGATTTCGAGAACACGCTGAACTACGCCTATGACGACCACTCCATGCGCCAGAAGCGTGTCGACCGCCTGCGCAACGGCCAGTCGATCTCGACCTCGCCGGTGGCGCGCACCGTGCGGGTGCAGTCGCGCTTCCGGATCCTGAAAACCGATCCGACGGCCTGCGAGCTGCGCTGTGCGCAGATCCTGACCGAATTCCGCCGCGGTCGCGAACGCAACTACACCGCCGACATCGAGTTCAGCCTGGTGCGCGGCGGCGACGGCAGGCTGAAGATCTCGCGCAAGGTGGTGCGCCTGATCAACTCGACGGACGCGCTGACCGGCATCGGGTACATCCTGTGACGGCGATCGGTGAAGAGAAGCGGGCTGCCGTCGTCACCGGCGCCGGCAGCGGTGTCGGCGAGGCGATCGCGCGCGTGCTGCATGGCGGCGGCTATCGCGTCATGGTCGCCGATATCGATGAAGCGGCGGCACAGCGTGTCGTCGCCGAACTCGATCCGTCCGGCACGACTGCGCTGGCGCAGCGGCTCGACGTGCGCGAGAAGCCGCAATTCGCGGCGGCGCTGCAAGCAGTGCTCGCGCAATGGGGGACGGTGCACGCCCTGGTGAACAATGCCGCCGTCACGGTGGCGCGTCCGGTGATGGAGATCTCGCCGGAGGAGTTCGACGCCGTCATCGCGGTCAACCTGCGCGGCACCTTTCTCGGCTGCCAGGTGTTCGGCAGCTATTTCAAGACGCGCGGCCACGGCCGCATCATCAATATGGCCTCGCTCGCCGGCCAGAACGGCGGCACAGCGACCGGCGCGCACTACGCTGCATCCAAGGGCGGCATCATCACGCTGACCAAAGTGTTCGCGCGCGACCTCGGGCCATCGGGGGTGACCGTGAACGCGATCGCACCAGGCCCGATCGATTCGCCGATGGTCCATCGCACGCTGTCGCCCGAGCGGCTGGAAGCCGTGAAGGCGACGATCCCGGTCGGCCAGATCGGGGACGCCAGCTTCATCGGCAAGCTGGTGTTGCAATTGGCCTCGCCCGAGGCGGCATTTGCGACGGGCGCGACCTGGGACGTCAACGGCGGCATCTATCTGCGTTGAGCAAAGATTAAAGTGAGCATGAGTGAACAGACGCTGGATGTCGTCGTCGTCAGCCGCAGCGAGCCGGCGGAGGAGATCGTCGTGCTCGATCTCGCGGCCGCGGCCGGAGCCAGCCTGCCGCGGTTCGAGCCGGGCGCGCATGTCGATGTCCATCTGGGGCCCGATCTGATCCGGCAATATTCGCTGTGCGGCGATCCGGCCGATCGTTCGCGCTATCAGCTCGGCATCCTGCTGGCCGCAGGCTCGCGCGGCGGCTCCGCCGCGATCCACCGGGACGTGCACGCCGGCGATCACTTGCGGATCGGCGTGCCGCGCAACCTGTTTCCGCTGCAAGCCGCGGCCAGCAAGACGATCCTGATCGGCGGCGGTATCGGCGTGACGCCGCTGCTGGCAATGGCGCGGCATTGTGCCGCCCACGCCAAGGATTTCACGCTGCATTATTGCGCGCGCAGCCGAGCCAAGGCCGCGTTCCTGGATGTGCTCGAGGCAGCACCGCTCGCCGCGCACAGCTGTTTGCATTTGGACGACGGCCCCGAAGCCCAGCGCTTCCTGCCGGAGCGCGACTTGCCGGCGCCCGCAGCGGGCACTCACCTTTATGTCTGCGGTCCCGCTGGATTCATGGAATGGGTGATCGGCGAGGCGCATCGGCTGGGCCACCCCGAGGCGCAGATCCATCGCGAATATTTCGAAGCCGATGTGGATACCTCGGGTGATGCCTTCGAGGTGAAACTCGCCAAGTCCGGCAAGAGCGTCATGGTTCCGGCCGGCGTCCCGATCGTCAAGGCGCTCGCGGAGATCGGGGTCAAAGTTGAAGTGTCGTGCGAGCAGGGCATCTGCGGCACCTGCATGTGCACGGTGCTGGAGGGGGTGCCCGACCACCGCGACAACTATCTGACCGACGAGGAGAAGGCAGCCAACGACCAGATCCTGGTGTGCTGTTCTCGCTCGAAGACGCCGACGCTCGTGCTCGATCTCTGAGGGCGGAATGACTGTGATGAGCCCGATCGGCCAAAACGAATTCCGCGACGCGATGAGCCGGTTGGGAGCCGCCGTGAATGTGGTGACGACCGACGGTCCCGCCGGCCGGCATGGGTTGACGGCCTCGGCCGTCTGCAGCGTGACGGATACCCCACCGACCTTGCTCGTCTGCGTCAACCGGCAGGCCGGCGCGCATGCCCATCTCGTCGAAAATGGCGTGCTGTGCGTCAACGTCCTGACCGGCCGGCACGAGGCGCTGTCCGGCGCATTCGGCGGCAAGGGGCTGGAGATCACCGAGCGTTTTGCGCGGGCGTCGTGGCGGGCGCTGACCACAGGCGCGCCGGTGCTGAGCGATGCGTCCGTCAGCCTGGATTGCAGGATCGTGCGCAACGAGGAGGTCGGCACCCACACCGTGTTCTTCTGCGAGGTGGTCGATGTTGCGATCGCGACCGATCCGGAAGGTCTCATCTATTTCAACCGTGCCTATCATCACCTGAATGCGGCCGCGCCGGCGCTGCCGGCCAAGGAGCAGGAGACCACCTGAGATGAAGCTGGAAGATCTGGCGGCCAAGCTGGAGGCGCTTGAGAAACAGGTTGAAGTGCTGCGCGCGGAAGCCGACATTCGCCGGGTTCAGGCCCGCTACATGTTCCTGTGCGATACCCCATGCCCGGAGGCCGGCGCGGACGACGATGCCGAGCGGATCAACCGCATCATGGAGCTCTACACCGAAGACGCGATCTGGGAAGGCGTCGGCTCCTATTATGACAACCAGTTCGGCCGTATGGTCGGCAAGGCCGCGATCCGCAAGCATTTCGAGGGCTTCTGGGGCACCAAGCGCGATCCCGCGCTGGTGCTCAACGTGCATTACCTGACCTCGGAGCAGATCCATGTCCGCGGCGACGAGGCGGATGGTCAATGGGTGCATTGCCAGCCCTGGATCTTCAGCGACGGCTCGTCGCTGTTGCGGTCGAGCCGGCTCAACAACGCCTTCCGCAAGGAGAACGGCGTCTGGAAACTGGCGCGGACGCGGACAGAGAACGTCTTCGTCGCGCCGCTGACATCCGGCTGGGCGGAAAGCATTCCGGAAAAATCGGTGTTGATGCGCGCCTGAGCCGCATCAACCTCATTTGTCACGAGATCAGGAGCCATCATGTCCGTTTCAGCCAGTCCATTCACCGCCGCCGCTGCCGCCGAGGCCGATGCCCTGCATCGGCTGCTGCAGGCCTGGTTTCGTGCCGAAGGCAGCGACGATCCGGCGCCGATCCTCGCCCGCTTCGATGAGGGGTTCACGATGGTCTCGCCCGCCGGCAAGCTGGTGACTTACGCGCAGTTTGCGGGCGGGCTGCCGTCCATGCGCGGCTCGCGGCCGACGCTGATCATGGAGATCAGCGAGGTCGTCGTGCGGCATGTCAGCGACACGACTGCGCTCGTCACCTATCACGAGCGGCAGATCCAGGACTCCGGCACCACCGAGCGGGTCTCGACTGCACTGCTGCTCAGCCGCCCCGATCGTCCGACGCCGGTGTGGCGCCATCTGCAGGAAACTTGGATCGCGTAGGCGCGAGCGGGAGAGGGAGGCAGCGTCATGGCCGATCGGGCGGAGATGTGGCGGCTCTATGCGTTCCGCGGCTACAAGGTTCGCGTCGTCCAGCAATGGCGCGATCCGTTCGGCGTGTCCCATGTCCGCATCGAGACCGCGGACGATAACGGCGCGATGGCGGAGGGCATGCCGGAGACTGTGTTCATGAAGGACGCCAGCCTTATTGCCGAGTAGCCTGACGCATGGAGGCGCCGTTCCGCGACGCAGGCCGACGCGATCTCCGCGCACGATTTCACCGTCTCGCGGCGCGTTTGCGTCCGAGCTATCAACTTCGTTTCACCCTCTCACCACGAAGAGGGTGCCGGGAATGCCGGGTGAAGGCCTCACCCATGGCCCGCCTGCAGAAAAGAAAGCAGGCGGCAGTCACCACAGGTTTAGCCGGATCAACCGGCATTCCCTGCGCGATAGTTTGACGGCGTATACGTGATCTCCCCGGGGATCGGCTTTCTTGTCCCCGTCATCGGCGCGATGCATCATCCGCATCCTCGCCAACTTAGCGCCAGCACCGAGGCGCCAGAACCACACGATTTGGCCATGCGCACCGATGCTGTTCGTCGGCATGGATGAACCATGCTGCAACGCCGGTGCGCCTACCGCATCCCGCACTCAACGTCCGTGACGATCGCGATACGTCCCTCAACGAGGCGGGATGGCAGAATAGAAACATGAATTCTGAAAAAGCGAAAGAAAAATTTTGCGCCGATGGGGGGCGGATCGGCCGATCTATTTGAACGGCTTCACGAAATGAATGTTTCAGGGCGCGCCATTCGGCGGCGACATATCGCCGACGGGCAGGCATAGCAAGTGCCGGCCGCACAACGTCGTACTGATGGTTTGCCCGTCGGGTCGGATGCTCAAGGGACCAATGTCCAAGGCGAGGTAGACCCGTTCGCCGTCCGTCAGCGCGATCTCGCCCTGCTGCTCGTGGCGGATCGCATGCGCCATGACGCGCAGCCTGGGATCGCTGAGGCCGTGCCATTCCTGCCCGAGCTTGGCGGTCGCGATCCAGTTCGATTGAGCGGGAGTCATATTGCGACAACATTTGATTCCGAAACCGCACGTCAAAGCCGCGTCACCCGACGAATTTGCACAGTGGCGACGACAGCAACTCGATGCCGTTCGCAAACGTCATAGCGCGAGTTATCTCGACGGCAGACCATCGCATGTCCCACTTCGACAACGGCGGCCATGATCAGTCGCGGTCGAAAGCTCAGATCCCGATATTCGCCTTTAAGTTGAATCTTGAGCTTCGCGATGCGGAAGGTGAAATCCGTATCTGTCCGCAGTCGCGGCAGACGTGGCTTGCGATTGTCGAGGATCAGGTCCTCATCAGTTCCAATTCCGAACGGCTCCGACCGTAGCAAGGAGGCGAGCGAATTGGCCGACATGTTCATGGGACCGGAGCGGGACGCCTTCGGATTCCTACTGCCAGGGGCGATCCGCCGATTGAAAGGGACAATTTACCATGTGTGGAGGGCTTCGAGCCCCGGGGCGACCGATTCGGGCTGGCGCCCCCCGCCAGCGCCGCACAACGCGAACGGAAGGATCAGGAACCGAAGACCAGTGCTCTGACTTAGGCTTGAGGCGACCAACGGCCTGCGAGCTGGCCGTCGCGCGATTTTTGGGGTGTTTAGCTGTAAAATGTAACTTGTAGTTGTTGACAACCTCCGGTATCCTCCGGATACCCATGACGGCCACTCTGCGCTAGACATAGCGTAGCCCTCTTGGGCGTTTCCTCCCTGGACTTGGGCCGCCTGCATAATCGTGCAGGCGGCCTCTCTTTTTGATCTGCATCAAATTGATCTACGTCAAATCCGGGCGATGGAATTCGTCGGCTAGCGAGCAATCGGCAAATGTCGATTCGTGTTAGTGCGGGCCGATGCTTCGGCCGTTTAGCTAGCGATCGCGAGCCGCAGCGACGATTGCATCCCCGGCCCGGCCGACAAGCCATCACGGCGATCGATCCCGATAATGAGTTGAATGGTCGCGCGCGCCCGCGTGTTTGGGGCGCATGTGATAACGCCTCTCTACACCAATGAAGAGCTCGTCAGCCGCGCTGATACATCACTGCCAAGCCGGACGTGAGAATCTTGATGATTTGGCGTGGAGGTCTCCGAAGTCCGCCCAGAACGCGGCTGATCTGTCGACGGGCATCACGTAGTCCTTGGTCCTTGTGGACGAGTTCGACGGCTGATGCTCTATCAAGTGTACCGCGCGTCCATGGCTCCGCCGCGGGATGCGTCGAGCGCGCAGAATGGCACAGCGGCGTTATGGGGCAATCCCGGCGATAGCCCTGCGGCGAGACGGGAGCGGCGCACACGAAGCGATTCATGGGGGCGATCTCGCCTGGCGTCGCGAGCTTGTCGCCGCGTAGTTTGTCGCGCTTCAGATCGGCGAATTGGTCGTCCAGTCTTAACCTCCTCACGCGGAGTTCATCGGCGTTGCAATGCGGCATGAGTCGAGACCAGGTTGATCCCGCTCCGCAACCCATGCGAATGAAACGGGGATGCCGGCCAGGCGTAATGGTCGCCCGTTGGACGAGCGAGAATCTGCCGAGCGCCACGGAGATCGCGAAGAAGTCTGTTTCCGCCTAGCAGCCGGCCACGCGAGGTCCGAAGGGCGCTCCGGCTAGAAAAAAAGAGCCGCCAGACAAATGGCGGCAACGGCGACAAAGGGGAGAAACATGAAGCTCAAGGCCATCTTGATGGGCTGCATGGCGACGATGCCGCTCATGTCAAGCGATGTCGCCGCCGCAGCCGAGATCGAGATTTCTGCCCACGACATCGGCGGCCAGGTGAGTGGGACCAACGGTCCAGAAGCCGGCGTCTGGGTGATTGCCGAGACCAGCGATCTGCCGACCAAATACGCCAAGGTCGTCGTCACCGATGACCAAGGTCGCTACGTGATCCCCGAACTCCCCGATGCGACCTACAAAGTTTGGGTCCGCGGCTACGGACTGCAGGACACCGCGCAGATCGAGGTGCGGCCGGGCAGGGCGGTCGATTTCAATGCGGTGCCGTCAGCATCGCCAGCCGCTGCTGCGCAGCTCTATCCCGGTATGTACTGGTATTCGATGCTCGACATTCCCGCGCCCGAGGAATTTCCCGGCACGGGCGACAAGGGCAACAAGATGCCTGAGACGATGAAGTCGCAGGCGCAGTGGGTGGATACGGTCAAGAATGCCTGCCAGTCCTGTCATGCGTTGGGATCGCGCGGTATCCGCGAAGTGCCGAAGGTCTTCCTGGAAGGGCACAACTCGCAGGAGGCCTGGGCGATTCGAACCCAGGCCGGCCAGGCGATGGAATACATGGCCACGGTGGTTGGCAGCATGGGACCGGACAAGGTCTATGCGCTATTCTCACAATGGACCGACCGCATCGCGGCCGGCGAGCTGCCGTTCGACAAGCCGGAGCGGCCGAGGGGCGTCGAGCGCAACGTCGTCTACACCATGTGGGATTGGGCGTCGCCGACGCACTATCAGCATGATGCGATCTCGACCGACAAGCGCAATCCGAGCGTCAATGCCAATGGTCTCATCTACGGCTCGCCGGAGGAGAGCACCGACCTGATCCCGACACTCGATCCGGTCAAGAACGTGGCTTCGACCATCACCGAGCCCTATCTCGATCCCAACACGCCGTCGTCGACGGATGCGCCACGTGGCACCTCGGCCTATTGGGGTGACGATCCGATCTGGGACGGCCACACCAGCATTCATAACGTCATCATGGACGAGCAGGGCAAGGTCTGGTTTACCGCGCGCCTGCGGCCGCCGCAGAATCCCGACTATTGCAAGCAGGGCTCCAGCCATCCGTCCGCGCAGGTCGACCCGCAGGCCACCTCGGTGCGCCAGCTGTCGCGCTTCGATCCCGCGACCGGACAATGGGATCTGATCAACACCTGTTTCTCGACCCACCATCTCTACTTCGGGCACGATCCGAACGATACGCTGTGGATGAGCGCGGGTGGTCCCGGCCTCGGCGGTGGTCTCGTCGGCTGGCTGAATGTGAAACAGTTCCGCGAGACGCGCGATGGTGTCGCCGCGCAAGGCTGGACACCGCTTGTGATCGACACCGATGGCAACGGCAAGCGCGATGTTTACGTCGGGCCGAAGGATCCGCTCGACCCGGCCAAGGACAAGCGTGTCGTCGCCTCCTTCTACGGCATCATGCCGAGTCCGGTCGATGATTCGATCTGGGGGCAATCGATGGACCGCGGCTTCTCGCGCATGGACCAGCCCGGCTACATCATCCGCGTCGTGCCCGGAGCCGATCCGGCCAACACGGCGCTCGCTGAGATCTATCAGCCGCCGGAGGGCACGTTTGGACCACGCGGTATCGATATCGGGCTGGATGGTGTGGTATGGACTGCACTCTCCAGCGGGCATCTCGCGAGCTTCGACCGCAGCCTGTGCAAGGGTCCGCTGAACGGGCCAGGCACTGCCGAGGGCAAGCAATGTCCGGAAGGCTGGAAAGTGTACCGGATGCCGGGTCCGCAGTTCAAAGGGCTGGATCCAAAGGGCAGCGCCAATCACGCCTATTATCTCTGGGTCGATCGCTTCAACATTCTCGGCCTCGGCGCCAACGTGCCGATCGCTTCCGCTAACGGCGGCGAGTCGCTGCTTGCCCTGGTGAACGGCGAATTCGTCACCTTACGCGTGCCGTATCCGCTCGGCTTCTTCACCAAGAACGTCGATGGTCGGATCGACGATCCCACAGCAGGCTGGAAGGGGCGCGGCCTTTGGACCACGTCCGGCACCCGTGCCAATTTCCATGGCGAGGGCGGGAAGGAGGCTTATCCCAAGGTGTTCAAGGTCCAGATGCGGCCTGATCCGCTCGCGCATTGATGTCCGTGATCATTCAAAATGGAGTTTGTCATGACCATCACCTCTCGACGCAATCTTCTCACGGCGGCTGCGGGCGCGGCTGCGGCTGTCGCCTCGGAAGCGCTCCCTGCTGCGGCCCAGGGCGGCCCTAAGCCGATCTTTATGGTGCCGGCAACGACGATCCCGATCGCGGGCGAGGACGGGGTGTTTCCGGTCCGCCGGATCTATTGCATCGGCCGCAACTATGCGGCGCATGCGATCGAGCGCGGCTCCGACCCGAATCGCGAGCCGCCATTCTTCTTCCAGAAGCCGACCGATGCGATCCAGAACGTCGCGATCGGCGAGGTGGCCGATCACCCCTATCCGTCACTGACCAAGAACTATCATCACGAGGTCGAACTGGTTGCCGCGCTGAAGTCCGGCGGCACCAATATTCCATCCGATGCGGCGCTCGACCACGTCTATGGCTACGCGGTCGGTCTCGACATGACCCGGCGCGACCTGCAGAACGGCATGGCCGCGGAGAAGAAGCCCTGGGAGATCGGCAAGAGCTTTGATCATGCCGCGGTGCTCGGGCCGATTCATCCGGTCGCGAAGGTCGGGCATCTGAAAATGGGAGCAATCTCGCTCGCCGTGAACGGCGTGGTGCGGCAGAACTCGAACCTCGACAAGATGATCTGGAGCGTTGCCGAGCAGATTTCGAAATTGTCCGAGGCCTTCGAGCTGAAGGCCGGCGACATCATCTATTCCGGCACGCCGGAGAATGTCGGTCCGGTGGTGAAGGGCGACGTATTGTTGTGCAAGCTCGAGGGCCTGCCGGACATGTCGATCAAGATCGTATAGGCGTGCCAACCCGGCGTATGCGTGTGCGCTGACAAGAAAATGCCCCGCTCGCAAGAAGCACAAGCGGGGCACCAAGTCGTCAGGAAGGAACGCTTCCAAAAGGGACGCCCGTCGGCGTTCCCCTAGTTCAGCAGCGTCGTGGCTTACGCTGCTTTCGCTTTCGCCACGTGGGTGGCGATTGCATCCATCAGGGCCGGCGACAGGCAGTCATAGGGCTCAAGCCCGAGCTCCTTGAGCCGCGCTCTGATCGCGCCCATCTGCTCCGGCTTGACGCCGGATTCGATGACTGAGGAGACGAAGGCAGCGAACCCGGGGGCAGCCGAGCCTTGTTCTTGGAACAGCTCGGGATGGATGAAGTCCAGGCCATAGAACGGGTGGCCCGTGTTCTCGATTCGGCCGTACATATGCGTGCCGCATTCCCGGCAGGCATAGCGCTGGATCACCGCGGAGGGATCGACGATCTGCAGCTTGTCGCCGTTCTCCAGCACGGTCACGTTCTGCCGCGGTACCACCGCGACGACGGAGAAGATCGCGCCTTGGGGTTTCCAGCACTTCGTGCAGCCACAGGCGTGATTGTGGGCGACGTCACCCTTGACGCCGACCTTGACCGGCCTGTCCTTGCACTTGCAGACCAAGGTCCCACCCGCGAAGTGGCCCGAGCCCTGCTTGACACCGTTGTCGACCGAGGGGTGAATGTGAACAGTCATGGCGCAATCCTCCTAGTGCTTGCCGTTGGTGAGTTAGTAGACGACGACGGAGCGGATCGACTTGCCCTCATGCATCAGGTCGAAGCCCTTGTTGATCTCTTCGAGCTTCAGCGTGTGGGTGATCATCGGATCGATCTCGATTTTTCCGTTCATGTACCAGTCGACGATCTTGGGCACGTCGGTGCGGCCGCGCGCGCCGCCGAACGCGGTGCCCTTCCAGACGCGGCCGGTGACGAGCTGGAACGGACGGGTAGAAATCTCCTTTCCGGCCTCGGCGACGCCGATGATGATCGAGACGCCCCAGCCGCGATGACAGGCTTCCAGAGCCTGTCGCATCACCGCGGTGTTGCCGGTGCAATCGAAGGTGTAGTCGGCGCCGCCGTCGGTCAGTGCGGTGAGGTGCTGGACGATGTCGCCCGAGATCTTCTTCGGATTGACGAAATGGGTCATGCCGAAACGGCGGCCCCATTCCTCCTTGCTGTCGTTGAGGTCGACCCCGACGATCTTGTCGGCGCCGACCATCTTGGCGCCCTGGATCACGTTGAGCCCGATGCCGCCAAGGCCGAACACCACCACATTGGAGCCGGGGGTGACCTTTGCGGTGTTCACGACCGCGCCGACGCCGGTGGTCACGCCGCAGCCGATGTAGCAGCTCTTGTCGAAGGGCGCGTCCTCACGGATTTTCGCCACCGCGATCTCCGGCAGCACGGTGAAGTTGGAGAACGTCGAGCAGCCCATGTAATGGTAGATGGTCTGACCCTTGTAGGAAAAGCGCGAGGTGCCGTCCGGCATCACGCCCTTGCCCTGGGTCGCGCGGATTGCGGTGCACAGATTGGTCTTCTGGCTGAGGCAGCTTTTGCACTGGCGACATTCCGGCGTGTAGAGCGGGATCACGTGGTCACCCGGTTTCACCGACAGCACGCCGGCGCCGACCTCGCGCACGATACCGGCGCCTTCATGGCCGAGGATCGAAGGGAATATGCCCTCGCTGTCCAAGCCGTCCAGGGTGTAGGCATCAGTGTGGCAGATGCCGGTCGCCTTGATCTCGACCAGCACTTCGCCGGCCTTCGGACCTTCGAGGTCGACCTCGACGATCTCGAGCGGCTTCTTGGCTTCGAAGGCGACCGCGGCGCGCGTTTTCATCTCTAAACTCCTATTCTTTCCCAGGACCGGCAGCTGAAACGCCGCGATCCCCCATCAGTGTTTGCCCATGCAGGAATTTTCCGCTTCCGTGTAGGCTGGCGGCTTATCCTCGTGCTTGGCAGGACGTGCACGTCCCCACGCATCATTAGCGCGAGCGCGCAAATAGACATAGATGTCATCCATGTAGCAGGCGACATTTGGATTGTCGCCGAAGGCTGGCATGACGTTCTCCTGGGCGGTGCTGACGTTCTTGCGACCGCTGGCGACGACGCCGAGGAAATCGCCATAGCTCATCGTCTTCAGCGAATCCTTCAGTGCCGGTGCGTACGTCGATCCCATTCCGTCCGGGCCGTGGCAGACGTGACATTCCGAATGGTAGCGGCGGTATCCCGAGTAGGTGTACCAGTCGACGGTGCCGTCGGCGGCAACCTTGTAGGTCGGGTTTCCGTCCTTATCGAAATATTTGCCATCTTCGGACTTCACCGCAGTCGGATCGCCGGATCCGTCCGCCATGGCAATTCCCACAAAGACATTTCCCGTTCCCGTCGCACCCATTCCTCCGGCTGCCACGCAGAAAACCGCAGCGACCGCAAAGCAGATTTTACGCAAGAGCTTGATCCTTGATTTCGGTGGCAGGCAAACCGGCGCATGAAACAAGTTCATGCGCCGGAAGCTGGCAATCCCGGGTTACTGCGGCAGGGAGAACACGGTGAGCGTGCCGCCCAGCGCAGTGTAGTTGGAGAGCGCCGCGTAACCGCCGACCGCACCGAGACCGGCCGTCGGATCGGTCAAGCCCGCCGCGAGACCGATGCCGGCCCAACCGCCGACACCCGACAAGATTGCGATATACTGCTTGCCGTTGTTCTCATAGGTCGTGACGTTGCCGATGATCCCGGACGGAGTCTTGAACTTGTAGAGCTCCTTGCCGGTCTTGGCGTCGACCGCCTTGAGATAGCCTTCGAGCGTGCCGTAGAACACCACGCCGCCAGCGGTTGCGAGTGCGCCCGACCACACCGAGAAGGGCTCCTTGTTCGACCAGACGATCTTGCCGGTCTTGCCGTCCCAGGCGATGAAGTTGCCCATGTTGGTGTCGCCCTGAGGCGGATACATCGACAGGGTGGCGCCGACATAGGGCTGACCCGCGGTGTAGCTCACCTTGAACGGCTCGTAGTCCATGCAGACATGGTTGGTCGGCACGTAGAACAGCTGGGTGTCGGGAGAATACGCTGCCGGCTGTTCGTCCTTGGAGCCGAGCGCTGCCGGACAGACCCCCTTGGTGTTGACATCCTCGCCGTTATGGTCGGTCGAATATTGAGCGACCACCTTCGGACGGCCATAGGTCGGCGAGTTCTTGTCCATGTCGACGCCGGTGGTCCAGTTCACCTTCGGGTCGAACTTCTCGGCGACCAGGAGCTCGCCGGTTGCGCGATCGAGCGTATAGCCGAGACCGTTGCGATCGAAATGCGTCAGCAGCTTGCGGGGTTGTCCGCCGACTTGCTGGTCAGTGAGGATCATCTCATTGATGCCGTCATAGTCCCATTCGTCGTGCGGCGTCATCTGGTAGACCCACTTCGCCACGCCCGTATCCGGGTTGCGCGCGAAGATCGTCATCGACCATTTGTTGTCGCCGGGGCGTTGCTTCGGATTCCAAGTCGACGGATTGCCGGACCCGTAGTAGACGAGGTCGAGCTGCGGATCATACGACACCCAGCCCCAGGTGCAGCCGCCGCCGATCTTCCACTGATCGCCCTGCCAGGTCTTCACGCTGGAGTCCTTGCCGACCGGCTTGCCGAGCGAGGTCGTGCTGGCATCGAACAGGATCTGGTCGTCCGGCCCCTCGGAATAGGCCTTCCACACCTGCTTGCCGGACTTGATGTCGTAGGCGGTCATGCTGCACTGCACGCCGAATTCGCCGCCGGAGGTTCCGACGAGGACCTTGTCCTTGATCACGTAAGGCGCCGAAGTGCCGGTCTGTCCCTTGGACGGATCGCCATTGACGATGCTCCAGACCAGATTTCCGGTCTTGGCGTCGAGAGCAATCAGCTTGTCGTCGGCCTGATGCAGGAAGATCTTGCCGTCACCATAGGAGAGGCCGCGATTGACCGTATCGCAGCACATCACCGGAATGACGTTCGGGTCCTGCTTGGGCTCATACCGCCAGACGATCTTGTTGTCCTGCGACAGGTCGAGTGCATACACCTTGTTGGGGAACGGCGTATGCACGTACATCATGTTGCCGATGATCAGCGGGCCGCCCTCGTGACCGCGGAGCACGCCGGTCGAGAAGGTCCATGCGACCTGCAGCTTCCCAACGTTCTGGGCGTTGATCTGGTTGAGTTTCGAGTAGCGGGTGTTGGCATAATCGCCCGCAGGCATCACCCAGTCTTTGGGGTTTTGTGACATCTTGACCAGCTCATCGCTGGCCAATGCGCCACCCGCGGCAAGCGCCGCGACCGACGTCAGACAGGTTGCGAGCAGTACATTTCGCATCGTCCATCCTCCCATTTTGAACAAAGGTCCGCAGGACGCGGCCCAGTCTCATTCTTCAGCACTCATCCATATCCAGTTCGAAATCGGGAAACTTGCCCAAGAGTGAAACTCGTTTGCTCTAGAGTGAACCGAAGTGAAGTTTTTCGAAACAGTTTTGCTTTGCTGGCCCGCAACATACGGCTGCATGTGAATGTTGCAGAGCACCAACGGTCCGGATGCCCCCGACCTTCGACTGAAGGTTGATGTTCTTCTTGACGGCTTTGAAATGAAGTCCGAGGATCGTTCTCGGGCTCGTGGTGCGGCACGAGCAGCGGCGAGTGGGCAAAGCAGCCGGTGGACAAAGCAAATCGGCTGCCCAAAAAAGGGAGTAATTTAGCTTCACTTTCGTCACCCGCCTTTATGCGGCGGGCCGTTGCGTTCGATCTCGAAATCGGTGGATGGACATGCCCGATACGATCCGCTCGCTCAACACGACGGGCTTGACGCCCAGAACCCAGCTCCAGCGATGGTCAGACGCACTGACCGATCTGTGTGGCCGATTTGACGTTGATCCGCTGGAGGGATCGTCATTCAACGGCCGGATTAACTACACGACGATGTCTCGACTGAAGCTTTGCCAGATCGAAGCGAGCCAACATCGCATCGCTCATACGCTGGCACGAGCCCGATCCACCGAGCATCCCTATATCAAGATCCTGTTCCAGACCTATGGCATCTCCTATTTCGAGCAGGATGAGCGGCGCATCGAAATCGGGCCCGGTGATTGTCTGGCCTATGACGTATCCAGCCCGCACACGATCGTCAGCCCCGGATTGACGCGCCATGAGGTCGTCATCGTGCCGAAGGAACTGCTTCACGAGCGCGGCTTTCGTTTGGACAAGATGGTCGCCTGCAAGCTGTCTGCCCGCAGTGGAACCGGACGGATTGCGCATGACGTCGCGCACGCCGCGTTTGACGAAGCCACAAAGCTGTCTCCGCACAGCGCGGTCGGCGTGGCGGAATCGCTGATCGACTTGCTGCTGCTGCCGCTGCGGGAAGCCGATGCGATGTTCGATCGCGGCGGCCCGGAGGCCATCTATATCCGCGCCCAGGCGTTCATCCGCGAGCACCTGCGCGATCCCGATCTGTGCATCGATGAGATTTCAGCGGCTCTTGGCTGTACCAAGCGCTATCTGCACATGGTGTTCAGCGACCGTGGCATGACCGTGAGCGATTATATCTGGCGCGCTCGGTTACAACACTGTCGTCAGGAACTCGAAACCCAGTCCGGCAAGACAATCACGGACGTAGCGTTCTCTTGGGGCTTTTCCAGCTCGTCCCATTTCAGCCGTGTGTTCCGGAAGTATTTCGGCGTGGTCCCGTCATCCGTCCACAAGGGCGGCCGCGCGGCGACGGCTGGCTGACTCTCTTGAAGTAACTCACGCTCTTGGCGCAGGCCCAACCGCCCTTGCCGCTCTCGTCATGCCGGGGGCGGCGCTATCGGGCGCCGCTGTGCAGCACCTTCTGGAATGCATCACCCAGGATCATCGGCTCGCGCGGCGGCAGATAGGTGAGGCCGGCCGCGCGGCCGAGTTCGGGCAGGGTGCCCGCATCCTGCAGTTCCGAAATCGCACGATCCACCGAAGTCAGCAGATCCGGATTGCCGGCCAGGGCGACATAGCCGCGGTTGGCCCCAATCGGATAAAGATAGCCGGAGCCTATCAGCTTGGTGTCGGAATGGGCGGCGCGATAGGCATCGAAACGTCTGAGGTCGAGCAGGGTCGCGTCGAATCTGCCTTGCTCCAGCGCACCGAGCAGATCGTCGCGCCCGGGCACGACATGGGTGATGTCGTCGATCAGGCGCCCCTTGTCGAAGGTCATCAGGATCGCATCGGCAAGCGTACCGCTCTCGATTGCGATGCGCAGCCCGGCGAGATCGCCGATTCCTGCGACGTGCCGCTGCTTCGCGTCCGGACCCAGCACCACGGTGAGCGTCGAGAACATGTAAGGCTTGCTCGGCGTCAGGACGCCGAGCGCGACACGTCGGCGCCGATCCTCCCGCGTGGCGCCGTCGAAGTCGGGCAACTTCGCGGTCTTGGCCCCCGGCACGACCAGCGCGTCCTGGGTGAAGGCATAGCCGCCGAGCAGTTCGCAACGGCCGTCGGATAGCAGCGCATTGGCTTCGAGTGAAGGGCTCGAGTCCTCGTCGAGCTTGCTCTCGAACCATTGGATTTCGAGTTGGCGGCCGAGGCGATCGGCGACGGCTTGCGCGAGTGCGACATCGAAGCCCGCGCCGGGCTTGCCCCGGTGGTGTGTCGAGAGCGGTGGCAGGTCCTCATCCAGGCAGACCCGCAGCGGCTTGTCGGCGGCCTGCACCGGCAGGAGCGTCGCCAGGAGGAGGGCGGCGGAACAGACCGCTTTCAACGCGCTGCTCATTGCGCCCTCCGACTGGACACATAGGCCCAGAGCGCCGCGATGTCGTCGTCCGTGAGAATGTCGCCCCACGGCGGCATACGGCCGTTCTTCCCTTGCTTCACCGTCGTGACAAAGCGCGGCGGGTCATCGGGAAACCGCCGGAGGTCAGGCGTGATGGTGCCAGAATTGACCATGTTGGGACCGTGACAGTGCGAGCACTTCTGCGCGAACGTCATCTTGCCCTGGTCGATTTTGCCGTGCGCTTCGCCTTCGTCCTGTTGCTGCTGGGCAACCGCGGTCGTGCAAAGCACGACGGCAATCGCCCCGACGGCGGCGAAATGCGCCGCCGTCGACATCAATGCATCTATCTTCACGGGCATTCCATACTTAGTTCTTGACCGCGAAGACCCAGAGAGAACCGCCGGCCGGAACGTTGGCCAGGCGCTCGTCACCGGAGAATAGCGAGTAGACGCCGCCGTAGCCTGACGTGACCGCGACATACTGTACGCCGTCCTGCTGCCAGGTCACGGGTTGCCCCTCGATCCCCGAGCCGGTCTGGAACTGCCATAGCTTCTTGCCGCTGTCGGCGTCGAAGGCTTCGAATTCGCCGGTCAACTGACCTGAGAAGACGAGGCCGCTGGCGGTCGACAGCACGCCTGAGAAGCGCGGAATATCGCTCGGCTGCTCCCATTTGCTCTTCCCCGTCATGGGATCGATCGCCTTGAGCTGACCGCGCGGACCATTACCCCATTCCCAGAGGTCGGTCAGGTCCATGCCGAGATACCATTCGCCAGCCTTGTAGGTCGCGGGCTCCGTCTTGTAGTGACCGCCGAACACCAGCGTATTGGCATAAGCCAAGCCTGTCTGCGGATTATACGACATCGGCTCCCAGTTCTTGCCGCCGAGAATCGACGGGAAGACGACGACCTTCTTGCCTTCCCGCGCGTCTCGCGTGACGTCGGTCTCGATCGGCTTGCCGGTCTTCATGTCGATGCCGGAAGCCCAGTTCACCTTCACGTATGGATTGGCGGCCAGCAGCTTGCCGTCGGTGCGATCGAGCACATAGAAGAAGCCGTTGCGGTTGGCGTCCATCAGCACCTTGGTCGGCTTGCCTTCGACCTTGATGTCGGCGAGCACCATTTCCGCGACCGAATCATAGTCGAACGGGTTGTTCGGCGAGAACTGGTAGTGCCACTTGATCTTGCCGGTCTTCGGATCGAGCGCCAGCACCGAGCAAGTGTAGAGGTTGTCGCCAGGACGCACCGCTGCGTTGAACGGGCCCGGGTTGCCGACACCCCAATAGACCGTGTTGAGCTCCGGATCATAAGAGCCGGTGATCCAGGTCGAGCCGCCACCAAGTTTCCAGGTGTCGCCCTTCCAGGTGTCGCCGCCGGGCTCGTCCGGGCTCGGCACCGTATGTGTCCGCCACAAATGCTTGCCCGTCGCCGGATCCCAGCCGTCGATGAAGCCGCGCGTGCCGAACTCCGCTCCGGAAACACCGGTCAGCACGATGCCGTCCGCAACCAGCGGCGCGACGGTCATCGAATAGCCTTCCTTGATGTCGGCGGCCTTCTGCCGCCATAGCTCCTTGCCGGTCTTCGCGTCGAGCGCGATCACATTGGCATCGAGCGTGGTCCGAAAGACCTTGCCGTCGAACAGTGCGGCGCCGCGATTGATGATGCCGCAGCAGACGATACGCGGGGTCTCGGCCGGATATTCGATCTTGCTTTTCCAGATCTGCTTGCCGGTCTTTGCATCGATTGCCATCGTGGCGTTGTGCGTCGTGAGATAGATGACGCCCTGGTACACCAGCGGCTGCGATTCCTCGCTGCGGTCGTCGGCAAGGCTGTAATTCCAAACTGGGACGAGATTCTTGATGTTGTCCTTGGAGATCTGTGTCAGCGGGCTAAACCGCTGCAGATTATAGCCCATCCCATAATTCAGCACGTTCGACGTATCTGTCGCACCCTTCACCAACTGATCGGCGGTTTGTGCGTTTGCGCCAAACGATGCAAACATCGCGAGGCCAGCGGCCAGCGCAATCCGTTTCATTCATTTCCTCCCGAGTCTTTTCTCGCGCGCCTATTCTGACGCTGCACGCACAACACTCTGCTCGAAACGAAAAAGCGTCAATACGAAAACGTAAGCAGCGCAATTCGAGGCAGGGCAGTGACGACGCTGAGCCAGATGTACTTATTCCATTAGCTCTAACTCATTCCGCTCCTGGGAAAACGGAATTGGCATGATCGCACCGCCTCTGTGTTGCGATGCGACATGAAGCTTGATTCCTCGAATCTGGCGTTGCGCGAATGGGATCAGGCGTTGATGCAGCCCGATGTCCCGCGTCATGTTGTGGCGAGGCCGACGCCTATTTCGCGGACGAGATTCATGTGAGCGAGGGCAAGACCTATGCGGTCGTTACGGATGACCGGCCTGCTCCGGTCAGATCGGCGTGATTGCAGCCGGCTACTTCGGATTTGCCTGGAATCCTGTCGGCACCCTTCGCGACTCGCACTTGCGAAGGCGCGAACGCGCGACGAGCCTTGACGGCAAGTCCCAAGCGCTGACCCGATCTTGACGGATGTCAGGCCGCCGTGCCTTGAAGCTGCTGGACGAGTACGTCGTCACGGCACGGTTTAATGCAGCGAACGCGGACAGCGACGGAACCCTCGACGCCAGGGAGTTGGCGCGGCCGTCCGGGCATAGGCTGGTGCCTCCGTTGCGACGATAGACGCTGAGCTTTCCGTGGCTTAGCCGCGGGTCTTGCGTTTGACTTGATGCGGTCCTAGCTTCAACATCGGTGCGATGAGCGCGCCAGAAATGAAAGTGTCAGAACTTGGGAGCTTGAAATGGCCTGGAGAACCCCGAAGATCGTCGAAGTGCCGGTGGGCATGGAAATCAACATGTATGCCTGCGCGGCCCGCAAGTAAGCGGCTCGCAAATCAAAAATGAACGATCTGCCAAGCCCGACTGAGCCGGATTGTGCTCACGAGGGCTTGGCAGTTTTGTTTGGTATCGCGATCTCGCGCTTTAGTATTCAGACGCTCTGTGCTCAGACGTTTTGTGTGTCGAACAAGTAGAGATCGACGCCGCCATCGGCGAAATTCGGAAGATCTGCTGCTGCGGCCTTCCCTTCGGACGATCCCATTCCAGCCTTCAACGCGTCCATCGTGTCGAATGTCAGCGTCGCGACCAGATGGATATTGCTCGGACCCGCGGGCCCGGCGACCGGACCACGGCTGATATCATAGGCCGTCAGACCCGGAATCTTCTTTGCCAGCGGGATATGAATATTCGTGTAGTGCTTGTCGAATGCTTCGGCGCTCTTCGGCGTCTTGTACAGCACCAGAACTTTGGCCATTGCGTCATCCTCCCCGTTTTCTTCAAGTTATGATGACTGTTACCATCGCAGTCCTCGGTTCGCGGATCAAGCGCCCGCTCGCCGGCAGCGGATCGCGGATCTGTGATAGGCGGCGTTTATTCCGTCGGGCGTTAGAAACCCCATCGTCCCAAAATCGTATTTGGTATACTTACTGAACGGGTGCGGCGGAAACTTGAGTTCCGATCAGCCGACTCCGCGTACGCTGATCGGAGCATCGAATTCAAAGCAGCACTGAAATCAAGGGTTTGCTCATGCTCTTCAATTCCGAAGTTGGCACATGAGCTTGCCCCGATAGGATACGAACTTCGGAATCGGAGTACTCACTAGCTTCGAAGGATTGCAGGCATGAGCCCAATCGACCTCGTCATCACCATCTGTGCGGTCCTTTCGCCGACCACTTGCGAAGAGACCCATCTCGTGTTCACCGATGGCGGCTCGCTGCGCCAGTGCGCGATGCAGGCACCTCCCTATATTGCGCAGTGGGTCGGCGAGCATCCGAAATGGACGGCCGTGAAGTGGCGCTGCGAATATCCGCACAGCGACGATAAGGCCGAAGGCGCGAGCGCAAATCCGGCGGGTTGAGCTGCATTCGATCTCAGTTCGTGCAGTCCATCAAATCCTTGTCGGCGATCGAGACGATGGCGTCGGCCTTGATCTCGATGTCGCGCACGAAGCACTGCTTTGAGCCGGCATAGCTGATCTTGGCGTCATAGCGCCCTGGCTCGACGCCGGTGAGTCGCAGCCGCTCGTCGTGGTCGACCTCCTTGTCCTTGTCATTGAGGGTCTGATTCGGGCCCCAATTGTTCTGGCCCGTCGGGGACAGTTGAAAACCGGTGATGGTCGCCGTCGTCAAATTCCAAAGACGGATGCCCTTGCCTTGCGCCAGCAGGGCAGCCGGCATGGTCAGACACAAGGCTGCGGTGAGCGCCAGTATTCTTGGCATCACGTCCTCCCGAAACGTGGTTCCTGTCCACCAGCTGTTATCGACGTGCGTCATTGTCCTGCAAGGTCCAATCGTGCCAGATCGGCCTTGGTCGCGGTGATCACCTCATCCGTCCTTGCCGCGCGTGGCGTCTGGATCGGAACGGCGTGGAGGAGACGGGCTGGGCGGGCGGACAGAAAGAACAGCCGGTCCCCGAGCCGCACCGCGTCTTCCAGACTGTGCGTCACCAGCAACGTGATCATCGGCCGGCTGCCGACCAGTGTCGCGATCTCCTCGCGCAGTCGCGAGGCCAAGGCTTCATCGAGCGAGGCCAACGGCTCGTCCAGGATCAGAAAGTCAGGTTCGACCGCAACTGCCCGAGCAATTGCCACCCGGCGGGCAAGACCGAGCGACAACTCGCCCGGATAATGCTCGCGGTGGCCGCTCAACTCGAGCACCGCAAAGATCGCATCGAGCTTGGCCGCATCGATATCGGGCGCCGCCAGGCGGACATTTTGCTCGACGGAGCGCCACGGCAACAGCCGCGGCTCCTGGAATACCATTGCTAGCCGGGCGGTCTCGGGGCGCACGACGTGACCTTCGAAATCGGAATCGAGACCGGCAAGAATCCGCAGCATCGTGCTCTTGCCGCAACCGGAGGGGCCGACAACGACGCCGACTTCGCCGGAATAGAGCGAGAACTCGATGCGCGCGAGCACCTCTTGCCGCTTGCCCGCGGCGTTCGTGAAGCTCTTGCCGGTGATGTCGACGTCAAGCCGCACGAAGCCGCCACCGCGATGCGCGCCGCTCGAACGGCTGTACGAATGAGGTCTCGATCACAAGCACGACCGCCGCGAAGCTCAAGGAATAGGTGAGCAGCAGCGGAATGTCGAACAGCTGAAAGGCTACGCCGATCTCGAAGCCGACGCCGTTCGGCCGCCCCAGCAGTTCTGCGACCAGCACGATCTTCCAGACCAGCGACAGCCCGGACCGCGCCGCGGCTGCAATGTAGGGCGCAAGCTGCGGCAGCAGCACGTGCCGGAAGCTGCGCCAGCGCGAGAAGGCGAATACGTTCGCCATTTCGTCGAGCGTCGGGTCGAGCGCGCGGGCGCCTTCGCGCAAGGTAACGACCGCGGTCGGCAGCTTGTTGATCGCGATGGCGCTGATCGCTGCGACCTCGGTCAACCCCGCCCAAATATAGGCCAGCACTATCACCACCAGCGCCGGCAGGTTGAGCAGCAGGATCAGCCAGGGATCGCCGAGCCGATCGGCCAATCGATGGCGCCCCATCAGGTAGCCGAGCACGGAGCCGACGGCCATCGCCAGCGTGAAGGCGAGCACGACGCGCGCCAGCGTCGCGCCAAGATGCAGGAATAATGCGCCGGACTCCGCTTCCTGCCGCACGACGCGGAGCACCGCGGCGGGGGGCGGCAGTTTGGCGCTGCCGGCGAGCGCGGCTGCGATCCACCACGTCGCTAAAAACAGCACAGAGGATACGAGCCGCAGCACCTCAGTCCCTCGGATCTAGATTGTAGTAGGTGCCGGGGCTGAGCTGCTCAGCGGGGCCCACCAGGTCGCGTCCGCCGGTCTCCGCCAGCACGCGATAGAGCAGGCGGGCATCCGCTTCTTCGTCGGCTATCGCGCGGCGCGGAATACCGTCTCGGTAGCGGTCGCGATAGGCGCGCAGGGTCGCAGCATCCGATGCGCCGGTGAGCGGTGCGATCGTGTCCCATTCGGCGTCGGAGCTGGCGAGAATGTTCTTGGCCTTTGCGGTCACGTCCAGGAAGCGCGCCATCAGGTCGCGATGTGCCTTGGCCCAATCCTCGTCAAAGACATAGCCGACCATCGCAACGCGTCCCTTGGCGCCGAATTGCGGCAGCAGGTCCTCAATGCCGATCAGGCGGCGAAAGCCCTTGGCTTCGAGCGCGGCACAGAAATTCCAAAAGTTGAGGCCGGCGTCCATTTCGCCATCAGCCATCTTCGCCGCGAGCAGAGGCGGCGCACCATAAGTCACGGTCGCCTGCGATTTGAGATCGAGGCCGCCGCGCTTGGCTGCCGCCTGCAGCAACAGCCAGCTCTTGTCGAGCGGCCCTCCGGCCACTGCAAGCTTGTGGCCCTTCAGATCTGCAAGCTGCCGGATCTGGGAGGACGGCGGGATCATCACGGCGCCGAGCGCGCTCGAATAGGGATAGAACTGTAGCCTGGCGCCGAGAGCTCGTTCCCGCGACACCCACAGCCAGTCGGAGACCATCAGGTCGGCGTTGCCCGCGCGCAATGCGACCTTGCCGGCTTCCGGACTTGCCAGTTCGATCGCCTCGATGGCGAGGTCGGCCTTCTTGTCGAGACCGTGCGCCCGGATCACCGCCAATTCCCAGGCAAAGGTCCCCGTCTTTTGCACTGCAACGCGAATCGTATCGGCGGCGCCACATGCCGAGATGGGGGCGGCGGCGCAGATAAAAAAAACAAACAACAAACCAAGGAGCTGCTTCATCAGGCGGTACGCCGTTTCCGTCGGTATCGTCTTTTCAGACCGTCAATCATAGCATAGCTTCCCACGTGTACCGCGGGAGGACCAGTATGACGTCTGCTGCTTCACTACGACCGATCGTCGCTGCATGGGTTATCCTGACCGGCATGGTTGTGGCGGCGCATGCCGAGGATATCAACGACTATCCGACCTCGGCGCGGGCCGAATATGTCTTCGGCTGTATGAAGGCCAATGGCGAAACGCGCCAGGCGATCGAGCAGTGCTCCTGCTCGATCGACGTGATCGCCTCGATCCTTCCCTATGACCGCTATGTCACCGCCGAGACGGTGCTCAGCATGTCGCAAGTGCATAGCACTCTCGGCGCGCAGTTCCGCACGTCCGAGCAGGCAACCAACGCTCTCAACGATCTCCGGCGCGCCCAGGCGGAGGGCGAGGTGAGGTGTTTCTGAGCTCGTTCCGCGCTTCCCCATTACGTGCCTGAGCCGTCGACCGGCCATTCATGCTCGAAGACGTGGCCCTGGGTGTCCTTGGCCTCGGCCCGGAATCGCTTGGCGCCATTCGACACATAAGTGAAGCGGATGTTCGGATCTTCCGAGATCGAGATGCCGCCCTCCATCGCGAGCACCAGACTGTCGTCCTGAGACAGGCGCAACTGGTCGATGAAGAAGGCCGGGATATAGAGCTGGGTGAGCTGGTCCATCTGCAGCCCGGAATTGTTGGGATGGCCGATCATCACCTGCGCCTCGCGCGTGCCGCTCGTGGCGCCGTCCGACGCCTGCGTAAACTGCCGGTAGCGCATCTGGCCGATATGTGCCTTGGCCTCCTCGGGGTTCTTCGCTGCGGGCGCCGAGCAGCCGCCGGAGGCCTTCACATAGATCTTGGTCACGTAAAGCTGGCCGTCGCTGAGTTCGGCGACCGCATGCACGTTCGTGTAGTTGTTGACCCGCACGCGCGTCGAGATCGCCGTCACGTTGGCGTCCGGGCCGAGGGTGAATTTCGCGGCCATCGGCGCCGGGTTCTGGTCGATCACCAGCGTGATCGTCTTGATGCGGCGGCTATCGGTCGGACCAAGCTTGCTCTGCAGGGTGACGGGCACGACCGAGGCATCTTCCGCGCGCGCCGGCATGTCGATGGCGATCACGTCACTGCCATCTTGCATCGGGCGATTGTTGAAGATGTCCTGCACTAGGCCCGGCCAGGGGTCATAGCTCTCGGCGGCCTTCGCAGGTGCGAAGGCAACTGCGAGCAGGGTGCCGAGAAGCGCAGCGGAAAAGGGGCCGAAGCACAACCGTGTCATGTCGCGTTCCTCCTGATCTCGTGAGGTCAACTCCCACCATAGCGTGGGGTCATCGTCATTCCCATTCAAGTTCCGAAAACGCCGCAGTGGCGTTGCGGGCGTGATAATCGTCGAACAGCTCCCAATTCGGACGCTCCGAGGCGCCCGCCGTGGCGGCGTCGGCGATCGGCCGGCCGCGCGCGATCAGTCCTCTGATGTCACCGGCCAATATGTCGAGGTAACGGCGCTCATCCGCCAATGCTCCAGGCCATGGGCTCACGGGGCCATGGCCGGGCACGACGCGCTCGGCCTGAACTGCGGACAGCCCCGCCATATCGCCGAGCCATCCGCGCAGGCTGCCGTCGACGACCGGAATATGGCGCAAGAATACCAGATCGCCGGAAAACAAGATCCGGCTTTGCTCGTCATAAACGGTCAGATCGCAGTCGCTATGCGCCGTATTCCAGGCTTTCAGGACGATGGTTCTGCCCCCGAGATCAAGGGACTTGCTGTCATCCACGAGTACGGAAGGGGAAACGAGACGGACCTCGTCGACCAGTTTCGCGCCCATGATCTGCCGGAAGGCTTCGATGTAGTGGGGGCCGCGCACCGCCAGCGCGTGCGGCAGGTTCTTGGCCCCGACGAATGTCGTGCCTGCCTGCTGGAACGCCGCATTGCCGAACATATGATCCGGGTGGGCATGGGTGTTGATGACATAGCGGATCGGCTTGTCGGTCCGCGCCCGGACCGCGGCGAGCAGTTGCCGTCCCTCGCGGACGCTGCCGCCGGTATCGATCACCGCAACCGCTTCGTTTCCGACGATAAAGCCGAGATTGGCGATCGCGCCTTCATTCTCCGCCGTCATCAGCGCGATCTGGCCGATATGAACGTAGACGCCCGGCGCGATCTCGCTGACATCGAGCTCCCGCTGCTGACCGCTGGCACCGGTGGCTGCGATGATTGCGAGGAGTGCGACGAGACAAACGCGGAGGCGAGTCATGGTTTCGCTCCGATGCCGTGACACGAACGTGACGAATGGTGCTGTTTGCACTGCAGCAGATACTCACGCCTTCGCGATGATTTCGCCTGTTGCGCGCGCCGATGCTGCAGCTTAGCATTTTCAAAAAACACGCTTTGCGCGCAACGGGGACGGAAAGAATAATGATGGAATGTCAGACCTATGTCCGCTCTTTGATGGCTGTCGCCGCGGGCCTTGCCTTGCTCGGCTCTTGGGCAGCGTTTGCGCAGAGTAGCGACCACGCCGATCTCTCGATCGAGCTCGTCGATCCCAATGTGCTGCGCGTCTGTGCCGATCCGCGCAACTTGCCATTCTCCGACGAGAAGGGCCAGGGTTTCGAGAACAAGATCGCCGAGCTGTTTGCGGCGAAGCTGCAGAAGAAGCTGGACTACGCGTTTTATCCGCAGGCCACCGGCTTCGTGCGGATGACGCTGGGCTCGCATCGCTGCGACGTCATCATGGGGTTCCCCCAAGGCGACGAGCTGGTGCAGAGCACCACCCCCTATTACCGGACGTCCTATGCGATCGTCACCCGGCAGGGGTCCGATCTCGGCGACGTCGCGACCCTGGAAGATCCGCGACTGAAGGGCAAGCATATCGGCATCGTCGCCGGCACGCCGCCGGCAACCAATATGGCCGCTGCCGGCCTGATGACGACCGCAAAGCCCTATCCGCTGATGATCGACACCCGCGTCGATTCGTCGGCCGAAGCCATGATCAAGGACCTGAAATCCGGCGAGATCGACGCCGGCGTGTTGTGGGGACCGATGGCCGGTTATTATGCGAAGCAGGCGAATCCGCCGTTGCACGTGACGCCGCTGATCAACGAGACGACCGGGCCGAAGCTGGTCTATCGCATCGCCATGGGCGTGCGCGCCACGGACGTGAACTGGAGACGCCAGCTCAATCGGCTGATCCAGGAGAGCCAGCCGGACATCAACAAGATCCTGCTGGAGTTCGGCGTGCCGCTTCTGGACGAGAGCAATCATCTGATCACCGCGGAGGCGGCGGCGAAGTCGCCATGAGCCGGCGACCGCTCCGCGTCGGCGTGGCCGCTGTGCTGCTGATCGCTGCCGCGCATGCGGACGACGGTGTTCGCGAGCCCGACGACTATCGCACCGAGAACTATCGTGCGCCGGTGCCGACGACGCTGGCCGGTGCGCGCGTACTCTCGACTGACCAGGCCGAGGCGATCTGGCGCGCGAAGTCGGGCGCTTTCATCGACGTGCTGCCGCGTGCGCCCAAGCCGAAGAACCTGCCGGCGGGCACCGTCTGGCGCGACCAGCCGCGGCAAGACATTCCCGGCAGCACCTGGCTGCCCGATACCGGCTACGGTGTTATCGCGCCGGCGACCGAAGCCTACCTGAAGCGGGGGCTTGAGCAGGCCTCCGGCGGCGATCGGGCGAGACTTCTGGTGTTCTACTGTCTGGCCAATTGCTGGATGTCGTGGAATGCCGCCAAGCGCGCTTTGTCCTATGGCTACGCGAACGTCGCCTGGTATCCCGAAGGCACCGACGGCTGGGCGGCTGCGGATCTGCCGTTGGCCGAGGTGCAACCGGAGCCGCGGTCGGAGGAGTGAGCTGGCAAAGAATACGGTGCGCGACCTCTCCCCGGCAGCGGGGCGAGGTCGCATCGGTGCCGCTATGGGAACGAGCTCAACTCGACCTGTGCGATCGGCTGGCATCGGTCGGCTACTCCATGTCCTGCTGGATCTCGCGCGCAAGCGCGAACAGGCGCTGGTCGATCGTGGTCGGCACCTCGCAGACGAATTTCAAGACCCGCCTGCGGTCCTCGAAGATGCGGGTCTCCCAGGTCAGCTGATTGCTGAGCTCATCGACCTTGGCCTGGTCAGGCGAAGGGGCGCTCTGCAGCTGCTGGAGCGTCGTCGTATCGGCCCTGACCTTCTCGACCGCCTCGCGCTGTTTGCGCATGGTGCGCTCGAGCCCGTTCATCACCGTGGTCCGCTGTGCATTGAGCGTATCGAATAGCCCGGCGAACAACAGCTTGCCTTTGCGGGTCTTCTCCTCGGGCGTGCCGGTGAGGAAATCTGCGATGTCCTTTTGCGCTTCCTCCAGCGGCGTGCGCCGCGCCGCCAGCTTGCTGACCAGTGCGGAGACCTTGGCGTCGTCTTTCCAGCTGGTGCCGACATCGTCGAGCGGCGGTCCGGTCCAGACTGCGGCAATCGAAATGTCCGGAACCTTGGCCTGCGGGCAGGGCCAGTCGGGATAGCGCGGGTCGGCAGCAAGCCCCGCCCGCGCCGAAGCCAACACGGCAATGGCCGCCATCAAAATCTGCCGTCTCATGTTTCGCCTCCGGGAGCGCGCCGGACGAAGCCGCGCGACGGATCATAGGCCAGGATCGCGCCGATCATGAAGGCGGCGGTGCAGCCGGCGACCACCGCGAGCGAGATCCAGTTGATCTTGCCGTAGAGCGCAAAGCGGATGAGCTCGACCGCGTGGGTGAAGGGATTGGCCTCGCAGAGATAGGCGAGCCACGGGCTACCTTCCTCGACCCGCCACAGCGGGTAGAGAGCGGAGGAGGCGAAGAACATCGGGAAGATCACGAAGTTCATGACGCCTGCGAAATTCTCGAGCTGCTTGATCCCGGAGGAGATCAGCATGCCGAGCGCGCCGAGCATCAGGCCGGAGAGGATCAGCGCCGGCAACACCGTGAGATAGCCGATCGGCGGCGGCGTGATGTCCCAGAACCAGGCGATCAGCAGGAAGGCGTAGACCTGCAGCACCGAGACCGCGGTGCCCGCTAGCAGCTTGCAGAACAGAAGATACCAGCGCGGCAGCGGGCTCACGAGCAGCGTGCGCATATTGCCCATCTCGCGGTCGTAGACCATCGACAGCGAGGATTGCATGCCGTTGAAGAGCTGGATCATCGCCATCAGGCCGGGCGCGATATAGACCTCGTAGAGAATGTAGGTCTCGTAAGGCGGGATGATCGAGATGCCGAGCACCTGCCGGAAACCGGCGGCAAAGATGAACAGCCAGACCAGCGGCCGCACGAGCGCCGAGACGAAGCGCTCGCGCTGATGCAGGAAGCGCAGGCCCTCGCGCCAGACGATGCCGGTCAGGCAGGTGATGTACTCGCCGGCCGAGAAGCCGCGGCGCGGCGAATTGAGTGTGGTCACGCTCATGGTTCAGAACTCCGCAGCGGGCTCGGCTGCGTGGTGAGGCGCGCGAAGGCGGCATTGAGGTCGGAGGCGCCGGCTTCCGCCACCACGTGCTGCACGGGCCCTTGCGCGAGCACGCGGCCCTGATGCAAGACCACCAGATCGTCGCCTTGCGCAATCTCGTCGAACAGATGCGTGGCCCAGAGCACGCCGATGCCTTGCTCGGCCACCAGCTGCCGGACGTGACTGACGATGTCGGACCGTGCCTTGACGTCGAGCCCGACCGTCGGCTCGTCGAGTAGCAGCAGGCGTGGCCGGTGCAGCAGCGCGCGGGCGATCTCCAGCCGACGCATCTGGCCGCCGGAGAGATCGCGCGCCTTGTTGCCGGACCGGTCGGCAAGCCCGATCCGCGCCAGCAGTTCGTCGGCGCGCGCGCGTGCCTCGCGGCGCGAGATGCCGTGCAGGGCCGCGTGATAGAGCAGGTTCTGCATCAGCGACAGATCGAGATCGAGCGTGCGCGGCTGGAACACGACCCCGAGCAGGCGCAAGGCCTCGCTGGGTGCTTTCCCAATGTCATGACCGAAGATGCCGATCTGTCCGCTTTGAACCCCGAACAGCCGCGTGATCAGCGAAAACAGCGTGCTCTTGCCGGCGCCGTTGAGGCCGAGCAGAGCGGTGAAGCTCGCTGGCTGCACGTCGAAACTGACATCGTCCAGCGCCTTGCGCGCGCCGTAGGAGTGACTGACGCCGGCAATCGACAGCGCGGACACGGCACCTGGCGCGGGCTGCTGCGCCGCGGTTGACATCTGGTCGATGGCGGAGGCGTCGCGCGTCATCATGGCTGTGCAATCGTAATGCCCCAGGGCAGTTCGCCGACCTGGATGGTCTTGATCACCTTCTGTGCGGCGACGTCGATCACCGAGACATCGTTGGAGACGCCGTTGGTCACGAGCAGATATTTCTCGTCCGGCGTGAACGCCATGTGCCAGACGCGCTGGCCGACCAGCAGATATTTCTTCACCTCGCGACTGGCGGTATCGACGACGGCCACGCGGTTGGCAGGGCCAAGCGCGACGAAGGCGGTTTTGCCGTCCTTGGTGATGCCGATGCCGACCGGCTGGATCGCTTCGTTGCGTAGGCCGGGAATGGCGAATTTGATCTTGCCGATGACCTCGTGCTTGGCCGGATCGATGATCGAGACTGCGCCGCCGATCTCGGCGGAAACCCAGAGCTCGGAGCCGTCCCGCTTGAATTCGGCAAAGCGCGGCCGGGCGTCGACCAGCACATTGGCGACGATCTGGCGCGTTCCGGTGTCGATGAAATGCGCCATGTTGGTGGTTTCGGACGTGCAGATCAGGGTCTTGCCGTCGGGGCTGACGGTCATGCCCTCGGGCTCGACTCCCACCTGGACGTCGCCGATGCGCGCCCGCTTCGCAAGGTCGATCACGGTGACCGTGTTGTCGTTCTCATTGGCGACATAGAGCGTCTTGCCGGCGGCATCCTGGGTGAACAGTTCGGGATCGGGACCGGAGGGCAGGGTGTCCGTCACTTCCTGCGTCTTGGTGTCGATCACCTGAATGGTATCGTCGTCGCCGACGGCGACCATGACGAACTTGCCGTCACGGGTGAACTCGATGCCGCGCGGCCGCTGCCCGACCTTGATGGTCTTGGTCACCGTCCAGGAGTCGGTATCGATCACCGAGACCGTGTTGCCCTTCTCATTGGAGACATAGGCGACGAAGGCGGACGCGGGAGCGACCGTCATGAGCCACAGCGCTCCGGCCAATGAGATCCAAATTCTTGCAACAACTTTATCGGCCGACATGTCCGGATCACGCCTCACTGCAATTTGCATTTGGTTTCGGGGCGGTCGCCCCCGAGCGTGTCGAGCTCGGAGACCTGGTGCAGGAAACCTTCCTGCGGCGAGACCGAGACGATCATGCGTCCGTCGCTTAAAAGAATGGGTTGGCGAAGCTGCAGGTTCCAGTCGCGCAACGTCAGGCGCGTGCCCTTGAAGGCGGCGATCGAGAAGTTCGGTCCCTTCATGAAGTCGACGAGCGCCTTGGGATCCCCGGAATTCACGCGCGAGGCGGCTTCGCCGATCATCCGCACCGCGGTCCAGGCCTGCATGTCCAGCGCACTCATGCGCCGCGAGGCCAATTTCACGAACCGGTTCTGCAGCTGGGTCGCGCCCCATTGATCTTGCGCGGGATCCCAGCTGGTGGGCTTTAAGCCGGCCGAGCCGGCCACGGGACGGGGATCCCAGGTGCGATAGGGTAAGTAGGACGCAAAAACCTCGCTCTCGTCCGCGGCAACCAGCACGTCGTAGGCCGGTGCGCGCTGGGTGAAGACCGGCATCTGGCGCTGGATCAACGTCATGCCGGAATCGGTACGGCGGGCGCCGCCGGTGTCCTCGAAGGTGCGCTCCTCGACGATCTTGGCGCCGAAGCGGGTGGCGGCGCGGCGCAACGCATCGGCAAACAGCTTGTCATTGTCGTGCGAGCCGGTCACCAGCAGCCAGCGCTTCCACTGCTTCCAGACCAGATATTGCGCAAGGCCATCGGCCAGCATGGAGCGGGTCGGCGCGACATGGATCACATTGGCGCGGCAGTCCTGCTCGCGCAGGCGATCGTCGGTGGCGCCGACGTTGAGAAGCGTGACGCCGCGCGGACGCAGCGCGTCAGCGACCTTCAACAGCGCGTCGGCCGGCAGATCGGCGAGAATGAAGCCGGTCTTGGCGGCGAGATCGTTCGCGGCCTGCGTCGGATCCTCCTCGTCCTTCACGCGATGCTCGAGCAGGGTGAAGCGCTGGTTGAGGAACTTCCCGGTGGTGTTGTTGTCCTCGATCGCGAGCCTTGCGCCGGCAATGCCATCATCGGCGGCCGGCTGGTCGACCGGCGACAAGGTCTGCGGCACGGTTGCGCGGCCGAGATAACCAATGGCAATGTTGACCGGCTCCGCCGCTGCCGCGCCTACGGCGAAGGCAACTGCAGCGAAGGCGACAAGGCTGATCGCACCGATCAGCGACCGGATCATATGTCCTCCCAATGGTCCTGCCTCCGCTTCTCACTGAGCGTTTGCCCTTGCAACATGACCGAATTGGCCTAGCTTGCAACCCCACTTTTGTTCGCACTACGCCATTTCGGATCACGACCGTGAAATCTGTTCTTCTGCTGACCGCGATGATGCTGCTTGTTGCAGCCCCGTTGCGTGCCGAACCGCCGAAGGTCGCGGTGTTCGACTTCGAACTGATCGATAGCAGCCTGCAGGGCGAGATGCAGGGACCGCGGCAGGACGAAGCGGCCCGGCTGGCGCGGGCTGCGGAACAGTTGCGCAAAGCATTGCAGGAGTCGGGCCAATATCGCGTTCTCGATATCGAACCGGTGAAGAGTGCGGCGCACAATAGCAATCTGCAGGCCTGCGGCGGCTGCGACATCAAGCTGGCGGCGCAGCTCGGGGCCGATCTCGAGATCACCGGCGTCGTGCAGAAGGTCTCCAACCTCATCCTCAACATGAACCTCTATCTGCGCGACGTGCGCAGCGGCCAGCCCGTTGCGGCGATGAGCGCCGACATGCGCGGCAATACCGACGAGTCCTGGTCGCGCACCATGGCCTGGCTGATCCGCAACCGCATGCTGGCGGCGAACTACGGTCTGCCGCAGAAGCAATGAAGTGATCTGAAATCGACACGTGACAACGATCGAACGCAACAACACGTTCTCGCGGCGCGATTCGCGTCCGAGCTTTGCGTTAGCGCGGCCCTCTGAAGGAGAGGGCGCCGGGAAGGCCGGGTGCTGGTCGCACCCATGGCCCGCCTGCAAGAAAAAAGCAGGCGGCAGTCACCACAGGTACGAGCCGGACACGCCGGCCTTCCCTGCGCGATGGTTTTAACGCTTATGTCGCGCTCTCCTCGGTGTGCCGGGCTTGTTAGCCACCGTCACCGGCAGGAATCATCGCCTGCCGATTTAGCGCCAGCGTCGGGGCGCCAGGACCACGCAATTTCGCCGTCCGCATCGGTGCCGTTCGCCTGCATGAGCGATCATGCTGCGGCCCCGACGCGTCCATCGCATCCCGCGCTCGACGTCCGTGACGATCGCGATCCGCCCCTCTTGTGAGCGCGAGACGGGCGGAATGATCGTTCTGATTTGCCCGACACGGCAAGGTTTGATGCCTGCGACAGATTGGCACGACGGGCAAAATGGCTGGCCTCCGTCCATGGCGACCTGCCACGTCATTGCGTACGTCAGCTAAGCAATCCAGCCTGCACGGGGATTCTGGATTGCTTCGGAGCTTACGCTCCTCGCAATGACGCCGAGCTTGTCGACACCGGTCCGGGTGACGACGGCTGCTTCCGTTTCCGGGCTTATTCCTCAGCTCCCGAGCCGCGCGGCGTGCCAGCGCAGATGATCCGCCATGAACGTGGAGATGAAGTAGTAGCTGTGGTCGTACCCCTCCTGCCGACGCAACAGCAAACGGATGTTGGCCTTCTCGCAGGCGGCCTGCAACAGCTGCGGGCGAAGCTGCTCGGTGAGGAACTGGTCGGCATCGCCATAATCGACCAGGAGGTCGGAGAAGTGTGCGCCGTCCTCGATCAGCGCCACCGCATCGTGCTTGCGCCATGCCGCCTTGTCATCGCCGAGATAGCCGCCGAGCGCCTTGATGCCCCAGGGCACCTGCGACGGCGCAACGATGGGCGAAAATGCGCTGGCCGCGCGATAGCGATCGGGATTGCGCAAGGCGACCGTCAGCGCGCCGTGCCCGCCCATCGAATGGCCCATCACCGATTGCCGTCGCGGGTCGATCGGAAAATTGGCGGCGAGCACGCTCGGCAGTTCCTCGGTAACATAGCTCCACATGCGATAATTGCGCGCATACGGCTCCTTGCTGGCATCGACGTAGAAGCCGGCGCCAAGGCCGAAATCATAGGCATTGTTGGCATCGCCCGGAACGCCCTCGCCGCGCGGGCTGGTATCGGGCGCGACGAACACCAGGCCAAGCTCGGCGCAGGCGGCGCGGAATTCGCCCTTCTCGGTGACATTGGCGTGGGTGCAGGTCAGGCCAGACAGATACCAGACCACCGGCAATTTCGCGCCCTCCGCATGCGGCGGCACGAACACCGAGAAGGTCATGTCGGTCTTGGTCTCGGCGCTGGCGTGCCGATAGACGCCCTGCGTGCCGCCATGGGATTTGTTGGTCGAAACGGTGGTGAGCGTCATGATGTCGTATCCTGTTGAGTGCGGCCCGGGTGTTTCAGCTCACGCCATGCGCAATGGCGAGACGGACCAGTTCGCCGGAGGTCTTCACCCCAAGCTTGTGACGGATGATCGAGGCGGTATTGGCGACCGTCTTGTAGGAGGATTGAATGAGCCAGGCGATTTCCGACAGGCTCTTGCCGGCGCTGAGCAGACGCAAGATCTCCATCTCCCGCGGGTTCAGCTTCGCCAGCGGGCTTTGGGCGAAGGCCGGGCCGGCAAAGGCAATGCTGCGGGCGATGGCCGGCGGCAGATAGGTATCTCCGCGACGGACCTGACGGATCGCCTCCACCAGATCGTTCGGGTCGCCGCTTTTCGAGACGTACCCCTTGGCCCCGATATCGATGGCACGCGCCGCGAAGGCCGGGTCGTCGTTCATGCTGAACATGATCAGGCGGGCGCCTGCCTCATGGGCGAGGATGCGGCGCGCGAGTTCGAAGCCCGACACGGTCGGCAGGTTGATGTCGATGACCGAGACATCCGGGCGCTCGGCAAGAAAGGTTTGCTCGCCACTCTCGGCATCCGAGGCTTCGAGCAGCACGACATCCGCCTCGCCGGAGAGCACGGCGCGGCAGCCCGATGCGACAATGGGATGATCATCGACGATCAGAACGCGCATGCCCTGGGTTCCCGCAATTCTCGTATCGCTTGTTGCAGTGCATCAAAGATGCATCGCGCGCGATCTCATGGTTGGATTAGATCGCCCGCCAATTTGCCTGTCAATGTCGGCGGACATGTGAATGAGACGCACCACGGATCAATAAGATGTGGCAGAATTTGTCGCTACGCGCCCGGATCAACCTGCTGCTCGCGTTGGTGCTGGCGCTGGGACTTGGCATCAATATCGGCCGGCTGGTCTGGGAAGCCGGTCCGCGCGTGCGCGCCGAGGATCAGAGCGTGATCCGGCTCGCGCGCGGCTTTGTCGAGACCATCGTCGCCGGGTTGAACGAGGCGCCGGACCCCGATGCGCAGCTGAGGCGGATCGTGGGCGATCTGAGCCAGCTTCGTCATGTCAGCGTCATGAGTCGGAACGCATCCGTCTTGCAGACTTCCGATCGGCCCGGCGGAGCCAGCACGCGGTCAGCGCCGGATTGGTTCGTCGCGCTGGTGCATCCGGAGAAGCGATCGGTCGTGGTTCCCGTTATGGTTGCGGGGCGGCCGGACACGCTGGTGATCACGTCGCATCCGGACGACGAGATTGCCGAGATCTGGGATGGCATACTGACCCAGCTCATCGTCGGCACGGCGATCGCCGCCGCCTCGTTCCTGATCACCATGCTGGTGGTGGACCGGGCGCTTTCGCCGCTGGGCGACCTGTCGCGCGCGATGGCGCAGATCGAAGGCGGCGCCTACGACGCGCGGGTGAAGCCGGGCGGCTCGCCTGAGCTCGCTGCGATCTGCCAGAAGCTCAACCACCTCGCTGCAGTGCTCGGGGACGCCGTGGAGGAAAAACGGCGCCTCGCCGAGCGCACGGTGTCGCTGCAGGACCATGAACGCAAGGAGATCGCCCGCGATCTGCATGACGAGTTCGGTCCGCACCTGTTCGCGCTGCGTGCACATGCCAGCGCCTTGATGCGGCTCGCCGACACCGGCGCGATCGATGTCGCCGCGCTGCGCAAGCATGGCCAGGCGATCCTCGATCAGGTCAATGCCGTGCAGCAGTTCAACCGCCGCATCCTGGAGCGGCTGCGCCCGGTCGGCCTGGCCGAGCTTGGCTTGCGCGAAGCTGTCGGCGCCTTGGTGCGACTGTGGCGCGAGGCGCGCCCGGATATCGCGATCAAGACCCGGATATCGGATGCGCTCGGTGCGCATGGCGAGGCCGCCGACCTCACCATCTACCGCGTGGTGCAGGAATCGCTCACCAACGTGTTTCGCCACGCCGAGGCGAGCCTGGTCGATGTCACCATCGAGCCGGCCGCGCAGGAGATGCAATCGCGCAGCGGCCGCAGCTACACGCGCGTCCTGATCAGTGACGATGGCCGCGGCTTGCAGCCGGACCACAGACTCGGTTTTGGCTTGACCGGCATGCGCGAGCGGTTGCTCGCGCTGGGCGGCAGTCTCACGGTGGTCTCGGCCGGGAGCGGCGTCGTCGTCGAAGCCATGGTGCCTGCGGACGCGGCCTGACATAGCCTGCCTCTGAAATCGGGAGCATTTCTCGCTCATGATCGCGTTCGACGGCGTTTGCTGATTCCGAAGGCATCATCCCGACAGGAACCATCTTGGGATCAGCGCATTTGATGAGCACGATGCGACAGACGTGACCCGTATTCACGGGACCGTGACTGCTATGCTTGCGGTGCTCGAATGACCAAGAGGTTGATCGCTTTGAGCTTCGCCCTCCTGTCGACGGCGTGGCCGCTGCACCTTGCGCTGGCGCGCGATGACGGCCGCTATGCCAACTCGCCGCTGAAGGCCTGGTTTGACAGCTTGAAAAGCGGACGCGGCCCGTGTTGCTCCGATGCCGACGGCTTGGCCGTCTCGGATCCCGACTGGGATATGGAAGGCACACATTATCGCGTTCGCCTCGATGGCGAGTGGGTCGTCGTGCCCGACGATGCCGTGATCACCGAGCCCAACCGCTCGGGGCGCACCATGGTGTGGCCGATCAAGGGATCGCTCGGCACCTCGATCCGCTGCTTCATGCCGGGAACTCTCGGTTGAAGAACGACAATAGGGACGAATGACCGATCTCGATCACAACAGCGAGCCGCTGCCCGCCGCCGACGTGCTGGAACTTCATCGGACGTTGCGCATTGCCGTCGTAGGTCGCGTCCAAGGGACGTGCCTGCACGGCCTTGCCTCGCTGTGCCAGCCCCCGGAGGGGCGGGGCCGTGCGCCTCGTTTCGCGTGAGATCGTGCTCATGGACCAGCCGACAGACGAGAGAATCCGCGAGCGCGCGCATCAGCTGTGGGAACAAGCCGGCCGGCCCGAGGGGCGACAGGATGAGTTCTGGTACCTGGCCGAGCAGGAATTGCGCGAGACCGAGCAGTTGCGCGAGCAGGCCGAGGCGCCGCCGCCGACCATTCTGCCCGGCTAAGGCGGAGGTGAGGTCGCCACCGCCTGTGTGATGCTCGCCGATCCGCTCTCCAGCTACACCTCGGGGACGACGGTCGCGGTGACCGGCGGCAAGCCGTTCATTTGAGTGCCGCGCTCTTGTCTCGCATCTCGACGCCGGCCCATTCCTCGACCACGCGCGCGATCGAGGTGAAGTCGGAGGTCGGGCCGTATTTGGCGTTGGTGATCGCCAGCATCTGGCGGACCACCGCGCCGCACACCATCGGCACGCCCATGGCTTCCGCTTCGTCCAGGCACAGCCGCACGTCCTTGTAGGACAGTCCGGTGGCGAAGCCGAAATCGAACGTGCCGGGCAGGACCGACCGCGGAAACTTGTCTTGGGAGGCGCTGTTGCGGCCGGTGCTGGCATTGATGATGTCGATCAGCACCTTGGCATCGAGCCCGCCCTTCACGCCCATCGCCACAGCTTCAGACGTGATCACGAGCGCGGCCGCCGCCATCAGATTGTTGGCGAGCTTCGCGGTCTGTCCGAGTCCCGCCGTCTCGCCGGCATGAAACAGCCGGCCGAAATTCGCTAAGATCGGTTCGATGACATCGTAGGTGGGCCGCGGGCAGGACACCATGACGGCGAGCGTGCCGTTCACGGCGCCCTTGATGCCGCCGCTGACGGGTGCATCGACGAGCGTGATCGCCTTCGCCCGCAGCCCTTCGGCGATCTGCCTGGCCGCACTGGGACCGGTGGTCGACAGATCGATCATGATGCGGGACCGCGTACCCGCGACTACTCCGTCCGGGCCCAGCGCGACGGCCCTGACGATGTCGGGCGTGGGCAGGCTGGTCAGCACGATATCCGCCGAGGAGGCGACCTCCGCCGGAGAGGCTGCGCCTTGCGCGCCACGCGCAAGCAGCGGCGCCATCGCCTCAGGCCGGGTGTCGTAGACGCAAAGCTTATAACCGGCGTCGAGCAGTCTGCCCGCCATCGGGCCGCCCATGCGGCCGGTTCCGACAAATCCGATCACCTGGCTCGCGGCATCGCCTGCCATCGTTCACTCCCCGTTATTTTGCCCCGCGTCGTTCGGCGGGAGCGTTCTTGTTGGTTTGGCGCAGGTAGCGAAGTGGCCAGATTGTCGGCTAACCTGCAAGTGTGGGATTTCGCACATGCGCCATGTCTTACGCGCTGCGCAGGCGCGTCATCTCCGTTCAACCATGACAAGGATACATCATGAGCAAGAGCCCGCTGTTCGAAGAAGGTCTCAAGGTGCGCAAGGAGGTGCTCGGAGAGGACTACGTCAACAAATCCATCGCCGGCGCGGACGAGTTCACCCGTACCATGGCGGAATGGTCGACCGAGTTCTGCTGGGGCGCATTGTGGACCCGCCCGGGACTGGACCGGCGCACCCGCAGCATCATCAATCTGGCCATGCTTGGCGCGCTCGGCCGTCCGCACGAACTCAAGCTTCACGTCAAGGGCGCAATCAAGAACGGCCTGACCAAGGACGAAATCAAGGAAGTGCTGCTGCAGGTCGCAGTCTATTGCGGGGTGCCGGCCGGCATCGACGCGTTCCGCAATGCCCGCGAGGCCTTCAAGGAACTTGAAGGTTCATGAGATCGCAAGCTGTGTGCAAGGGGCCGGCGGAACGACCATGTTCGGCTGTCCACTCTGTGTCCTGCGTGCAGTTTTCGCCTGTCTTTCTTCAAGGATGCTCTTGACCGAGCGCGAGCAGAGTCCGCATTGGACGACGCATCCCAGACAGTCATAGACCTGAGCCGGTGAGCCGAACGCGACATCGGCCGTGGTCACGATGTCGCGGATCGCGCGGTCGCTGATGACATTGCAAGAGCAGATGATCATGGTGTCTTGGCTCGCTTCTGCAAGCCATAAGCAACAACGGTGCCAATCGGAGAAGCGGTGGAACAGTGGCCAGGAGGAAGACGTCTCGCTCCGATGCAATCAGGTGCCTTGCAGTGACAGGCAGAACGATCGCCTATGGCCCAAACTGGACCGGGCCTCATGGTTCGAGACGTGCCGCAAGCGGCGTTCCTCACCATGAGGGGCTGTCATTTTTGCCCCAAACCAAGCCCTCGTCTTCGACTGCCTGGCAGCGAACGGAGAGCAGTCCAGAATGATGCGTTACCTTCTGCCGGCCTCATCGCGACGCGCCTCAGCGCCACGTGGTTCTCTGCGCGATCCGCATCAGTCCGTCTTGGCCGGCGCGGCGAGATCGTGCGCTGTGTCGACGGCGTGCTCCGCCGCATGCTGCTGGGCGACGGCGAGCGTCGCTGCCGCGATCGCCTGTCCGCGATCGTCGATCCCGGTCCATTGCGCATGTCGGCCGCGCGGATCAATCTCCAGAAGCTTGATGCCTGCGGGCACGTCGCTGCCGTCGCGGACGATGCCGCGCAGAACGCCGTCATACGGCGCGACAAGGGCGGTACCGGACAAGTGGCCGACGACGAAACCCTTGTAGATGCGCGTGCCGATTTCGACCGGCGTGTGCCAGCGGCCTTCATAAGGCGAGTAGACGAAACGCTCGGCGCCCACGCCACCCAACCGCGGCGGCACGCCGTCGGCCGCGGCCGTCCAGCCCTCACGCACGATCAGGCCGCTTTGCCCGGGCTTGGTTTCAATCGCGACATCGCAGTTGGCCGAGGGCGAGAACCCCGGTCCCAATCCGATCGAGAAACGGGTGATCCCCCTGAGGTCCGGAGTGATGTTGCGCCGCTGCATGCGCGCATCCACGAGCAGGTTGATCTCGCCCACTGGGAGCAAGTCGAGGAGACCAAGCCAAGTGACGAGGACGTGCCGCGGCGCGCGCAGTGCCTTGAAGACATCCATGCTGCCCTCGATGCGCTCGCCGATCACATTTTCGACCCGCGCGAAATCCGCAAACAGCGCATCGTGGAACGCCATCTTGCGGCGCATGACGGGCGGATTGGGATCGTGCGAGAGCACCACGCAGTAGCCTGCGCGATGCAGATGGACGGCGATCGCCGATGCAATTTCGTTCGTGCCGAGAATGACGGCGAGCCTGACGGCGCTCAATCCCATCGAAAAAAGGCCCTGCAGCGTTCAGCGTCTGGCCGGCCGGACAGACGGCGGCAGTGTTGTTGGAAAGTTGGTTGTGAGAACTTGATTGTCAGAATGAGAGCAAGAGTTGGACCAGCTCCGTGGAGCTCGGAGAATGTGCCTTACGTCAATGGGTTATGCGAATTGCCGCCACGACGGCGTCGCTCTTGATGTCTGAAACCGGCCAAGCTGTCGTGAATCCGACAGCGATGGCTGCTCGCGCGTGTTCCGGCGCCGACATTCACTCGTGCTCAGAGCTGCGCTTCGGTGGCGCGAAAGCGCAGGAGCTAAGCGACTGTTATGAGTAGGTGTTGAGGATTGGATGTTCGTTTTCGAAGTTCCAGCGGCTGTTCGCGAAGCTCAAGCTCACCGCACCAGCTTCGTCTTTTGCTGGCCCAAATCCTGCAACACTACCACAAGACCACCGAGCAGCCTCTCAGGGGCGAGGATCGGTCGCCTGGAGCGCAAAACCGGGAGCGCGTGTGAGTCTCGATCTCGAACAAGGCGAACGACAAGCCGAAGCTGAGCCTGGTTCGGCTGCTTTGCTATGTCCGTTCCATGGCGCCGCGTCTGTCGGCGCGGGGGCCCGGCAAGAGCAGAAGACGCAAGAGCAGAAGACGATGGTGCTGACCGGCGGCTCACGCGGGATCGGGCACGCCACCGCGAAATTGTTTTCGGACGCCGGCTGGCGGATCATCACCTGCTCGCGACAGCCGTTCGACGGCGGGCGCTGTCCGTGGGATGCAGGCCCCGACAATCACGTCCAGGTCGACCTGAGTGACCGCCAGGCGGTGCCGCGTGCCATCGCCGATATCAAGGCGCGCTTGGCGGGTGCCTCGTTGCATGCATTGATCAACAATGCCGCGATCTCGCCCAAGGCGACGGACGGCTCCCGGCTCGATTCGCTTTCGACCTCGGTCGAGGCCTGGATGACCGTCTTTCACGTGAATTTTCTCGGGCCGATTTTGCTCGCCCGCGGGCTGTTCGAGGAACTCAAGCTCGGGCAGGGCGCGGTGGTCAACGTGACCTCGATCGTCGGCTCTCGTGTCCACCCCTTCGCCGGCACGGCCTACGCCACTTCGAAGGCGGCGCTCGCCTGTCTCACCCGCGAAATGGCTCACGACTTTGCGCCGCATGGCATTCGCGTCAACGCGATCGCGCCGGGAGAAATCAAGACCGAGATGGTGTCGCCGGAGACCGAGGCGCGGTTTTCGCCGCTGATCCCGATGCGCCGGATCGGCCTGCCGGACGAAGTCGCCAAGGTGATCTTCTTTCTCTGTTCCGATGCCGCCAGCTACGTGACCGGCGAGGAAATTCAGATCAACGGGGGGCAGCATCTTTAGTCGCAGCTGCGAACCATTCTGAATTCCGCGAAGGACCGGCACGACAATCCGATCGAGACCATCGGCCGCCTTTATTGCTCGGCAATGATGCGCTGCGGCCGAGGCTGCAGCCCTGCGCCCGCTCGAACTATTAATGCCCTGATAGCTTTGCGACTTTTCTGGTCGGTATCTGCCCACTCATTCTACGGCAGTGCAGCAAAGTTAGGCACGACAATCAGTTGCGGATGAGAGAGGATGTTAGAACATCTACAAAATCGGGCGATCCGAAGGAAGCGTCCGTGACGATAGAGATGCGACCATGATCCAATCGGAAGCACTTAAGGTCGAAGCTCAAGACGCGCGGTCCAATGCAGCTCCCATCCCGCTGAGCGAGATCGCGCTGACCGGCATCTTCGAGATCTCGAAAATCCTGGCCGCGCCGACCCGGCTTGAAATCACCCTCGCCAATGTCGTCAACCTGCTGCAGTCGTTCATGCAGATGCGTCATGGTGTGGTGTCGCTGCTGGCTGATGACGGTATCCCCGACATCGCGGTGGGGGCAGGCTGGAGCGAAGGCAGCGATCAGCGCTACCGCGAACGCCTGCCGCAGAAAGCCCTCGATCAAATCGTCGCTACGGCGGTGCCGCTGATCGCCGAGAACGTCGCCGACCATCCGGCCTTCGGCGAAGCCGACGTGACCATCCTCGGGGCCGGCTCCGACGTGCGCGTGTCGTTTCTCGGTGTTCCGATCCGGATCGACCAGAAGGTGGTGGGTACGCTGACCATCGACCGGGTCTGGGACGGCCGATCGATCTTTCGTCTCGACGCCGACGTGCGCTTCCTGACAATGGTTGCGAACCTGATCGGCCAGACCATCAAGCTGCATTGCGTGGTGGCGCGCGACCGCGAGCGGCTGATGGCTGAAAGCCACCGGCTGCAGAAAGAGCTGTCGGAACTGAAGCCTGCGCCGAAGGACCGCAAGAAGGTCCTGGTCGATGGGATCGTCGGAGACAGTCCGGCGCTGCGTGCCCTGCTCGAGAAGATCAACGTGGTGGCCAAGTCGAACGCGCCGGTCTTGCTGCGCGGCGAGTCCGGTACCGGCAAGGAATTGGTCGCGAAGGCCATTCATGAGCTGTCGAGCCGAGCCAAGCGCCCCTTCATCAAGATCAATTGCGCGGCGCTGCCGGAGACCGTGCTGGAATCCGAATTGTTCGGACATGAGAAGGGCGCGTTCACCGGCGCGATCAACTCACGCAAAGGCCGCTTCGAGCTGGCCGACAAGGGCACCTTGTTCCTCGACGAAATCGGCGAGATCTCGCCGGCGTTCCAGGCCAAGCTGTTGCGCGTGCTGCAGGAGCAGGAGTTCGAGCGGGTCGGCGGCAACCAGACCATCAAGGTCGATGTGCGCATCGTCACCGCGACCAACCGCAATCTGGAAGAGGCCGTGTCGCGCAACGAATTTCGCGCCGACCTCTATTACCGGATCAGCGTCGTGCCGATCAAGCTGCCGCCCCTGCGCGAGCGGCGCAGCGACATTCCCCAGCTGGCGCGCGAGTTCCTGCGACGCTTCAATTGCGAGAACGAGCGCGACCTGAACTTCGACGTCAGCGCCATCGATGTGCTGATGCATTGCGGCTTCCCCGGCAATGTTCGCGAGCTCGAGAACTGCGTGCAGCGGACCGCGACCATGGCGGCAGGCCCTTCGATCGTGATGGATGATTTCGCCTGCAGCCGAAACGAATGCATGTCGGCGATCCTGTGGAAGGGCAACACCGTGACCCCGCCACCGCCCCGTGCGCAGCCGATGGTGCCGTTGCCGATTCTGCCGCGTGCGACCGCGCCGGTCGAAGTCACGGCGCCGACAGTGCCCATGGACGGCATCGATGGCGAGACCATCGAGATGGTGGGCGAAGGAGCGGGGCTCGAGCGCGACCGCATCGTCCAGGCGATGGAGCGTTCGGGCTGGGTGCAGGCGAAGGCCGCGCGGTTGCTCGGCCTGACGCCGCGCCAAATCGGCTACGCGCTGAAGAAGCACAACATCGAGGTCAAGCGGTTCTGATCCGCGCTGGCACGAGCGCGTGCCACGCGCGTCGTCGGCGTTCCCGACTTGCTCCAGAGATTCACGCGCCAGCTTGCGTTGGCGCGTGATTTTTTTGCGCACCAAGTTACGCAGATCCGACATCGTACCAGAGTTGTTGGCCGCGAATGACTGCGCTGTCGGACTTGCGACATGTCGGGAGCGCGACAGCTTGGCGGCTCCGAAGTAATCAGGAATAACCTTGCGATATCAGACGTATGGCGTCTGGCATGCGGCTTGAAAGACCTCTTCGCGAATGACGTCGTCCGATGTCGCAAAATCGCGGAGAGCGGTTCATGGCCTACAAGATCATCGCGTCGCAATGCACGGTCTGCGGTGCCTGCGAGTTCGAATGTCCGAACGCAGCCATCCGGCTGAAGAACGACATGTACATCATCGATCCCAAGAAGTGCACCGAATGCGAAGGTCACTTCGACGCGCCGCAATGCGCCGCGGTCTGTCCGGTCCCAGATACCTGCGTGCCGGCCTGACGCAAGCGGAGTGACGAGGGAAAAGAGGCGGAGTGACGCATGGCAGCCGTTCAGGAGACGATCGATCGGGTCAAGGACATCGATGTCGATCAGTATCGGTACGGATTTGAGACCGTCATCGAGTCGGAGAAGGCCCCCAAGGGGCTTTCGGAAGACACCATCCGCTTCATTTCGGGCAAGAAGAATGAGCCGGCGTGGATGCTGCAATGGCGGCTGGACGCCTATCGGCGCTGGCTGACCATGGAGGAGCCGACCTGGGCGCGCGTCGGCTATCCCAAGATCGACTATCAGGATCTCTATTACTACGCCGCGCCGAAGCCGAAGAAGCAGGTCGCCTCCCTCGACGAGATCGATCCGGAGATCCTGAAGACCTATGAGAAGCTCGGCATTCCCTTGCGCGAGGTCGAGATTCTCGAAGGTGTGCAGCCGTCGGCCGCCGGCGATGGTGAGAGTGAGCCGGCGGCGCCGCGCAGCAAGATCGCGGTCGATGCCGTTTTCGATTCGGTTTCCGTGGCCACGACCTTCAAGGAAGAGCTGAAGAAGGCGGGCGTGATCTTCATGCCGATCTCGGAAGCGATCCGCGAATACCCCGAGCTGGTGCAGAAGTATCTCGGCAGCGTGGTGCCGACCTCGGACAATTATTTTGCCACGCTCAATTCGGCGGTGTTTTCGGATGGCTCGTTCGTCTACGTGCCCGAGGGCGTGCGTTGCCCGATGGAGCTTTCGACCTATTTCCGCATCAACGAACGCAACACCGGGCAGTTCGAGCGTACGCTGATCATCGCCGACAAGGGCGCGTATGTGAGTTATCTCGAAGGCTGCACTGCGCCGCAGCGCGACGAGAACCAGCTGCATGCGGCGGTGGTCGAGCTGGTCGCGCTCGACGACGCCGAGATCAAATATTCGACGGTGCAGAACTGGTATCCGGGCAATGCCGAAGGCGTCGGCGGCATCTATAATTTCGTCACCAAGCGCGGCGATTGCCGTGGCCCGAATTCCAAGATTTCCTGGACGCAGGTCGAGACCGGATCGGCGATCACCTGGAAATATCCGAGCTGCATTTTGCGCGGCGACAATTCGCGCGGCGAGTTCTACTCGATCGCGATTTCCAACGGCTTCCAGCAGGTCGATAGCGGCACCAAGATGATCCATCTCGGCAAGAACACGTCGAGCCGGATCATCTCCAAGGGCATCGCGGCGGGCAAGTCGCAGAACACCTATCGCGGCCTGGTGACGGCCCATCGCAAGGCTAGCGGCGCGCGCAACTTCACCGCCTGCGATTCGCTGCTGATCGGCGACAAATGCGGCGCGCACACCGTTCCCTATATCGAAGCCAAGAACTCCTCTGCCGTGTTCGAGCACGAGGCGACGACCTCGAAGATCTCCGAGGACGTGCTGTTCTACTGCGTCCAGCGCGGCTTGAGCCAGGAAGAGGCGGTCGGGCTGGTCGTCAACGGCTTCGTCAAGGACGTGCTGCAGCAGCTCCCGATGGAGTTCGCGGTCGAAGCGCAGAAGCTGATCTCGATCTCGCTCGAAGGCTCGGTCGGATAGGCCGCCACGCGGCAAGGTGAAAAGAAGGAGTGTTCGATGACGGCCCTGCTCGAAATCAAGGGACTCCACGCCGAGATCGCCGGTGGGCGGAAGATCATCCAGGGGCTGGATCTCACCGTGAACAAGGGCGAGATCCACGCCATCATGGGGCCGAACGGCGCTGGCAAGTCGACGCTCTCTTATGTGCTCGCCGGCAAGCCCGGCTACGAGGTGACCGCGGGCGAGGTATATCTCAACGGCGAGGACCTGCTGGCGATGGCGCCGGATGAGCGGGCCGCCAAGGGCGTCTTCCTCGCATTCCAATATCCGCTGGAAATTCCCGGTGTGGCGACGCTGACCTTCCTGCGCGCGGCCTTCAATGCCCAGCGCAAGGCGCGCGGCGAGGAGGAGCTATCGTCGCCCGATCTGCTCAAGCGGGTGCGCGAGGTCGCCAAGACGCTCAACATCGATGCCGATATGCTGAAGCGGCCGCTCAATGTCGGCTTCTCCGGCGGTGAGAAGAAGCGCAACGAGACGCTGCAGATGGCACTGCTGCAGCCGCAGCTCTGCGTGCTCGACGAGACCGATTCCGGCCTCGACATCGACGCGCTGAAGGTGGTGGCGAACGGCGTCAATGCGCTGCGCTCGGCCGAGCGCGGCATGATCGTGATCACCCATTATCAGCGGCTGCTCGACTACATCGTGCCCGATATCGTGCACGTTTTCGCAGCCGGTCGCATCGTCCGCACCGGTGACAAGGAACTGGCCCGGGAGCTCGAGGCGACCGGCTATGCGCAATATCAGAGCGAAGCGGCATAACGACCATGGGCATTGCCATCCGCAAGACCAAGGCCGAGTTGGGACTGGCCGACCTCTACCAGACCGCGCGCAAGTTTTTGCCGGGTGGCGAGGAGATCACCGCGGTCCGCTCCGCCGCCTTCGACCGCTTCAATGCCGTCGGCCTGCCGCATCGGCGAATCGAGGCCTGGAAATATACCGATCTGCGCGGGCAGATGAAGGAAGCCAAGCGGCTCGCCTCGCTCCCGGATGACGCGGCCAAGGCCAAGGCTCGCGAGGTGCAGGACCTGTTCGCCGGTGTGGGCTTCCGCCGCCTGATGATCGTCGATGGCGCATTCGTTCCGGAACTATCCGATCTTGCCGATCTCGAAACCGGTCTCACCATTCACGCGATGGCGGATGCCTTGGCATCCGACCAGCCGCTGCTGTCGCAGCGGCTCGGCGCCGTCGTTCCCGAGGACGATCCGGCGCTGGCGTTGAACGCGGCGCTGGCCGGCAACGGCGTCGTGATCTGTGTTGCTCCCGGAGCTGCGCTGGCGCGGCCGATCCATGTGGCGTTCGTGACGACCAATTGGGTGGCGACCTCGATGTTTACCCGCTCGCTGGTCAATGTCGGCAGCGGGGCCAGCGCGACCATCGTCGAGACACATCAGGGGCCGGATGGCTCGGACTACCAGGTCAACACCGCGATGCAACTCGTCGTCGGCGATGAGGCACGTGTCGACCATATCAAGGTGACGCGCGAGGGGGATGGCGCGTTGCATGTCGCTTCGCTGCTGGCGAATGTCGGGGCGCGGGCATGCTTCAACCAGCTCGGCTTCGTGCTCGGTGGCGCGGTTGTCCGCAATCAGCTGTTCCTGCGGCTGGCGGGCGAGGGCACGATCGTCGACATCAAGGGCGCGAGCCTGCTCAAAGGCACGCAGCACGCCGATACGACCTTGGCGATCGACCATGCCGCGGCGGAGTGCCAGAGCCGTGAGACTTTCAAGGCGGTCGTCGGCGACCGTGCGCGGGCCGTGTTCCAAGGCAAGATCACGGTCAGCCCGGGTGCGCAGAAGACCGATGCCAAGATGATGTCGCGCGCGTTGCTGCTGTCCGATGAGGCCGAGGCCGACAGCAAGCCGGAGCTCGAGATCTTCGCCGATGACGTGCAGTGCGGCCACGGCACCACGACCGGTGCCATCGACGAGGAGCTGCGCTTCTATCTGATGGCGCGCGGCATCCCCGAGAAGGAGGCGGAGGCGCTGCTGATCCAGGCCTTCGTCGGCGAAATCATCGAGGGGGCGGCCGACGAGCAGGTGCGGAACGCCCTGACCGACGTGATGTTGGGCTGGCTTGGGCGACGGGAGTAGGCGATGCATGCGGCGGTGAACGGAGACAGCTACGACATCAGCCGCATCCGCGAGGATTTTCCGATTTTAGGCCTGCAGGTGCACGGCAAGCCGCTCGTCTATCTCGACAATGCCGCTTCGGCGCAGAAGCCGAAGGCGGTGCTTGAGCGGATGAACCAGGTCTACACGTCAGAATACGCCAACGTGCATCGCGGGCTGCATTACCTCGCCAACGCCGCGACCGAGGCTTATGAAGGCGCGCGTGCCAAGGTCGCCGCGTTTCTGAATGCCGCAAGTCCCGAGGAGATCATCTTCACCCGGGGGGCGACCGAAGCGGTGAACCTGGTCGCGCAGACGTTCGGACGCGAGCGGATCGGCCCGGGCGACGAGATCGTGCTCTCGATCATGGAGCACCATGCCAACATCATCCCTTGGCATTTCCTGCGGGAACGGCAGGGCGCGGTGCTGAAATGGGCGCCCGTCGACGATGACGGCAACTTCCTGATCGATGAGTTCGAGAAGCTGTTGACCCCGCGCACCAAGATGGTGGCGATCACCCAGATGTCGAACGTGCTGGGGACGGTGGTGCCGGTCAAGCAGGTGATCCAGATCGCGCATGCGCGCGGCATCCCGGTGCTGGTCGACGGCTCGCAGGGCGCCGTGCATCTCGAGGTCGACGTCCGCGATCTTGATGCGGATTTCTACTGCATCACCGGCCACAAGATCTACGGGCCGACCGGAATCGGCGCGCTCTACGGCAAACGCGAGCTTTTGGCGGCAATGCCGCCGTTCAACGGCGGTGGCGAGATGATCCGTGAGGTCAGCCGGGACTGGGTGACCTATGGCGACCCACCGCATCGATTCGAGGCCGGCACGCCGCCGATCGTCGAGGCCGCAGGCCTCGGCGCTGCCATCGACTACGTCGCCTCGATCGGCAAGCAGCGGATAGCAGCGCATGAGCGCGATCTCGTCACTTACGCGACCGAGCAGCTGCGCGAGATCAATTCGCTGCGCATCATCGGAAATGCAGCCGACAAGGGCGCCATCGTCTCATTCGAGATGCAGGGCGCGCATGCGCATGATTTTGCGACCGTGATCGATCGCTCGGGTGTGGCCGTCCGCGCCGGCACCCATTGCGCCATGCCGCTCCTGGAACGGTTCGGCGTGACCGCGACGTGCCGGGCGTCGTTTGCGATGTACAACACCCGCGATGAGGTCGACGCGCTGGTGCGCGCGCTGAAGAAGGCGCAGGAATTCTTTTCCTGAATGATGAAGGCTGCCGCTTTCGACTTGCGCGATCGGCGCACGTATCGTTTGACAAGCTGAGATAGTCGCCGCGGCTCATTGCGAGCGAAGCGAAGCAATCCGGTCTATCCACCCGGAAATGCCTGGATTGCTTCGGCGCAAGAGCGCCTCGCAATGACGGAACCCTCGTATGATCTAAGCCCCCGCCAGCGCCGCCTGTGCGTCGGTCTTGATGCGGGAGACCATCGAGCGGAAGCCGTTGGAACGCTGCGGGGTCAGATGCTCGCGCAGGCCGAGCTTCTCGAACAGCGCGACCGGATCGGCGCTCAGGATCTCCGACGCCGAGCGCCCCGAGACCATCGCGAGCAGGATCGCGACCAGCCCGCGGACGATATGGGCATCGCTGTCGCCGACGAAATCGAGCACCGGTCCGTCCGGGCTGCGCTGCACGGCGGTCGCAAGCCACACCTGGCTGGTGCAGCCTTGCACCTTGTTGGCATCGCTGCGCTCGGCATCGGATAGCGGAATGAGCCCGCGGCCGAGCTCGATCACGTAGCGGTAGCGATCGTCCCAATCGTCCAGCAGCGAGAAGTTTTCGATGATGTCCTCGATATCGGGCAGGCTGGCGGCGGCAGTCTGGGCCATCTTGAGCATCGCAATCTCCTCGTCATCGCTTCATGCCGAGGCAAGCAAACTCCATACCGTGTGCGGAGCCGAGACCGGGTTGGATGCGCGGCCGCTCTCGACGGGCTGGTGCCGAAACGGCTCAAACGCACCGCCAGACGCTGTTGTGTCGTTTCGGACAGCGCGCTTCCGGCGCGTCGGGTGAGGGCCTTCGATGTCGGGTTTGCAACAACCTGTTTCGCACCCGAAGTAATTTCGCATCTCCTTATAACTGCGGGTGTTTTAACGATTTAGTCGCTCTGGCACGTCGGTTGCAAAACGGGTTGCCAGGCAAAGGTTGAGGGCTGAGTGCACGCCGACGCTTCGGACGAGCGATGCTCTCCTTCCCAATAACCCGTCTGCCGGTTCGAAGAGAGAGGACGCGGTCTCGTCATGCCAGGCGCATGCGGGACATTGGCAATCGGTTGATGGAGAGCAGAATGTCACTGCGACAAATCGCATTTTACGGCAAGGGCGGCATCGGCAAGTCGACGACGTCGCAAAACACGCTGGCGGCGCTGGCCCAGATGGGCCACCGGATCCTGATCGTCGGCTGCGACCCGAAGGCGGATTCGACCCGCCTGATCCTGCACGCCAAGGCGCAGGACACGATCCTGAGCCTGGCGGCTGCGGCGGGCAGCGTCGAGGACCTCGAGATCGAAGAGGTGATGAAGGTCGGCTATCAGAACATCCGCTGCGTCGAGTCCGGCGGTCCGGAGCCGGGGGTCGGCTGCGCCGGCCGCGGCGTGATCACCTCGATCAACTTCCTGGAAGAGAACGGCGCCTATGAGGACATCGACTACGTGTCCTACGACGTGCTCGGCGACGTGGTCTGCGGCGGCTTTGCGATGCCGATCCGCGAGAACAAGGCGCAGGAAATCTACATCGTGATGTCCGGCGAGATGATGGCGATGTATGCCGCCAACAACATCTCCAAGGGGATTCTGAAGTACGCCAATTCGGGCGGCGTGCGCCTCGGCGGCCTGGTCTGCAACGAGCGCCAGACCGACAAGGAGCTGGAGCTGGCGGAAGCCCTGGCCAAGAAGCTCGGCACCAAGCTGATCTACTTCGTGCCGCGCGACAACATCGTGCAGCACGCCGAGCTGCGCCGCATGACCGTGCTGGAATATGCGCCGGATTCGGTTCAGGCCGGCCACTACCGGGAACTCGCGACCCGGATTCACAACAATGCCGGCAAGGGCATCATCCCGACCCCGATCACGATGGACGAGCTCGAAGACATGCTGATGGAGCACGGCATCATGAAAGCGGTCGACGAGTCTCAGATCGGAAAGACTGCCGCCGACCTCGCCGCAACGGCTTAAATCCAAACAGGCCGCCCGGCCCTTCGCGAGAGGGCCGGGTGGATGTCCGCAAATCGTATCATCGAGGAAAGCCAGATGAGCGTCATCGAGAAACAAAGCGTTGCCGAGATCAAGGCACGCAACAAGGAATTGATCGCAGAGGTCTTGAAGGTCTATCCGGAAAAGACCGCCAAGCGTCGTGCCAAGCACCTGAACGTGCATGAGTCCGGCAAGTCCGACTGCGGCGTCAAGTCGAACATCAAGTCGATCCCCGGCGTCATGACCATCCGCGGCTGCGCTTACGCCGGTTCGAAGGGGGTGGTGTGGGGTCCGATCAAGGACATGATCCACATCAGCCACGGTCCGGTCGGCTGCGGCCAGTACTCCTGGGCGGCCCGCCGCAACTACTATATTGGCACGACCGGTATTGACACCTTCGTGACGATGCAGTTCACCTCCGATTTCCAGGAAAAGGACATCGTCTTCGGCGGCGACAAGAAGCTTGCCAAGATCATGGACGAGATCCAGGAGCTGTTCCCGCTCAACAACGGCATCACCGTGCAGTCTGAGTGTCCGATCGGCCTGATCGGCGACGACATCGAGGCGGTCTCCAAGAGCAAGTCGAAAGAGTATGACGGCAAGACCATCGTGCCGGTCCGCTGCGAAGGCTTCCGCGGCGTGTCGCAGTCGCTCGGTCACCATATCGCCAACGACGCGATCCGGGACTGGGTGTTCGACAAGATCGCCCCGGATGCCCCGGCGCGCTTCGAGCCGTCGCCCTATGACGTCGCGATTATCGGCGACTACAACATCGGCGGCGATGCCTGGTCGTCGCGCATCCTGCTCGAGGAGATGGGCCTGCGCGTGATCGCCCAGTGGTCTGGCGACGGTTCGCTCGCCGAGCTGGAAGCGACGCCGAAGGCGAAGCTCAACGTGCTGCACTGCTACCGCTCGATGAACTACATCTCGCGCCATATGGAAGAGAAGTACGGTATTCCGTGGTGCGAGTACAACTTCTTCGGGCCGAGCAAGATCGCGGAGTCGCTGCGCAAGATCGCCAGCTATTTCGACGACAAGATCAAGGAAGGTGCAGAGCGCGTCATCGCCAAGTATCAGCCGCTGATGGACGCCGTGATCGCGAAGTACCGGCCGCGCCTGGAAGGCAAGACCGTCATGCTGTTCGTCGGCGGCCTGCGTCCGCGTCACGTGATTGGGGCCTATGAGGACCTCGGCATGGAGGTCGTCGGAACCGGCTACGAGTTCGCGCACAATGACGACTATCAGCGCACCGCCCAGCACTACGTCAAGGACGGCACGCTGATCTATGACGACGTCACCGGCTATGAGTTCGAGAAGTTCGTCGAGAAGATCCAACCGGATCTGGTCGGTTCGGGCATCAAGGAAAAGTACGTATTCCAGAAGATGGGCGTACCGTTCCGCCAGATGCACTCCTGGGACTACTCGGGTCCCTATCACGGCTATGACGGGTTCGCGATCTTCGCCCGCGACATGGACATGGCCATCAACTCGCCGATCTGGAAGATGGCCAAGGCTCCCTGGAAGCAGGCGCCGAAGCCGTTCCTGCAGGCAGCCGAGTAACCGCAACTAGCTCCACGGCCCGGCCCTCCATCGGCGGAGGGCCGGTGCTCCCGATCGACACAGGAAATTGAGAGGGTTGTCCCATGACACAAAGTGCCGAACATGTGCTCGATCACTTCGAGCTTTTCCGTGGTCCCGAATACCAGCAGATGCTGGCCAACAAGAAGAAGATGTTCGAAAATCCGCGCGATCCTGCGGAGGTCGAGCGGGTGCGCGAATGGGCCAAGACGCCCGAATATCGCGAGAAGAATTTCGCCCGTGAGGCGCTGACCGTCAACCCGGCCAAGGCCTGCCAACCGCTCGGCGCCGTGTTCGTCGCCGTCGGTTTCGAAGGCACGATGCCGTTCGTCCATGGCTCGCAGGGATGCGTGGCCTATTACCGCAGCCATCTGTCGCGCCACTTCAAGGAGCCGAGCTCCTGCGTGTCGTCGTCGATGACCGAGGACGCGGCGGTGTTCGGCGGCCTCAACAACATGATCGACGGTCTTGCCAACACCTACAACATGTACAAGCCGAAGATGATCGCGGTTTCCACCACCTGCATGGCGGAAGTGATCGGCGACGACCTGAACGCGTTCATCAAGACTTCCAAGGAGAAGGGCTCGGTGCCGGCCGAATACGACGTGCCGTTCGCGCACACGCCCGCCTTCGTCGGCAGCCATGTCACCGGCTACGACAATGCGCTCAAGGGCATCATCGAGCATTTCTGGGACGGCAAGGCTGGCACCGCGCCGAAGCTCGAGCGCCAGCCGAACGAGAAGATCAACTTCATCGGCGGCTTCGACGGCTACACCGTCGGCAACCTCCGGGAGATCAAGCGCATCTTCAAGGTGATGGGTATCGACTACACGATCCTCGGCGACAACGAGAATGTGTTCGACACCCCGACCGACGGCGAGTTCCGCATGTATGCCGGCGGCACGACGCTGGAAGACGCCGCCAACGCGATCCACGCCAAGGCGACCATCTCGATGCAGGAATATTGCACCGAGAAGACCCTGCCGCTCATCAAGGCGCACGGCCAGGAGGTCGTTGCGTTCAACCACCCGGTCGGCGTCACCGGCACCGATGCGTTCGTGATGGCGCTGTCGCGCATTACCGGCAAGGAAATCCCGGAAGAGCTCGCGCTCGAACGCGGCCGCCTGGTCGATGCAATCGCTGACTCCAGCGCGCACATCCACGGCAAGAAGTTCGCGATCTACGGCGATCCCGATCTCTGCCTCGGGCTGGCCTCGTTCCTGCTCGAACTCGGTGCCGAGCCGACCCACGTGCTTGCCACAAATGGCAACAGGGACTGGGCCGAGAAGGTGCAGGCGGTCTTCGACAGCTCGCCGTTCGGCAAGAACTGCCACGTGTATCCCGGCAAGGATCTCTGGCACATGCGCTCGCTGCTGTTCACCGAGCCGGTCGATTTTCTGATCGGCAACACCTACGGCAAGTATCTGGAGCGCGATACCGGAACGCCGCTGATCCGCATCGGCTTCCCGATCTTCGATCGCCACCATAAGCATCGCTATCCGGTGTGGGGCTATCAGGGCGGCCTCAACGTGCTGGTTACGATCCTCGACAAGATCTTCGACGAGATCGATCGCAACACCAACGTGCCGGCGAAGTCGGACTACAGCTTCGACATCATCCGCTAAGACGCGACGGAGCGCGGTGGCATGGCCGCCGCGCTCCGGCTCTGACCAGGGCAGGGCTCTTGGGGAAGACAGCTGATTGTCTGAGCCGTGCTCGAAGGCGCTACGGTCCGTCAACAGGAGAAGCCAATGAGCTCGCTTTCGGCCACCATCCAGAACGTCTTCAACGAGCCTGGTTGCGGTAAGAACGCCAACAAGTCCGAAGCCGAGCGCAAGAAGGGCTGCACCAAGCAGCTGCAGCCGGGCGGCGCGGCCGGTGGCTGCGCCTTCGACGGCGCCAAGATCGCGCTCCAGCCGCTCACCGACGTTGCCCATCTGGTGCATGGTCCGATCGCCTGCGAGGGCAATTCCTGGGACAACCGTGGCGCGGCATCATCCGGTTCCTCGATCTGGCGCACCGGATTCACCACCGACATCAATGAGACGGACGTGGTGTTCGGCGGCGAGAAGCGCCTCTACAAGGCGATCAAGGAGATTATCGAGAAATACGATCCGCCGGCCGTCTTCGTCTATCAGACCTGCGTGCCGGCGATGACCGGCGACGACATCAACGCCGTGTGCAAGGCGGCGTCGGCCAAGTTCGGCAAGCCGTGCATTCCCGTCAATTCGCCCGGCTTCGTCGGACCGAAGAACCTCGGCAACAAGCTCGCCGGCGAAGCGCTGCTGGAGCACGTGATCGGCACGGTCGAGCCGGAAATCACCACGCCCTACGACCTCAACATCATCGGCGAATACAACCTGTCGGGTGAACTCTGGCAGGTGAAGCCGCTGTTCGACGAACTCGGCATCCGCATCTCGGCCTGCATCTCGGGCGACGGCCGCTACAAGGAGGTGGCGTCCTCGCATCGTGCGCGTGCGGCGATGATGGTCTGCTCCAAGGCGATGATCAACGTCGCCCGCAAGATGGAGGAGCGCTACGGCATTCCGTTCTTCGAAGGCTCGTTCTACGGCATCCAGGATTCCTCGGACTCGCTGCGCGAGATCGCGCGGCTCCTGGTCGAGCGCGGCGCACCGTCCGATCTGCTCGATCGGACCGAAGCCGTGATCGCGCGCGAAGAGGCCAAGGCGTGGGCTGCGATCGAGCCCTTCAAGAAGCGGCTCACCGGCAAGAAGGTGCTGCTGATCACCGGCGGCGTGAAGTCATGGTCGGTGGTGGCGGCTCTGCAGGAGGCCGGCATGGAGCTGGTCGGCACATCGGTCAAAAAGTCGACCAAGGAGGACAAGGAGCGCATCAAGGAGCTGATGGGCCAGGATGCGCATATGATCGACGATATGGCGCCCCGCGAAATGTACAAGATGCTCAAGGACGCCAAGGCCGACATCATGCTGTCCGGCGGCAAATCGCAATTCGTGGCGCTGAAGGCGGCGATGCCCTGGCTCGACATCAACCAGGAGCGTTCCCATGCCTATATGGGCTATATCGGCATGGTGAAGCTGGTCGAGGAAATCGACAAGGCGATCTATAACCCGATGTGGGAGCAGCTGCGCAAGCCGGCGCCCTGGGAGAAAGCGGATAGCAACTGGCAGGCCAGGGCAATCGCCCAGGCCAATGCCGAAGCAGCCGCACTCGCGGCCGACCCGGTCGCGGCCGAAGCCGCACGGCGGGCCAAAAAGATCTGCTTCTGCAAGACGGTCGATCTCGGCACGATCGAGGATGCGATCAAGGCCCATGGCCTGACCGACGTCGCCGGCGTCAAGCAGCATACCAACGCTTCGGGGGGCTGCGGCGCCTGCGCGGTCCGGGTCGAGGATATTCTGGCCGCGATGAACGCGCCCACAAACCTGCTGCAGGCAGCGGAGTAGGGCGCTCGCCATGGCCAAGGTCACCATCGGAAAGAAGGCCTGCGCGGTCAATCCGCTCAAGATGAGCCAGCCGATCGGCGGCGCCTTCGCCTTTCTCGGGCTGCGCGGCGCGATGCCGTTGTTGCACGGCTCGCAGGGCTGCACCTCGTTCGGGCTGACGCTGTTCGTGCGCCATTTCAAGGAAGCGGTGCCGATGCAGACCACAGCGATGAGCGAGGTTGCGACCGTGCTCGGCGGCTATGAGAACGTCGAGCAGGCGATCTTGAACATCCATAAGCGGCAGAAGCCCGAGATTATCGGCATCTGCTCCACCGGCGTCACCGAGACCAAGGGCGATGACGTCGACGGCTACATCAAGCTGATCCGCGAGAAGCATCCGCAGCTGGCCGACTATCCGCTGGTCTATGTCTCGACTCCGGATTTCAAGGATGCGTTCCAGGACGGCTGGGACAAGACCGTGGCCAAGATGATCGAGGTGCTGGTCGAGACTCCGACCTCGACCCGCCGCGATCCGGCGCGCGTCAACGTGCTGCCGGGCTGCCATCTGACGCCCGGCGACATCGAGGAGCTGCGGACTATCTTCGAGGATTTCGGGCTGGAGCCGTCCTTCCTCCCCGATCTCGGCGGCTCCCTTGACGGTCATATCCCGGACGATTTCGTGCCGACCACGATCGGCGGTATCGGCATCGACGAGATTGCGACCATGGGCCGGTCGGCCTGGACGATCGCGATCGGCGCGCAGATGAAGCGGGCGGCCGAAGCCATGCAGGCCAAGACCGGCGTGCCGTACCGGCTGTTCGAGCGTCTCTGCGGGTTGCTGCCGAACGACGAGTTCATGACGTTCCTGAGCGAGATCTCGGGACGCCCGGTGCCGGCGAAATATCGAAGGCAGCGCGGCCAGCTGGCCGATGCGATGCTCGATGCGCATTTCCACATCGGCGGCCGCAAGCTCGCGATCGGCGCCGAGCCGGATCTGTTGTTCGATGTCTCCAGCATGCTGCACGAGATGGGCGCCAAGATCGCGGTGGCGATCACGACGACCCAATCGCCGGTACTCGAGCGCATGCCGTGCGAGGAGGTCCTGATCGGCGACCTTGAGGATCTCGAGAACCAGGCCAAGGACCGCGCGTGCGAGCTGATGATGACGCATTCGCATGGGCGCCAGGCGGCAGCGCGCCTGAAAATCCCATTCTATCGCGTCGGCTTTCCGATGTTCGATCGGCTCGGCGCCGGCCATTTGATGTCGATCGGCTATCGCGGCACCCGCGACCTGATCTTCACCTTGGCCAACCTCGTGATCGCCGATCGCGAGGACAATCGTCAGCCGACCCCGGATACCTGGCGGGATGCCTGGCACGAGACGGCTGGAGCGCAGCCGGACTCCCCAGTCGTCGCGCCGCTGCACTGATCGCCCACTTCAAGAGAAAGGACGCTTGCATGAAGGTCGCATTCGCTACCCAGGACTTGAAGAGGGTCGACGCGCATTTCGGCTGGGCCAAGAACATCGCGATCTACGATGTGAACCCGGAAGGACATCGCTTCGTTGAAGCTGTCGAGTTCGACGGCGACCTGAAGGAGGATGGCAACGAGGATAAGCTCGCGCCGAAGATCGACGCGATCAAGGATTGCGCCATCCTCTACGTCGCCGCGATCGGCGGCTCGGGGGCTGCGCGTGTCGTCGCCAACAACATCCATCCGATGAAAGTCAATCAGCCCGAAGAGATCACCGATCTGCTCGGCAAGTTGCAGGATGTATTGAAGGGCAACCCGCCGCCTTGGCTGCGCAAGGCGCTGGCCAAGGGCCAGGAGCGCGTACTCGATTTCGAGGAATGAGGATCAATCATGTCTGATACAGCGGTCGTAATCGAAGCCGTGCCTGATCTGGAGCGGCCTTTCGTCAAGGAACTGATCAAGATCTGGCGGGCGCAGGACACCCACGGCGCCTGGGAGGGTAAGAGCGACGTCGATCTGCTCGATCCCTACATCCTGGACAAGGAGAAGCGGCGGGCGCTGCCGATCATCGGAGATCCAGATCCCGAAACGATCTGGCGGATGGAGCTGTTCTACAACGCGGTTGCACTCTCGATCGAGAGGGCGACGGGCGTGATGATCTCGCCGATGCTCAAGATGAGCCATGAAGGTTTTGGTCGCATGGTGCTGATCGGGGGCCGCCTGATCGTCGTCAACAAGCAGCTCCGTGACGTGCATCGTTTCGGCTTCGACAATCTCGGCAAGCTCGCCGACGAGGGGGACAAGTTCGTCAAGTCCGGCGTCGAGATGATCGAAAAGTTCAAAGACGTCGCAAACTACTGAGAACGGCGAGGAGAAGCGATGAGCGACCTGGAAACGCTGAAAGCAGAAATCAAGAAGCTTTCCGCACGTGCGATGCAGGCCAAGATGAACCTTCATGATCTGTCGGAGGAGCTCCCGATCAACTGGGATCAGATTCTCCCGACCGCGCAGAAGGCGCACGAGGCGTTTTCCGAACTGGAGAAGAAGCGTGCCGAGCTGAAGAAGCTCGAGGCTGCCTGATCCGCTCCACGTGGTTCAAGAAGGACAGAGCGTCATGTCGAATGCAACTCGCGACGGCCGCGACTGGCGGCCAGATTATCTGGTCGCGATCGATGCCCAAAAGTGTATCGGCTGCGGCCGCTGTTACAAGGTCTGTGGCCGCGAGGTCATGACCTTGAAAGGGATCAACGATGAAGGCGAGTTCGTCGAACTCGACGACGATGAAGACGACGAGGTCGAGAAGAAGATCATGGTCATGAATGACACTGGTGCCTGCATCGGCTGCGGCGCCTGCGCCCGTGTCTGTCCGACCAACTGCCAGACCCATACGCCTGCGCCTTGAGATCAGCGAGTTCGGCATGAGCGCCATCGAAGCCAAGTTCACGATCGGACAGGTGACCCGGCACCGCGTCTATGACCTGCGTGGAGTGGTGTTCGACATCGATCCGGCGTTCTCCGACGACGAGGGATGGCGCGCCATCACGATGGATGCGCGTCTCACCAGGGAGCAACCGTTCTACTATCTGCTCGCCGAGTGCGGTGACAGCAGCTATATCGCCTACGTGCCGGAGCAGAACCTGGTCGCGGATGTCTCGGGTGAGCCGGTGCAGCATCCCGACATCGGGGCGCTGTTCGATATGGATGATGACGGTGCCTATCGCTATCGCGGCCGGATTTTTCAGTGAATCCGCCGCGAGGGCAGACGGCATTGGCCGCGTAAGGCGTGAGTTCGCCATGCCGTCATTGCGAGGCGCGTAAGCGCCGAAGCAATTCAGGACTCGGTCCGCTGAAGCAGCCTGGATTGCTTCGCTCGCAATGACGAATTCAACGCGCGTAAAGGCCCGTCACTCGATCCCCTGTTCGCGGGCTTTCCACATCGCCGCGATCCGGAACCGTTCGTTGATGGCGGTGGGATTAGCCAGGATCTCCGCCTGGGCGGCCGCGAACGCCTTCTCGACGATCTCGGCCTGTTCCTTGGTCAGGGTGACGCGTCCGGCCATGTAGGCAGCATCGGGCGCCGCCTGCCAGATCTTCCGCCGGTTCGGATGCATCTTCACTTCGACCAGCTCGAAGGCTTCGAGCTCGCCATCGAGACAGATCGCGAGCCCGACCACCTCGAGCTTGCGGCCGTCTTCAGTGGTCTTGACCAGAGTCCTTGCCATGCTTCAGCTCCCGTCTGGTATGATTGTCACGCCGCCGCCGGCGTGTCGTCGGTCAGGCTCCATTCCGCCCACGAACCGTCGTAGACGGCCGCGCTCGGAATCCAGAGCCGATACAGCGCCAGTGCGACCATGCACGACGTGATGCCGGAGGCGCAGCTCGTCAGGATCGGCTTGTTCAAATCGATGCCGGCCGCGGCAAAGCGCGCCGCAAGCGCGTCCGGCCCGAGCAGCACGCCGGTATCCGCATCGACCAGATCGGCCCAGGGCACATTGGTCGCCCCTGGAATATGTCCCTGCCGCCGGAAGGCGAACACATCGGCCTGACTGCCGTCGAACTTACCGGGACCTCGCGCGTCGATCAGTTGCGCTGCGCCGGTCTGCAGGTTGGCCGTGACGTCGGCGAGGGTGGCGACCAGGTTGCCATTGAAGCTTGCCTTGAAGCTGTTCGGCGCGGGACGCACCGGTGTCATCTCCGCCGGCAGCTTTTCCTTGGTCCACTTTCCGAAGCCTCCGTCGAGCATCGCAACGTTGTCGTGCCCGAATACGCGGAACATCCACCATACCCGCGCGGCGGCCGCGCCGCCATAAAGGCGATCATAGACGATCACGCGATCCGCATTGCCGATGCCGAGCAGCCCGACCTTGTGCGCAAAATCCTCTGCGCTCGGTAGCATGTGCGGCAACGCGGTCGATTTGTCGGCGACCTGATCGATGTCGAAATGCACGGAGCCCGGCAGATGCCGGCCGCGATATTGGGTGCGGCCATCCAGATTGGTGCTCGGATGATGCCAGGTGCAATCGAGGACCTTGACCTCGGGATCCGTCAGATGCGCCGCCAGCCATTCCGTGCTGACCAGGGCGTCACAGGCTTCCGTGCTCATGGGTGTTGGCTCGTGATGTCGCGAACATGAAAGGGGACAGGCGGCACAGGTCTTGGACCGTGCTCAGAGCGTTTTCGGCATCGCATAGCCGGGGCGCGGATGTGCATCGTAGTATTCCGGCCGCTCCGGCCAGCCACCCTCGGCGATGATCTTGAAGCTCGCAATCTTGACCGGCGCGCCCGGAGAGCACGACACTTCGGCAAATTTGATCTCGCGCTCGCCCGGGCCGGCGGAGAAATCCGCCACGGTGCTGCCGTCCGCCTTGCGGGCGCGAGCGAAGCCGGGCGTGCCGACCGTCGAGGCGGGCACCGAGGCCGCAACGAAATTAGGTTCTTCCAGCCCATCCTTGGACGGACCGAACGCCGGCGAGCCGAAGGTGAACGTCGCGAGTACGCCGCTGCGATCGACCGCCTTGTCGGCCGTGATGGGGCGCGCCACCGAATAGACCGTCAGTGTCCCGCCATCCAGGGCGGTCTTGATGTCATCCAGCGAGCTTTCGACGAAATCCAGCGCAACGTTCATGTCGATCTCCTTACACAAAGGTGTTGGGATCGAAATTTTCAAGTTTTGTGCCAGTTCGTCATGGCCGCACTGGCAGACTGTGGCTCGGCTGCGGAGTTGCGCGAATCTTGCAGCGCCGATCGCGAGTGGAGCCGATCGGGGCGGTGCGATGGTTCGTGCCGGCCGATCTCGGGAATACCATTGAAGGACGAGGACCGACATGACCACCAACGTCGCTTACGCGATCTGCAGCATTAATGACATCCCGAGCCGCCGCGCCATGGGTTTCAATTTGATGATCGTCGAGGAGGACGGCACCAAGCGGCCGTGGCCGATCGTCGTCGTGCGCTGGGGCAAGCAGGTGTTCGGCTACGTCAACCAATGCCCGCATGACAAGGTCAATCTCGACTGGGAGCGCAATCAGTTCCTCGATCCGAACGGGCTGCGCATCTTGTGCGGCAAGCATGGATCGCTGTTCGAGATCGGCACCGGCACCTGTGTGGACGGGCCTTGCAAGGGCGAGAGCCTGACGCCGGTGGCACTGGCCTTGCTGGATGACGATATCTGCGTCACCGGCGTGACGCTCGTCGAGGACGACGAGGTCCTCCCCGACGAGGAGCACGAGGAGAATTGAACGGATCAGCCCGGCCTACACCGGGCGGTTCTCGTTGCGGTTCTTGACCGGCTCCATCTTGGCCAGGGCGTCGGCATAGGCGACGAGTTCGAACGGCTCGCTGTAGCCTTTGGCCGCGTCCAGAACGTAATCGAGCTTGCCCGCGGTATCGAGCTTCTTGATGTCGTTCTTGTCGATCGAGAGCAGATCGAGCATCTCCTTCCACACTGTGGATTCGTCACAGGGCAGCACATAGAAGGTGATGTCGCCTATCTTGATGCGGTATTTCACCAAGAGGTCGATGTTGTTGCAGAACATGAAGTAGCTGCCGTCGGGGCGCAGCAGGTCGTTCAAAACCTCAGCCGCAGCTTCGAGATAGGCGAGGGAATGGATGTAGCCGGCCAGCACCGGAATGGTGCTCTCGCCGTCCTGGACCACCGTCAGGACCTGCTCGACCGAGAAGTCCGGTGGCCGCTTCTCGTCGGCGACCTGAGCCTGGAATTTGAGCGCGATGTCACCGCGGAAGCCAAATCGCCCGGGCTTCGTCGTCGGCCCCTTCAGCACCGCGTTGAGCAAGCGACCTTCCTGGTCGAGGCGCGCCAGCGCCGTGGTTTCGATTGCGACCGTCTTCTCCATCGTCGTCATCAACAATCCCTCGCATGTCCCTGTGTCATGAGCCGTCTCGCCGCACGGCGCGGTCGAAGGGGCGCGATGCAAATTGTCTGCCGCAGCCGGTTGAGCCCTGTTTTGACTATGGTTTTGGCCCTCGTCGTGCGGCGTTGTCGGATTTGTGCCGAACGACCGCCGACAGCAGGGCCCGGCGGGCATGAACCTGTCCTGTCGGAAACCCGACACGCGTCGGAAACGTCACAGCGCCGAACCGGAAAATTGAGGTAGATCAATTAATTGCTGCGTGGCACGAGACTTGCCAACCGCTTAGCCAACGGCCGAAAGCAACAAGGGCTATGCGATGATGATCAATCTGACCGACAGCGCAATCAATGCGGTGCGTAACGCGATCACGACCTCGGACAAGCCGGTCGACGGCTTGCGGATCATGGTGGAAGCGGGCGGCTGCGCCGGGCTGAAATACAATATGGGCCTGGTCAGCGGCACCGAGCCGGAAGACACCGTGATCGAGCGCGAAGGCGTGCGTGTCCTCGTCGATCACAAGAGCCTCGAATATCTCGAAGGCACCACGATCGATTTCGTCGTGGCGCTGGAAGGCTCCGGCTTCACCTTCGAAAATCCCAACGCGAAATCGAGCTGCGGCTGCGGCAAGTCTTTCGCTTGAAGTGGCCTTCGCCTGATCCTGACAGACATCGAAAGAAGTAAATCATGCTGGTCGAATCCCAGGGCATTACCGAAGCGCCGGCGGCGATGAGCGAGCGCGAGCGTATCATCCGGGCGGTCATCGAGGAGGTCCGCCCGAATCTGAAGCGCGACGGCGGCGACTGTGAGCTCGTCGAGATCGACGGCAACAAGATCCTCGTGAAGCTCGCCGGCGCCTGCATCTTCTGCAAGCTTGCCAGCGCGACGCTGGAGGGGATCCAGGCGCGAATGATCGAGAAGCTCGGCGAATTCGTCCGGCTGGTTCCAGTGGCCGGCGCACCGAAGGCGCGGCATTAAGGAGCGCTCGTGCGTCCGGTCTATCTCGACAACAATGCCACGACCCGCGCCGATCCTGCGGTCGTGGCGGCGATGTTGCCGTTTTTCTCGGACCAGTTCGGCAATGCCTCGTCCTCGCATGCCTTCGGGAGCGAGGTCGCGGGCGCGCTCCGGCAGGCGCGAAAGCACCTCCAGGCCCTGCTCGGAGCCGCCTTCGATCACGAGATCGTCTTTACCTCCGGAGGTACCGAATCCGATAATGCGGCGATCCTGTCCGCGCTGGAGACCCAGAGCGGGCGTGACGAGATCGTCACCACCGCGGTGGAACATCCCGCAATCCTGTCGCTGGTCGAATATCTGCGAGATCGTCGCGGCATCACAGTTCATCTGATCGGGGTCGATACTGCTGGCAGCCTCGATCTGGAAGCCTACAAACATGCGCTGAGCCCACGCACCGCGATCGCATCCGTGATGTGGGCCAACAACGAGACCGGCACGCTGTTTCCGATTTCGGAGCTGGCGCAGCTGGCGCACGCGTGCGGCGCGCTGTTCCACACCGATGCGGTGCAGGCGGTCGGCAAGCAGCCGATCGATCTGAAGGCTGCAGGGGTCGACATGCTGTCGCTGTCCGGACACAAGCTGCACGGGCCCAAGGGCATCGGTGCGCTGTATGTGAGGAAAGGAACGCCGTTCGCGCCACTGGTGCGAGGCGGCCCACAAGAGCGCCGGCGGCGCGGCGGCACCGAGAACGTTCCCGCGATCGTCGGGCTCGGCAAGGCAGCCGAGCTCGCCGCCACCCATCTTGCCGATGAGCAGACCCGAGTCCGCGCGCTGCGCGACCATCTGGAGCAGGGGGTCATCGAGACGATCGGGCATTGCGCGGTGCTCGGCGATCTCGATCATCGCCTGCCGAACACGTCCAACATCGCGTTCCAGCATCTGGAGGGCGAGCCGATCGTGATGCGCCTGAACCAGGCTGGCATCGCGGCCTCGCTCGGCTCGGCCTGCGCATCCGGCTCGATGGAACCGTCGCATGTGCTGCGCGCCATGAACGTGCCGCCCGACCTGTTGCGCGGCGCCGTTCGCTTCTCGCTGTCGCGCGACAATACGATCGACGATGTCGAGCGTGTCCTGCACGTCCTGCCCGAGATCATCGGCAGGCTGCGCGAGACCTCGCCATCCTGGCAGCAGCATCGGTCCTCGCAATCGGCGGACGCATTACGACCCACGGAGTTCACGCAATGAAAGTCATGATCCGCCGCTCGCCGGAAACGGGCCTCTCGATCTACGTGCCGAAAAAGGATCTGGAGGAGCCGATCGTCGAGGTCGAGCACGAGACCCTGTGGGGCGGCTGGATCCGCATCGCCAACGGCTGGGTGCTCGACCTGCCGGAGATGGCGAAGGACACGAGGCTTCCGATCACGATCAATGCGCGCAAGCGCGGTGACGAGGGGGACGAGTGATGAACGCGCCGCTTCCTCATATCGACATCGTCAAGCAGGCCGACGCTGAAGCGCTGCTCAAGGACGTGGTCCAGCGGCTCAGGGTCGGCCACGTCGTGCCGTATCTGGGGCCGGCGGTGTCCGAGCAGTCGGGTGCCCCGGTGCCGATGAGCCCGGAGGCGCTGGCCGCCTTCTTCGGCACCAAGGTCGCGCTGCCGCGGCGGGCCAAGGGCAATGCCTGGGCCTCCGCGCAGCATATCGAGAGCACGCGTCATCGTTCGACCGTCACCTCGCTGATGGCGGAGGCGTTTGCGACGCCGGTGCCGCCGACGCCGTTGCATCAGCATCTGGCATCGCTGCCGCTGCCGATGATCGTCGACAGCTGGTATGACGGTGCCATGCGCGAGGCGCTCGCTGCTCGCGCCAATTGGGGCGAGGTGCAGGGCATCACCCGGGCCGGCATCGGCGAGGACCGCTGGTATCGTTTCTATGATGCATCGGGGACCGAAGCGGACCGCGACAAGGCGCCGAGCTGGACCACGCTGCTTTACAAGCCGCATGGCGGCATCACGCCCGCGAAAAACTTTCTGATCACCGATGCCGATTATGTCGAAGTGCTGACCGACATCGACATCCAGACGCCGATTCCGGACGCGGTGAAGGATCGGCGGGCCGATCGCAGCTTTCTGTTCATCGGCTGCCGCTTCAACGACCAGCTGCTGCGGACCTACGGCCGCCAAGTCATCAAGCGCTCGGGCTCCGAGCACTATGTCCTGGTCGAGCCGGACACGCTCTCGAAGAACGAGCTGAAATTCTTCATCGCCGAGCGGTTGACACCGATTGCCATTCCGCTGGCGCGTGCCACCGAGATCATCATCGGCGCCTGAGCGCTGCTGTTATTGGAACCTCGAACAGCGCGGCCGCAAGCCGCGCTGTTTTGCTGTCGGCCAAGGTCGCGCTGGGCAGTCTGTAACGTTTCTAACATGGACGCGAGCGCGAGGCCTTCGCATGTTGGCAAGGCGACAGGCGCCGTGGTTTTGCTAACACGTTGATAGTCCGACAAAATGATGATGTCCGCGGCGTGGCACGCGAGTTGCTCAACATCCCGTAAGGCGGTTTGCGGCTCGCCAGCAACGTAAGGAGCGGACATGGACGCATCAGTTCAGCACGAACAGGCGACGATACCGGACGGCGAGAAGCTTAGCGCCGTCATGCAGACCATCGCAGAACACAAGGGCTGCGGCACCTCGGGCGGTAGCGGCAAAGCGAGCTGCGGATCGGGGGCGGGAGAGGGCGACCTGCCGCCGGAAATCTGGGAGAAGGTCAAGAACCATCCCTGCTACAGCGAGGAAGCGCACCACCACTACGCCCGTATGCATGTGGCCGTGGCGCCTGCCTGCAACATCCAGTGCAATTACTGCAACCGCAAATATGACTGCGCCAATGAGTCGCGTCCGGGCGTCGTCAGCGAGAAGCTGTCACCTGAGCAGGCCGCCAAGAAGGTGCTCGCCGTCGCCTCGACCATCCCGCAGATGACGGTGCTCGGCATCGCCGGCCCGGGCGATCCGCTCGCCAATCCCGAGAAGACCTTCAAGACCTTCGAGCTGATCGCGAAGACTGCGCCCGACATCAAGCTGTGTCTGTCGACCAACGGCCTCGCGCTGCCCGACCATGTCGATACCATCGCGGGCTTCAACGTCGACCACGTCACCATCACCATCAACATGGTCGATCCCGAGATCGGCGCGAGGATCTATCCCTGGGTGTTCTGGAAGCACAAGCGCTACACCGGCGTCGAGGCGGCCAAGCTGCTCACTGATCGCCAGCTGCAGGGGCTGGAGATGCTGACCGAGCGCGGCATTCTCTGCAAGGTCAACTCGGTGATGATCCCGGGGGTCAACGACAAGCATCTGGTCGAGGTGAACAAGGCGGTGAAGTCGCGCGGCGCCTTCCTGCACAACATCATGCCGCTGATCTCCTCGCCCGAGCATGGCACCGTATTCGGCCTCACCGGCCAACGTGGTCCGACGGCGCAAGAGTTGAAGGCGCTGCAGGACGAGTGCGAAGGCGAGATGAACATGATGCGGCACTGCCGCCAGTGCCGTGCCGACGCCGTCGGCCTGCTTGGCGAAGACCGCTCGGCCGAGTTCACCACCGACAAGATCATGGCGATGGAGGTGAACTACGACATCGATTCGCGCAAAGCCTACCAGGCTGCGGTCGAGGAGGAGCGCGTCGCCAAGGTCGTCGCAAAGCAGGAGGAGCTGGCCTCGCTCGCAGGTCAGTCCAGCGACATCAAGCTGCTGGTTGCGGTCGCGACCAAGGGCTCTGGCTTGATCAACGAGCATTTCGGTCACGCCAAGGAGTTCCAGGTCTACGAGCTCTCCACCGCTGGCGCCAAGTTCGTCGGTCATCGCCGCGTCGATCTGTACTGCCAGGGCGGCTATGGCGACGAGGACAGTCTCGAGACCGTGATCCGCGCCATCAACGACTGTCACGCGGTATTCGTGGCCAAGATCGGCGGTTGCCCGAAGAGCGATCTGATCGCGGCAGGCATCGAGCCGGTCGACGAGTATGCGCATGAGTTCATCGAGAAGTCCGCGATCGCCTGGTTCAAGGGATACCTCGAAAAGGTCAATAGTGGAGAGATGGCGCACGTCGTGCGCGGTGACGCCGAAATCCGCCAGGGCGCACTCATCTCGGCGGCGTAAATCTGGATCTCGGCGGCGCCAGGGGCGCCGCCGAGCCTTTCGACAGGAGCAATCGATGACTTTGAAGATCATTGCCTCGCAGTGCACGAGCTGCTCGGCCTGCGAGCCCGAATGTCCGAACGTGGCGATCTCGGAGAAGAACGGCACGTTCGTGATCGACCCCAAGAAGTGCACCGAATGCATCGGTCATTTCGATGAGCCGCAATGCGCCGCGGTCTGCCCGGTCGACAACACCTGTGTGATCGACACGTCCTTTCCGCGCTATCAGCCGCTGGCCTAAAGAGGGAGAGATCGATGAACTTTACGATCACGCCCGCGGCGCAGAAATTCATGCGGATGATGCTGCGCATCGACGGAGCGGCGGGAAGCGGCTTCAGGCTGGCGGTGTCGCCCGGTGGTTGCTCCGGGCTCGCGGCCGACATCAGTGTGGTCGGCACGCCGCTCACTGGCGATGCCGTGGTCGAACGCGACGGCGTGCGCCTGTTCCTGCCCGCGGAGAGCCGGCTGCTGCTAGACGGCGTAACGATCGATTTCGTGGATACCGCGGCCCAGACCGGCCTCGTGTTCCACGATCCCAAGCAGGTGTCGTGTTCAAGCCACGCCGAAAAGGCGCTGCAGTAGCAGGGGAAGGCTCAAATGACCACGGATGCCCGGGCCAATTCGCAGTCTGCCATCGAGGATGCGTTGCTTGCCGACGCCTTGCTCGGTGGCGGCCTGCCGGAGGAGGCCGAGTATCATCTGTGGCAGGCGGGCCTGAGCTACCATCTCGACGATGTGGCGGAGGACCATCTGAAGCAGGCCAGGTCGCTGGCGCCGGATCATGCCGCCGTCCTGATCGGCTTTTACCGGTTCTACTTCTACAAGGGACGGCTGGCCGAGGCACTGCAGATCGCGAAGCAGTGCCTCGCCAAGGCCGCTGTGGAAAACCGGCTCCCGCCGCATTGGCGTGACGTTCGCGCCACCCATGCGGACTTCGGCGATTATGGGAACATCCTGCCCCGCTTCTTTCTCTTCACTCTGAAGGGCTATGCCTATCTGCAGATGCGGCTCGGCAATCTGGTGGAAGGCCGGCTGGCCGTGCAGAAGCTGCTCGAGCTTGATCCAAGCGACAAGGTCGGTGCGCGCGTGTTGCTCGACGTCGTCGACCGTGTGGGGCTTGACGATGACTGACGACATCGACGAAGCCATCGACTGGCAGGGCAACGAGATCAGTTGTGCCGGCTGCACTCATGACGCGATGCGCGCCTCCGGCGGCTGCAAGCTCAAGCATGCGTGTGTCCACGACCGCTACGCCCGCCGGATCGATCGCTTCTTCAACTGGAATTCGGCACTGGCCAACGATTACGTCAAGCACCCGCATTTCGAGGTGCGCGCGATCGCGGCCAAGCATGCCAGCCTGTTTCATCTGCCGCCGCTGCTCGACGACCCCGAGGAGACGGTCCGCTGGAACGCGGCGCGACGGCTGCCGAAGCGCCTGGTCCTGCGGCTGCGCAACGATCCGCATCGTGAAGTGCGAATCCGCATTGCCACCGTCATCGACCCCGAAGATCTGATGCCGATGATGATGGACGAGGACTATTACGTCCGGCTCGTCGTCGCCCGCCGGATCGTTCCGTCCGTGCTCGGACGCATGATGGGGGATCCGGAAGCCGAGGTGCGCCGCGTCGTGGCGCGGCGTATTCCTTCCGACTGGCTGCTCGGTGCGGCGAGTGATCCGGATCCACGGGTCAGGCTGGAGGTGGCGGAGCGCCTGTCGTCCGATCTTTTGACTGTCATGCGCAACGATCCCGACTGGCGGGTTCGCTACGAGGTCGCGAGCCGCATTCCATTGCGCGAAGTGTCGGGACTGGCGGACGACGAGGATCCGCTGGTGCAGGAGATGGTCCGCAACAGGCTGCAGAATCGATCGGGATTGCCGATGGAGAAACCGGCATGAGCAATATCGTCAGAGACAGCGATGTCGTCGAGTTGTCCGCGCCGCCCTTCTTCGGCTTCGGCGAGAAGGTGAAGGCGAAACGCACGATCCGCAACGACGGTACCTACGCCGGCAAGGAAATTGGCGAGATCCTCGCGAAGAAGGGTGAGATTGGCTACGTCGTCAGCATCGGCACATTCCTGCAGCAATTTTATATCTACGGCGTCGAGTTCCTTGAAAGCGGCAACCGCGTCGGAATGAAGCGCAAGGAGCTCGAACTCGCGGTTCCACGCGAGGAGCTCGATGACGAACTGCCGCTGCCGGGAGCAACCAAGTCATGATCGAACCACGCCAGCCGAAATATCAGTGGGGGCAGCGCGTGAAGGCGCTGATCGATCTGCGCAACGATGGATCGTTCCCCGATGCGCCGCCGGAAGGTCTTCTGGTCGGCATCGGCGATACGGGCGAGATCGTGCAGGTCGGGACGCACACCGAGGCCAACATGCCGATCTATCTGGTGGAGTTCGGCGAACGGCTGGTTGTCGGCTGCCTGGAAGAGGAGATCGTCCCGCTCTAGGGAGATCAATGCGCCATGGCTGCCATCGCGATCAAATCCTTGCCGATCATTCCAGCGCATCCGAACGAACTGGATCGCAAGCGGATCGAGCGCGCGTTGAAATCGCGCAAGCGGTATCGCTATGTCGAACCTTTCGTCGAGCCGGCGACCGACGGCTATCATATCAAAAGCCCGTGCTGCTCGCGCAATATCGACAAGGCCGGCGGCATCGTCGATGTCGCACTGCTCTGCCACGATCGGGTGAACGGGATGTGGCGGCTGCTCTGGAAAGACCACGGCAAAGGCGCGTGGGACTTGCACAGCGTGCATCAGCGGCTGACCGCGGCTCTGCACGAGCTGAACCTCGATCCGGAACGGATATTCTGGCAGTAGAGCGAAGGGACGGGCGATGGCACTTGCCGAGCAGGAATTGAGCGAGATCGAGCAGGTCCTCACCGGGCCCGACGCGAGCGGCCTTGCCTTTGGTGAACTCCGGAAGCGGTTTCCGCATCTCGCGTTGACCAGATGCGATGCCTCCGACGTGACGGAAGCGCCGTTCCGCAGCTATCCCGCCTTTGATCTGCATCTGCTCGATGCCAGCGACCACTGCGCCCAGGTGACCGCCGATCCGGCGCGAGCGACGGGGCTGATCCTGGCCAAACGGAGCGAGCGATCATGAGCAAGCCGGTCTTGGTTCACGATGCCGACAGGATCGACGACGAGGAGACGGTCCTCACCCCCGTGAGTTCCGGGTTCATTCCGCTGTCGGATCCCGACATCACGGTGGCCGAAATCGAAGCGGTCGAGGCGAGCTTGCGTTCGCCGCGGCTGTCGAACGGTCCGTTGGTCGAAGAGTTCGAGGCCGCGTTTGCCGCCTATCTCGGCCGCAAATATGCGATCGCGGTTCCGAGCGGCACGCTTGGGCTCCTGATCGCGTTGAAGGCCTACGATATCGGTCCCGGCGACGAGGTGATTGCTTCGTCCTATTCCTTTCGCGAGATCGCGCATGCGATCAGCATCGTGGGCGCACGCCCCGTGTTTGCCGACATCGACTATTATTCCGGCACGCTCGCGCCGGCCAAGGTCGAGACACGGATCACCGAGAAGACCAAGGCGATCGTGGTCGGAAACACCAATGGCCATCCGGCGCAGTGGACTGACTTGCGCGAAATGGCGAAGAAGCACCGGCTGCCGCTGCTCGAAGATTCCACCGAGGCGATCGGCTCGAAATATAAGGGAGCGCTGGTCGGGAGCTTCGGCGAGGTCGCCATTTTCGACTTCGGCCAGCCCTTCGCAATGACCTGCGGCGAGGGCGGCATGGTCGTCACGGATGACGTTGATCTCGCGGTCGCGATGCGGCGGCATCGATCGCATCGTCTGGACGAGCGTGCCTCGGTCGTTGTCAGCAGCGCGGCATCTCACCATGCGGTCATGAGCGACGTGACGGCAGCGCTCGGTCTGGCGCAGCTGAAGCGGATCGAGGAGATCCTCGAGCGCCGCAAGCTGATCGAGCAGATTTATTACAGCCAGGTGCAATCGTTTGAAGGCATCAAGGACCCCTATGTCGGACCCGATGTCACGGATGTGAACTGGTTTCTTTATCAGGTGCACCTCGGCACGCGCTTTTCGCGGTCGAGCCGTGATTCGATCGTCGAGGATCTGCGGGTGGAGCGGGTCGAAGCGGTTGCTTATTCGAATCCGCTGCATCTGCAGCGGCATTATTTCGATCTCGGCTATCGCCGCGGCGATTATCTGGTGACGGAAAAGGTCGCAGATCGCGTCGTGGCGTTGCCGTTCCACGTCCACCTCACCGCCGACCAGATCGCCTTTATCGTTGCGACGATGAAGGACGCATCGGTCAATGTCGGTGCAGGATCGGCAATCTATTAGAGCAAGTCAAACTGGAGAAGGAGAATCCAATGACAACCTTGACGGTGATGCCCGCGGGCCAGACCATCGAAGTCGGCGAGGGAACGACCATCCTCGCTGCGCTGCTCGGGGCCAATATCGAAATCCAGCATAAATGCGAGGGACAGGCGAAATGCGGCTCCTGCCACATCTTCGTGCATGAAGGCCGCAAGGGCGTCTCCAAGGTCGCAAAGCTCGAGAACGAGAAGCTCGACACCATCGTCGGCGTCGGCTCGAAGTCCCGCTTGGCTTGCCAGGCGACGATCCTCGGCACCGAGAACGTCAAGATCGAACTTCTGGGCTTTGCCTCGGGTCTGTGACGCGTAAGGAGGATCAGATGGAACAGCAGAACGTCGTGGTTCATGTCAGGTTCGCCTCGGACGGCACCGTCGCTGAGATCGGCGAGCGTCCGTCCGGACTTACGCCACAGCAATGGTTCGACCGGCTGAGCGATGCTATCGGCATGAAAGCGTATCAGACCTTCGCGGGGGGGCGTGGCGTGTTCAAGGTTGCACGCGAGCAGGTCGACGCCCTGAAGACCGCTGTGGCGTCCTGATAGGGCGACCGGCGAAGCTATGAAGTCTGGGCGGCCAGCATGACAAGCGGTGTGGAGCAGGACACGCGTTTCTTTGTGTCCTATACCGGCGTCAGGCTGCCGCTACGGCTCGTCAACGCGATCGCGCCGGACCAGCTGTCGAACCGCAACACCTTCATCCGGGGCTACTTCGATCGCGCCGGCGCCTTGATGGGCTTCGAGAAGGTGGTCTATGGCGAGATCGAGCTCATCCATCGGTATCATTATCACGCCAACGGTACGTTGAGCCGCGCAGAGATCGTGATGCTGGATGAGGACCCGGTGACGTTGCGTTTCGACGACACTGGAGCTCAGATTGCCGGGGTCGCCAGTGCGTAACGTGTGGAGGAGCCGGATCCGTGACGGTTGCCAAGTTGATCGAGGCCCTTGCGAGCATGCCGAGGGACGCTATCGTCCTGATGGACAGCGGCGCAGGACTCTCCCGGGTTGACGCGCTTCAGCTCATCGACGAGCAGGGGCCGGGCGCGCCGGCCGAGGTGATCCTGCAGCCCAGCATGGACGAGTAGCAAGAGAGCGGAAAGCACTGATGTCCGAGACGGAAACGGTCGTAACACCCTATCAGCGGATCGGCGGTGCCATCATCGTCGACCGGCTGGTCGAAGCCTTCTATCGGCGCATGGACAGCCTGCCGGAAGCCAAGGTGATCCGCGACATGCACCCGAACGATCTCGGACCGACCAAGCGGACCTTGAAGCGGTATCTTTCGGAATGGCTGGGCGGCCCAAAACTCTACTCGCCGGAGAAGGGTCATCCGCGGCTCCGCCAGCGCCATATGGGCTTCAGCATCGGAGCTTCCGAGCGCGACGCCTGGTTGCTCTGCATGCGTGGCGCGCTCGAGGAGACCGTGGCCGACGCGCAAGCGCGGCAGGATGTCGATGCCGCCATGACCAAGCTCGCGGACTGGATGCGCAACCAGGCCGGCAATCCGCACGATGCGCGCGCAGCACGGCCTTGAGTTGAGATTTCACGAGACGGCAGGATGAGCAACGGCTGTTAGGGCCGGCAAGGCGAAGCTTACCCACCGACTGTGTCGCCGATGACATCGATGGACTGGCGGGCACGGCGCACTTCGATCGACGCGACCAAATGCGGCCGGTGCCGCCTTCCCCCTATGGATCTATGACCGGTGCACACAACGGCACACCGAAAAAGCTCTCATCGTCGCCGCCCCAGGCGCGATGCAGCGCCAGCGCGTTCTGCCATTGCGACAGTTCGGCGTTGCTGGCATTGCGATGGGTGATTTTGCCGTCCGGCTTGTCGGCGAGCAGATACGGCTTGCCGTTCCGGATGAACCGGTTGAGATCCTTGGTGTCGTTGGGCCGCACCACGCAGCGCGGCCGCTCGTCGATCAGGATCGTGGTCGGCAGCATCGCGGCTCCTCCCTCAGTCCATCGGCGGACCCATGTCGTCGTCTGCCTTCTTCTTCTTTTTCTTGTCGGTCTTGGCGAGGGCGTAGGCGCCCGCGTTTTTCAAGGCGACCGGCGGCTGGCCGACGACATATTGGGAGATCCAGGTCATGGTCCGGTCGTGCGCAAGCTTGCTTGCGGTCTCATCATAGCTCGTGCCGTCGTCATCGAAATCATGCGCTACCCCGGGATAGGAAAATGCGCTTACCTCGGGATGGTAGGCCCTGAACTGGCCGACTTCGGCGAAGGGAACGACGGCATCGGCTTCACCGAAGTGGAGAAGAGTTGGAATTTTCCGCTTCGCGCCGGCGTTCTCGATGATCCCGGTGCCGTAATAGGAGACGGCGCAGGCGAGTCCCGTAACGCGATTTGCCGCGGTGTAGGCTAGACCTCCGCCGACGCCATAGCCGATCACTGCGATCTTGCCGCAGTCGCTGATACTGTCGACCGTGGATTGAAGCTCGGCGAAGAGGGGCGCTGCGGGATCGGAAGGAGCAGTCGCCTCACCGTCACCATCTGCCTGAGCCGGCGTGGCAGGCTCCGAGAGAGCAGGGGCGATCACAAGATAGCCGCTCGCGGCGAAGCCTTCGGCCACCTTGCGGATCTTGCCCTCGTCGTTCGCGGCATCGGGCAGTACGATAATCGCCCCTTTGGGCGTGTCTGCCGGATCGGCGCGATAGGCCGAGAACGTGTGTCCATCATTGGCGGTCAGCTTGATCGTGCTTTCTGTAGCCATGCGAAGCTCCCTTATCCGATACGGCCCAAGCAGCGCGCGCGGCGTGCTATAACAATCCAAGCTCCAACGCGACGTCTTCGGACATCCGCGACTTGTCCCACGGCGGCTCGAACACCAAGGTCACCTTGACCGATTGAACGCCATCGACGCTTGAAACGGCTTCTTCGACCATGCGCACGATTTCGCTGGCCACCGGGCAGCCGGGCGCGGTCAGCGTCATGTCGATCTCGACGGCACCGCCGCCCTGGTGGGAGATGCGGTAGACCAGGCCGAGGTCATAGATGTTGACGGGGATCTCGGGATCATAAACCGTGCGGAGCGCTGCGATGACGCTTTCAGCTGCGTCCCGTGATCCCGTGGCCATGGTCGTCGACATATTGGCTGGAGCGGTGACGGCTTGCATGTCGTTCATGCGAGTTCTCCTCTCGGATCCGGGCCCTGGTCGGGATTGAAGCTCCCGACAGGCACAATGGTGTTAGGAAGGTCCTCGTCCTGATTGTGCAAACGAAGTGCCATGCCGCCCCCTCCCTTAACCGATGCCATCGGCGAGCGCCGCGACGACCGGCCACCCGACGGCGCCGGCGGGATCGAGCTGTCGTAGCGCGTTGAGCATCTGCCGCGCGTGGTCGCGTTCATCCTTGCGCAGGTGAATGAAGGCGAGGGCTTTCAGGGTGTAGAGCGCGAAGCGGCCGGCGCCGTCGGGAATTGGCGTTTGTGGCGTCCATTGCCGCCAATCGTGAGACCAGCCGGCTTGACGCGCCGCCTCTTGCAGCCCGAGCTCGGCAACCGCTTTGGCCTCGTCGAGATTGCCTTGATAGGTGTGGATCTTGTAGAGGCAGAAATAGGTCGGAAGCTCTGCCGGCGCCGCCGCGAGCGCCTGCCGGAACAGGCGGTCGGCTCGCGCATGATCGCGCCGATAGGCAGCGACACCCTGCTGCAACAGCGCGTCGATCTCGTCCGGCAGGTCGCCGAAGTTGATCGTGTCGGGTTCGGACACCAATTCGAGCATTGTATTGACCTCGATCAATGCGTTGCAAGACGCGGACCGTTCTTGCGCCGCCTGGTGCGCGCGTTGCGCAGACGAGAACCGGCTGAGCCGCTTTCGCATGTTGCATTTGGTACGCTGCATTGCGCTCCCAAACGCGCGCCTGTCGCAAATGCGACGCAAGCCGCAGGGCGGAGTCCATTCGGTGCGACTACGAAGCTGCTTTCAACAGCGTTTTCGCGATTGGTTCGGACCTTGCATGAGCGCCATCGTTCCAGCAGGAGTGTGTTGCGATGGCGATGGCCGCAACTGATATCGAGCGCATGATAAAGGATGCGTTTCCGGATGCCGTGGTCGTGATCGAGGATCTGGCGGGCGACGGCGACCACTATTCCGCCCGGATCACGTCAGCCGCCTTCACCGGCAAGAGTCGCGTGCAGCAACATCAGATGGTTTATGCGGCGCTGAAGGGACAGATGGGCGGTATTCTGCACGCGCTGGCGCTCGAGACGGCGCTGCCGAAGTGAAATGCCGCCGAAGTGAACGGTTGCATCCAGAGGTGAAAGGATCGGACAAATGTCGACATCCGAACGCATTCAAAAGCTGATCGACGGCAATGATATCGTTCTCTTCATGAAGGGCGTGCCGGCGGCGCCGCAATGCGGCTTCTCCGCTGCCGTGGCACAGATCCTGGCCAAGCTCGAGGTGCCGTATGAGAGCGTCAACGTCCTCGCCGATCCGTTCATCCGTGAAGGGATCAAGGAATTCTCGAACTGGCCGACTATCCCGCAGCTCTATGTCAAGGGCGAGTTCGTCGGTGGCTGCGACATCGTACGCGAGATGTTCCAGGCTGGCGAGCTCGGGACGCTGCTGGCCGAGAAGGGCATCAAGGCAGCGGCGTCATGAGCGAGGTTACCATCGAGGCTGACGACGATTTCGAGATTCCGCAGCTCTACAAGTATCACGCCTTTGTTTGTCTGACGCAGCGGCCGCCGCAACATCCGCGCGGCAGCTGCGGTGCGCTCGGCGTGCAGCCGCTGTGGGATCGCCTCACCAAGACCATCGAAGCGCAGCGGCTGACCGATATCGGCGTGACTGCCGCCGGCTGCTTCGGGTTCTGCAGCGCCGGTCCGATGATGGTGGTCTATCCTGACGGCATCTGGTATCGGCCGACCAGCCCTGAGGACATCGACGAGATTGTCGAGTCCCATTTCAAGCAGGGCAAGCGTGTCGATCGGCTCGTGATGGTGTTGAAGCGATAAAGCCAATCCGGAGCCGCTTAGCGCGGCTCCGGGCAGGGAGTCGTGGAAGCGTCCTGGCGCGTGCAGCCCTGAACATCGTCGAGATCGCGATGACCCAACAATGACGGCACCGGCTCGCGCTCGAAGCCGGCGCAGCATTGGCCGTCGGCCTCGATCAAGGGTCTGCGTATCAGCAGCGGATCTTCGAGCATCAGGTCGATGGCGGCAACGGCGCCGATCGCCTCCGGTTTGATCTCTCCGGATTTGATCCGCGGAGCGGCCGGATTGAACCAGGCTGATACCGGGGTGTCCGCGAAGAAGATGCGCAGTCGCTCTCCTGTCCACGGCTCCGACAGTAGATTTTTAGCGATCACTGTATGGCCGGCGCGCTCCAGCATCAGTTTCTGCCGCGCATTGGTTCCGCAGCCCGGCTTCTCGTAGAACACGACCAACGTCATGTCAGAAGCCGCCGAGCTGGACCAACGTGGCGCCGCCGGCGCGGCCGAGAATGGTGTCGACCTTCTTGCGCACCGCTTCGATCGTCAATGGCTTGATCACCGCGCCGTGCGCGCCGGCCTTCAGGCCCTCGATCGCGACGGCTTCTTCGGCTTTGGTGGTGACGATCAGGACGCGTACGCCCGGGAATTTCGCGAGGATCTCGCGGACCAGCTCCGGGCCGCGTTGCTGGAGGAATGAGACGCCGAGCATCACGACATGAGGCGTCAACCATTCGACGCCCTTCTCATAGGCTTCCTCAGGGGTTGCGAGTTCGTGAGTTTCGATCTCGTCATGAAGCATGAACTGCAGGGCAGCGCGTGTGATTTCGTCCTCGTCGATCACGAATACCCGCCGCTGGTCGACTGCTTTCGCTGTTTCTACGCCGATCTGCATCGCATTCTCCTGAAGATGGCCGCGCGCACGTCCGCAAAGCGTGCAGCCATTTTCTAGCAAGTTCTGTTCCGCGTGCTGGAGCGCGAGAATGGCGCGTCTGTTGTGTTCTTTCCAACAGCCGAGGCAGTCGATCGCTCTTGCAAGGCGTTCCGATGTCAGGTTTGCAACAAGCAGCCGCAGGCCGCGGTAATTTATGCATCTCATTAGAAACGCGTCGGTTTTGACGCAGCAGCCCCTCTGGCACGTCGGTTGCAAAACGGGTTGCCAGGCAATGGTTGAGGGCTGGGTGCACGCCGACGCTTCGGACGAGCGATGCTCTCCTTCCCAATAACCCGTCTGCCGGTTCTGAAGAGATAGGGACGAGGTCTCGCATCGCCTGATGCATGCGGGACATTGGCAATCGGTTGATGGAGAGCAGAATGTCACTGCGACAAATCGCATTTTACGGCAAGGGCGGCATCGGCAAGTCGACGACGTCGCAAAACACGCTGGCGGCGCTGGCCCAGATGGGCCACCGGATCCTGATCGTCGGCTGCGACCCGAAGGCGGATTCGACCCGCCTGATCCTGCACGCCAAGGCGCAGGACACGATCCTGAGCCTGGCGGCTGCGGCGGGCAGCGTCGAGGACCTCGAGATCGAAGAGGTGATGAAGGTCGGCTATCAGAACATCCGCTGCGTCGAGTCCGGCGGTCCGGAGCCGGGGGTCGGCTGCGCCGGCCGCGGCGTGATCACCTCGATCAACTTCCTGGAAGAGAACGGCGCCTATGAGGACATCGACTACGTGTCCTACGACGTGCTCGGCGACGTGGTCTGCGGCGGCTTTGCGATGCCGATCCGCGAGAACAAGGCGCAGGAAATCTACATCGTGATGTCCGGCGAGATGATGGCGATGTATGCCGCCAACAACATCTCCAAGGGGATTCTGAAGTACGCCAATTCGGGCGGCGTGCGCCTCGGCGGCCTGGTCTGCAACGAGCGCCAGACCGACAAGGAGCTGGAGCTGGCGGAAGCCCTGGCCAAGAAGCTCGGCACCAAGCTGATCTACTTCGTGCCGCGCGACAACATCGTGCAGCACGCCGAGCTGCGCCGCATGACCGTGCTGGAATATGCGCCGGATTCGGTTCAGGCCGGCCACTACCGGGAACTCGCGACCCGGATTCACAACAATGCCGGCAAGGGCATCATCCCGACCCCGATCACGATGGACGAGCTCGAAGACATGCTGATGGAGCACGGCATCATGAAAGCGGTCGACGAGTCCCAGATCGGAAAGACTGCCGCCGACCTCGCCGCAACGGCTTAAGCAGTCTTGGTGCCGGCCTTCCACCCGTCGGAAGGCCGGCACCTCATTGCTAGAGCGTTGGACGAAGGGGCGCGAGGGACACCTGGAGTCTGCCATGGCAACATCGATGCAAGCTGCCGCTCCGCTCGCTCCGTCTGTGCCCGACGGACACGGCGAGCACGCCACGCAAGACGACGCACGACGCTACGGGCGTGAGATCTACCGCTTGCTTACAGGATCGGATCCGGCTGATGCCGAGATCGACGGCGACCGTAGCTTCGATCATCATGTCGTCGCCTCGATCATTGCGGTGTCGGCCATGGAGCATGGCTCGCTCGCGGAACGTGTCGGCCTGTCCACCGTCGAACTGATCACGCTGTTGGCGCAGTGCTTTCCTTCCGCCGCCGTCGATTCGTCCTGGCTGCCGATCACCGGAGCCGTCGCTGCGCCGGACGATGACGAGATCGCAATGGTGCGGGATCTGTTGCTGTCGCAGCGTTCGACCGAAGGTGATGTCAGCCGCTGGCTCGCCGCGATGGTTGCGCGGCGCGCGATGGAACCGAATCATCTTTGGGAAGACCTGGGGCTGCGCGAGCGCTCGGAACTCACCCGGCTCCTGATGCGGCATTTTGCCCCGCTCGCCAGCCGGAACACCAGGAATATGCGCTGGAAGCGCTTCTTCTACCGGATGCTCTGCGAAGACGACGGTTTCGTCATGTGTACGACGCCGGTCTGCACCCAGTGCAATGATTTCGATCAATGCTTCGGGGAAGAAAGCGGCGAAAGTCGCATGGCGGAACGCCGCCGTCAGGTCGCCCTGCAGGAGGCGGCCGCAGGTGCCGCGATGACGGCTTAAGGTATGTGGGGATGTTCACGGAGACGCAATTCGGCTTTTCCTGCGCGGTTGATGCGGCCGGGTGCGCGGAGCCGGATCTCTGCGCCACGGGCGAGATGCTGTTGCGCCGCTGTGAGGAGGCGCTACGCCAGGCGGGACTGCGGCCGACCCAGCAGCGCCGTCAGCTCAGCCGGCTCCTGTTCGGGAACGGCGATTGCCATGTGACCGCGGACGCGCTCTACGCGGCCGCCGTCGCCAGTGGCATGAAGATCTCCCAGGCTACCGTCTACAACACGCTCAATCAGTTCACTCAGCTCGGCCTGCTACGGCAGATCGGCGTCGATGGATCGCGGTCGTTCTTCGACACCAACACTACGGTCCATCCGCATTTCTTCTATGAGGATGAGGGCGTGCTGGTCGATGTGCCGGAGGATGTCGGCTTCGATCATCTGCCGGAGCCGCTACCGGGCTACGGCATGGAGCGGGTGGATGTCGTCATCCATCTGCGTCGCAGGCGGCACGCCTGAGCTGCTGCCGGGCTGGCCGGGAGGCGCGTTTCTCGCAAGTCTCCGGCCGACGGGATGGCCGCTTTGCTTCGCGTTGCATTCATGACCCTGTCGCGAAACCGACAAATAGCAGAAGATAGAAATCTTATTATATTTCAAATTCTTAGGTGAATTTTAGGCGGCTGGCATGGCCGTTGCTCCCTTAAACCCGCAGCCGGCTGGCGGGCGCTCGCTCCGATACCCCGGATGCAGGTTGCGAGGAGCCAAGTGAATGCCTGATGTTCCCGGACAGCGTGGGCACCAAATCGTCCGAGAGGCCGGTTCTGCGGTCAATCATCCGGCGCCGCCGGTGATCTTGAACGACACCACCTTGCGCGACGGTGAGCAGGCCCCGGGGGTCGCCTTTGCGCTCGGCGAGAAGCTTGCGATCGCGCGCGCGCTGGCACATGCCGGCGTTCCGGAGATCGAGGCAGGCACCCCCGCAATGGGCGCTGACGAGATCGCAGCGATCAGGGCGATCGTCGAGGCCGACCTGCCGGCCACCATCATCAGCTGGTGCCGGATGCGTGAGGCCGATGTCGATGCTGCCATCGCCGCAGGTGTCTCGATGGTGAACGTGTCCATTCCGACATCGGACGTGCAGATCGGAGCCAAGCTCGGTGGTGGACGCCGGGACGCGCTGGAGCTCTTGAAGCGGGTGGTCGGCTATGCCCGTGAGCGCGGGCTGGATGTGGCGGTCGGCGGCGAGGACTCATCGCGTGCCGAGGTTGGATTCCTCGCCGAAGTCATCGCCACCGCACGCTCGCTCGGTGCACGAAGGTTTCGCATTGCCGATACGCTCAGCGTGCTCGATCCCGATGCGACCTATGCTCTGGTCGCCGCATTGCGTGCGACCACCGATCTCGAACTCGAATTCCATGGTCACGATGATCTGGGCCTGGCGACCGCCAACACGCTCGCAGCCATCAAGGCCGGAGCGACTCATGCCTCGGTCACCGTGATCGGGCTTGGCGAGCGGGCCGGCAACGCTCCGCTGGAAGAGGTTGCGGTTGCCCTGCGGCAGCTCTATCGCCGCGAGACCGGCGTCGATCTGGCCGAGCTCGACAACGTGGCCAAGGTGGTCGCCGCCGCGGCCGCCCGTGCCATCCCGCTGAACAAGGCCATCGTCGGCGAACATGTCTTTACCCATGAATCCGGCATTCATGTCGATGGGCTGCTGAAGGATCAGCGGACTTATCAGGCGCTCGATCCGACCCTGTTCGGTCGCTCCAACCGGATCGTCATCGGCAAGCATTCCGGCCTGTCGGCGATCACCGCGCTGCTGTCGGACCTGCGGCTGCCGGCCAGCGCGGACGAGGCGCAGCGGATTCTCGCGCATGTGCGCAAGCATGCGGTCACCATCAAGGGGCCGGTACCGAAGGAAGCTGTCGCGGCGATCTGGCGCGAGGTCTGTGATCATCCCGTTGCGAGCCTTGCCTAGTCATGAGTGATCTCAGCCAGACCGACGTCACCAAACCCCTCGCGATCGTCGTCAAGACGCCCTCGCTGCTCGGACTGATCCGCGAGGACATCGGCTGCGTCCGTTCGCGCGATCCGGCGGCGCGCAGCGAATTCGAGACCTTGCTGACCTATCCCGGCATCCATGCCCTGATCTGGCATCGCCTGGCGCACCGGCTCTGGAGCCGCGGCTGGCGTTTCCCGGCGCGGCTGTTGTCCTGGCTCGGGCGTTTCCTGTCGAATGTCGACATTCATCCAGGGGCGCAGATCGGGCGCCGCTTCTTCATCGATCATGGCGCCTGCGTCGTGATCGGCGAGACCGCCGAGATCGGCGACGATGTGACGCTCTATCACGGGGTAACGCTCGGCGGCACCTCCTGGTCACCGGGCAAGCGGCATCCGACCTTGGAAGACGGGGTGATCGTCGGGGCTGGCGCCAAGATCCTTGGGCCGATCACGGTCGGCCGGCGCACGCGTGTCGGTGCCAATTCCGTCGTAATCCAGGGCACCCCGCCGGATGTTACGGTGGTCGGCATCCCGGCCAAGGTCGTGCGTCCGGAGTTCACTCATCGCCGCACCGTCGGCCGCATCGACCTCGACCATCATCTGATGCCGGACCCCGTAGGGGAGGCGCTTTCGGTGATGCTGGACAGGATCGAATTTCTCGAGGCGCAGCTCGCACACGTTAAACAGCGGCTGCGCCATGGCCCGCCTGCGCCGGCGCCCACAAGCGCCTGTGAGGCGGATCCCGTTTTGATGCAAGGAGCCAACTCATGACCGCAATGCCTGATGTGCTGGAGCAGCTGAACAAGACCTCGGCTGCCGAGGACTTCTTCAAGCTCCTGGACGTCGACTACGATCCCAAGGTCCTGAACGTCTGCCGGCTGCATATTCTGCGCCGCATGGGACAATATCTCGTTAGCGAAGATTTTACCGGCGCGTCCAATGATGAAGCCGCAGCGCGCTGCAAATCATTCCTCGAACAGGCCTATCAGGACTTCATCACCTCGACGCCGTTGGATCAACGCGTGTTCAAGGTCCTGAAGGAAGCGGTGGCGCCGCCGAAGCCGGCGCCCAAGCCTTTCGTGCCGCTCACTACGCTGAAGTAGTTCTTCAACAATCGCGAACGATTCCAAAGAGCCGCCAGCATGTCGTTCATGCTGGCGGCTTTGTTCTTTCTCACCTCTGTCGCATTCCCGACGCGTGCTGCATCCGACCTGTCGGACCTCTGCAAAAAAGCTGAGCAACAGATCAGGGGCGCTCTCGAAGTAATTGAATCAGCGTCGATATTCGGCATGACGAAAACTGGTACGACAATTGCTGTCCTCTCGTGCAGGCCCCACGCTCGGGAGTGATCACATGCATATCGTGGTTTGCATCAAACAGGTTCCGGACTCCGCGCAGATCCGGGTCCACCCCGTCACCAACACGATCATGCGCCAGGGCGTGCCGACCATCGTCAATCCTTACGACCTGTTCGCGCTCGAGGCCGCGCTGCAGCTGCGCGACAAGTTCGGCGGCGAAGTGACAGTGCTGACCATGGGGCCGCCGTCCGCGGAAGATTCGCTGCGCAAGGCGCTGACCTTCGGCGCCGATCGGGCCGTGCTGCTGACCGATCGCTTTTTCGCCGGTGCCGATACGCTGGCCACGACCTATGCGCTCGCCACCGCCATCCGCAAGATCAGCGAGACCTTTGGCGCTCCGGATATCGTCTTCACAGGCAAGCAGACCATCGACGGCGACACCGCTCAGGTCGGGCCCGGTATCGCCAAGCGCCTTGGCCTGTTGCAGCTCACTTACGTCGCCAAGATCTGCGAGGTTGACCCTGTCGCGCGCACCATCGAGGCAGAGCGCCGTTCCGAGGGCGGCGTCCAGGTGCTGAAGACCAAGCTGCCCTGTCTGGTCACGATGTTGGAAGCCACCAACGAGATCCGCCGAGGCGCGATGATCGATGCCCTGCGCGCGGCGCGGGCTCAGATCGTGACGTGGAGCGCCAAGGACGCGGGGGTGGAAGATATTTCGAAATGCGGCCTGAAGGGATCGCCGACCATCGTCAAACGCGTCTTTGCGCCGTCGGCGCGCGCAGAGAAGGCCACCTTCGTCGATTTTTCCAATCGGGCGCCGGCAGACGCGCTGATCGAAGAGCTCTTCAAGCGACAGCCGAAGCTCGAAGCCGAGTTGGTGACGTCGGCACATGGCTTCTGACGGACAGACGGGAACACGACCATGAGCGAACCGACCAAAACACCGGCTCCTGCAGGCCGCGCCGCGACCAAGAAAGAGCTGCCCGAGCATTTCAAGGCGTATAAGCACGTCTGGGTGTTCATCGAACAGGAGCGCGGTCAAGTGCACCCCGTCTCCTGGGAGCTGATGGGCGCCGGGCGCAAGCTTGCTGACAAGCTTAAAGTCGACCTCGCGGCGGTCGTGATCGGGCCGCCCGGCGAGGCTGTTCAGCACGCGGCCGCCGAAGCGTTCTGCTACGGCGCGGACCTCGCTTATATCGTCGCCGACCAAGTGCTGACCGACTACCGTAACGAGGCCTACACCAAGGCGCTGACCGATACCGTCAACACCTTCAAGCCGGAAATCCTGCTGCTCGGCGCCACCACCTTGGGACGTGACCTTGCGGGCTCAGTCGCCACCACCTTGCTGACTGGCCTCACCGCCGATTGCACCGAACTCGATGTCGACGCGGACGGCTCACTCGCTGCCACGCGTCCGACCTTCGGCGGCTCGCTGCTATGTACCATCTACACGCTGAACTATCGCCCGCAGATGGCGACCGTACGTCCGCGCGTGATGCCGATGCCGGAGCGGGTCGAGAAGCCGGCCGGCCGCATCATCGAGCACAAGCTCGGTCTTGTGGAGGATGACATCGTCACCAAGATTCTCTCGTTTATTCCCGACCGCGACTCCGCGAAGTCGAACCTCGCTTATGCGGACATCGTGGTGGCCGGCGGCCTCGGCTTGGCCTCGCCGGAAAACTTCCAACTGGTGCGCGGCCTCGCATCCGTGCTCGGTGCCGAATATGGCTGCTCGCGTCCGCTGGTGCAGAAGGGCTGGGTGACATCGGATCGCCAGATCGGTCAGACCGGGAAGACCATCCGGCCCAAGCTATACATTGCGGCCGGAATTTCCGGAGCGATCCAGCATCGCGTCGGCGTCGAGGGTGCGGACCTGATCGTGGCCATCAATACCGACAAGAACGCCCCGATCTTCGACTTCGCCCATATCGGCATCGTCACCGACGCGATCCGGCTGTTGCCGGCGCTGACGGAAGCGTTCAGGGCACGGCTGTCGCCGCACTCGCGCGATCGCATCGCAAGCTAGAAGGAGCAGGGCAATGATCGAGGAACGGTTCGACGCGATCGTCGTGGGCGCCGGCATGGCCGGCAATGCCGCTGCGCTGACCATGGCCAAGCGCGGCATGAAGGTGCTGCAGCTCGAGCGCGGCGAATATTCGGGCTCGAAGAATGTGCAGGGCGCAATCCTCTACGCGGACATGCTGGAGAAGCTGATTCCGGATTTCCGCGAGGAGGCGCCGCTCGAGCGGCATCTGGTCGAGCAGCGCTTCTGGATGCTCGACGACAAATCGCATGTCGGCCTGCATTACCGCTCGGATGACTTCAACGAGGAGAGGCCGAACCGCTACACCATCATCCGCGCGCAGTTCGATAAATGGTTCTCATCCAAGGTGAAAGAAGCCGGAGCTACCGTGCTGTGCGAAACCACAGTGACGGAGCTCGCGCAGGACGCTTATGGCAAGGTCATCGGGGTCAAGACGGACCGGCGCGACGGCGAGATCCATGCCGATGTCGTGGTGCTCGCGGAGGGCGTCAATGGCCTGCTGGGGACACGCGCGGGCCTGCGTGAGCGGCCGAAGCCGGAGAACGTCGCGCTTGCGGTCAAGGAGATGCACTTCCTGCCGCGCGAGACGATCGAGGCTCGCTTCAACCTCAAAGGGGATGAAGGTGCCGTCATCGAGGCCGCCGGCACCATCTCCAAAGGAATGACCGGGATGGGCTTCATCTACTCCAACAAGGAGTGCATCTCGCTCGGCATCGGCTGTCTGGTCTCCGACTTCCAGAAGACCGGAGAAACGCCCTATGGCTTGTTGGAACGCTTCAAGCGGCATCCGTCGGTCGCGCCGCTGATCGAGGGCTCGGAGGTCAAGGAATATGCCGCGCATCTGATTCCGGAAGGCGGCTACAACGCGATCCCGCAGCTCTGCGGCGATGGCTGGGTCGTCGTCGGCGACGCTGCCCAGCTCAATAATGCGATCCATCGCGAAGGCTCCAACCTTGCGATGACCTCGGGTCGGATCGCGGCAGAAGCGATCTTCCAGGTGAAGTCGCGGCGCGATCCCATGACCAAAGCGAACCTCTCGCTCTACAAGAAGATGCTTGAGGACTCCTTCGTCATCAAGGATCTGAAGAAATACAAGGACATGCCGGCGCTTCTGCACAACCAGTCGCAGAACTTCTTCCTGACCTATCCGCAGCTGGTCTCCAAGGCGATGCAGAACTTCGTGCGGGTTGACGGCACGCCGAAGAAGGAAAAAGAGAGCAGCATGCTGCGCTCATTCGTGAATGCGCGGTCGTGGACCGGCCTGTTCGGCGATGCGTTCCGCTTCGCGCGGGCGTGGCGTTGAGCAGCAATCGAGATTCTGAACGAGAGGGAGATCAGACATGACCACGGAAGTCGCTGTGCGGGTCGAGGACAAGCTGTTCTACAATCGTTATCTGGTCGACTCCGGGCGGGCTCACATCAAAGTGCGTCCGCATACCACGCCCACGCCGCAGCTGCTCTCACTACTGAAGGCCTGCCCCGCGCGCTGCTATGAACTCAACGACAAGGGACAGGTCGAGATCACTGCCGACGGCTGCGTCGAATGTGGCACCTGTCGGGTGATCGGGGAGGCCAGCGGCGACATCGAGTGGAGCTATCCTCGCGGCGGTTATGGCGTGCTGTTCAAGTTCGGCTGAGCCGAACGTCTTCGCTGTCATGACGGCGATTTGTCGAAGACGCGACAATGACGTGGGTCATTTCTTGTATTCATGGCAATATACCTGATTGAGGACCGGCGGACTTTCTGCTTTCATCTGCGTGCAGCATCAAAGAGGAAGTTGCACGTGGAACTGAGCGCACGAAATGTTCTGCCAAGAACGATTGCAGCGGTCGCGGAAGGCGTGACGACCGCTCATGTGAAGGTCGAAAAAGTCCCGGGCCTGACGGTGTTTTCGGCCAGCACCAATGAGGCGGTCGATGAGCTCGAGCTGAAGGACGATGACGTCGTCTCGGCAGGTATCGAAGTCGTCGGACGTGATAGTCGGCAAGTAAGCTGTCTGTGTGCGCCCGCTGCTCAGTGCTGACGAGAGGACACCTCGCGCCACCACGCGGTGATGGCTGGGCGGGAGGGCTGCAACGTCGTCCCGCAGTCGCCGGTGAACGTCTGCCACTCCGCGACACATTTTTCGGGAACTGCCGTCAGGACTGGAATCCCCGACATGATCGCCAGGGCAAGCTCGTCCCGCAGCCCACCGCCGGAGGCTTCCTGCTTGGAGAATTTGTTCACCACGATCAGGTCGACCTGGGCATTGATCGCCCGCTGGACTGCCATCGCCGCTTCGGCGAGGCCGCCAGCGTCCAGCTTGCACGCCATGGCGCCGCTGCCAAGCGGCTGGCAGATGGAGATCGCGTGACCGTCGGCGAGATCGATCACTTCCATGCCTGTCTTCTTGCCGGCGGCGTCGCGGACGTTGTGCTGGACCACGCCGCCGACCCGGACGCCGTCGCGCAGCAGAGCTTGCGCAAAATCGGACAGCAGGCTGTCGGCGTCGTCGGCCGGTCCGTAGAGCACGGCTGCGAGGCGATTGAGGTCCGGGTCGACAGAATCCTGGTTCATGGCGAGCTTGAGTCGTTTGGCCTCGGACGGGTTGCCGGTTCAGATCGTCGCGAACGGCAAGACGAGTTACAGACGCTACGCGTCCCATCGCGTGCATGCAACCGCCGCTCCGCCTAGAACGGAGTGTGCATTGGGTCGACGCGGGTGGGACGGTGGTGCAGGGATCGGAATGGGATCGTCCGAAACGCGACATCCTGCGTCGGCAAGCGAACGTCTCGGGAGCGCGGGGAATAAGAGGTATTGAATGACGACAGCTGCATCGCGGGCAGAATTGGAAGCTTTGCTCCAGGACGACGTGCCGTATGGCGATCTCACGACAGAAGCGCTTGGGATCGGAACGGCGGCCGGCGTCATGCGGTTTACCGCCCGCGATCGGATGACGCTGGCGCTGGCGGAAGACGCCGCCGCCTTGGTCGAGCTCGCGGGAGCTCGGGTCGAGTTGTTCGCTGCCAGCGGTGCTGTTCTTGAGAAGGGAGCGCCGATCCTGAGCGCGTCCGGTCCGGCCTCGGCGCTGTTGCGCGGCTGGAAGGTCGCGCAGACCTTGATCGAGATCTGGTCCGGTGTTGCGACCGAAGCGCAAGCGACCGTAAAGGCCGCTAGATCTGTGGCTCCCGGTATCAGCGTGGCCTGCACCCGAAAGAATGTTCCGGGCGTGAAGCGCTTTGCGGTGGCGGCGGTCCGAGCGGGGGGAGCGGTCATGCACCGGCTCGGGCTCTCGGAAACTGTGCTGCTGTTTCCTGAACACCGCGCGTTTCTCGGCGAGGCCTCGCTTGCGGACATTGTCGAACGATTGCGGCGCGCCGCTCCCGAAAAGCGGCTGGTCGTGGAAGTGACCAATGTGGAGCAGGCGGTGGCGGCCGCCGCGGCGGGATTCGACGTGATCCAGGCCGAGAAGTTCGCGCCGGAGGACATTGCGACGTTGGTCGCACGCACGCAGACGGCGCCCACGACGCGCGCGCGTCCGGTCATCGCCGCGGCTGGTGGCGTCAATGCGCAAAATGCCGCCGCTTATGCCGCAGCCGGCGCCGATGTGCTGGTGACATCAGCGCCGTATCTCGCGCGTCCACGCGATGTTCAGGTGGTGATTTCGCCCGCGACCGAAGGTCGCAGCCATGGCGGGGCGTTCAGTGCAGCCTGATCCCGCGTCTTCGCTTTCGCTGCAGTCGTCGGCTTAGGATGTTGGATCTGATCTAAGAAGCTCGCGCCCCTCTCTTTGTCGGGGACGCGAGCTCCGGAAGCCTACGGCTATTCCGCCGCCTGCGCGAGGCTGACCCCGGCAGCTTCGATCGCAACCGCGACCGACTGGATGATCGCGGCGAACCGGACCGCGGTCTGGATCGTGGCGGCATTGACGCCGGCCTCGTTCAGCGTCTTCTCATGCGCGTCGATACACGTACCGCAGCCGTTGATCGCGGAGACCGCGAGCGACCACAGCTCGAAATCGACCTTGTCGACCCCGGGATTGGCGATCACGTTCATGCGCAGCCGTGCCGGCATCGTGGCGTAGTCCTTGTTCGAGGCAAGGTGCACGAAGCGGTAATACACGTTGTTCATGGCCATGATCGAGGCGGCGGACTTCGCCGCCGCCAGCGCTGCCGGCGACAGATGCTGGGCCGCCACGGCCTCCAATGCCGCAACCACCGTCGGATTTCGCGTCGCAATCGCGCAAGCGACAAATAGGCCGTATTTGGCCTGCGGCGACAACGTCTCGTCCGACGCCATGGACGACAGGTTCAACCTGACGTCCTTGGCGAAGTCCGGGATCCGGTCCTTCAGTTGGTCGATCGGCATGATCAGGCGACCTTCAGCGTCTCGCCGCCGACTTCACGGTTGCACGGGCAGAGCTCGTCGGTCTGCAGCGCGTCGAGCACACGCAGCGTATCCTTCGGGGCGCGGCCGACGTTCAGATTGGTCGCGTAGACGTGCTGGATCGTGTTGTCGGGATCGACGATGAAGGTGTAGCGGTACGCGACACCATCCGGGGAGCGAACGCCCAGGCCGTCGACCAGCGCGCCCTTGGTGTCGGCAAACTGCCAGATCGGTAGCTGGTGCAGGTCCTTGTGATCGCGCCGCCAGGCGAGCTTGCAGAACTCGTTGTCCGTGGAGCCGCCGAGCACGACGGCATCGCGATCAGCGAAATCCTTCGACAGCCGGGCGAACTCAGCGATCTCGGTCGGGCAGACGAAGGTGAAGTCCTTGGGATAGAAGAAGATGATCTTCCACTTACCTGGGAAGCTGTTTTCCGTCAGGGTCTCGAAGGCGCTTTCGCCCTTCTCCTCCTGGAAGTGAAAACCGGGCTTCACGCCGACGATTTCGAACGATGGCAGCTTACTTCCAATTCCGAGCATGGTGCACTCCAAGAAATCACTGCGTTGCAATAGCGATGCGGATTGTGCATTGCAAGCGATATGCCATTCGTTTGCAACATCAGTGGATTGTCGGAAAAGCAACATCGCGTAGCTTGATGCTGCACGTGCGTATCGTTGGCATATCGGGGCTTTAGTCCGGCGAGCGGTTCCGGGCAAGCCGGCCATGCGCCGAACGCATGCTGCGGTGCAGCTGACGCGTGATCCGAAGAAGCGCTGATGAGTTGGTCTCGCTTCCAACAGCTGGCGGGAGAGATCGGGCATGCAGGAACTCGTCGAGCGGATGTCGGGCTTGGCGCCGGAATGGCTGATCGGACCTGGTCTGATCGCCGCCGCGATCGTCGGGGCGCTGCTGATCTACAAGGTGATCCGCGCCGTGGTGAAGCGGACGATCGGCGCGCGAAGCTCGATCTTGCTGCCGACCCTGCAGCGGACTGCCGGACCTGCCCGTCTCGCCCTTTGCCTGATTGCCGTCGCTCTCGTTCTGCCGCTCGCCCCGCTTGATGACGCCTGGAGACGGGCGCTTGCGCATCTGTTCGCGGTGGCGACCATCGCGCTGGTCGGCTGGATCACGATCCGCGCCGTCGATCTTGCCGCCACGCGCTATCTCCAGCGCTTCCGCAATGACATCGCGGAAAATTTCATGGCGCGCAAGCACGTCACCCAGGTCCGCGTGTTCAAGCGGGTGATCGATACCTTGATCATCATCGTCGTGATCTCGACCGCCTTGATGACGTTCGATTCGGTCAGGCAATACGGCGTCAGCCTGTTTGCGTCGGCCGGCGCCGCCGGCCTGATCGTCGGTCTCGCAGCCCGGCCGCTGCTGAGCAACCTGATCGCTGGTGTGCAGATCGCCGTGACACAGCCGATCCGGATCGAGGATGCGGTCATCATCGAAAACGAATGGGGCTGGGTCGAGGATATCGCATCGACCTACGTGGTCATCCGTCTGTGGGATTGGCGCCGCATGGTCGTGCCGCTGTCTTATTTCATCGAACGTCCGTTCCAGAATTGGACCCGTGATGCGGCGTCCCTGATCGGCTCGGTGATGCTGTATGTCGACTACGCGGCGGACGTGCCGCGGATCCGCAAACGGCTCGAGGAGGTCGTCAAGCAATCGAAATTGTGGGACGGCGCGGTCGTCAATCTGCAGGTCGTCGATGCCAACTCCCATACGATGGAGCTGCGAGCCCTGGTCAGCGCCCGCAATGCACCGCAAGCCTGGGACTTGCGCTGTGAGGTGAGGGAGAAGCTCATCGCCTTCCTGCAGAAGGAGATGAGGGAAGCTTTGCCACGCGACCGCGCCGACATCTTGCCGCCGCTCGCCGTGCATGCGGATCAGCTGCGGCCGAGCTACGCCGGCGCAGCACACTGAGCCTGCTAAGCGGGCGACGCGCATCCCGTGAGCGGCCAGGACCCGATAATGCGGAAGCGGGCTCTTGGATCGGATTGGCGAAATAACACGATCTGGTCGATCGCGAGCTGCGCGAGCTTCATCTCGGCGAAACGGGCCTGCAGCATCGCAAGGATCGGCTCGCGACGCGCGGCCTCCAGCCGGCATGTCAACGTCATGTGGAAGCGGAATTCCTCCATGACGTAGGGATAGCCCCAAACGTCCAGATATTCGACCTGACGCGGCGTCAGCGCCTCGGGCTTTCTGCGCGCGCGATCCTCCGGCGTGGTCGGCGCGCGGAAGGGATCGAAGGCGCGGACGCAGTCCGCCGCAAGCCCCTGCAGCGCGTCCGAGCGCTCGCCCGGGATCACCGCGATGAATCCGCTGATCGCATCCACCACGGGGCGGATGAGCGGGATCGCGCGCGGCACGCTCACGAAATCGCGACAGGCCGTCACCAGGTCCGCTTCGCTTCGTCCATCGGCCAGCCCGAACGGCGCCTTCAAGGTGGCGTGAAAGCCGTATTTGCGGGCGTCCTCGGTCAGCTCGCGCCAGTCGGCAATCGCTTCCGTGATCCCGTCCGCGAACGCGGTATCCACTCCGCGTCGCGCATCATAGCCGAGCAGAGAGTTGCCGAAACGATCCAGCAGGCTCGCCTCGGGCGGTGCGTAGTAGATCGCGTAACGTGGAAATTTGGCCATCTCGATCGGCTTACTCGGCAGCTGCAGCACGGGCGAGCGGCGCGGTGAGCCGGCCTGGCTCGGTCAGATAAAACAACTGCCCATTGGCGATGACCGCGACCACCCGCGGCCGCATCGGCACCTGATCATCGACCATGATGATGTCGGCGCGCTGACCCGGTGCAATGCTGCCGCGATCAGTGAGCCCCGCAGCGCGCGCAGGTCCGCCCGAGACGAGATCCCACGCACGAGCCAGGGAGAGCACGCCGTCGGCGGCGAGGCGGAAGGGGGCCAGGAGTGGCGCCGGATAGTAATAATCGGACGCCAGTACCGAGCAGAGGCCATTCGCGATCATGTCGCTCGCTTTGGTCCAGCCGGTATGGCTGCCGCCGCGAACGACGTTGGGCGCGCCGTAGACGATGGCGTCACCGCCTTCCGCCGCTTCGCGCGCCGTTTCCTCGTTGATCGGAAACTCTGCGATCGTCACGCCCTGTGCGCGGAATGCCTTGCGCATCGCCGGCGTATCGTCGTCATGCGAGAGCATCCGCACCCCGGCGTCGCGCGCGATGCTGGCAAGGCGCGCAATCGACGCCGGCACTTCATCGGCGCGCGAGACGACATCCGCCACGAGGCGATCGAATGCCTCACCCGAAAGCCCGGTCCGATCGACCATGCGCTGGCGCTTCTGCGGCTTTTCCAGCGAGGCGAGCGTCGAATTCATGTGATCGTTGAAGGCGAACAGGTCGACACGACCCGTCGCCAGCCACTGCGCGATCTCCTCCTCGGCACCGAGATTGTAGGTCTCGTGACGCAGATGGAAGCGCGTGTCGGCCGAAAGCCGCGGTCGCAAGTCCTCGATGGATTCGAGCAGGCGGCGCGCATTGTCGGCGCTGCGCAGGCCCGGCTCCCAGGACCAGGTGGTCGCGTGGAAGACCGTGGTGATGCCGTTCGCAATCGCCTGGCGGTCGCTGTCGATCAGCGCGACGTCGACCGGGAAGCCGACACCGGCGCGCGGCTCCATCTGACGCTCGAACGCATCGCCGTGCACATCGACAATGCCGGGCAGGACGAGAAGCTCCCGCGCGTCGAGTTCGACCGCAGAGCCGCTACGAGACACACCGATATCGGCAATTTCACCTTCGGTAACGGAGAGGAAGGTGTCGACGAAGTCGCTGCCGAGCAGCGTTCGGCCACCTGAGATGATGAGATCAGTCATGAGAGACACTTTGCCGCACCCGGCCGGTCGCGTCGAGCGCGGACTCGTATGTGTCCAGGAATTCGTCAATCGCCAGCCTTCTGAAGTCCGGCAGCGCTGCGCGTAGCGCCTCGTGGTGCCAATCCCACCATGCCAGCCGGATCAGCCGCTCGGCGACATCTTCGGGAAACCGGCGCTTGACCGGGCGCGCCGGATTGCCGGCCACGATAGTGTAGGCCGGAACGTCCTTGGTGACGATGGCCCCTGCCGCGACCACCGCGCCGGTCCCGATGTTGCGGCCGGGCAGCACGATCGCGCCGTGACCGATCCAGACATCGTGACCGATATTGACGTGGTGCTCCTTCCGCCAGGCGAAGAACTCGGCCTCGTCGTTTTCGCCGGAGAAATAAGCGCTGGCGCGATAAGTGAAATGCGCCTGGGTGGCGCGGTGCATCGGATGATTGCCGGGATTGATCCGCGTCATCGCTGCGATCGAGCAGAACTTGCCGATGCTCGTGTAGGTAATCTGGGAGTCGTTGACTACGTAGGAGTAGTCGCCCATCGCGACGTCGAGCAGGATCGTGCGTGCGCCGACTTCGCAATAGGCGCCCAAGGTCGAGCCCTGAACCTTGGCGCTGGAATCGATGGTGGGAGCCACCCCGAGTATCTTTCCGGCCATCTCGATCACTCTCCGTTTACCGTCGGCGGGCGTCGTCTTCTATCAGTGTGATGACATCGCGGTGACATGCGCGTGACGTGTGCTGCCGGCGTGTGGACGGTTCGGTGCAGCAGCAGAGCTGTCACATAACTGTAGAATCCGGGCGCTAGCGGAGAGTGCGGTCCTAGCTGTCCGGAGAACCCAATGCTGGTGGTAGATGGTTTGACGTGTCGTTTTGGCGCGAAAACCGCAGTCGATAACGCTTCATGGGGCGGCTGGCGCACATCCCATTCTGGCGCTCGCTGGCGCAGCAGTGGCCGGCACAAGATGTTGCCGTGGCGCTCTCGGCGCTCGAACAGTTCGACATGGCCAGCCTCGCGGCCCAGCGCGCGGACCAACTCTCCGGTGGCCAGCAGCAACGCGTCGCCATCGCGCGCGCCATGGTGCAGGAGCCCGAACTCATTCTCGCCGACGAGCCGATCGCCTCGCTCGATCCGCGCAACACAAAGATCGTGATGGATGCGCTTCTGCGCATCAACAAGCATTTCGGCATCACGGTGATCTGCAATCTGCACTCGCTCGATCTCGCGCGCGGCTATTGCGATCGCCTGATCGGCATGGCGACCGGCCGTGTCGTGTTCGATGATCTGCCGGCGGCACTCACGCCTCAGATCGCGCGCGAATTGTATGATCTCGAGGCCGACGAAGTGATGGACGCGGTGCGTCCTGCGGCGGCCGCGACCGCTCCAGCCCTCGGCCAAGCCGCCGTGGCCTGACCGAGAGTTTTGCGAACTTGGCTGCCGCATTGTGCGGCGTTCAAGACGTCTCACTGCAAGTACTGCAAGAAAAAGGACACGTCATGATCAATCGTCGTATCGTTCTGGCGGGCGTTGCCGCGCTGGCGTTCACGGCTTCCGCCTCCGCCGAGGATTGGAAGGCGAAGTATCCGGAACTGACCTTCGCAGTCGTTCCGGCCGAGAACGCCTCCGGCGTCACCGAGCGCTGGGCGCCGTTCGTCAGCTATCTGTCCAAGGAACTCGGCGTGAAAGTCACGCTGCGCATCGCCAATGACTATGCCGCGGTCATCGAAGGACAGCGCGCCGGCAACATCCATATTGCCAGCTACGGCTCCGCCTCGTTCGCGCGTGCGCGGCTGACCGGCGTCAAGACCGATGCCTTCGCCAACGACATCAATGCGGACGGCAGCACCGGTTACTACTCGGTGTTCTTCGTCAAGGCGGGCAGCCCGTATCAGAAGGTCGAGGATCTCAAGGGCAAGAACCTGGGCCTGGTCGATCCGAACTCGACCTCCGGCAACAACGTGCCGCGCTTCGAGCTCAACAAGATGGGTATCGGCAGCGCCGAGGGCTATTTCAGCAAGGTCGTCTTCACCGGCAGCCACGAAAACGCAGTGCTGGCGCTGGCTCAGGGCACGGTCGACGTCGCGGCCAACCAGTGGACCAGCGACAATGATTCGACGCTGGCGCAGATGCTCACCAAGGGCATGCTGAAGAATGTCGATGGCTCGCCGATGAAGAAGGACGATTTCCGCATCATCCATAAGTCGGCCCTGATCATCAACGGGCCGTACGCCTACAACTCGGAGCTTCCGGAAGAGGCCAAGGCCGCGATCGCCAAAGCCTTCTTCGATGCGCCGACCAAGGACAAGGCAGCCTTCGATCGGCTGTCGGACGGCCAGAAGCAGGGCTTCCATCCGGCCACGACCAAGGATTGGGATGCCACCATCGAACTGATCAAGTTCGTCGACAGCCTGCGCAAGAAGGCGTCCTGATCTGTTCTCCGTCAAAAGCCGGGTCTATGCGACCCGGCTTTTTTCCGTAGCGCATGAGCGCGAAGGTCCGAGCTTCGATGGCGGTCGCGGTTTCCACACTTCCCAGCCAGCAATTGGCCGCGCTCAACGAGGCCTACCGCAAGGCCGTCGCACGCAAGCGCCTCCGTGTTGCGCTGGCTGCTGTGGTGTTTGCTGCCGTGCTCGGCGCCGCAGGTGTCGGTGCCGAGGTCAATCTGCGTACGCTCTTCACATACTTCGGCAATTTCGTCAGCTATTTCGATCGCATCTTCACGCTGGACGATGGGCAGCGTGTGTGGACCAATTTCCCAGAGTGGTTTTGGGGCTGGAAGAAATGGCTCAAGCTGCTCGGCGAGACGCTGTTGATCAGCTATGTCGGCACCTTGGTGGGCATGGTGTTCGCGTTCGGCCTCAACTTCTTGGCCGCTGAAAACACGTCGCCGGCTCCCTGGCTCCGTTTTGTCGTGCGTCGCCTGCTCGAATTCGCCCGCACCGTACCGGCCATCGTGTTTGCACTGATTTTCGTCATCGCCTTTGGTCTCGGGCCGATTCCCGGCGTGCTCGCCATTGCCGTTCATTCCAGCGGCGCGCTCGGCAAGCTGTTTTCGGAAGTGGTGGAGAACGCCGATATGAAGCCGGTCGAAGGTATTCGCTCGACCGGTGCGAGCTGGCTGTCCTGCATGCGCTTCGCGGTCCTGCCGCAGGTCATCGCCGGCTTCGTCAGCTACACGCTGTTGCGTTTCGAGATGAATGTCCGCGAGGCCTCTGTCATGGGTTTCGTCGGTGCTGGCGGCATCGGTCAGGAGCTCGTGGTCGCGATCCGCAAGTTCTACTATTCCGATGTCAGCGCGATCCTGCTGACGATCATCCTCACCGTCTTTCTGATCGACATCGGCACCGGCTGGCTGCGTGCCAGGCTGTTCGGCGCGGAGGCGCGCACATGACAGCTCTGGAACGGCCGGATCCGCAAGATCTGCGCAGGCGTTATCCGCACGTTTTCGACCGGCCCGCGGCGGCGCGGCTCGCCACACCGCTGGTGTTGGTGCTCACGCTTGCCATCTTCGTGTTCGGCCTAGTCGATCTGGAGTTTTCACCCAGCCGGATGCTGGCCGGGCTCGGCCAGCTCGGCTGGATCGCAAGGATGATGCTCCCGCCCGATCCGGGCGCGTCTCTGCCTCTCTACCTCAAGGCCCTCGGCGAGACGCTCTCGATAGCAGTGTTGGGCACGACGCTGGCGGCGCTGGTGGCGTTGCCGATCAGCCTGCTCGCGGCGCGCAATGTCATACCTTCCGCGATCCTCCGCTTTCCGGTCCGTCGGCTGTTCGACACGATCCGCGGCGTCGACCAACTGATCTGGGCGCTGGTCTGGATCAATGTCGTCGGGCTCGGGCCGTTTGCCGGCGTGCTTGCCATCGCAGTCTCCGACTTCGGCGCGCTCGGCAAGCTGTTCTCGGAGGCGATCGAGGCGGCGGACCGGAAACAGGTGGAGGGCATTCGCGCGGCCGGCGGTAGCGCGTTGCACGAGGTTCGCTTCGGTCTGATACCGCAAGTGCTGCCCGTGATTGCGGGGCAGGTGCTCTATTTCATCGAATCCAACACCCGCTCGGCAACGATCATCGGCATCGTCGGCGCCGGCGGCATCGGTTTGCAGCTTGCGGAGCAGATCCGCGTGCTGGAATGGCAGAAGGTTTCGTTCCTGATCTTGATGATCCTGGTGGCGGTCGCCGCAATCGACTGGATCTCAGGTAAGCTGCGCTTCGCCATCATCGGACGGCGCGCGATCGCGTAGATGGTCAGCTCGCGATCTCGAAGGTGACGCGTTCGGCGGCAAACCTCGAGCGCTTGGTGATCAGCGGCGTGCCGTCCGCGTCAATATCGGTGCTATCGACGACCAACACAGGACGCCCCAACGCGAGGTCAAGCCGTGCCGCGTCGCTGGCCTCAGCGATGGCGGCGGTGATCCGCGTCGAACCGCGGCGATAGTCGCGGATATCGTAATGGGCGAGCAGGGCAGTCATCGAGCGGGTCGAGGCGAATATCCGGGCTGCATCGGGAAAGCGTTCCGCCGACAGCCAGGAGGTGCTGAGGCAGATCGGGATCTTGTCAGCCAAACGCAGCGCCTCGATTCGCACCAAGGGCGCGCCGGTCCTGAGCTTGAGCTCGCGCGCGAGTTCGCGTGAGGCTGGCTCCTGCGAGGCTGCAATCAACTGGCCGCGCGGCTCGCGGCCTCCGGCGCCGACGTTCTCCGAGAAGCGCGTGCGCGAGCTGAGCGGGTAGGCGAGGCGCGGGGCCTCGACATAGGTGCCGCTGCCACGCGCCGCCCGCACCAGGCCGCGTTCGGCCAAGGCTGCGAGCGCTCGCCGCACGGTGTGGCGGTTCACCCGATAGATCTCCGCGATCTCGGTTTCGCCGGGCAGCCGCGTGCCGGCGGCAAAGCGCCCTTCGGCGATATCGCGTTCGATCCCGTCCGCCACCTGGCGCCACAGGGCCACCCCGGAAACTGCATCCTGCATGCTCATCGCTGGGTTCCGCCAGAGGTCGTGAAAATCACAGGCATGTCATGAAACGGTCATTGCCGGCCGCTATCAAGTTGTCTAATATCATAGACAACTTAGATCCGGCAAGTCCGAGAAGACCAAGACTGATAAGACGATGAGCGCAGAGGCGATGAAGGACAGACGCAAAGCCGCGATGCGGGTACTGGCGCACGTGCCGGCAGCTGAGATTGCCGAGCGCCTGCAGCCGATCGCACTGCCGCCGCATGCGGAGCTGCGCACGCCTGAGAGCGGGCTGGTGATGGTGCGTGGCCGTGCCGGCGGCGATGGTGCGCCCTTCAATCTCGGCGAAGCTACGGTGTCGCGCGCGGCGGTACGCCTTGCCAGCGGCGAAGTCGGGTTCGGCTACGTGCTCGGGCGCGACGGTAAGAAGGCGCGCCTGGTCGCACTGTGCGATGCGCTGATCCAAGCGGACGCCTATGCCGACGCTGTCGAAACCCAGGTGGTCGCACCGTTGCGCGAACGCGTGCGCGCAGAGCGGCAGCAGAGCGCACGCGAAGCGGCGGCGACGAAGGTCGAGTTCTACACGATGGTGCGCGGCGAGGGTTGAATGATGGGCATGGTCTCAGATCTTCCGGCGGGCTTTGCCGATCCGGTCATCGCGGCGCAGTCGACCTTCCGTGCCGTTATGGAGGCGATGGCCCGGCCGGGCAGCATTCAGCGCGTCACCGTCGACGTCGGCGTGCCGACCGGCCTGACGCGCGCCGCTGCTGCGATCGCCCTGACCTTGTTCGATCATGACACGCCGGTCTGGCTCGATCCGAAATTGGCGGCGGCGCCTGATATTGCGGCTTGGCTCAAATTCCACGCCGGAGCGCCGGTTGTTGCCGCAGTCGCGAATGCCGCTTTTGCGCTGGTCACGGACGGCGCATCGCTACCCGGCTTTGAGTCGTTTGCACTCGGTAGCGGGGAATATCCGGATCGCTCGACGACGCTGGTCCTGCAGGCCGAGAATTTGGGCGAGGGGCGTCATTACACGTTGCGCGGTCCCGGCATCGACGGCACGGCAAGGCTGCGTGCCAAGATCGAGCCGGAGGATTTGTTCGATCGGCTTGCGATCAACGAAACACTGTTTCCGCGCGGTATCGATGTCGTGCTGGTCCATGATGATAGCATGGTGGCGATCCCACGTACGACGCGGCTGGTCGCGGCGGGAGGTTAATGCATGTATGTGGCGGTCAAAGGCGGCGAACGCGCCATCGAGAACGCGCACCGGCTGCTCGCGCATGAGCGGCGTGGCGATCGCGACGTTCCGGAGATCTCGTTGGCGCAGATCGCCGAACAGCTGGGGCTGGCGGTCGACCGGGTCATGGGCGAGGGCTCGCTTTACGACCGGGAGCTTGCAGCGCTCGCCATCAAGCAGGCGCGCGGCGACCTGATCGAGGCGATCTTCCTGGTGCGGGCCTTTCGTGCAACCTTGCCTCGATTCGGCGCGACCGAGCCGGTCGACACCGCCGCGATGCGGGTGCAGCGGCGCGTATCCTCGACCTTCAAAGATATTCCAGGGGGGCAGGTGCTTGGACCGACCTTCGATTACACGCATCGTTTGCTCGATCCGCAGCTGGCGCAAGGTTTCGAGCCGGATCCGCCGGCGCTGGCGGAAGCGCCCGATGTGCCCACTCCGCGCGTGACCGATATTCTCGGGCGCGACGGACTGATCGAGGCGTCACCCCGGGGGCAAGCCGATGCAGCGGTCGGTGACCTCACGCGTGAGCCGCTCAGTTTCCCGGCCGAGCGCGATCTCCGCTTGCAGAATCTCGCGCGCGGCGATGAGGGGTTCTTGCTGGCACTGGGTTATTCGACACAGCGCGGCTATGGCCGCAACCATCCGTTCGCCGGGGAGATTCGCTTCGGCGAGGTCGAGGTGGAGCTCTTTGCCGAAGAGGTCGGCTTCGCGGTGCCGCTCGGTTCGCTCGAACTCACCGAATGTCAGATGGTCAACCAGTTCAAGGGGTCGGCGACCGAGGCGCCGTGCTTCACCCGCGGCTATGGGCTTGCTTTCGGGCAGAGCGAGCGGAAGACGATGTCGATGGCACTGGTCGATCGTGCTCTGAGGGCGCGCGAACTCGGTGAGGACGTCGTTGCGCCGGCGCAGGACGAGGAGTTCGTGATGTCGCATTCTGACAATGTGCAGGCGACCGGTTTCGTCGAACATCTGAAGCTGCCGCATTACGTCGACTTCCAGTCCGAGCTCGGACTCTTGCGCAAGCTGCGCAAGGAGTTCGAGGAGGCGAACGCCGCGTCGTCTTTGAAGGAGGCCGCTGAATGAACGCGCCGACTTATAATTTCGCCTATCTGGACGAACAGACCAAGCGGATGATCCGTCGTGCGATCCTGAAGGCGATCGCCATTCCCGGCTATCAGGTGCCGTTCGCGAGCCGCGAAATGCCGATGCCCTATGGTTGGGGCACCGGCGGCGTGCAGGTCACGGCCTCCATTCTCGGCCCCGATGACGTGCTCAAGGTGATCGACCAGGGATCGGACGACACCACCAATGCGATCTCGATCCGAAAATTCTTTGCCAAGACCGCGGGTGTCGGCACCACGACCTCGACCGAGGCCGCGACGGTGATCCAGACCCGGCATCGGATTCCCGAAGCGCCGCTGCGGGCCGGACAGGTGCTGGTCTATCAGGTGCCGATTCCCGAGCCCTTGCGCTTCCTGGAGCCGCGGGAGACCGAGACTAGGCGCATGCATGCGCTCGCGGAATACGGCCTCATGCATGTGAAGCTCTATGAGGATATCGCTCGCTTCGGCCATATCGCGACGGCTTACGCCTATCCGGTCAAGGTCAATGCGCGCTACGTCATGGATCCATCGCCAACTCCGAAATTCGACAATCCGAAGATGGACAATTGTCCGGCGCTGCAGCTGTTCGGGGCCGGCCGCGAGAAGCGCATCTATGCAATCCCGCCTTACACGTCTGTCGTGTCGCTCGATTTCGAGGACCATCCGTTCACGCGCTACAAGTTCGACGCACCTTGTGCGCTCTGCGGCGCCGAGGACTCCTATCTCGACGAGATCGTGACCGACGACCAGGGCAGCCGCATGTTCGTCTGCTCCGATACGGACTATTGCGAGCATCGCCAGGCGGCGGGCCATCGCGGCAGTCAGACTGCTGCTCCCCACAAGGAGACCGCTCATGGTTGAAGCGTTCGGCAGTTCGGACCAGCCGCTCCTCGTTGCGGAGGGGCTCGCCAAGACTTATGGGCGGCTCGCCGCTTGTCGCGATATCTCCTTCACGCTGTATCCGGGCGAGGTGCTGGCGATCGTCGGCGAATCAGGCTCCGGCAAGTCGACGCTGCTGCAGATGCTGTCAGCGCAGCTTGGGCCGAGTGCTGGCCGCGTTTCATACCGGATGCGCGATGGCGTGCTGCGCGACCTTGCAGCCTTGAGCGAAGCTGAACGTCGTTTCCTATTCCGGACCGACTGGGGTTATGTCCACCAGGATCCGGCGCAAGGCCTGCGCATGGCCGTGTCCGCCGGCGCCAATGTCGGCGAACGGCTGATGGCGGTCGGCTGGAACAATTACGGCCGCATACGCCAGACAGCGTCGTCCTGGCTGCAGCGCGTCGAGATCGATATCGCGCGTATCGACGATGCGCCGCGTACCTATTCGGGTGGCATGCGCCAGCGGCTGCAGATCGCGCGTAATCTCGTCACCGAGCCACGGCTCGTGTTCATGGACGAGCCGACCGGCGGGCTCGATGTCTCCGTGCAGGCGCGCCTGCTTGACCTGATGCGCAGCCTGGTCAATGAGCTGGGCCTTGCGGCAATCGTGGTGACCCACGATCTCGCGGTGGCGCGTCTGCTGTCGCATCGGGTGATGGTGATGAAGGAGGGGCGGGTGATCGAAACCGGGTTGACCGATCAGGTGCTCGACGATCCGCGCGAGCCTTACACCCAATTGCTCGTCTCTTCGATCCTGCCTCCATAAGGCTGCTTCCATGACCGTGATGATTGCTATCGAGAAGGCAGAGAAGACTTTCACCATGCACCTGCAGGGCGGCGTGCGGCTGCCGGTGGTGCGCGGTGTCTCGTTCCAGGTCGAGGCGGGCGAGTGTGTCGTGCTGTCCGGGCCGTCCGGCGCCGGCAAGTCGTCGATCCTGAAGATGATCTTCTGCAACTACCGCTGCGATGGCGGCCGTATCGCCGTGCGGCACGAGGGCGCGATGCTCGACCTCGCGACAGCAGAGCCGCGCGCGATCCTGACGGCGCGCCGGCGGACCATCGGTTATGTCAGTCAGTTCCTGCGCGCCGTGCCACGCGTGCCGGCGCTCGACGTGGTGGCCGAGCCCTTGATCGCGAGCGGAGCATCGCGTGACGACGCCCGCGAACAGGCTGGCCGGTTGCTGCGGCGGCTCAACATCCCCGAACGTCTCTGGAGCCTGCCGCCGTCGACCTTTTCAGGAGGCGAGCAGCAGCGCGTCAATATCGCACGCGGCTTCATTTCTGATCTGCCGATTCTCCTGCTCGATGAGCCGACGGCCTCGCTCGATGCGGCAAATCGCGCTGTCGTGGTCGAACTGATCGCGGCCAAGAAGAAAGACGGCGTCGCGATGCTTGCGATCGTTCATGACGACGAGATCCGTGAGAAAATCGCAGACGGCACCGTGGACGTGACCGCATTTGCGGCCGCGGCGTGAACAGGACAGACACAGCATGGCCTCAACCAATTCCGAGATCGTGATCGGTAATGCCAGGGTGATCCTGGCAGATCGCGTCATCGAGCAAGGCTGGGTGGCGGCGGCTCAAGGCCGGATTGTCGCCGTCGGGGAGGGCACAGCTCCTGCCGGCAGTGAGGACGCCGGCGGCGATTTGATCATGCCCGGGCTGGTCGAGCTCCATACGGACCATCTCGAAATGCATTTCGTGCCGCGGCCGAAGGTGTATTGGGATCCGATCGCCGCAGTGATCTCCTATGATGCCCAGCTGGCCACCGCGGGCATCACGACCGTCTTGGATTCCCTTCGCGTCTGGAGCGAAGAGGGCGCCGGAGGAGTCGATGGAAAATCGGAGGTGCTCGCGGAGGCGATCGCGGCGGCCCGCGAGGATGGCCTGCTGCGTGCGGATCACTTCCTGCACTTGCGCTGCGAAATTCCGATGCCGACCGTCGTCGAAGAGGCCAAACAATTGGCCGGACGCGCCGACGTACGGCTGATGTCGCTGATGGACCACACGCCGGGGCAGCGCCAGTTTCGCGACGAGGGCAAGCTGCGCGATTATTATCGCGGCAAAGGCGGCGGCAGGACGGATGCAGAGCTCGATGTGCTGTTCGAGCGGCGCTTCGCCTATCAGAAGGCCTATGCCGCCGACAATCTGCGGGAGATCGTCGCGCTGGCGCAGAAACATGATGTTCCGCTCGCCAGCCATGACGATACGACGGAAGAGAACGTCGCCGACGCGATCAAGGACCGCATTTCGGTGGCGGAGTTTCCCACCACGATCGAGGCTGCGCGGGGCCTGCACCGGGCCGGCATCTGCATCCTGATGGGCGCGCCGAACGTCGTGCGCGGCGGCTCGCATTCCGGTAATATTGCCGCCGTGGACCTCGCCCGCGAAGGCCTGCTCGACATTCTGTCCTCCGACTATGTGCCGTCGAGCCTGTTGTTGGGAGCGCTGCAATTGCCAGAGCGTGTGCCGTCGATCGACTTGGCTGCGGCAGTCCGCACGGTCACCAAAACGCCGGCAGAGGCCGTCGGCCTTGCGGACCGCGGCGAGATCGCACCCGGCAAGCGCGCCGATCTGATCCGCGTGCATGTTCGGGGTGCGGTTCCGGTCGTCCGTAGCGTCTGGCGAGAGGGAACGCGCGTCGCATGAGCGAGACGCCTGTCCTCTCGTCCGATGTTCCGGCCAGGCTGGGCCCCGGCCGACTGGTGCTGGTGGTCGGACCGAGCGGCGCGGGCAAGGATACGCTGATCAATCTGGCGCGTGCGAAATGTGCCGGTAATGATCGGGTCGTGTTTCCGCGTCGTGTGGTGACGCGGCGGGCGTCGGCGTTCGAAGACAATGACGAACTGGACGCCGCCGCATTTCAGCGGGCCTTGGTGCAGAACCAGTTCGCCATTCATTGGGAAGCGCACGGGCACGCGTACGGTGTGCGGCGTGCTATCGACGACGATATCCGCGCCGGCCGAACGGTCGTCATCAATGTTTCACGCCGGGTGATTTCGGCGGTTCGCCGTGTCTATCAGCATGTGCTGGTCGTTGCCGTGACCGCTCCGGAGGAGGTGTTGGCCGAACGATTGGCACATCGACATCGCGCAAGCGACGGCGATCTTGGGGAGCGCCTGCATCGGACCGTTCCCGAAGGCGCGCTCGTAGCGGATGTCACGATTATCAATGTCGGAGATCCGAAACAGCACGCCGGAGCGCTGGTGAGGATCATCCAGGGCGAGCTTGGCGGCGGATCTGAAGCAAACTAGCGAGAAAGTGTATGTCGATCATCACCACGATTGAGCAGCTGGAAGCGATCTACGGCAAGACCGGCCTGACATCGACCGTGAAGGTTGCCGATCGGGTGACGCCACATTATCGCATCCTGATCGAGAGGTCGCCTTTCGTTGCGCTCGCGACCTGCGGTCCGGAAGGGATCGACTGCTCACCGCGTGGTGACCTGCCGGGATTCGTTCGTATCCATGATGAAAAGACTTTGATGCTGCCGGACCGCCGCGGCAACAATCGCATCGATTCCCTACGCAATATCGTCCGTGATCCGCGGATCGCCTTGCTGTTCCTGATCCCGGGATCCGGCAATACCTTGCGTGTCAACGGCCGCGCACAATTGTCGGCAGATACGGCGCTGCTCGCCTCCTTCGAGATGGATGGCAAAACGCCGCGCAGCGTTCTCGTCATGGCTGTCGAGGAGGTCTATTTTCAGTGCGCACGTGCGATCGTTCGTTCCGATTTGTGGAACCCGAACAAGCGCGTCGACCCAAGAGAGCTCCCGACCCCCGGCCAGATTCTGGCTGCCATGAGCGCGAATGAGGTCGATGCCGAGCAGTATGACCAGGAGTGGCCGGAACGCGCCCGGCATAGCTTGTGGTAACGGCCTGGTCGTTGTCGAAGCCTTCTCAGGCCGCAACGTCGAGGAGCCGCGATGAGCCTCGGATCAGCACCTTTCGGCCGGCGTGCGTGAGCAAGGGCGTACCATCGACGCTCGCGACGAGCCCCGCAGCTTCGAGCTGATGGACGATGAAGCTGTTGACCTTGCGGCGTTCGCGCGCGGGAAGACGCAGCGTCTTGAGCGTCTCCCATTGGTCCTGCGTCAGGTCGTGGTCGAATTCCGCGTTCATGTTGCCTCGAATGGCGATTGTCGTGCGGCCTCTTACCGAGCCCGCATGACGAAGATGCGACCATCATGCACAGGGATTTGCACTGGTCTGTTCAATATGGGTTGATGCTGCAGTGCTTAGTTCAAATTCAAATGATCAACCGCGCCGCAATGTCGCATTGGATGAGGAACGATGTCCCGCCACGGAGCGTCGATGGTCGCGTACGGAAGAGGGTATGCGGACAAACGTCTGCAACGGTAAATTAACTGTCACATCAGCGTGTCAAAGGGCGCCATGAATCGACCCGAATCGGCTGGTGCATCCGCGCCGCCAGGACCTCATAGGCTCGCCGTCCTGCCCGACGATCAACCCGAGGCGGCGTTGAGCCGCAAGGCCTGGCTCCGAGGTCTTGGTGGCCTCGCGGTCAGTGTGATCGTTGCCGTCGCTGCGATCTATGCGCTCACCCGCGCCGTCAAGAAGCTGGATATAGCCCACGCGCTGACGATCGCTGAGAATACGGACATCCGGCTGATCGCACTGGCCCTGGCGCTCATCATCTTGTCCTACGCGAGCCTGACGCTTTACGACCTGCTCGCGCTTCGCACGATCGGCCGAGGTGATATTCCGTTCCGCATGGCGGCACTTGCAAGCTTTACGAGCTATCCGATCGCCCATGGTATTGGGGCCGTCGCTTTGATCGCTCCCGTCATCCGCTATCGAATCTATTCCCGCTACAAGCTTGGTGCGATCGACATCGCGAATATCAGCTTTCTGACCGGCCTCACTTTCTGGCTCGGCAATCTGACGGCCCTGGGACTCAGCCTGATGATCGATCCCGATGCCTTCGGCTGGGTTGAGTATTGGCCGCCGGCGTTGAATCGGTTGGTCGCAGCAGCATTGCTCGCCGGAGTGTTTGGCTTCGTGGTTTGGAGCTGGCCTGGACGGCGCAGCAAGCGCTGGCCGGTAAGGCTTCCGTCCGGGCCCCTGGTCCTGCTGCAGATCCTGATAGGCCTGTTTGATTTGAGCACCGCCGCGCTCGCCATGTACGTCTTGATCCCGGCGGAGCTCGATATCGAGGTCTCGCGGTTGATGGCCGTGTTCATCGCGGCCACGTTACTGGGCTTCGCCAGTCATGCGCCGGCCGGCATCGGGATGTTCGATGCGACAATTCTGCTCGGCCTCGGAAGTGACGATAAGGATCCCGTGCTTGCGGTGCTGCTGATCTTCCGGATTCTTTACCATTTATTGCCGTTTGTGATCGCACTGGCATTGTTCGGCAGTGTGGAGGGGTGGCGAACCTTGCGCCGCGGTCGTCGCACTGTCCTGAGATCGGACGATTGATCGCGTTTTCTGCGCGACTTTTTCAAGACGTGCGTACGAAAGGATGTAGTCCGTCTGTCGCATAACTGCATTGCGTCCGCGCTACCATTGCCGAATCGGTGAGCCGAGGCATGGATGACGACGCAACTGATCGCCGGGACGGCACGCGGCAGCAGGCATGAGAATGCGATGACGCTCTGGAACAGGGCGCTCGCGTTCTCACTACAACGTTTGATGCACACCCAAAGCTGGGACGATCCGCAAGCGGACCTCGCGGCGTTGCAATTGCCGCTGGGGTCCACGATCGTGGCAATGTCCTCTGGCGGTTGCAACGTGCTCTCCTATCTCACCGCGCAGCCGGCGCAGATTTATGCTGTCGATCGCAATGAGGCCCAGCTCGCGCTGCTCAAATTGAGGCTTGCGGGCGTGCGTGCGTTCGCCGGCTACAACGAGTTCTGGGAATTCTTTGGTGACGCAGCCTCGCCCGCGAATGCAGCCCGCTACATCCGGAAACTACGTCCGCTCCTCGATGGGCATGCGCGGAGCTATTGGGACGGTCGCAATGTTCTCGGGCGGCAGCGATACACCTATTTCACCGACGGTCTCTACCGCCACGGACTGTTGGGTCGCGCGATCGGTTTGGCTCATCTGATTGCACGTGTTCTTGGGATTGATCTCGATGCCCTGCTGAGGGGGGCGGTGGATTCTCCGGAGCGGCTTGAAGCGATGGCGCGCCTTGATCGCCTGTTTCATTCGATGCCGCTGCGGCTCATGATGGACGTCCGGATTTTTCTGTTCGGTCTCGGTATTTCGCCGCGACAGCGGGCGCTCCTGAAAGCGGAAGCGCCGCTCGATAGCGTGCTTTACCAGCGGTTGCGGCGCTTGCTCGAGGGTAGCTCAGAGACGGCTAACTACTTTGCCTGGCAGGCGCTACGCCGCGCCTACACTGGCGCCGACGACCGCTGCCTGCCGCCATATTTGCAGCGTTGCCATTTCGCTCGGATGCGCAACGGTGTCGGCGTGATCATCCCTGTTCAAGGCAATATCGCGCAGCTTCTGGACAGCTTGCCGGCGCGTGAGGTCGACGCTGTCTTACTGTTGGATGCGCAGGACTCGATGGACGCTGACGAGATCCAGGCCTTGTGGACCTCTATAGATCGGGCGGGGAGCGAGCGCGTGCGCATCGTATTTCGCACCGCGGGCAGCGTGTCCCCTCTGGATGCCATTGGGGCCGCGGCACTCAGGAACCGATGGCATCGCGACGAAGAGCGAAGCACGCTTGGCGCTGAACTGGACCGCTCCGGGATCTATGGCGGCTTTCATTGCTACGTCAGGCGCGTATAGGCGGATATCCATCATGCATTCTGGTGCGTTGCGATGGGCTTTGGAACCGGAAGATTCCGTCTCAGCACGATGCCGTGACCAAAGCGGCGTGGTCTGCTAAAAGATGCATGGCGCTGGTTTCGTACCTCTCGGGAGTGAGGCATGAACAGACTCGTGGAAATCCGCAATCAGGAGCATTTCTGCCGCGAGCGTGCGGCATTGGACGTTCAGCGGCGTATGTTTTGGCTGGCGCAAGCGGAGGAGTGGGAGAGGAGGGCGTTAGAGGAGATCGCGCTTCACTTCCGTGAGTGCAATCTGAACTGGAGCGACGTGCACGAGCTGACGCATTAGATGAGATCCAACTGACTTACTGGCGCTCGTCGATTCCGAAGCCCGCAAGCGAGATCGCCGCGGCATGACCCCGACTTCGGAATAGGAGCACTGGGGCGTCGAACGGCGTGCCTCAAAAAAGATCCGCGACTTCATCGTGACGAAGACTAACGCTTGTCGCACGCGCACTGCCAGCGAAGGCAGCGCTTCCTGACTTGAGTTTTATGTTAGTGACGTAAAGCGGGCCGGTGCACGCTGTGCCTGACCTCGGCTCCGCAATCGGCGCATTCGTAGACCAGGTCGATCCTGGCCGAATTCCAATGCGGCTCGATCTCACGGACGAGCATCGGCAAAATTCCGAGACAACCGGGGCAGACAATCGGAGCCAATCCTTGCTCGTCGCCATGTCTGATATAGGCTGGCATTTTCGCTTCCTTCGAAAGTGGCGCGCCCCAACTCCCGCCCATTCTACTGAGCGGGTGCAAAATTCCTGATCAACTGTTCCGAACGGATAAGGAACGGCGGCGGATTGTGCGCGGCTGTGACCTTCAGGTAACATCCGGGTCGTTGGCCGGTTCCAATCAGCGCCGGGAGCGCGCCGCGGTTGGAGCAGACATTGGTGCGGGAGAGACAATGAAGACTTTCATCGTACTCGCTCATCCCGAGCATCAGAGCTTCAATGGTGCGATGTATCGGGCGGCGATGGAGGCGCTGAGCGCCCAAGGGCATGAGGTCAGAACATCGGATCTCTATGCGATGCGGTTTGACGCCGCATCGGGCCGGCATAACTTTCTTACCGTCAAAGATCCGGCTTACTACAAGCAACAGACGGAAGAACTATACGCGTCCGAGAACCATGGCTTCGCCTGCTCGCGCCGCAGATCGTATACGCTCCGGTCCGGCTAGAGCAAAGTGAGAGAGTTGAACTGCTGAAGTCTTACGCCGACCGCGCTTAAGCGAATCGCGTCGGAGCAGCCGATCGAGATCGGCATCTACTGAGACACAAGACGTCTTGCAAAGCTCAGCGCTCCTCCATCATGGTGAACACGAAGCCGGTCAGAGTTGCGCCGACGGAAAAGGGGAGGGTGACCATGCCGATCAGGATTGCGAAGGTCTGATGAGGCGTAGAGCTATGCGCGATCAGGCGGGCAATGCCGAAGTTGTCCGCGAATGTCAGCAGAAGCCCGACGCTCAATCCGAGCGCCGTTCCCATCAGGGCATGACAGACAAGTTCGAGCAAAATGGCCGGCCTCGGCAATGTTCGGCGTTTCCTCGGAAGCATGGCTTCGCCTCTCAATATCGGGCGGAAAACGCGCTGCCCTCTGGCCGGTTCCTCCAGGTAAGCCGCGGATCGACAGCCAAGCTCAAACGTGCGGATCGGGACCGATCCGCACGACTGGCAGCGTCGTACCGCAACTGCGAACGTCGGCTGATACAGGATTAACTCGAAGGGAGTAACGCATGACGCATGCCATCCGATTTCATCAAGCAGGCGGACCCGAGGTGCTTCAATGGGAGGAGGTCGAGGTCGGCAAGCCCGGTCCGGGTGAGGCACGCATCCGCCACACGGCGGTCGGGCTCAATTTCGTCGACATCTACAACCGCTCCGGCCTTTATCCCGCTCAGTTGCCGAGCGGCCTCGGCAGCGAGGCCGCAGGCGTGGTCGAGGCGGTGGGAGAAGGCGTCACTGACCTTAAGGCCGGCGATCGTGTCGCTTACGGTTCATCTCCGCTCGGGGCCTATGCCGAAGCACGGCTGATCCCAGCCGCCAGCCTGCTCAAGCTGCCCGATGCGATCGACGACAAGACGGCGGCGGCCATGATGCTCAAGGGTCTCACCGTGCAGTATTTGATCCGGCAGACCTATCGCGTGAAGGCGGGGGACACCATCCTGCTGCACGCCGTGGCGGGTGGGGTAGGCTTGATCCTCAGCCAGTGGGCCAAACATCTCGGCGCAACCGTTATCGGTACTGTCTCGAGCGATGATAAGGCCAGACTGGCCCAGGCGCATGGCTGTGGGCATACGATCGTCTACACCCGCGAGGACTTCGTGAAGCGGGTGGATGAGATCACCGGCGGCAAGAAAGTGCCGGTCGTCTATGATTCCGTCGGCAAGGACACCTTCCTGAAATCGCTGGACTGCCTGGCTCCGCTCGGCGTTGCGGTCCTGTTCGGCCAATCCTCCGGCGCGGTCGAGCCGCTCAACCTTGGCTTGCTGGCGCAGAAGGGCTCATTGTTCGTGACCAGGCCGACCTTGTTCACCTACGCAGCAAAGCGCGACAATCTGGTCGCAATGGCCAAGGAACTGTTCGACGTCGTCCAGTCCGGTGCGGTGAAAATCGAAGTTCATCAAACCTACCCGCTCAAGGATGCGGCCAGGGCCCACGCTGATCTCGCTGCCCGCAAGACGACGGGATCAACCGTGCTTCTGGTTTGATTGCAATGCAGGTAAGCGGCGGCGCATCCGGTGGCGCCGCCGGTACTGAGCCTTCCGGGCGAGCGCCAGGGGTCACGCCCGCTCGTGCTTGCGAAGATCGCGCAGATAATCGAACTTTGCAGCCTGCAGATCGGCCTCGTCCTGCTCGATCTCCGGGAGAGCCGCTTCCGAGAGGATGTCGGTCGTCACATCTTCGACCGATCGGTCGACGACCTCGTGAATGAAGCTGATATTGGAATATTCCCCGGACGCGATGCGCGCGACCACGTCACGCCGCGTCATCTCGGGATCGACCACGGCTTCGCGTCCGCGCCGCCCGTAGTCGATCATCACGACAAAATATTGCATGCAGAGCAATTCACCTTCGGACCTTCCGGCTGTAACTGCCATAATTTCCGAAAATCAGAATTTTGTCAAGCGCGAAATTCGGACGTCCGGAAGCAGGGGCACAGGCTGAGACCTGTGCCCAAGCGAGCATGCAAGCTATTCCCCATCTGCTTCAGGGCGCTTTATCTGCTTGAGGCCTTGCCGGCCGACTTGGCCTGCCGGGTTCGGGACGCGGTCTTCGACCGCATCCGCGCGATCTGGCCGCGCGGCAGCGTGACGCAGATTTCGCCGATCCATTCGAGCTTTACGCCGATGATCGGCTTGGCGTTGAAACTGATGAGGTTCACCACGGAGGGCGACTTCCCCCGCTCGATGGTCTTCAGATAGCGTTCGCCGGTCTTCAGCCGCACGACGGCCTCTTCGCCGTAGAAACTCGACAGCGGGTGCCGCTGTTCGCGATAGACGACGATGACGTCCCCGTTCTCATATTTCGGCAGCATCGAATCGCCCGTCACTTCGAAGGCGATCGTCTCTTCCGAGATTGGAAAGGGCACAGCGACCTCGCCCAGGCCCTCGGCCGGAACTTGCTCATATTCCGGCTCGATCACCGCCCCGGCGCCGACCCGTCCCATGATCGGCACGGCATTCAGTTCGAGATAATCGATGATCAGGCCGATCTCGGCCGCCTTGATCAGCCGTTGTCCCGAAAGGATTTCGGAGACGGCGCCGGGGCGCACGCCCATGGCGCGGGCAAGCCCGCCTTTGGTCTTCCCCGGCTTTTCCAGCCCACGCTCGATCATGGTGACGTCCAGCATTGTCTTGTCCTCGCTTGCGAATCCCGCGGGAAGGATACATTTCCGATTATCAGAATTCAAGCTTGACTTTTTCTTCGGAATATCGGAAATTCAAGCGGTGCTTGGCGATGCTGCTGAATGCAACGTCGGAGCGAAGAAGAAGAGGCGAGGGATGCAATCGAGCGACTGGCCGCTGCGACACTCCGAAGCGCTGCGGGATCTGCATGCCAAGGGCATGTCGTATGGCGAGATCACGAAAGAGATTAACGCAAGATTTGGAACGACTTATACGCGCAGCGCCATATTGGGTCGCGCCAAGCGGATGGCGCTGGCGCGGCCCGAGATCGGCAAGGAGAGGGGACCCCAACTCAAGCCCCGCTGCGCGCGGCCACGTCCGGAGTGCCGGCCGGTCGGCTCGGTTCGGCCGCGGCCTGCAAGCGAGGGCAGGAAGCCGGCGCAACTGCGCTGCGTGGGGATCAGCCCGCGGCTGATTTCTTTCGATGATCTCCAGCCGGGAGATTGCCGTTATCCGTACGGCGGAGACAGGGATGGCGAGCCGATCACGTTCTGCGGCCATCCGCGGCAGCCGGGGTCCTGCTACTGCACGCCGCACTTCCATCTCACGCGCAACCCGGAGGGCCAGGTTGAGCGGCCGCCGACGCCGGTGGTTCTGCGGCTGGTTGCGGCTGCGTAATACGTCGCCCCCTTTTCCGCATCAGTCCAATCTCATCTGTTCATCGGAGATTCGTGATGGCACGCGCCAGACGTAATAAATCCCATCGTATTTCGAAGGTCCATGATCGTCGCGCGAGCGACCTGCCATTCAACGCCGAGGTGGCGACGGTCGAGATCGATGACCCCTTGGCGCTGGAGGCGGGCGAGAAGATCGTGGCGCTCCGCTCGATACGTAACGATCCTCTCGGGCGGCTGCATTCGCATCGACAGATCGATGATGCGCAGTACCGTGGCGGCCGCGCATTCCAGAATGACTGGGAGCGTGCGGAGCGCGGGCCGCGGGCTATCGATCCGTCCCGAGAGCATATCGATGGTGCGCAGGGCCGCGAGCCCATCACCGAAGGCCAGCGTCAGGCGGTGTTGCGGCTGAACCGCGCCGAGCGGGAGCTCGGTGCCGACGGAGCGGCCATCGTCCACGATGTGCTGGTGCAGGGCCTGAGCATGGAGCAGGTCGGACAGAAGCGCGATCTGTGTAGCCAACGCTGGAACGACTATTTCGCGCGGCGATTGCGCGAATGCCTGGACCGCCTGGCGCTGGTCTATGGTTTTGCGACCGAACGTGTCCCCAAGAAGCCTCTGTCCGCCTGCGCAGTCCGTGGGCCGACCAGCCGCTAGCATATGTTGTCGCTCGGCTGCTCGAGCAGGTTTCGATTTTGCCCCGGGGCGCGTGGGGACCTTAGATCGGCGCCCCTGGTGGTGCGGTGCGGTGCAAACAGCTATGTGCCGCGCCGCCTTCGTCGTCGCCGAAGGCCGCACAGATCGGACGTCGGAGCGAGATCGCCATCGGCCGACGTCATTCACCGGCATAGACAACGGCCGCGAGCCATCACTCGACGATCTTGCCGAACAAATTAAGTATCTCTCGCCCCCTGCGGTCCGCATTGACCCACGTCAAGCAGCCGTCCTTGGGCTGGCGTATCAAAGAGCTACCGCCGATTTATCGTCCGTCTGACAAGGGAAGTTGCCATGTTCAGCCGCAAAGAACGACTCTCTTCGACACGCCGTCCTCTGACGATTGCGATCGTCGCAACGATGGCGCTCACCGTTTTCGAGCCGCCGATGGCATTCGCGCGCAACTCGGGTCAAGCAGCCAAGCAAAGCATCGCAGTGAGCGCACGCAGTGACGCGACGGATTTCAGCGCGCGCCGGCGCTACCGCCGTTACTACTATCGGAGCAATCCGGCGGCCGGCCTTGCGGTCATGGGCGCAATGATCGGCACCATCGGTGCGATTGCCGCGGCCAACCGGTATGGCGGCTATTACTACTATGGACCTGGCTACTATTATGGACCGCCGGTTTACTACGCGCCGTATCCTTACTATTACGGGCCGCGCGCTTATCCCTACTACTACCCGTGGTGAACAGGTTTGGCGCTTCCCGCGGGCCGGTAGCGTATGCCCGCAGGAGTGCGAAGTCTGCGCTGGGCGACTAAAATCCGCCCGCGCCGAAGTGGAGCGGCTGTACGACGTCGTAGGCCGCTTTACTCAGGGGCACCGCATAGTCGACTGTGAGGGGCCCAAAGGGGGAGGCCCAGGTCAGCCCGACCCCGACCGACGATCGGACGACGTTCTTGTCCGCGACCTGAACAGATTGGGTCGGGCCGCGATATCCGAACACGCTGCCGGCATCGACAAAGGCCGAGGCCTTCAAGCCATATTCCTGGGGAAGACCTGGGATGCCACTCTGCAATTCGGCGGTCGTCGCCCAGTATAGGCTGCCGCCGACATTATCCATCGTCGAGCCAGGCGTCAGGTCGCGCGGGCCGAACCCGTTCGGCGCAAAGCCCCGCACCAAATTCGGGCCGCCGAAAAAACTGTTCAGCAGCGGCGCCTGCTGGCCACCCCAGCCCGTGATGTAGCCACCTTGGGCCCGGACCATGCCAGTGAGGTCATTGGAGAGCGCATGATAGTAGCTGACGTCCTCGGTCGTCCGCAAGAAGCGCACGTCGCCGCCAAGACCGGCCAGGTCCTGGCTGAGCTGAGACCGGATGCCGCTGGTGGGCATCGTATTGTTGTCCAGCGTGTTGAACGCGACCGTGTCGCCGACCGACGAGACGAGTTGTCGCCCAGCCGCAGCGGCTTGCCGCACCGGGAGGGATACGGTCGCATTCGAGGCGGTTGGCGCGAGCGTGACATTCTGATCGTAGAGGGAGTAGCGCCAGAGCACGTTGGTCTGCTCGGTTACGGGCGTGCCGAGGGTCAAGGTGCCGCCGTAAGTATTGCTACCGTAGGACTGGTAAGGACTGACCGTCGTCTGTCGGTCGAAGGCCTCTGCGCCTGTCGTTGCGCGGCCGAGACTGTAGGGGGCCGACACCGAGAGGTCTGCGCCACGCGCATATTGGCCGTAGGTGACCGAAGCCTGGACGGCGTTGCCGCTGCCCAGCACGTTACGGTCGCCGACCTTCACTTCCGCCAGTAGCCCGTCGGTGGTCGAATAGCCGCCGGAAATGTTGAAGTCGCCGGTCGACTGATCGGTCGTCTCGACATCAAGCACGACCCGGTCAGGCGCGGAGCCTGGCCTCGTCGAGATATTGACGGTCTTGAAGTAGTTCAGGTTCTTCAGCCGCCGTTCTGCGCGATCGATCAGAGTCTTGTTGTAAGCGTCGCCTTCACCGAAATCGAATTCGCGCCGGATCACGTAATCCCGGGTGCGGCTGTTGCCGTGAATCTCGATGCGCTCGACATAGGCGCGCCGTCCCTGGTCGATCACGAAAGTGACATTGGCGCGCTGCGCAGGCACGTCGCGTGCGATCCGCGGCTCCGCTTGTGCGAACGGAAAGCCGAGCTTGGCCATTTCGGTGGTAAGCGCCTCCGTGGTCTTGTCGAGCTTGCTGGCGTCGAACAGCGTGTCGCGGCGGACGAGCAGTCGGTCGCGGAGCCGATTGCAGTCGAGCCCGGGAACGTTGCAACTCAGGTCGACGTCGCCGAATTGATAGATCGTGCCTTCGTCAATGACGAAAGTGATGTTGAAACCGTTGCTCGCGGGGTCGAACTCGGCGTCTGCCTTGGTCACCGCCGCATCGGCATAGCCGTGCTTGCGGTAATATTGCCGGAGCAATTCGCGGTCTTCGTTGAGCCGATCCGCGTCATATACGTCGCCGCCGGTGAGGAAACTCAGGATGTTGCTGGCAGAGGTCTTGATCACGGCTCGGAGCTGTCGTGCGCCGAATGCCGTGTTGCCGACGAAGTCGACCTTCCGCACCGGCGTCTTCTTGCCTTCGGTGATGCTGTAGACGAGATCGACCCGATCGTTACCGCGATCGATGATTTCGGGAACGACGCGCACGTCGTCACGCCCTACGCGGCGATAGGTCTCGATGATGCGGTTGACGTCGCCTTGCACGGTGGCACGTTGCAGGCCGCCGCGCGGTTTAGACTGAACGGCGGCAGCGAGATCGGCGTCCTTGATCTTCTTATTGCCTTCGAAGGCCACGCGGTCGAGCACCTTGGCCTCTGTGAGATGGACGACGATCCGTTCGCCTGCGTGCTCGAGGGTGACATTGTCGAACAGGCCGGTCGCGATCAGAGCCTTCAGGCCGGCGTCGAGCGCGGCGGCGTCATAGTGTCCGCTGCTATCGGGATGAAAATAGGTGCGTACCGTATCCGCCTCGATGCGGCGATTGCCCTCGACGGCGATCGTGCTCTGTGCGGCAATTCCTGTCCCGGATGCGGCGAATGTGCTCATGGTCGCGACCAGAAGCAGCGCAGCCAACGATCGTGGCTTGGAACCGCAGCTTGGCAAGCTCCGAAGGTTCATACGTGCAGCCCGTGCCTGCTTGAACGACTTGTAGATGCAAGGAGCCGCGCGGGGCGAAAGGATGTCGAACACGGGCAAGTTGCGCAATTGTGAACGGCATCACGAATTCGACGCGATGGAGAGGCGTGCCGTCGCAGAATCGTCGCAGTGCGGGAGCAATGCGTCGCTGCGCTAACGCCTACTCGTCCGGGCCGCCGACATGACAAGGCCCGAGGCGCCTTCGTCGGAGCAGCACATGCGCTACGTTGTTCTTGCGATCCTTGCGAGCCTTGTTGTCCAACCGGCCGGTGCTGCAGTTACGCCGGAAATCGATCCGCGTGCGTCGCTCGCCGTCGTTCAGCAGTGGATCTACAACTATCGCACCAAGCCGGATTACGCTCACGTGCCGGCCGCCGTGCGGGTCCTGTTTCACTCCCAGACGTTCAAGGAACCAGAGAATGCCGGGATCTATCTCGGATTCATCGCCGGTGCGATCGGCTCAAATCCTGCGAAGGCCGAGCAGCTCGTCAACGGGTTCTTTCCGGTGCCGCCGGAGGATGAATGGGTCATCGTTCGTGCGATCGCGTATTCCGGTCTGCCCGACTGGCGCAATTTAATGCGCAAGGTTGCGCCTCGCCTGCCGGCGCGGCGGGTGATGATCGAGGGCTATCTGAACGGAACGCAGCCGACGCTCCTCGAGATTCCCTTGGAGGAGCCGAAGCCGGGCGTGCTTGACAAGTTGCGTGGCGCGTTCACGCGAAATCCCTTTGCCAAGGAAGAACGCAAGATCGACACCAGGCTGAGCTTTGCCGGCAATCAGGATCTGCTCGACACGTTGTGGGGCTATTATTTCGCGACCGGGTCGCACGTGCCGATCCAGCGCATCATGCAGCTGTTACCGTGGTCGAAGAGCCGCGACACCGTGGACAAGTTGAGCATCGGCAGCATGGCGCGGTATACGCTGGCAAGCTATGCCGTGCGCGACGGCGAACTGCGTGACTATTTGCGGGGCGAGCTTGCGCGTCAGTCGGAGCCGATCAAGGCGCCTTTGGCCGAGGTGGTAGAGGCGGCCGACACGGTCCAGCTTGGTGCTGTCCGCAAGGATGCCATTGCCGCCGTCGAGGAACTCAAGACCAAGGGATCCGATGCCCGCCGCAATCTTGATTTTTGGGGCCAACTCGGTGTCGGTGCGGTTGCACTCGGCTGCGTATCGGCTGCTGCGCTCGGGCAAGTCGCCGTCGGGATTCCCTGCGTCATCGGCGGTTCTGCGTCACAGGGACTGCTGTCGTTTTGGGAGAAGCAGCAATAGTCGCGATGCTCGCGCGAAGCGGGCTCGAACCGGCCAGCGATCATGGTATGCTGCGCTATGTCTGCCCTTGGTCGAAAAGCATTTGCAAGCCTGGCGATTTTGATCGTCGTGATGGCGAGCTTGATCTTCGCGGCGGCAGGGACGGTGCATTACTGGCAGGGGTGGCTATTTCTTCTGGTCTATTTTGCCGCCTCGCTCGCGATGACGCTGGACCTGTTGAGAAGGGACAGGGCGCTGTTGGAGCGTCGCATGAGGGGGGGACCTTTTGCCGAGAAGGAGCCCGCCCAGCGGCTGATCATGGCGGTCATCTCCGTGGGGTTTATCGGGCTCATCGTGGTCTCCGGGCTAGGGCGTGGACTCATAAACTCTAGTCCAGAGGCGCGCTGAGGCGAGTGCGACCGCAGCGAGGAAGTTGCATGCGAGCTTGTCGAAGCGGGTGGCGATACGTCTGAAATGCTTGAGCTTGCAGAAGAAGCGCTCGACCAGGTTGCGCTGGCGATAGATGCGGCGGCTGACAGAGCGTTGGATCACTCGCTGGCTGGTTGAAGGAATATGAGCCTTGGCACCGCTGGCCCGGATCATGTGGAGGAGAGCATCGGCGTCATAGCCACGATCGGCGACGACATCGCGGCATTTGAGGCCTTCCAGCAGAAACGACGCAGCGCGCAAGTCGTGAGCCTGACCGGGGGTAAGCATCAACCGAACCGGCAACCCATTCTCATCGACGACGGCGTTGATCTTGGTGCTCAGTCCTCCACGAGAACGGCCGATGGCGTGATCTTCGCCCCCTTTTTACCCCCGGCAGCGTGCTGGTGAGCCCGGATGATTGAACTGTCGATCAGCGCCATCGAGTGCGGCGAGCGGGCCGCCAGGGTCTCGAAAACCCGCAGCCAAACGCCTGCCTTGGCCCAGCGATTAAAGCGGTTATAGACCGTCGTGTAAGGACCGTAGCGCTCCGGGAGGTCGCGCCAGGGCGAACCCGTTCGAAGCACATAGAAAATGCCGTTAAGGACCCGCCGGTCATCCACTCGCGCGACGCCGCGAGACTTGTTCGGCAATAGAGGCTTGATCAAAGCCCATTCTCCGTCGCTCAGATCGAACCGCGCCATCCCACCCCCCAAATCTCTGCGGGAGTGAATCACTGTTCGCCAGCTAACGGAATCCCTTTATGAGTACAGAACCTAGATCACCGTTTTGATCTGTCCCACATGGCGCCGCCGGTCGCTGTCGGCGGCGACGCGCTTGTCCTGCTCAGCTTTGCCGGCATTTTTCTGGTCTTTCGGGAAAGCAGTTTTGCTGCCGCGACGATCGAGGTTGCTAACGATCAAAGGGTCATTTCCACCGGACCATACGCCATCGTGCGCCATCCGATGTATGCCGCCGCGCTGATTCTGCTGGCCGGAATTCCCATCGCGCTGGGATCGTGGTGGGGGCTGCTCACCATCGGCACCATCGTTCCGTTTCTGATCTGGCGGCTATTGGACGAGGAGCGATTTCTGGGGCTGAATCTGCCCGGCTATCGGGCCTATCAGAGCAGGGTGAGGTACCGGCTGGTGCCGTGGCTGTGGTAGGGCCAGCACAGGCCACCGAATTCGCCAATTTCCCGGAGCGAAGCTCCCAATCACCAAAGGCCGTCAGCTGACGGTGGCGTCGGCTGCCATCGGGTAAACTGGCTCGCGGTGGATCTCGGTACCGGACTCATCGACCACGACGACGGAGAGCGTCCGGTTGGTAATTCGAGGATCATGGCGCAACCTGCGCGCCAGATTCCGGCTGTGCTCGATGGCTCCGGCGTGGGTAGCGAACGTAAGGCCGGTGCTATCCCTGGTCGGAATGCCGTCCTTCATGTCAAAAAAGTAGGTCCGCATGGCATTTCCTGCAGCCGTAAATCCCGACAGCGGAGCTGCGTCGCCGCCGCGTCCGCAACCCAATGTCGTTCCGCAGAAATGATTAAGGCCCTGGGACACGCCGGACAAGCGTAACGGTACCAAAATCCGGTCGATCAGCACCGTAATCGACCAATTTTGCTGGCTTCGGTGACCAGAAGCTGCCAGATAGCTCAAAAGCTGCCAACACGAACCGACCTGCCGGTCAGTTCGGCTTGCTGCTGGAGTTGTTCGCTGGCATACTTTCAACCTCATCGGGTTCCGCGCGGTCGATTTCCAAACGCGCCATCCGAAGGATCAAGGTCGCCGTTGTCAAGCCGAGACGTTCAGCTTCAATGGCTGCAGTATCGACTTTGCGTGCTAGGCCTTCACGTTTGCTAAGAACTGCCATTACCGTTCCCCGTCAAAGGTGCGAGATGAAGAATCCCACGATCATCGCGGAGCTGCACAACAAGCTCGGAGCCCCATCGAGCGAAGCAGTGGAAAGCCTTCGGCTTTTGAAGGCGTTCCTGAAGCTGGCGCCGAGCCAGCGTTTCGAGGTGATCGAAATGGTCGAGCGGCTCTCGACCGATCCCGAATCCGATCGTCCCTTCTCCTGACGCGGACGGCATCAGTGTCCGACGGTCAGGCTTGCCGGCGGACGCGTCGCGATCGCGTAGATCGCATCCTCCAGCGCCTCTGATTCATGCAGTGTCCCGGCCGGTAGCAGTATCTTGTCGCCGGGATTGCAAACCCGCTCTCCGCCATTCCATTTGAAGTTCAATCGGCCCCTGATCACGACGAGAATTTCGTCGACCGGGTGGGTGTGGAAGGCGTGAACCTTGCCGGCCGCATCGTGCTGCAGCTCGATGCAGCCCTGCTCGGGAAGCAGTGCGAGAATGTCCGGATCGATCGAGAAATCAGTCCTGGTTCCAGCGATGATCTGGGTCATGCGGCTTGCTCCGTATCTTTGATGGTCGAGGTCTTGGTCTGGGCAAGTTTGTGGAACGGACAGGCGGGCGGCGCCTGATTGTCGTCGTAGAGGAAGTACTGCTTGTATTCCCGCCCTTCCTGATGGCCGTAGCGGCCGAGCAGCGGCGAGGGGCTCGTCGTATCGAACGGAACCAGCCGCTTGCGGACCTCACCGAAAGCCGCTGCTGCCGCCTTGTCGGTTCCCAGGATCTTGTCGAACACCCAGCGCGGCTGGAACGTCATCATGAATGCGCTGGAGCGCCGGCTTTGGCGCATCACATGGGCCGGCGTGCTGCAGACCACGAAGATCGGCTCGCCTGCGAACGAGAATTCCCACATCGGATGATCGACAGCTTCCGGAATGGCCGCGGGCCACGGGCTCTTGTCGATGCGAGCGAGTTGATCCAGCGTGAGCCAGAATTTCCGATAATAGGCATCCATGGTCTGAACGGGCCGCGGCCGGGTGAACAGCAGCAGCGACGTATTGGGGCCGTGTGAGCGACTTTCGGAGACGAACAGTGCGAGCTGTTCACCAAGAACGTTGACGTCGAACGGATCGAGAAAGAGATAGCGGAGCTGATCCTGACGATATCCGGTGACGCCGAATACACAGGGAAATGGACGCGCTTCGCTGCTCATCTGAGCTTCAAATTCGGAAAACAATACGCTCTGCCAGCTGCTAACCGGGTAGTTCGAGCGGACCCCGTCTTTTTGCAAATACAAACGCGACATACCGACCCCTCTGTTTGACTACGCACGAAGTATCAACTTGCGCCGGATCAGCAGCGGCCCCGCGATGCCGGGCAGGGACATGAGCAACAGAATTACGATCAGCGCGACGTAGCCGGCGTCATTCGCCGCGATGCGCGTTGAATGGATCGCCGCGGGGGCGAGCCCGCTCGCCGTCATCATCGCCAGCGCGATCACCGGTTGGGCAAGGCCGGCGAAGATGCCCGCCGACGTCGTATTCACCGATGCCCCGACCCCGATCAGCTCCGCGGTGTAGAGACGTTTCGTACATTTCAGCACCAGCGGAACGGTGCCGCCGGCGACCAGCCCCAGTGCCGCAAACACCGTCCCGACGTAGATCAGGCCGAAGGTGTGGGCGAGCGCCGGCAGCAGCATCGCGATGAACAGCATCCGAAGCAGGCAGATCCAAATGAGCGCACCGTCCAGCGACTCGGTCTTGTCCGCTGTATGGCCGAGAAAGATCGAGCCGAGCGCATTGCCGACCATGAAGGCAAGCAGCGGCGTTCCCGCGGCCGACGGCGTAATATTGAAATAGTGCGCGACCATGGGGATGCCCCAGACGCCGGATAGTGTCGTCACCACGGCGAAATGGGAGGCGAAGGTCATCGCGCAACCCCAATTGGCGCTGGCGCCGAGCGCCTGCCAGCTCGCGAGCAACACACTCTTCAGCGTCTTGCCGGTGTGCGCCGTCGGCGCAGGCTTTACCGCGACTGACGCGCAGGCCAGGTTGGCGGCGCCGATGCAGGCGATGAAGATGAAGCAGGCGCGCCATCCGAAGCCGCTGACCGCAACGGCCAACGGTGTCGTTGCGACCACGCCGCCGACATAGCCGGACACCTGGGAAATGCCGGACATGAACCCGAAACGCTCGTCGGCGAAGCTCTGTGCCACGAGCTTGAGCAAGGCCGTGAAGACCAGGGCGTCACCGCAGGCGACGATCAGCCGTGCAATGAAGACGTCGAGGAGTGTGGGCGACAGGGCGAAGGCGGCGCTGCCGAGTGCGGAGGCTGCCATGCTGCAAAGCACGACGCGCTTGACGCCGTAGCGGTCCACCAAGAGCCCCGCCGGGATCTGCATCACGGTGTAGCCCCAGAAGTAGCTGGACGCGAGTAGCGCCACGCCCGAAGCATCGGTGCCGAAGTCGCGCATGAAGTTCAGACCGATCGTCTGAGGGGACACGCGCTGCAGGAATGCGATCGCATAAGCGACCGCAACAGTGGCCCACGCAAGATAGGCACGATCGATGAGCCGGATGGGAGATGCGAGGATCGCTTGTTGCCCAGGCGTTGCCATCACAGCCTCGCGTAGCCGACCGAGAACAGCGCGTCGGCGGAGTCCGGGATCAGGCGCGTCATGGCGGCATCGATCAGTGATGCTGCGCCGCGATAGTCCTGGCGGTGATGTTCGATGTGGCCGTAGGCGCCGCGCATGATCATGCCGGGAACCTCGAGCTGCTTGCCCGGATAGAGCGTCGCGCACATTTCGATGCACGCCGCCTGCAATTGTGGATCCGGCGCGTCGCCGAGCAAGGAGGGGGCGACCTTTTCACAGATCTTGGCGTTGGCCGCCCAGACGATCGGGTTGCGGGTCCGCCATCCATAAAGAATGGGAGCGTCCGCATCCGCGGAATCCGCGTTCCTCAAGACCTGCGAGGTGAAGAATCCATACAGGCCGCGCCCTTGGTGCGGCGGAAGAACTTCGGTACCGCTGCGGTAAATGGCCACGCGGTTCGCGATGCGCATCGTACGATAGACTGAAAACGCGACGAGCCCGGAATGGTCGTAGACCAGAATGAGGCCATAGCCGCGGTCGAACGGCGAGGATGCTGCGCTCCAATGCGGCTCGGTTGCTTTCCAGTTAACGGCGATGATTGCATTCATCGCATCCATCATCGGCTGTCGATCGGCGGGCTCGACTTCGGAAGCGTTCGGAAAGCTGTAAACGGCGTAATCGTCCCAGGGCGAGGCGATCGTCTGGTATCGACCGTCCAGTTTGCGCGACATGGCAGCAACTCCAGCTCTCTCACGTCGAGCTATACAGGCCGCCATCCGATGGCTTAAAGGACAATATGCCCTCGAATCCTGCCAAGTCATCGCGCTCCCCGCCTCAGAAGCCGCCGATGCGTCAGGTGGCGATCGTCGCGTTTCCCGGGGTGACGCTGCTCGACATCTCAGGCCCGGCCCAGGTCTTTGCCGAGCTCAGCGAGATCGAGTTGCCGGGCCCGAACTACGCGCTGAATTACGTGTCGAGATCGGGCGGCCTGGTGCCGACGGACGTCGGTATGATGATCGACACGGTGCCGATCGCGAGCGTGAAGCCGTACCAAGTCGACACCCTGCTGATCCCCGGAGGCCCGGGGATCTGGAAGCTGCGGCAGGACGATGTCCTCATGAAGTGGATATCGCGCACCCTGCCGGGGGCGCGCCGGATCGCCTCGGTCTGCCTTGGCGCCTTCGCGCTGGCCTGGGCTGGCGCTTTGGATGGAAAGCGTGCCGCGACGCATTGGCGTTATTGTCCGCGCCTCCAGGACAGCTTTCCGAACATCACGGTCGAACCTGACGCGATCTTCGTTCAGGACGGGCGAGTGTGGTCGTCAGCCGGCGTCAGTGCAGGGATCGATCTGGCTCTGGCGATGATCGAGGAGGATTTCGGTCACACGATCGCGCTCGATATTGCGCGGCGGCTGGTCGTATTCCTCAAGCGTCCCGGCGGACAGAGCCAGTTCTCGACCGTCCTGGCGGCGCAGGCATCCGACGTAGAGGGCCGCTTCAGCGCGCTCCACGCCTGGATGATCGAGAATATCGCGAGCGACCTGCGCGTGGAAACGCTGGCGGCAAAGGCCGGGATGACGCCCCGAACCTTCGCCCGCACTTATCTCAATCGCACGGGGATGACCCCGGCCAGCAGCGTGGAAGCATTGCGGGTCGAAACTGCGCGACTTCTGCTGGAAAGCCGTCAGATCGGCAACGTGCTCGAGGTGGCCAAGCGCGCGGGGTTTGGCGATGACGAACGCATGCGCCGGGCTTTCCTCCGCCACCTCGGCGTCTCGCCGTCGGAATACCGCAGACGGTTTTCCGGCTAGTGTGACGGCCCTGATATTCGCTATGAATCCGAACTCCGGATTGGTGACACGATATCCGCGCAGATATGATAATTGGATCTTCTCAGCGGAGGACAGCGACCATGAGCCAACCGAAACTGGAAGTTCCGACTGAACTGCGTGACCTTGCCGAGAAGACGATCGAGCAGGCCGAGAAGGCATTCCAGATGTTCTTTGACGCAGCCGGCAAGTCGATCTCAGCGGTACCAGGACCGGCGGCGGACATATCGAAGCAAGCGCTCTCGCTCACCGAGCAGAACATGAAAAGCGCCTTCGAGCACGCGCGCAAATTGGTCCATGCGACCGAACTGGAGGAGGCGATGCGGATCCAATCGGAGTTTCTGCGCACCCAGTTCAGCAATGCCGGCGAACACATGCGGACGATCACGTCGAGCATGATGTCTGCCTCGACCAAGCCGGGCGACAAGCAGCCCTAAGCCGGGATGTCATCACCGCGGCATCGCGTGCGGCGAAGTGTCACGGACGCACTTCGCCGGGCGCGGAGCTCCCTGCGCCGTCCTATTTGCGAAGAGAGGCGATATAGGCGGCAATGTCGCCGGCTTCGATTCGGTTTAACGGGAAATTCGGCATCTTCGGATGCGGGTCGAGCAGAAAGAACGCAACCTTCTCCGCGGTGAAGTCCGACCGTTGTGCGATCTCTGCAAATGTCGGCACGTCGGCGCTCGCCTGCTTTTGCGCTGTATCCACCAGGTGACAGGAGGCGCACCACCGCTTGGCCAAATCTGCTCCATGGTCCGCATCGGCGGCATAGCCTGGGCGCAGTCCAAATGCGGCGGCAGCAAGGGTGATGATCAGGATCTTTGTTGGAAGGGCGGGCATCAGCATAGTCCTATCGGTTGCGGGTGCTCAAGGCCGCCCGTCGAGCTTGGCGGAGGCCGCCCTGACAACCGTGGTACGTCCGGTCAGGCCGGCAATAGCAAAGCCGTCAAAGGAGACAGGGGGGCGGACGAGAGCGCTGTTGGAGATACGATACGAGTGGTTATCAGCCGCAACAGGAGCGTGGAAAATGCGACAGGTCAATCCGCGCCGCGATCGATCGCACCAGCGACCACAGCCGTCTGATCACGGACGGCTCGTTCGACGCGGAGCTCAGCTGTTCGGCCGCATGTGGCATCAAGGCTCCTCCGCCCGTCGGGGACGACTTGCCAGCCGGTAGCGCAAGGCTTTACGCACCGGTGCAACTGTATGATCTTCGAGCGGAATCATTGCAGATCACGGACGGAAGACCTTGATCTGTCTCAACGACTGCCGGCCTCGCGCCGGTTCCTATTCGACAGCGGCGGACGGCGTTGCGCTGCCGCCTTGGACCCAGGGTCTTGGACTCAGGGCAGAGACTGCGAACGGCCGTCGGAGAGATCGGAGCGATATGGCGATGGCGTGGACAAAGAAGGTGCCCCCCGCTCGGCGCGGAGAGCCGCATCGATCTTGGACCGCACCCGGCGTGCGGCAAGCTCTGCGAGCCTCGTCTGCGTTCGACCGGTTTTGATTTGGCCGCCGAGCTCGTACCGCCATTCCCAAATGTCCGGTTCCGCCGTTGCAAGAACCGTATATTCGACCCCGCGATGGATCACGGAAAAACCCCCCTCGACCGCTTCGGCTCCAAATCAGCTTCTCGTACACATGCAATCAATCCGGGTAAATACGGTAAATAGACAATCTTTGGGTGTGTTTCTCTGGGTGCACGATTTGTTCTTGTGTTGTTGAGAGAGGCCGCTGAGGTCGTTGGTATTTGAAAGCATCGATTGCAGTCGACGTCCGAGACTCGGCAAGATGCATCTCGGGCAGAGGGGAGCGTGACCGTGACCGGTCTTCGTCCATGGACTGCGGATGGGCCTGCGGTTCATGCCGGCAAGCATCACCGCGATTTGCGGCTCGATGCCTGCCGCGGACTGGCGCTATGGTTCATTTTCATCGACCATGTTCCGGACAATTCGCTGGCTTGGTTGACCCTGCGCAATTATGGCTTCAGCGATACATCCGAGATCTTCGTTTTCGTTTCCGGTTATACCTGCATGCTCGCCTATGGCGGAGCGTTGCGCGAGCAAGGTTGGGCCACCACAGCGATCCGTTCGCTGCGCCGGGCTTGGGAAATTTATGCAGCGTTCTTGGTGTTGCTGATTGCCTATTTCGCGCTGGTCTGGGTCGTCGGTGGGGGAACGCGCTACCTCGACGATACTAATACCGGCTTTTTCTTTCGCGATCCCGGTTCGGCCATCGTTCATGTCGCGATGCTGCAATACGCCCCCGTCAATACCGACATTCTCTTGACCTTTGCGCTGCTGCACCTGACGTTTCCACTGTTGCTGTGGTTGATGATCCAGAGCGCAACGGCAACGCTGCTCCTGTCCTTTGCGGTCTACATGATGGTGCAGCTGTTCGAATGGCATTTTCCGGCCTGGCCGAGCGGCGAGCTCTATTTCAACCCGTTCGCTTGGCAATTCCTGTTCGTGATCGGTGGTTGGTTCGCCTTCGAGGGAGCTCCACGCGTGCGGCCGATCCTACGGTCGCGGCTATTGCTTCTGTTCGCTTTCGCTTATCTGCTGGTCAGCCTCGCCGTGGCGTTGAGCTGGGAATTTTCGAGCCTGGAAGGCTTGGTCCCGTCGTCGATCGCGAAGCTGATCTATCCGATCTACAAGAGCCATTTGGCGCCGGTACGGCTGCTGCACTTCTTGGCTCTGGCGCTTGTCGTCGCGCGGCTGGCGCCGCCACAATGGCACGGCGCGATCACGCCGTTGACGACGGCGATGATCCGTTGCGGTGAAAATTCGCTGTCGATCTATTGCCTGGGTGTTCTGTTGGCATTTCTCGGGCAGGTTCTGTTGGCAGAGGTGTCCAGCAGCTTCCTGATGCAGGTCGCGATCAGCTTGGGCGGGATCGCCACGATGATTCTGGCAGCTACGCTGCTCACCCGGGAAGCTCAGCTCGACCGCCGCGGGCCCAGCCTGTTCTGAGTCGTCCGCCTGGGATCAACGGCGTCGCGCCACGGCGATGCCGAACAGAAAGGCGACGAACAGGCTTGCCAGCGGAGCTTCGCGCGTGATGGTGCTGATCGCCGACAGCGCCGTCCCGGGCCGTCGTGCCTCTGTCATCGTCTGATTGAGGCGATCGACGGCTGCCCGCAACGTTCCGATCATTTCGTCCAGCGAGCGGGACATATCGGTCGCGGTATCCAGCGCGCGTTCGGCCACGCCCGGTTGTGGATTGGGTTCGAATGGTTCGGTACTCACGTGATATATGCTTTCATCTGCCTCTTGGGGCGGCTCCTGAGGCCGTCGCCTTCGGCCATACGTCAGCCGCTCGGATCAACCGCAGCGACGACCATGGCGAGAAAATGCCCGTTGATGATTTTGGTTCCAGCAAAACTCGAGGCAGGGAGAAATCCGTGATTATCGGGCGAGCAGGGCCAACGAATCTTGATGAGCGTTGGTATCCTCATCGAACTGGACGGAGGATTGCGCGGTGACCAATGCAAGCAACACGGCACTCCCCAATCGCATCGCCGTCCTTGGGGCGCCGATCGATCTCGGTGCCTCAGTTCGCGGCACCTTGATGGGGCCGGCCGCGCTGCGCACGGCCGGCTTGGTGCCGCTGCTCGAGAGCCTGGACCTCCATGTGACCGACTATGGCGACGTCGCCATCGCCGATCTGGTTGACGGCAGCGATCCACCGCCGCCCAATGCCAAGCACTATCGCGAGATCCAGCGTTGGTCGCGCCTCCTGGCGCACCGCGGTTATGAGCTTGCGCAAACCGGTGCGGTCCCCGTGTTCCTTGGCGGTGATCATTCGCTGTCGATGGGATCCGTAGCCGGCGTTGCGCGCCATTGGCAGGAGGTAGGGCGCGAGTTGTGCGTCCTTTGGCTGGATGCCCATGCCGACTACAATACGCCGGCGACGACGATCACGGCCAACATGCATGGCATGTCGGCCGCTTTTCTCTGTGGCGAGCCCGGCCTGGACGGTTTGCTGGGCGACACGCCGCGCGCATGTCTTGCGCCCGAGCGGCTGGAACTGTTCGGCACACGCTCGATCGACAGGCTGGAGAAGGAGCTGCTGCGTTCCCGCAATATCAGCATCGCCGATATGCGGGCGATCGACGAGTTCGGCGTCGGCGTCTTGATGAGGGGGATCATCGAAAGAGTTCGCGCGCGCAACGGCGTCCTGCACGTCAGCTTCGACGTCGACTTTCTCGATCCGGAGCTGGCGCCTGGGGTCGGAACCACGGTGCCCGGCGGGGTGACCTATCGCGAAGCGCATCTGGTCATGGAGATGCTCCACGACTCGGGCCTGGTGCGATCGCTCGATATCGTCGAGCTCAACCCGTTCCTTGACGAGCGCGGCAAGACGGCTCGCATCGCCGTCGAGCTGATCGGCAGTTTGTTCGGCCAGCAGATCACGGACAGACCGACCCCGAGCAATGCGATCGTCCCCGACCACTGAGCTCTTGGCGATCGCGGGTCAACGAAGGTTGTACTCCAGGCTTGCGCGGCGCAGATCGCGTGCGCCTCCGAACAATCCATCGATCCGGAACGAATAGCCGATCCCGACGATATAAGTCGGAGAGTTGTGATTGAGGCCAAACGCAACGTGAAAGTCGATCTGCTCGGCCGGACTGAGATGATAGAGCCCGCCGGAATTGATCAGCTGAACGGGGCCCGCGTGCTCAGGGTAGTCGCCGACATATTCGGTGAAGAGACTGAGCCTCTCGTTCAGCTTCTTCTCCAGCACGAAGGTGGCCTCGGTGACGCGTTTGATATCGGTCTCGGAAGGGCGGAAGAACTCGGTGAACATGCCGCTGATACCCCAGCCGTCACGCAGCTCAACCGACCAGGGCATCTGCAGGTAAGGCTGCGTGCCGCGGCCGGCGATCTCGGCAGTTCCGGTCGGAAGTCCGGCGCCAACCACGAATGAGAGATCGACCTTTCCCGGTACCGGGCTCACCTGCCATTTGAGGCCCGGCGCGACATCGGTGAAGCCCGAGGCTGCAGATCCGCGGACTTTGCCGACATAGGTCGGAAGGTCCACGAACACCTCGAGGCAGTGCGCTAGGCCAAACCGCCAGCGGGTGTTCGTGCCGTCAAGGGTGCGACCGCCATCCCCGGAGGTCATGTTCACGCCGTTCTCGCTTTGGAAGCTGCCGGTCGGCACCACGATGCTGGAATTCGTCACATCCGGGCGGTCGGTTGTGAGCTCGTCGGCAGTTGTCGGGCATGCGTCGGCCCGCGCATCGGTGATGCCGAGGAGAAGAAACCCCGCCAGAAATGGCGTGAAATTCATCTGGATGAATGATTTCGAAGGTCTCGGATAAATCGGTCTCACGCTCGCCCCCAAGCGCCAAGGCCATGGCCTGATTCCATCATACGCGAAGCAAGCTGCAGGCCGAACTTTCTCCAAATCTCGTGACCGGAGAAGTCGGACTCTGCATGCTGCATTCAGACGATATTCAGACGGTTCTGTCCAAAATTGGATCGAATTGCGATTGGGGGTGAGAATGCGGCCAAGCGGCACGTCATCCAAGACCGTCCGGGCAAGGGTATGGCGACCGATGGTTGTGTCCGCGGCTCTTGCGCTGTGCGGCTTGTCGAGCGCAGGCCTATCGGCGCAGGCCGGGGACATTTCGGCTTTCGATCTCGCTTTGCTCGATCGCCTGACATGGGGCGCGAATGCTTCCGGCGCCGAGCAGCTTCACGCCGTCGGGACCGAGCATTGGTTGCAGGAGCAACTGCATCCGGCGGCAGAGCCGGCTCTGCCATCGGACGTGAAGGCTCAGATCGAAGCGATGCCGGACGTGCACAAATTTCCGTTCGACATTGCGGTGGCGTTCGAACAGCAAGCGAAGAGCGCCAACCAGGTCGCTGACCCCGAGCAGAAGAAGGCCGCGCAACAGGTTTATCAGCAGGCGATGAACGACCGCGCGAAACAGGCGGCGGCCCGGACCATCCTGCGCGCGCTCTATGCGCCCGACCAGTTGCGCGAGCGGATGACGTGGTTCTGGTTCAACCATTTCAACGTGCATCAATACAAGGGCAACATCAGAGTCCTGCTCGGCGACTACCAGGATCATGCCATTCGTCCCTATGCCCTCGGCAAGTTTCGGGACCTGCTCGCCGCGACGCTCCATCACCCCGCAATGCTGCGATATCTCGATAACGCCGAGAATGCCGCAGGGCATCTCAACGAGAACTACGCGCGTGAGCTGATGGAGCTGCATACGATGGGCGTCGGCTCCGGCTACACGCAGGCGGATGTCGAGGCGCTGGCAAAGATCTTGACCGGCGTCGGCATTGATCTGAAGCCCGAAGATCCGAAGCTGAAGCCTGAGTTGCAGCCGCAGCTGGTGCGGGAGGGCGCTTTCGAATTCAATCCCGGGCGGCATGATTACAGCGACAAGATCTTTCTTGGTCATCAGATCAAAGGGCGGGGTCTTGCGGAGGTCGACGAGGCGCTGGATATCCTGGTGCATCATCCCGCCACGGCCACACATCTGTCGCGCCAGCTCGCGACCTATTTCGTCGCGGACAGCCCGCCCGAAGCGCTGGTGCAGAAGATGGCGCAGGCGTTCAGGACGAGCGACGGGGATATCGCCGCCGTTCTCGGCACCATGGTCCATTCGCCGGAATTTGCAGCGTCACTGAAATCCGGCGCGCACTTCAAGGACTCCGTAGAATATGTCTTGTCGGCGGTGAGGCTCGCTTATGACGACAAGGTCGTGCTCAACACCGCGCCAATCCAAGCTTGGCTGAATCGCCTGGGCGAAGGCCTGTTCAATCACGAAACACCCGACGGTTATGCGCTCACCTCGACGTCATGGAACGGGCCTGGACAGATGATGGTTCGGTTCGAGATCGCGCGGCAGATCGGCTCGGGATCGGCTGGGCTGTTCAAGCCGGACGGTCCGAATGCTGTCGAGCGGCCTGCTTTTCCACAATTGCAGAACGCGCTCTATTTCGAGGGCCTGAAGCAGACGCTTACACCGACGACTCAAGCGGCTTTGAATCAGGCGATTTCGCCGCAAGACTGGAACACGCTGTTTCTGTCGTCGCCTGAGTTCATGCGCTGAATTGATCGTGCGGGAGACCGTGATGAACCGTCGTGAGCTGATCAAGAGCTTTGCCGCAATGGCACCCCTCACGGTTGCCGGACGCGTTTGGGCGGCGCCGGCCAGCCAAACACGGCTGCTGGTCGTCTTCCTTCGCGGCGCCTATGACGCCGCCAATGTCGTCGTTCCGATCTCGAGCGATTTCTATTACGGTTCGCGTCCGACGCTGAACATCGCAAAGCCGGACGTAGGAAATCCGAATGCGGCACTCTCGCTGTCCTCCGAGTGGGGGCTGCATCCCTCCTTGCGAGAGAGCATCCATCCGATGTGGGCCAAGCGGGAGATCGCTTTCGTTCCGTTCGCGGGATCGAGCGACGATCTGACCAGAAGCCATTTCGAGACCCAGGACACCATCGAGCTTGGTCAATCGGCAGGCGGGTCACGCGATTATCGCTCTGGCTTCATGAGCCGGCTGGCGACTGAGCTGACACGCGCCCGGCCGATATCCTTCACCGAGCAGTTGCCGCTGATTTTCCGCGGTCAGGGCCAAGTGCCCAACATCGCGCTGAACAGCGTCGGCAAGCCCGGCGTCGACGATCGCCAGGCGCAATTGATCAGGGAGATGTATCTCCACACCGATCTTGCGGCCTCCGTCGCCGAGGGCTTCAAGGTGCGCGACGACGTCTACCGCTCCATCTCCGAGGAAATGGCGGCCGCCAATCGCGGCGCAGTATCGCCGCGTGGTTTCGAGCTGTCGGCGCGCAGGATCGGCCGTTTGATGCGCGAGCAGTACAATCTCGGTTTTGTCGACGTGGGCGGTTGGGACACCCATGTCAATCAAGGCGCGGCAACCGGCTACCTCGCTGATCGGATCGGCGAACTCGGCCGTGGGCTTGCCGGATTTTCTGAAGAAATCGGCTCGGGCGGATGGCGTGATACGGTTGTCATCGTCATTTCCGAGTTCGGGCGCACCTTCCGTGAGAATGGGGACCGAGGCACCGACCATGGTCACGGCTCTGTCTATTGGGTCCTGGGCGGCGGCATCAATGGTGGTCGCATTGTTGGCGAGCAGGTCAAGGTGGAGCAGGCAGCCCTGTTCCAGAATCGCGATTTGCCGGTCTTGACCGATTATCGCGCTATGTTCGCGAACCTGTTCCAGCGCATCTATGGCCTCGACACCGCTGCCGTGGCGCGAATTTTCCCCGGCGTACGTCCGGCAGAACTGGGCGTCGTTTGAGTGTTATGCTCAAACTTCCTGCGCCGACGTATCGCGCCCGATACAATCCCGCGATATGAAGCCCACGCGACCACACAGTGCGGCACATCAGCTTCGGATCGGCAGTGAGCGAAAACCAGTCAGAAACTCCAGATCGCACGGGTCGTCAGGCCCCACAGGGGCGGCTCAGTCTGATGGCGCTGTCCGCGCTGGGTGTCGTATTCGGCGACATCGGGACCAGTCCGCTCTATACGTTCAAGACCATTCTTGGCACGGCCGGCCATGCTGTCGACCGGGGTGCGGTGCTGGGCGCCTTGTCCCTGGTGTTCTGGACGCTGTTTGTCATCACGACGGTGAAATATGTGATGTTCGCGATGCGCGTCGACAACGACGGCGAGGGCGGCATCCTGGCCCTGATGGCTTTGCTGGGGGTGAAGCGGCAACGTCGCCCCACCATCGTGGCGGTCGGCCTGTTCGGCGCAGCACTCATCTACGGTGATGGCGCCATCACTCCGGCGATCTCGGTGCTCTCAGCACTGGAAGGCGTGGAGATGGCGACGCCCGCGCTGCAGCCCTATATCGTGCCGGCAGCGGTCGTCATCTTGCTTGGTCTGTTCGCGATCCAGTCGCGCGGGACGGCGAGCATCGGTCGGTTCTTCGGGCCGGTCATGCTGGTCTGGTTTGCGACCATTGCGCTCATGGGAGCAGCCGGCATCGTGAAGCATCCCGGCGTTCTCGCCGCGGTCAATCCGCTTTACGGCCTTTCCTACCTGTTCTCGAGCGGAGCCACAGGCTTCCTCGTGCTAGGCGCCGTGTTCCTGTGCGTCACCGGAGCCGAGGCCCTCTATGCCGATATGGGGCATTTCGGTGCGGGCCCGATCAAGCTGGCTTGGTTTGCAATCGTTTTTCCAAGCCTCATCCTGAACTATGCGGGGCAGGCTGCGCTGGTGCTCGACGGAACGCCGATGGATGGCAATATCTTCTATCGGCTCTGTCCAGGTGCCCTGTTGCTGCCGCTCGTCGCACTGGCCACGGTGGCGACCATCATTGCCAGCCAATCGATCATCACCGGCGCATTCTCGATGACGCGGCAGGCGATCCAGCTTGGCTGGATGCCGCGGCTCTGGATCAAGCAGACCTCGTCCGAAGGTTACGGCCAGATCTATGTCGGGGTCGTCAATTGGCTCCTCATGATCGTGACGATCGGGCTGACGCTCACGTTCCGCAAGTCCGACAACCTGGCTTCAGCCTACGGCATCGCCGTGTCGCTGACCATGCTGATGACCTCGGCATTGCTGTTCATCGCGATGCGGGAGATCTGGCATTGGAGCTTGCTCGCCGCGGGTTCGGTTGCCGGCGCGTTTCTTGCCATCGACAGCGCATTCTTCCTCGCCAATCTCACCAAGATCGCGGAAGGCGGATATATACCCTTGCTGCTTGCGACTGCCGTCTACGGCATCATGTGGATATGGCATCGCGGCGCCGCCGCGGTATCGGCGCGCATGCACGAGGCGCTGATTCCGGTCGCGCAATTCATGGCCGACATCGAGCAAAAGCGAATTCCGCGTGTTCCAGGTACAGCTGTGTTTCTGACGCGGACCGAGAGAGACACGCCGCCCGTCATGCTCTGGCACGTCAGACACAACCGCGCGCTGCATGAGCATTTGTTCGTGCTGCGGGTGGAAATCCTGTCCGTGCCCTGGGTCGCATCGAGCCGGCGATTGACGGTCACTGAAATCGCGCCGAATTTCTGGCGAGCCGAAGCCCGTTTCGGCTTCATGGAGCGCCCCCATATTCCCGAACTGGTCGTCGCCAGCAAGATGCTCGGGTGCACCGTCGATCTAGGCGATGTGACCTATTATGTGGGACATGAAACGGTGATCGGGCGGGAGGACGGCATGGGCCTGCCCGCCTGGCAGGAGCGGCTCTTCGCGGTGATGGAGCGCAATGCGGTCCATGTCAGCGACTTCTTCAGCCTGCCTCACGACTGCGTCGTGGAGATCGGCCGTCAGGTCGCAATCTGAATGGAATAGTCCGAGCGCTGTTGCGCCCGGACTATTCTGACCGTGGGCCGATCCCCCGCTCAGTAGCGCGGATCGTACATCTGCGACTCGACAAATCCGAGCAAATCATTCGGCGCTTGGCCCTGCGCAAGGCTGCTCTGATAGGCCACGTTCACGACCGCGGCGGCAATATGCGCGGAGACCTCGCGAATTCGCGGCAAGGCTGGGTACAGACTGCCCTGCGCAAGGTCGGCGCCCGTGACGCAGTTGGCCAGGGTGTGAGCGGCGGCCATGAACATCTCGTCGGTAACAAGCCTTGCGCCACTCGCGATCACGCCAAGGCCGACGCCGGGGAAGATGTAGGAGTTATTGCCCTGCCGCGGCACGAAGGTCTGGCCGTCGAGCTTGACTGGCTCATACGGACTGCCGCAAGCGAACAGGGCACGACCACCGGTGTGCCGATAGGCCGTTTCGGCGGAGCATTCGGCTTTCGAGGTCGGGTTGGAAAGCGCAAATATGATGGGGCGCTCGTTCAACTCGGCCATGGTCTGCAACACCTCAGGCGTGAAGGCGCCGCCGACCGCCGCGACCCCGACGATCGCGGTCGGCTTGAGCTCCCTGATTGCAGCCAGGAAATCCGTGATCGGCGCATGATCATGTGCATAGCGCAACTTATGCCCACCGAGATTCTCACGGCCCTTCACCACGAGACCTCGGGAATCCACCAGCCAGTTGCGTCGCAACGCATCCGCTTCGGACAGGCCTTCGGCTCTCATGGCGGAAACCACGAGATCGGCGATGCCGGTCGCGGCTTCACCGGCACCCAGAAACAGGACGCGCTGGTCGCTTAGCTTGCCACCGCTGATACGCAACGCAGAGAACAGGCCGGCCAGCGCAACCGCCGCAGTGCCTTGAATGTCGTCGTTGAAGACGCAGGCGTCGTCGCGATATTTGTGCAGTAGTTTGAACGCAGAGTGGTTGGCAAAGTCCTCGAACTGGATCAGCACGCCCGGGAAAGCTGCGCGCGCCGCGGTCATGAATTCCTCGACCAACTCGTCGTAGGCCGGACCGGTCACGCGCTTCTGGCGCAGGCCGATGTAGTAGGGGTCGTTCAGCAGCTCTTCGTTGTTGGTGCCGACGTCGAGCATCACGGGAAGGCAGAGCTCCGGATGGATGCCGGCGCAGGCCGAATAGAGCGACAATTTGCCGACAGGAATGCCCATGCCGTTGGCGCCGAGATCACCGAGGCCGAGGATGCGTTCTCCGTCGGTGACGACGATCAGCTTGGCGCGATAAGGCCAATTCCCGAGGATCTCGGCAATGTGACCGCGATCTTTTGCGGAGATGAACAGGCCGCGTGGGCGCTGGAAGATCAACCCGTATTTCTGGCACGCCAGGCCCACAGTCGGTGTGTAGATCAGCGGCTGAATCTCGTCGATGTGGTCGCAGACGACACGGAAGAACAGCGCCTCGTTACGATCATGGAGCGCGTTCAGCGCGACGTATTTCTCGAGATCGCTCGACAGGCTGCGCAGATTGACCAGGATTCGCTCGGCCTGGGCCTGCATCGACAGCACGCCAGCGGGAAGAAAGCCGCGCAAGCCTAGCGCATCGCGCTCCTGGTCGGTGAAGCCGGTGCCCTTGTTGAGCAGGGGATCGCGCAGCAGCGCAAGTCCGCGCGGCACATAGGTTGAGATGCTATGTGCGCTGATGCGTTGTGGTTGTGTCAAGGTTCTCTCCGCAAGCGTTCTCTTTTGACCGTCGTTCTCCCGGAGCGCCTCCGCGTTGACTGAAATCAATTGCGGTGCAGGAAGGGCGACGAAGCCTGCGTGTTACCACAAAAGCGTTGCCGCAGTGCATCAATGTGATTGTGCGGCTGCGTCGGCGCGCAGTGCGACCGAGAGCGGCGCGATTGAGGGGGAGGGCGAGCTAAGACTGTCCCGACGTAAAGGACCAGAGCAGGGCCAGCACGGCGAGGGCCATGATCGCGGTACCGACCCATCCGAGGCCGATCAGCCATCGGCGGGCTCGGAAACGTCCCATCAGCTCGCGATTGGAAACGATCATCATCATCATTGTCATGATCGGCACGGCAACGATTCCGTTGAGGACGGCGCTCCAGACCAGCATGTGAATCGCGTCAATGCCGGTGAAGCCAAGCCCGAAGCCGATCGCCGTCGCAGCTGCAATGATGGCGTAGAAGCCCACCGCTTCCGGCGCCCTGGCTTCCAGACTCGCGCGCCAGCCGAAGGCCTCTGCCACGCCGTAGGCGGCCGATCCCGCCAGAACCGGAATCGCGAGCATGCCGGTGCCGACGATGCCGAGCGCGAACAGCAGGAAGGTGAAATCGCCGGCCAGTGGACGCAAGGCTTCGGCGGCCTCGGTCGCGGAATTGATGTTCGTCACCCCATGCGCGTGCAGGACGGTTGCCGTCGTCAGGATGATGAAAAAGGCAATCGCATTGGAGAAAATCATACCCACCGTGGTGTCCACCCTGATTCGTCGCAGTTCGGGATGGTCCTTCCGGTGTTGGTGGCGAAGCGGCGGATCGATCTTGCCTTGGTTCATCTCCTCGACCTCTTGCGAGGCCTGCCAGAAGAAGAGGTATGGGCTGATCGTGGTACCGAGGACGGCAACGACCATCAGGAAATAGTCCGCATTGATCGACGGCCGGGGCCAGATCGCGGCAAGCAGTGCCTGGCTCCAGGGCACGTCGACCATAAGCGCGGTCGCGACATATGCGAAGAGGGTGAGTGTCAGAAACTTCAGGATTGGTGCGTAGCGCCGATACGGCACGAAGACTTGGAGCAGGGTCGACGTCGCCGCGAAGATCAGCGCGTGCTCGTGATTCAATCCTCCGATCACCAGCGACAATGACTCGGCCATTGCGGCGATGTCGGCTGCGATGTTGAAGGTGTTGGCGCCGACCAGCAGAAACACAAGTCCCAGGACGGCCCAGCGCGGCGCGATCTCCATGACATTTGCCGCAAGGCCTTTGCCGGTGACCCTGCCAATGCGGGCGCTGACCAGTTGGATCGCAATCATGAAGGGGGTGGTGAGGAAGACGGTCCACAGCAAGCCGTAGCCAAACTGCGCGCCAGCTTGTGAATAGGTCGCGATGCCTGACGGATCGTCGTCTGCAGCGCCGGTCACTAAGCCGGGCCCCAGCAGGCGCAGCAGACTCCATCTCGACGTTTTCGGTTTGCTCGCTTCCGCTGCCGGAAAGATGGTCACCGCTCGTTACCCCCGCTGCTGTCATCGAGCCAAGTCGGCCGCTCTCGATTTGTTCCCATGCGTGGAACCGTGGTTGCCGCTTTGGCGTTGCGCTTCACGAGGAGTATGTAGCACAGGGGTCCTGCTTGCCGGTTACGCGACTGCCAGGACAAGAGCTGGAAACGGAAAACGAGACGGGCCGCGTTGCCGAACGCGAGCGGCTTTTTTCGGGCGGAAGCGAACTGGCGAGCCTGATGCTGGAGTTCGATTGGGGGAACACCTCAATCGGACCGCCGGAGACGTGGCCACAGAGTCTTAAGACCGCAGTGCGAATCATGCTCACGTCTCGACAGCCGATCTGGATCGGCTGGGGCAAGGATCTGGTCTATCTTTACAACGATCCCTACAAGGCCATCATCAGCGGCAAGCACCCTTGGGCACTCGGTCGTCAGACGTCGATGGTCTGGCGCGAGATCTGGGATGACATTGGCCCGCTGCGGGCAAAGGCGAGCGGAGGCGACGAGGGGACCTACAGTGAGGCCCAGCTCCTGATCATGGAGCGCAACGGCTTTCCGGAAGAGACCTACTACACGTTTTCCTACAGTCCGATTCCTGACGACGACGGATCTCCGGGAGGGATCTTTTGTGCGAATACCGATGACACCCAGCGCGTGATCAGCGAGCGCCAGTTGTCGCTGCTGCGGGAACTGGCGAGTGCAGCGGCAGAAGCCCGCAGTGTCGATGAGGCCTGCCTGCGCAGCGCGCGGGCGTTGACCTACGATCTCCGTGATCTGCCATTTGCGATGATCTATATAATCGAGCCGAGCGGGGATGTCGCTCGTCTCGCAGCGCTCAGCGGCATCGATCAGGATCATCCTGCGGTCGAACCGACGTTGCCTACAGCCGGCTGCGGGATGTGGCCGGTGGCGGAAGCGCTCCAGCAGCTTTCGCCCGTGGCGGTCCATGACTTGTCGCGGCGGTTCGGTTCGGACTTTCCGAGCGGAGGTTGGCGTCAGCCGCCGGATCAAGCCGTGCTGCTTCCGATCCTGTCGAGTGGCGAAGCTGCGCCTTGCGGCTTTGTAATCGCCGGTCTCAATCCTTTCCGGCCGTATGACGAAGCCTATGCCGGTTTTCTCGGTTTGGTCGCCAGTCAGATTGCTGCTGCTGTCAGCAATGGCGGCGCCTATGAAGCGGAGCGTCGCCGCTCGGAGGCTCTTGCCGAATTGGATCGCGCCAAGACCGCGTTCTTCTCCAATGTCAGCCACGAATTCCGAACCCCGCTGACGCTCATGCTGAGCCCGCTGGAGGACATCCTGGCCCGCGAGCGGCCCGAGCTCGGTGCGGACGAAAGGGCGGTTCTGGAAGTGGTTCACCGCAACGGCATTCGCCTGTTGAAGCTGGTCAATACCCTGCTCGATTTCTCGCGGATCGAGGCGGGGCGGGTGTTGGCGAATTATGAGCCTGTCGATCTGGCGGGATTCACGGCGGAGCTTGCCTCAAACTTCCGCTCCGCAACGGACCGGGCAGGCTTGCGTCTAAGGATCGATGCCGCGCCTCTGCCGGAGCCGGTCTTTGTTGACCGCAACATGTGGGAGAAGATCGTCCTCAATCTGGTCTCGAACGCGTTCAAGTTTACCTTCGAGGGCGAGATCGTTGTTGCGATCGGGCTCGCAGAGGACCGGCGCCATGCCGAGATCAAGGTTCGCGATACCGGCACGGGCATTCCTTGCGCCGAGCTGCCGCATCTGTTCGAGCGCTTCCGTCGGGTTGAGGGAGCGCGCGGGCGGTCATACGAAGGGAGCGGCATCGGCCTCGCCTTGGTCCAGGAACTGGTCAAGCTTCACGGCGGCACGATCCGGGCCGAAAGTGAGCTCGAGCATGGCTCCATATTCACGGTAACGATTCCATTCGGATCGTCGCATTTGCCGTCAGACCGCCTGGTGGAATCAAGCGCGCCAAATTCGGCCAACATGCGCGCCCAGGCTTATATCGACGAGGCTCTTGGATGGCTGGAAGGTGATCCTCGCCTCGAAGCGCCTCACCCGTCCTCTTCGGATGATCTTGGGCTGGGCTTTCCGATTGAGCGGAAGCAGAATCGAATTCTGCTCGCCGACGACAATCCGGATATGCGCGGCTACGTTCGGCGGCTGCTTGGCGGAGCCTACGAGGTCGAAGCGGTTGCTGACGGCTGGGCGGCACTGGAGGCGGCGAGGCGCCGGCGTCCGGATCTGGTGTTGACCGATGTCATGATGCCAGGCCTCGATGGCTTCGGCTTGCTGAAGGCGTTACGAAGCGACCGCCTGCTGCACGACGTTCCCGTGATCATGTTGTCGGCGCGCGCGGGCGAGGAGGCCAAAGTCGAAGGGCTTGACGCCGGCGCCAGTGATTATCTCAGCAAGCCGTTCAGCGCCCGTGAGTTGCTGGCCCGCGTCCACGCCAATATCGATCTCGCGCGCGTGAGGGGCAAGGCGGAGAAAGCGCTGCGCGGTCTGAATGAGCAGCTCGAAATCCAGGTCGCCGAGCGCACGGCGGAGCTGCAGGCGAAGGAGGCGCGGCTACGGACGATCTTCGAGACCAGCTATACGTTCCAGATTCTCCTGTCCACCGACGGTACCGTGCGCGATGCCAATGCCACCGCGCTCTCGGCGATCGGCAAATGCTTGGACGAGATTGCGGGCATGCCGTTCTGGGAGACGCCGTGGTTTGCCGGCACTCCGCACGCGTCGAACATCATCCGCACTGCAGTAGCTACGGTTGCCGGAGGTCAATCCATTCGTCACGATCTTCATGTCAACCTGCCGGTCGGTGGTTGGCGCTGGTTCGATTTTCAGATGCGCCCCGTTCGCGACGAGCGCGGCAATGTCTTGGTCCTCGTCCCGGAAGCAGTCGAGCTGACCGAGCGGCGAAAGGCAGAGGAAGCGTTCCGCCAGGCGCAGAAGATGGAAGCGATCGGGCAGCTTACCGGCGGGGTTGCCCATGACTTCAACAACCTTCTCACCGTGATCAGGTCGTCGGCGGATCTCCTGCGTCGACGCGACCTGCCGCCGGAGCGGATGAGGCGCTATATCGATGCTATCTCCGACACCGCGGATCGTGCGGCTAAACTCACCGGCCAGTTGCTGACCTTCGCCCGCCGCAAGCCGGTAGAGCGGCAGGTGTTCGATGCGGCCGCGCATCTGGAGGGTATTGGCGACATGCTGAGGACCGTGCTCGGGTCGCCCGCGATACTCGAGCTCAATGTCGCAGACCGGCCATTGCCGATCGATGTCGACATGAATCAGTTCGAGACCACTCTCGTCAATCTGGTCGCCAATGCGCGCGACGCGATGAGCGGGCAGGGCATACTGACGATCCGGGCCGACCAAGAACGTGGACCGGACCAGCAGGCAACGGGGGCCTTCGCCAGGATCACGATCAGCGACACCGGATGCGGCATTCCGGCCGACCAGATCGACCGCATATTCGAGCCCTTCTTCACGACCAAGGATGTGGGTCGTGGAACCGGCCTCGGCCTATCGCAGGTCTATGGCTTCGTTCATCAGTCCGGTGGCTGGATTCATGTCGAGAGCGAAGTAGGTCACGGAACGGCGCTCACGCTCCATCTGCCGTTGAGCATCAAGGCGATCGAGCCGCACCAGGATAACGCGCGGGACGCTGAGGATGTCGATACGAGTTGGAATGTGCTGGTGATCGAGGACAATCTGGACGTGGGCGAATTCTCGACGCAGCTGCTCCTGGAACTCGGCTATCGCACCGTGCTCGCGAGGAACGCGGCCGAGGCGCTCCGGCTCTTGGATGAGAATCCGACCGGCTTTGACGTTGTTCTGACTGATATCGTCATGCCCGGCATGGACGGTGTTACGCTAGGCAATGAGATTCGCCGGCGGCTTCCGACCATTCCGGTCGTGCTCAATAGCGGCTACAGTCATGTCCTCGCGCAAAACAATGAGCATGGTTTCGAGCTGATTCAAAAACCATATTCGATCGATGATCTGTCCCGTGCCTTGCGCCACGCGCTCGCGGGCCGTCGCGCGAGGCCGTCCTCTCCCTGATGGCGCCGCGGGCGTTGAAGGAACCAAGCGGTCCTGCAGCGCCATTCGAAGCAGGATGCATGAACTGTAATGGAGGAGCGCGAGCGGTCCCGATGGACGCTAGCGCATGCTGACGAACTTGCCCCACACCGCAGCAAGCACTGCGCCGGCGAACACGTAGTGCGGCTTGTCACAGAACAGGCCGCCATACTGGCAAACATCGGAGCTGGCTGAGCCGAGCTGGTGCTGGCCGGCTGCATAGAGCAACGCGGACAGAGTGGCCAGAATGGCCGCAACGGCATACATCTCGAGGCCTCCTTCCGGCTTCGTCGCTAATGGTGCCCGTCGGGCTAAGGACAATGCGATGTCGAAAACGGCGCTTGACTCGTCGGGCAAATCAGGAGCATTTTGACATCATCGAAAACATTATAGAGCCCGCGCCGCGAAACGGCCGCGGGCTTTTTGCTTGTCGCGCCGAGAAATTGTTGCACTGGTTTTTGGCGCGCTGCATCGATTGGCGGCATTTCGTTAAAGTTTGACATGTCGGGCAAATCACCAGCATGATGGCATTATCGACGCGATCATCGATCAGGTGATCAGAGCCCGCACCGGCAAACCGGCTGCGGGCTTTTTGTTGACCAACATTTCCAATCGGACGGCGGCCCGCATAGCAGGACGCCTGAACAGATCTTTGCTGCTCGCGCGCATCGTCGTCCGAATCTCAAGCCCGCCACGTACAAGTCTCTGTCTTGACGTGACGTGCAATACTGGCCGGTCCGCGCGAACGGGCTGGCCTGCGGCGCGCCGATGCTGGCTGGCGCCGCCGCGGTCCCTCGATCCAGGGGGATAGGGTTCGCGCCCGAAACGATCGCGTTCGACGCGGTCTGCCGCATCTTTGTTTCCGCAAGAGTGAGGCTCAATGACCGCTTACTTGATCTCTCTCGCGCTGGTTGGGCTCGTCCTTCTGGCCGTCTGCGACGCGCTGCCGTGAGCCCGTCGACGATCATCTCTCGCTCGCCTTCTCCATCTGACATCGAAAAGATATGGCCAAGACGCTTACCGACATTCGCTCTCTCGCGCGCAGCCACACCCGATCCGCAATCCTTGCCCTAGCCGGCGTTATGAGATCGAAGGACGCAAGCCATGCGGCACGCGTCTCGGCAGCAACCGCACTCCTCGATCGCGGCTGGGGCAAGCCGCCGCAGGCACTGCAGAACGGTGAGGATGGGGCGCTCGAACTGATCCATCGCATCGAACGGGTGATCGTTTGTCCTGAACAGGGGGAGAGCGACAGCGAGCCAGACGACGTAGACTGAACGCAGTGGCCCCGCGCCGACACGCGGCGGTCATCGTCGCTCCCGTCAATCGAAGATTGTAGTTGTTCATGCTCCTATTTTGTTCCAGGTTGTCTTTAACAGGTCCGGTGCGGGAGCTTAGCGTGCGGCTGAATAAGAGAGGTCTTGTCGCCTCTGGCCTCTATACGGTGCATTATCTGCTGTTTAGCACTCTTGGGCGTTTCGCGGGCCTCAAGTCGAGCATTGTGCTGGCTGGGCTTGCAGTCCTGCACGGCGGCGTTTTCCTTGGATTTGTTTGGTCTGGCCTTGGTCTTCATGATCCGCCGTTCCCGGCCGATTCCTGGATGAATGGTGCCTTGCTATATTATCCTGTATCTCTTTGGTTGGGGGCTCAACGTGTCTTGGCAGATTCTGATACGACTGGTCGGCGCGCCCATTGGCGCGCCTAGACGAGAGCTTGATCACATATCTCGAAACGGACTCATTGCAGCCGAGGGCCGACGATGACCGTACGATCTAATAAGGGTGGTCTCATCGCCTGCGCAATCTATACGCTGCATTTTGCCGTATTCTTCGGCTGGGCCTTCTTCTCCGGTCTGAAGGCCAGCGTCTTCTTGGCCACCATCGCGGTCTTCCCGGCGGCCTTGTTTTGGGCCGGGCTAGGAATGTTACTGGGATCGGGTGATTTCCCATTTTCGATCGACTCTTGGCTGAATAGCATTCCGGCTTATTACTTGGAAAGCTGCGTCATCTCGTACTTCGTTGGCTGGACGTGCAGCGCTGGATCGCGGTTGCGCGGAGCCAGCGAGGAGCGGGAATCCGAGGACATCCCAGACTGGCATAAGCGTTAGCTAGGGTAATTCGGCTGCTTGCCGCTGCCGGTTTGACTTGGATTGGAGCATAAAGGGGCGGCGAAGAACGTTTACGCGGAGCGATCTTCGGGAGCCTCACGGACCCAATACAGGCGCAATAATTGAGGATGAAAAACATGGCGCCTCGATATTCTTTGACGATTCAGATCAATCCGAATATTCCAGGTCACGCAGCGGTCGTCGTCAACGAGCCTTCTAAACAAACCTACGCGGGGTTTGGTCCCCAGCGCCACTACTCGCCTTGGAGTTATGGAAAATTCGACGTTCACTCACTTGCCCCTGGTCAGACACCTCCAGCCGATTTTTCCAGTGTCGCCGGCGCTGCGCATAAGACGTTCACGGTACCGATAACCGAGGAGCAGGCGACACAAGCTCTGAACGAAATTCAGCGCATTAGCTCTTCCAGCGGAAACTATAACGTAGCAGATGCGAATGTTTGCACGGCGATGGTCAACCGGATCATGGAAGCTGCCGGTCTAGGTAGCGACCTCTTGTACCTGTCTCCATTGCGCAGCAGTCAGTATCTCTCGGATGTTGAAAAGACCTTGATCGATAATCCAAGATCGAAGTTTATGATCGACGGCGCCGGGAGGCCAGCCGCTATTCCTCAATCGCTTCGCGGCGTGCAGCAGGACTACGCATTCGTCGGCGGTGGATACGATACGCCGTCGGAGCGGAATGGTCATCTTCCGAGTGGACCGATTTACGATCAGGGGGCGTCCCCCACGTTCGATGACCGGTATGGGAAATGGTCGAATTTGCCGGAAGCCTCTGAGTCATCCAGTCTTCGGCAGTCAGCTGGATCAGGTGAGCGTCGGCCTCCGGATCGCTATTTGCGCGGCCGGCAGGTCAGTCCGTCAGGCGCGTCCGTTTTCGATACAGGCACCTCCGCCGTTCCGTTTGCGCCAGACTCGGCGCAGTCACCGCCGCCTTCGGCATCGTTCGACCAACGCTTTGGGGGCTGGGCTGCGCCTCCTCAAGCGGCGCCCGTTGTTCCGGCGCAGATGCAGCGAGGGCTCAACTCATCTGTCGGCTCGGAGGCGGCCTCTGGCGGCCGGCCGCTGCCGGTCTACCCCGCTCCTCCGATGTTCGGGGGCTACGATCCATCGACGTCGTCCGGAGACGACATGAGCGACTGGTTCTCGCGTTGGATCAAGCCGCTGATGCAGCGGTGATTGCGTGGATGGGAATGGCCCCAGGTTCGTGAAGGCCGATAGGGGGACGAGCTATCGTTGTCGGGGTCCTTCGAGACGCTCCGCTGAACACTTGGAACGAGGCGCCCTTGTCCACGTTACGTATTCCGACGGCGAAAGTATTCGAGCCGCTGCTGCAGCCGGCGCGCTACAAGGCCGCCTTCGGGGGCCGCGGCTCGGGCAAATCGCATTTTTTCGGTGAGCTGCTGGTGGAGACATGCCAGGCCGAGCGCGGCACGCTTGCTGTTTGCATCCGAGAGGCACAGCGCACCCTAGCGCAATCGTCGAAACGGCTGATCGAGAACAAGATCGCGGGCCTTCGTCTCGGCCACGGCTTCAAGCTCTACAGCGATAAGATCGCAACGCCCGGCGATGGTCTCATCATCTTCCGCGGGATGCAGGATCACACGGCGGATTCGATCAAATCGTTGGAAGGCTTCCGCATCGCCTGGATCGACGAAGCGCAGACATTGAGCGCACGCTCGCTGTCGCTGCTGCGGCCGACCATCCGTGCCGCCGGCTCAGAGCTCTGGGCTTCGTGGAATCCACGTCGCAAGTCCGACGCTATTGATGATTTCCTGCGCGGGCGCAAGCCTGACGGTGCAATCCTGGTCAAGGCAAATTGGCGCGACAATCCGTGGTTTCCAGCCGTGTTGGAGGAGGAGCGGCGGCTGGATCTCGCGCTCTATCCCGACCGCTACGATCACATCTGGGAGGGCGACTACGTGCGGGCCTTCGAAGGAGCCTATTTCGCGGATTTGCTGGCGCAAGCCAAGCGCGAGTCGCGGATCGGCAAGGTGTCGGCCGATCCGCTGCTGCCGTTGCGCGGCTTCATCGATATCGGCGGCGCCGGCGCGACCGCCGACGCCTTCACGATCTGGATTACCCAGTGGGTTGGTAACGAGATCCGCGTGCTGGACTATTACGAGGCGGTCGGTCAGGTGCTCGCCTTCCACGTCAATTGGCTGCGCTCAAGGGGCTATCAGGACGCGATCCTCTATCTGCCGCATGACGGCGTGACGACAAACAGCGTCACCGGCAAGCGCTATGAGGATCATCTGCGCGAGGCAGGATTTGCCGTCGAGCCGCCGGTGAAGAACCAGGGCAGGGGCGCTGCGATGATGCGGATCGAGGCTCTGCGTCGCCTCGGCCCGCAGCTCTGGTTCAACGAAGCGACCACCGAGGCAGGCCGCGAGGCGCTCGGATTCTACCACGAGCGCAAGGACGAGGCGCGTAACATTGGATTAGGTCCCGAGCACGACTGGTCCTCGCACGCCGCCGACGCGCTCGGGCTGATGGCAATCTGTTATGAGGCGCCGGGCCGGGTTCTCAGCTTCAACCGGCCGATCCGCTATCAGGACGCAGGCTGGCGGTGACGGTCCGACCAGCTCGCGGACGCGACTTCACGGGTGAATTGCGCTGGTCAATGGACATCACGTAAGATGGATTGGAGAAGCACCGATGCAAATGCCGATTTTCGCATGATATCGTTCATCCGGCGAGCGCCCCTCGCACTGTCCGTGTGTGTTCTGACGCTCAATTTTGGTTTCGCGGTCCACGCTCAGACCTCGCCTGCGCAAGGCAAGGTGGTCGCGACGCAAAATGAGGTGAAAAAGTCGTGTATCGAATTTGTGCAGATGCCGCTAACTGAAAAGCAGATCTTGGGCCTGCTCGATTCCGCAGACGAGGTAGACGAGATCAGAGAAAACAGTCAGGACGGATTTTACAAGACCGGCCCGGAGACAACGGCAAAGCTGGACACCGTTGCTAAGAGGCATGGGCTCGCGGGATATGACGAATACAAGACAATTCGCGCCGACGTTCTGTTGGTCTTTTCCGGCTATGATCGGGTGACGAAAAAATACGTCGGCAGAGAGCCCGTTGATAAGACTTCGCGTGGCTCGCACGAAGCTAGACCGGAGCATGTCTGCGAAAGAAAAAAAGCGAGGAGATTGAGTCCCTCAACGCTCAGCGAGTTTGCACTCTGCCTGAGATCAAATACAGGGGCAACATCAATCTGGTTCACAGATATTACGCACGTCTCAACGAGAGCAAATTTCAAAAATGAAGCCCACCGTGGAGCGGCTCTCGCCTCCGGCGCTCCACGTCGGAGTTGCGATCAGCGCCTCTGCGCCGGCTCCTTGGTTTGCTCTTCTTTGGCTCGCGCGGAGTTTTCTCGATAGGTGCGCTGTGCGTCTTCGGGGCAGTAGGCGAACTTCACGCCAGCGGCGCTGGCCCCACGGGTGATTTGGCTCCAGGAAAAAATATTATCGTCGATTCGTTTCAGTAGGATCAACTCATTCTTCGATTTTCCGGTCTGGGCGTCATCACACAACGCTTCGAGCTTCATGCGCCCAGGCGCCAGGTCGGTGATCTTCCGTATGGCGCAGCCATATTCGCTACCGCCAATAAAGTTCTCGCCAAGCTCGACGTAAGCTTCGGCCTGATCCCCGCACCGGGCTGCGTGGTCAGGACCCGGGACCGCGTATATGCCATCCTTCGGGCGCCATTTCTGCGGTGGAGGCTTTGAACCGTCCTGCGCATAAGCTGCAGCGCCCGTGCTGGTCATCAAAGCGAGAGCTAGGAATATGTAATGCATCCGCAAGTACGCCTCCAGCACCAGTTGTCGTGCATCAAGTAGTAGGAAGGTAACTTCTAATACAAAATTGCGCAATCGTTATCAGGCGAGCGCAGGTGATCTCGTTCAAGCGGTGCAGCTCAAACACAGGAAACCGAGATGTCATGGGACGATATCATGCGGCGCGTGCTGCCATTGATGAAAGATGAAAAGACGCAAAGAACGTATTCGCCGCATACGACGAGCCCCTTCGGAGCGACCAATCGTCCACCAGGATCGACGAATCCTCATCGTGGCGTGGATTTCAACTATGTTGGGGGGGGCAGCAATCGAGATTCAACACGAGCCATCCGGCGCTTCGGTCACCAGTTACGGGTAAGGTGATCAATGCGGGGGAAGGAGGCTATGGAACGATCGCAATTCAAGACGCAGATGGCTACGTCCACGAAATCCTCCATACGCAGCGTCAGCATGTTTCGGTTGGGGACCCTGTGCTTGCCGGACAATTGATCGGAACGATGGGCAACACCGGAGTGAGACGGCGAGGAATTGAAGGTGGTGACTTTCACGTTCACTATCAATTGAAAGATCCTACCGGTAAGGTTATTGATCCGGCGGACTATTGGGAGCGGAAAGGCCCCATCGACCCCGCTCCTTACGCTCCAGCCTATCTGCAGGACTATCTCCAATATCGACGCGAGCTTGGTCCGGCGGCCGATCGTGACTTCGGCGATACGCCGGACGCCGGCCCGCGCTATGGCTCGCAATTGGTCGACGCCCATCAGGCAGACGACGCGGCTCCGGGACGAACCCCTGCTCCGCCGGAAGGAAATGCGGTCCGGATTCTGCGCTCGCGCCCGGCGAGCTCGCCGGCTGTTTCTGGTCTGAACGTGGATGTCGTCGGGACCAAGCCCAATCAACTCCCGCCGATGGATCGTGCCCCCTCATTCGATGACCGTTTTGGAAGTTGGGCGTCTGCAGGCGGAACGAACGGGCCGCTGTCGCCCTATCAGCAACTCTCGCCGCCGCCTCAGTCCGCCAGACCGCTCGGCATCGTCACCGGCGAGCCGATGCCCGATTATCCATTCCCGCCGCCGATCTTCGGAGGCGCGACGCCGGGGCTAGAGGACTGGGCTGCGCTCCGGCACAAGCCTGCGAGTTGGAATAAGTGAGGTGTCTTCCGGAGCGTGCTCGATTCGGTCCGTACTGATGGTGATCTCGTCGGAAGAGCTCGCTATGCGCGCATAACGATGCCCCCGCCGTGTGTTGTGTCATTGGGGTTTCGATCGGCCGGCTCGCGCTCCGCATCGCGTGCGGCTAAGGCGGCGTTCAAGCGAGCAGTTGACAAATCTGTTGTCCTCTGATGTTCTTGATTTGTTCGTCGTGAGGTCCTTAAACAGAGTTGCCAACCTCCGCGGGAAGACAGCTCAACTAGGCAAGCGAAAACCTGATGAAATGGGATCGCGACCGGATCTCCTCCGCGGCTTTCATCGTCGCCTGCGCATGCCTGGTGACGTGGTTGGTGCTGACCGACCTTGTCAGCTATCCCGTGGATTTCCGATGGGGGAAATGGGGCCACCCAGATGTCTTCATGCACTGCATCTGGCTGGCCCCGATCTTTGTTTTGGCTGTTTTCCGCCGCTCTCCCGTGGTGACGCTTTCTTACGCGCTTCTTCTCCTGACGATCTTGATGTCGCGAACCGACGACAGCTTGCGTGTCTTGATGTACGGCCGCGGAGCCTTGGCCGAGTTCACCGTGGCCGATCTTGGGGCGTCCCTCGGCGTCTTCTCCCTCATCGTGTTTCTGTTGTGGGGGGCGCATCGGCTGACTAATCTCGTGCTCATCGTTGCGCAGCGGATTGTTGGAGTATCGAGAGATGGCTAGGGGTCTTCGAATCCAAAGTTCGCTCGACAGCGACGGTTGCGAAGTGAAGCGGGGCTCTTGCCGCATTGGATACGTAACAGGTGCAGACGGATCGAACCATGACTAGAGGATCGCGGTTGCGCGCTATCTGCTCTCTTGCCGCCTTGCGCATGGTCATGCTGCTGGCGCTGTTGACGGTGACGAATGCGGCTGCTTGGGCTGAAGACTTCGTCCTCAACTACGCGATCGACGCGGCTGGAAAGACGGACACAGGAAAACTAGAGAACTGCAGCTATGAGCGCGTTTGCGAAATCCGCGCGGCCGGTCTGATGATCAAAATCGTTGTCCGTCCCGACACCACGGGTCTTCCGACAATGGATATGAATGTTCTGGGGCCGCCCGGCTGTTGTTATACGAACGAGGCTGCCGAACAATTCCATGCGAAACTCACAACCGGTTTGTTGCGAGTGCCGATCTATCGGCGTGTCATGAGAGAGCGGGACGAGTTCGTGCGGAACCCGTTTTCCTGGAACGAACGCATTGGAATGATCTATCTCACGTTTTCTCACCCGCGCTAGGCATGCGGTCTAGCGCCTATCATTATTGATAGGATCAATTTGATATGACCGACAGCAGAAGCATCATCGAACAAGCTCCACTATCACCGCCAAATGCTCCGAGCATTGGGGAGGGGGACCGATCACGGATTTTCGGGATGGTCGGAAAGCAGCTTGACGATATCATCAATGGACCGAGCTCGTACTATCCAGAGGGAATCAAGAAAAATCCAGACGCATTAATGGATGACCTTAAAGGTTTGTATGGTTCCGTCGAAAGCTTCAGCAAGCAATTGAACGATCCCAACAACATCATGGGAGACGTGCTGAGGGAGCTAAAGAAATTCAATGATGCATTCGCTCCAGCGACGGACTGGAGCGATCCAAACGATCAAAGGGACAAGTCGATCGAATTGCCAACCGAGCGTATCCCTAAGACGCAAGATCAAAATATCATAGAGATTGATCCATTTGGACGTCCGTACGCTCCGCCGGTGCCGTGGAAAAATCCGAGGAGTGATCTGAACGTCTCGGCCGAAAGGCCGGAACCGGCATTGGACAGCCAGAATCCGAACGCGTACCGGCGCCTTTCGAGTCGGTTGGTTTATCCTTCCGGACGTCTACCGAACCCGTCTGGCTAGAGCATCGGCCATAGATCGTTTTGAATTGGTTATTCGGTCCTTGGGGATCATCGATATTCCGACAGAACCGACCGGTCTCGTGCGCGTGGCTACATGTGGTGCACCGTATACTCCGGCGACAATCAATACGGTGTCTGCTGGACTGCTTCATTCATTGAGTGTTGTTTTCTGATCGCCTGTAACAGGCGGTCATTCCTGCAGAGCGCGAGCTGCTCCTCGTCGATCGCGACCTCGCGCCGCAGCGTTTCAAGTTGCGGATCGACCGTCGTATTTTGAATTCGTGCGCGGAATTCGATATCTAGTTTTGAAAGGTGATGAACATGCCGAAAATGTCGATCTCCGATCTGAAGGCCATGCTGGCGTCGGAAAAGGCCGATGCGCTCGCCGCCATTTCCGCTGCACGGCTAGCGGAGGAACGCGCCGATGCCATAGATTATTATCTCGGCGATATGCGCAAGGACATGCCGGTGCAGGACGGCCGCTCTCGCGCGGTTTCGACCGACGTCGCCGACACCGTCGAGGGGTTGATGCCGCATCTGATGGATATCTTTGCCGGCTCCGACGAGGTGGTCCGCTTCGAGCCGGTCGGGCCGGAGGATGAGGCCGCGGCTGCCCAGGAGACGGACTACGTCAATCACGTCTTCATGCAGCAGAATCCCGGCTTCATGATCCTCTACTCCTTCATCAAGGACGCGCTATTGTCCAAGGTTGGCGTTGTCAAAGTGTGGTGGGAGGAGCGCGAGGAGGAAAGCCGCGAGACCTACTACGATCTCAGCGAGGATCAGTTCGCGCTATTGGCACAGGCCGTCGTTGAATCCGATGGCGCGATGAAAATCGTCGCGCACAGCGTGAACAGCCAGTTTCAGCCGGAGCCAAAAGCCATCGGGTGAAGTATTCTGAGAAGATCAACTGATAATTTGAATAGAGATCAAATTCAAGATCTCGTTCTAGATGCGCTGACGACAGGAAAGCTGATCGTTACCCGCCAGGGTCAAAGGATCGATCCATCGTTTAACGGTATCCTCTCAAATTTGTTGCGCCAACGGGGAGCGGTGCGCCTTGGACTGGCCCATCGGCGGGCTTTGCCGATTTCGCTGTGACCGTGAACCGGGTCCCATCTTCTGCTCCATCCAGCGCACCTGCCCCGGGCAAGCGTAGCGCAATTGAGCCGGAGAACGGGGGCTTGGTTTTGCAGCTTCTTATGGCGCGGCGAGCAACTCCGGGGCCCGTGTTGGTTCGATATCGGCGGCGCTCTCACAAAATCAATCTCCAACCGGCCCTTTTGAACCGACCTCGAAAGGTCTTCCTGGTCTGATCGCGTCGGTCAACGGCAACGCCCATTCCGATCCCTCGCATTTTCTGCCTCCTGCGGGAGGTCTCTTCGGCATGACCCAGGAGTACATGCGGACCGATCCAGCCGGGATTCAAGGCCGTTGAGGTCGTCTGCTGCTGAAGAAGGCGTGTTCGGAACAGGTGCCCGCAGAAGGGCACGTCTGCCACGAGCAGAGATGCATCATGTCATGCGCGACCACCAACCTTATTGGGGACCTCGCGAGCCTGCCGATCCAGCTCCAATAGCACACGAGAGCAGTTTTCAAAAATCACCTGGCAGCCAATTGCGGCGCCGATGGACCGGCCGGTCAGACTGCTTCATCACGGATGCAAAGGAGGCGAGAGGAGCGGAATCAAAATAAACAGCGGGACATCGATCACCCAAAGGGAGAGAATTCGTTCGGCCCACTGTGCCCTCGAGAGGAGTGGGCGACCTGCTTCGGTCAGCTTGGACGGATCGATATGGATGGCTAATTTGATGAATCCAAATCGGGAAAAATCAGCGGATCCTGCGTCGGAAGTCGGATGTTTCAGGGCGCGATAAAGCAGCGCGCGTGCTCTGTGGGCAATCGCAAGTATCCCAAGCAACCAGGCGAGCACGATCAAGTCTGGAAACGGACTCATCATAGTTAGATCCGAAGAAGATTCCGAGGCGGTGAGCCGATCTGCAAGGTGCCTTTCGGTCGTCTCGTCTAAATATGGAGGAAGAATTGTCGGTCAACAAGAATGGAAACCTGCGCGCGGACGGGATTTCAGTGTCGCTTCCAACGCTGTTTGGTCGCCTGGGTGGGACTTATTATTGGAATCCAGGCGCCCCAGGCGCGCCGCCTTTCACGGTGACTAGGTCTTTTGGGATACCAGGATTTGGAGCTCATTGGGTTCATTTGCGTCCGGGGCTATCGTCCAAGGACACTCTCGGGAAAGGGATTACCGGAAATGTATCCGTGGGAATTCCTTCCGTCAGCGTCAATGGTGCCACGCCGGACGGGTGGTTTTCTCCCGGGAAAGCAAAAGAAATTGCCGTGGAGTGGGGGATTGGGTCGCCAAACGCCTCTCCTGCCCTCACGAAGACGTACAGCCCTGCTCAGATCGCCGATCTCATCAATACATACATCTTTCCTCCTGCAATGGGTCCGCTGGACGAACTCTCTCCCTTTGCGCGGACTCTCCAAAGCGGCATTGCAAGGGTGGCGCCTTCCGCCGAACAGCCGTTGCCCTATATGCGAGCGCCGTCGCAGGGACCTCTGGGGGCTGGCGTCGCGCCCTGGGCGTCCGACTATCTGAAGGGGCAGTTCGGGCCGCCGAGCGCAGCAACTGCAAGCCCCGGCTCAGGTTCGTCCTTCGCTGGGCGCGCGACACCCGTACCTTATTTACCGGATGTATCCCCAAACGCGCCTGGTGGTCTCCCCGGCTTGATCGCGTCGGTCACCGGAAGCGATCCGTCCGACCCGGCGCAATTCCAGCCGCGGGCCGGTGGCCTGCTCGGCATGATCCAGGACTACATGCGCGATAATCCCGTCGAGAGCGGAGCGCGCTGATCGGAGCCGGCCAACCTCACCTAGACCCAATGGTCTCATCGAAATGGTCACTCCCTTGGTTTCTGGCTTCAATCCACCGGCTCGCATCATGCGGGTGCGCAGCATTGTCACAATGCACGGATTTGCGTGATGGCTGGGCTGGAGGCGTTTGACAAAATTCTTGATTTGTTCTAATTGGTAGTTAGCTCAGTCAACGCTTCGAAGGACGTTCTCTTGTTCACCTTGATCGTGACAGGGTTTGCGTTCGTCGTCGTGGGCGCGCTCTTGGTGCTTGCCGGACGTCCTATAGGCATCTTTGACGCCATGATCGAGGCGCTCGGATACACCGTCGCGCGGCTCGTTCTCCCGCTGGTTTCGTTCGGCAGAGTCCATGTGCAGCCGCTCAATTCTGCCCAGAAGAGCTTCAATGTGCTTGGCTACCGCAGCGACGGGACCGGTCACATCGAGATTGAAGAGACGATCGCTGGCTTCATTGGATTTGTCATTTTTCTGATCGGGTTCTTCGCCCTTACCTTGTTGATGCAGGCTTTCGTCTGAACTCATCCAACGACGGCTGGCTCAAGGAGGCTCTAGTCAGATCATGATTCAGCACCCAATTCCGATGGCAGGGATTGAAAGGTTCTGGGGCGCGGCCGCCGTACTCGCGGTTGGCTTGGCGATAGCGCTGTATGCGCTCGGCGTGGGATCAAATCCGAACGAGCTATTTGCGGCCGTATCTGTGAATTACAAAGAGTTTACTGTTAGCGGACTTAGCTGCTTGTCGATTGATCCCCGCAAAGTTGTTTTTGATCGAAAAGAATACTGGGATGACAGCATGACGACGGAGGTCGCTAATAGATTGTCGATAAAGGAGGTTATGATCAACGCCGACTATACGGCGTGTCGATGGGGCCTGACTGCATCCATATTGTCCGACGGAGACCCCGCGGTCACTTTTAATGGCGATGCCGCTCAATATCTTGTCTCGATTGCGGTGTGCAAGCGAGATCCCGACGGATCAATGATGGCAAGCTACTGCGTCAACAAGAACATTTACGTCTTCAATCGGCAGGTCGCGGCGCGCGATCTGTTCACGCTTGCGCTTGTGGGGTTGGCAAGACCGCAGGTGGACAAGTGGGAAACGTTTACGGGCAAGAGGTTGCAATGAGTGAAGCTGCTCACGGATATTTGCAGTTTGCAGAGCCGGTCAAAAACCCGAAAGATGGATACTACTATCAAAGCTATCGTTTTGTGGATTTCAATGGGAAAGTGCTCTCGTACGGTGACCAACCGTTGAAGTCATGGTTGGCGGACTCGAAAGCAGGCTTGTATAGTCCCGCCGTCGACGGCTTTAAATTGGCTGGTTTTGTAGGATCAATAGGGCAGGCGCTGTTGGGGCTTACGATCCGTAAGCCCAACGTTGCTGCTCGAGGCGCAGGTTCCGCTATTAGGCAATTCAACGACGGGCTTGCGGGCTCGTACGGGTCTTGGCCCGGATCAGATCAGCCTTGGGTTTGGCGGGAGGGCAATCCCGGTATTGAACATCTTCAAGGCGGTACTGCGGGTCATATCGGCGACGGAAACGCTATTGGTGATTGGTGGAATAACCTGGAAATTGCTCCTCAGAAACGATCATCGATCGCTCCGTGGTGGAAGTCGCAGGATCCTTGGGCGTATATTCCTCTACCCAAAGTTCCTCCACAGGCTCCGGCTCTGCCTGCCCCTCGAGTCTGGAACTATGAGTCCGTGCGGGACTCCGCAGCGGCAGCCGGTGTGCCGAGCCGCAACAATGTTTTTGAGTACGGGTTTCCGGAGCCAGGTGTCGGTCAGCCGCGGACGGATGCGGCACCCCGGGCCAATAGGTCGAGTGCGCAACTGGCTCCAGCTGCCGGCCCGACACCGGCCGGTGGTTTCGCTCCGTCGGCCGGTGCTGCTTCCTCCGGTCCAAATTGGCCGTCGCCCTTTCAACCCTCGGTTATCCCCGCCGGGGCGCCGTTTGACTTGTCGTTCCCTGCTCGAACTCACTATCACCCGCCGACCTCAGATTCGTCGGCCGGCGGGCTACCCGGCCTCATCGCATCGGTCAACGGCGGCGATCCGTCAGATCCAACAGGATTCCAACCGCCGGCAGGTGGTCTGCTCGGCATGATCCAGGACTACATGCGCAACAATGCGGGCGAGGGCGGAAGCCGTTGATCGCCGAGCGCGGCATTCTTTACTCCATCTTCTGACGAGCTCATCATCATGACAATGTCTCTGCCGTTGGCGCCGCAGCCGGTGCCGGCTCCGATCACGCACGACGTAACCATCGTGACCACGCGCAAGTTCGCGCAGGCCCGGGTGATGGGCGTGCCGCCGGAGGAATTCGGGATCGAGCGCGGCGCGCGCTCGATCCGCGATTGCAACTACTGCTTCCACGAGGTCGTCACCAAGACCGAGTCGCAGCTGATCGGAGAAGGCTTCGATGCCGAGCAGATCAGGTCGCTCAGCGACTACACCGGGACGACCGAGATCGAGACGCTGGCCCGCGACACGGTCGACGAGCACTTGCGCCTGTCGTCGAGCGCGACGAATTCGGCGGCCAGGCTCGTGCGCATCACAGAACACTATGTGCGGATGGACTATGAGGGCGAGGGCAGGCCGTGCTTGTACCAGGTGATCACCGGCGGCGATCAGGCCGAGATCCTGCGGAAGGACGGCAAGGAGTGCGTCACGCCGTTCGACGCCATTCCGTTCGCCGCGACCACGCCGGTGCCGATGACCCACCGCTTCTTCGGCCGCTCGATCGCCGATCTCGTGATGCCGCTGCAGCGGGAGAAGACTGCGCTCAAGCGCGGCGCGCTGGATAATCTGTATCTGCACAACAATCCTCGCGTCGAAGTGGCGGAGGCGAATGCAGGGCCGAATACGCTCGACGACCTCCTGGTCTCGCGACCCGGGGGCGTGGTGCGCACCAAGACCTCGGGCGGGTTGAACTGGCAGGTGGTGCCTGACATCACCACCTCGATCTATCCGATGCTGCAATATATCGATGCCGAGCTCGAGACCCGCACCGGCCTGTCGAAGCAGGCGCAGGGCATCGACGCCAATGCGCTGCAAAACCAGTCCGCCACCGCGGTAGCGCAGGTGTTCTCGGCCTCGCAGATGCGGATCAAGCTGATCGCGCGCATCATGGCCGAGGGGGTGCGCGACATCTTCGCGCTCCTCCATGCCACGATCTGCAAGCACGGCCAGCAGCAGCAGACCGTACGGCTTCGCAACAGTTGGGTCAGCGTCGATCCGCGCGCCTGGAGGACACGCGACGACATGACCATTAATGTCGGCCTGGGCTCCGGCGGTAAGGCCCAGCAATTCGCACAAACCATGGCGATCGCGAATGTGCAGAAGGAGCTTGCCATGGCCGGCAAGGTCAACCTCGTCAGCGATCGCGAACTCTATAACACCGCGGCTGAATTGACGCGGATCATGGGACATAAGAATCCGAGCCGCTTCTTCAACGATCCCACCGCGATCAACCCGCAGACCGGCCAGCTCTTGAATCCACCACCGGCGCCACCACAGCCGCCGCCGGATCCGAAGATCATGGCGGCGCAGGCCAAGCTGCAGACGGAGCAGGCGATCGCTGCCCAAAGGGCGCAGCTTGCGCAGCAGCAGGCCCAGAACGACATGGTCCACCAGCAGATCAAGATGCAGGCCGAGATCGAGCTCGCGAAGATCAAGGCAGGCCTGGACGCCAAGATCGCGCTGCTCGATGCGCATTTGAAGTCTCTGGCAGAGGCGCAGAAGCGCCAGCAAGCCCAGGCCGAGAACGAAATGCGACTCGCAGAGGCTGCGCTCGGAGCGGCAGCAGAGGCGCGCCAAACCAAGTTGCAGACCCTCGACAGGACGGAACGGGCCGATGACAGATGAAAATATATTGCAGCGTGCGGCAGCAAAGGCCGCGCGTGCACAAGCCTTGCTGGACGACGAGTTGCTATCTGAAGCGTTCGTGGCGCTCGAGACAGGCTATGTCTCTGCCTGGCGCCGCACAGTCATCGACGATGCCGCCGGTCGAGAGAAGCTGTTTCTAGCGATCAACATCGTCGGCAAGGTGCGCGATCATCTCGCATCGGTCATTGCAAACGGCAAGCTGGCGCGGGCGGAGCTGAAGGAGCTCGCAGATGTCGCGGAGCGCAAGAGGCGGTTTGGCATTTTTTGAGCGACACCGTATCCGGTCCCCTGACCGAGGACATTGTTGACGCGTTCTTTCTTTGTTCTATAGTGCGAGAGGGCGGGCAGATCTTATTAGCTCTCTCGAAACAAAGCCGCGCAACCATAGCCGACGGCTATACTGTGGGTCTTATCCGAACAGCCGAGTTCTTCAGCTGAAGGCCGGGCTCTGTTGCCGATCGCAACCCCGGAAGAGATTGTCGCGCGATGCAGGAAGGCAAGATGAACTGGTTCAGGCTTATTTCGATCGCCGTGCCCTTGCTCGATGTTTATGGTGGGATGTTCTGCTACTTTTTCGTTCCGGCTCTCCTGGTCTGGCTGTTCTTCGCCAGTCTTCTATTCGTGATTCCACTCGCTTGCCTGTCAATCGAAGCGCTCTTCTACAGAAAGAAGAAGTGGAGCGCCGTTTTCGCGCTGACATGGTTTCTGCTCGTCCTTCCCTTCGCGGGCGTTCCGCAAACACGTGAATGGCTCAGGACCCTGGGGTTTTACGCGAGAACCAAGCTGGCGGCGAACTACCTGTCCCAATGTCGACTTTCGGACTTTGTCGAGAATGGCGCGACTCAGACTGTCGGCTTCTGCGAAGGATTCGATCGTGGCGATTATTTTGACTACGTCGTCTACGATACGATTGGTGAATTCATCTTGCCGCCCTCCAAGAGAACCCTCGAATGGAAGAAGGTGATGTCTGCGGAAACCGAAGAGGCGACAGTGGAGCGCGATCGGACCGCTTATCACCTGTTCGGAAACTACTACGCCGTAGTCGTCGGTCTTCTCGACGGAAAGGGTTGAGTAGCTAATCCAACTGATGTCGTCGTCACTGCTTGCCGTGGGAAGCCTTGTGAATTTCCGCGTGCTGTGCTGTGGCCAGTTCAAACGTATCATTCCAGGAGGCCGACGTGACAGATCGAACCTTTTATTCAGCTGCTGAAGATCAAAGAGGGACAGGTAGGATCACTGGTTAAGTTCCTTCAAGATTCCTCGTTCGAAATGGAATGTATGTAATCGATCCCGTGCCGGGCGGCTCACAATGGGCGAATTTGTACTCGGACGCTGGAGGTAGCAATCAAACAGATGGAAGGATAGCGAACCAGAACAACTATATTGTTGTGCCAAAAAACTATACGGAGCAAGCGGCTCGAGATGCCGCTGCCAGGCTCGATGCCATTCATCGGCTAGGTATTCCAGGCGGAACGCTCGGACTTATGATGCGGGATTTTTGGCCGGTGGTCCCGAGGAGCTGCAGCGGAATCCGCGTTGGGGTATTCCTGATAATTCATTTGTGCGCGCTTATATCGGTGCAGCTTCCGATCATTTTGGGTACGTTACGGGTGCGGCTGGATTGCCGCAAGAACTCGCTCAGTTTGGCGGAGGGATGCATAACATCTTTAGTAAAAGAGTCCTCAAGTCTGACGTCGATACAAACGGAAAATGGGGATTGTCGAAGGTCAATGAAGCCAATATCGCCCAGGGTTACGCGGCTGGCATGGCCGCGCGCCGTCTGCCGTCTCCGTTCAACAGCTATGGCTATCGCGGGCAGTTGGATAGTGATCCGAATGTCATTGGCGATGGAGGTGGCGTCTCTCCAGCAATGGAAACAATCACGGGTGTGAACCCGGATGAGCCGACACCCCCGACTTAGCCACCTAGTCAGCCTGGCCCGGTTCGCTATCTCAGCGCGCGGCTGAGCTACTAATGTTGCAATCGCCCGTTTTGAATGTAGCCGCGGGGGCGCACCTGCCCAGCTAGGAGCTGGCGACGACATCGTGCTCTTCAGCGACGCTCTTGCCGGCGTCAATCCGGACGAGCCGTCACCACCGAGATGGCCGCCGCAACAGAATAAGCCAGTCCGATATCTCAGCTCGCGATTGCAGTCTTAGTTGATCTGAGCTCGGTTGGCGGCGATCAGTCGCGATGCCTTGTTCGCTGAGAGCAACGGTGCTGTTCTTCGATAAGCGACCCAGTATCTGCACTCGGCGAGTTGACCGGTCCCTCGCGGGAGATAATCTTCGTTCGTTCCAGAGCGGAAGACAGCACAGATCAGCAGTCGCGTGCCGAATGCGCTGTTCGGCGCCACCCAGCCAAAATGAATGCCGTTGACACGTCGGGCAAATCACCTGCATAATTCCAACATCGCAAGACTTCGATAGCCCGCGTCGGAACCCGACCGCGGGCTTTTTCGCGAGGTTGAGATGACGTCCAATGTCATGTCGGTCTCGCACGCTGTACACCTCGGAGCGGCGAGCACGGCAGCGACGTGGTTCGATCAGCAACGCCGACCCCCGATCGCGATCCGGGCGCCACGGCGAAGATATCTCGTCACGCCGAACCGGACCTTTGTCGCCGCGCAATCGGGCCGTCGAGATCCAGGCAAACACCAATTCAGTGTCTCTCTTAGCGCTAACTCAGGCGCCAAGTGGCGTTATCTCGACACGTCGTGCGAGCAGCGCCTGATTGGCGATCGAGATCAAAAGGATCATCCATGACTACACCTACCTCAACCTTCGTGACCTACCAGGCGGTTGGCAATCGCGAAGATCTCAGCGACATCATCTACCGCATCGATCCGGTGGACACGCCCTTCATGAGCGGTGTCGACAAGGAGAAGGCGACCGCCGTCAATCACGAGTGGCAGACCCAGGCGCTCGCTGCACCGGACAACACCAACGCCCAGCTCGAAGGTGATGATCCGAACACCAACGCGACCACGCCGACAGTTCGTCTCGGAAACCAGTGCCAGATCTCCTACAAGGTCGCGCGCGTGTCCGGGACGCAGCAGGCGGTCGATCACGCCGGCCGCGATAACGAACTCGCCTATCAGGAGATGCTGAAGGGCCTCGAACTCAAGCGCGATCTCGAAACCATTCTATGCGGCACCAATCAGGCCAAGATCATCGGCAACACGACGACGCCGCGAAAGACGGCGTCGGCGTTGTCATGGATCGTCTCCAATACGTCAAAGGGCGCTTCTGGCGCGGATCCGGCCGCATCGGATGGAACCGGAACCAGGACCGACGGCACGCAGGTCGCGTTTACCGAGGCTCGGCTCAAGACCGTATTGTCCTCGATCTGGATCAATGGCGGCAAGCCCGGCACGATCCTGACCGGGGCCTTCAACAAGCAGGTGTTTTCGACCTTTACCGGCCGCTCCACCGCGATCGAGGAGGCCAAATCGAAGAAGATCGTCGCCTCGGTGGATGCCTATGAGTCTGATTTCGGCAAGCTCAAGGTCGTCGCCTCGCGGTTTCAGCGCCCCCGTGACGTGCTGGTGCTCGAGATGGATAAGTGGGCGGTCGCCTATCTCAACGGCCGCAATATGATCTCGATCCCGCTGGCCAAAACCGGCGACTCCGAGCGCCGGCAGATCCTCGCCGAATATGCGCTGGTCGCTCGTAATGAAAAGGCGAGCGGCGGCGTGTTCGACAACACCGCCTCTTGATTCCTGCAATCCAGCATTTCTGTCCGGGGCGGCCGCATCGGCCGCCCCATTCTTTTGGAGAGACCTCGCCATGCCGCTTCCTGGCAATCGAACCTTGGACACGGCCGATCTGACGGCTTACACGCCGTCCTGCGGCTCGTCGCCTGTGGCCGCCTATGTGCGCGCACCGTTCCGCTGCCGCCTCGTCAAGGTGGCCGGAATTCTCGGCGGCGCAATCACGACGGCCGACGGAACCGTTATCGTCTCGGTCAACTCGGTCAACGTTGCGAGCTTCGCCGTCCCGCAGTCCGGCTCGGCCGCCGGCCAGCTGTTTTACGTTGTGCCTCCGTCACCGACCTATCTCAACGAGGACGATGTGATCGTGCTGACACCGTCTGGCGCGTCCGGAACGTCCGTGCCGATGCATTTCTCGCTCTCGGTCAAGGGAGCCTGAGATGTCATTCTTTCCGAAGCAGCCATCGTCGCGCATTGGTACGACGCAAGTGATTGCGTTTGACGGCAGTGTCGGCGCGACCAACAAACTCGGCTCGGCAACCTATCAACTCCGGCTCGCGGCCAATGCCGCCTGCTGTTACCGGATCGGCGATGGCGCGCAGACTGCGACGCTAGCGGACGTATTCCTTCCGGCCAATACCGTCGAATTCGTCACAGTGAGTCCCGGTCAGAATATCGCCGCGATCAAGGCGGCGACCAACGGCCTGGTCACCGCTACGGCGGGCACGCTCTGGGTAACGGAGGTGTCGTGATGAGCGGGGTCCTCATCCGACCTCATCTCGACAGCGACGGCAAAGGCCTTGCAATCGAACATGCTCAGGACGTCGCACCGATCCTGCGATGGAACAAGGAAGCGCGACGCGACGAGCAGTACAGCGATTGGGGCCGGCACGTCGCGCGCATCCCAAACGTCATCTATCTCAGATGGCTGAATGAAGAGCATGCGAAGGGCAATACCACCCTTCGCATGTTCACGCCTGAGTTCGACCAAATCGTGCAGAAAAAGCTCAATGATCCGGATTGGGCCTATCTGCGCACAGACAGACCTGCGTTACAGGCGGGCTGGAAGGCGGAACGTCCGTGACCCTCATCTCCGACTATGCATCGCTGCAATCTGCGGTGACCGAATATCTTGCCCGCGATCAGGATACGACATTGATCGCGCGGATTCCGAGCTTCGTCCAACTGGCGGAAGCCAAGTTCAATCGTCAATTGTTCGTGCGCCAGATGGAGCGCCGCGCAATCGCTGTGATCGATCTGAGATCCAGCGAGCCGGAATTCGTTGCGCTGCCGTCGGATTTTCAATCGATGCGCCGCATCCGGCTGGCGAGCGTGACCGGCAAGCCGTGCCTGGAGTTTAAATCCGGGGTCCAGATCGACGAATATCGCTTTGGGATCTCGAACGTCCCCGCGCGGCCGCGCTACTTCACGGTCCTTGGCAATGAGCTCGAACTCGCACCGACGCCCGACGCCGCGTACACGATCGAGATGGTGTATCGGCAGGCCGTGCCACCGCTTGCATCCAGCGGCACGAACTGGCTGCTGGCGTTGGCGCCGGACCTCTACCTCTATGGGACTCTGCTGGAATCCGCGCCTTACATCAAAGAAGACGCCCGGATCCAAACCTGGGGGCTCGGCTTGAGCAGTGCCCTCGCCGAGCTCAACAACCTCGGCTTGGCATCCACCTTCAACGCGGGACCCATGGCAGTGCACGTGTCCGGCCAGACATTCTAACGCCAGATATTCCAACGGGGCGCAAGATGGCAGCATTCAACAAGTTCAATTGCTTCGTGCAGGACGTCGCCAACGGATTGCACAACATGAAGACCGGCACCGCTCATGTGTTCAAGGTCTATTTGACCAGCACGGCTCCGGTGGTGACCAACACGATCTACAATACGCCGGCCGATCTTACGGCAGGCAACGGCTATACAGCGGGCGGCGCCTCGATCGGCTCGATCACGGGTGGACAAACATCCGGCGTATTCAAGTTCACCGCCGGTACGCAGCCATCCTGGACGGCCGCGGGAGGATCGATCGGTCCGTTCCAATATGCCGTGCTCTACAACGCCACATCAGCGACTCAGCCGCTCATCGGTTGGTGGGACTATGGAACGCCGCTCACGCTGACGAACGGCAATACCTTTACGGTGAACACCGATCTCGTCAACGGCGTTCTGACGATTACCTGACATGGCAGCATTCATCAACAATTGCGGATTCGTGCCGACCACCGGCGGTACGTCCGACTGGACCTACTTTTCGACCGTCGGCGGCTATCAAGGCCCGATTCAGGCAAATGCCGTCAATGGGACGGTCTATGTCGTGCGCGCGCAGAGCGCCGATCTCACCCAATGGGAGTATGCCTCGGGCGCATACAGTTCGGCGACGAACACGTTTGCGCGGGCCACCGTGCTGTACAATTCCGCGGGGACGGGGACAAAACAGGGAGGCTCCGGGGCGAAGATCAATTTCGCCGCCGCGCCAGCGCTCATTGCGGTGGTGGCGCTGGCGGAGGACCTGATTTCGATCGAGGCCGCGAACAGCTTCACGACTGCGCAGCAGGCCCAGGCACGATCCAATATCGCGGCCGCGGCGACACCTGGAAATTGGACGCGCACGGTCATTACCAGTGCATCGGGCACTTATACGACCAAGGCGGGATGTAAGGCCATCTTCGTACGAATGTGTGGAGGTGGTGGTGGCAGCGGCGGAAGCTCAAATAGCTCCGGCAATGGGTCTTCGGCTGGTGCCGGTGGCAACACGACGTTCGGTTCGATGGTTGCCAATGGGGGCGCTGGTGGATCCGGCTCAGGTGGCCCAACGTCCAATGGGGGCGCCTACTCCGGTGGGGATTGGGGGTTAAGCGGCTCCTATGGCGCCGCAAGCGTTGGTGCTGGCGCAGGCCCTCAAGGCGCGGCCATTGGGGGGCAGGGGGGCGGCTCATTTTTCGGCCCTGGTTCGCCCGGGGGGTGGCCCAATGCCGGCGGCCTTCCAGGCGTTATGCCTGGTGCCGGCGCGGGAGGGGCCGGCGGTCCGGCAGCCGCCACCGGCTATAGCGGAGGTGGCGGTGCTGGGGCTGGCTACACTGAGAAGCTGATTGTCTCTCCTGCGGTTTCCTACTCCTACGCTGTAGGTGCGGGCGGCGGCGGCGGCGCTTCGGGAACGTCTGGCAATAGCGGCGCAAGCGGTGGTTCGGGTATCATCGTCATCGACGAGTATTACTGATGTCGCTGCTCGGATCGGATGCGCTTGGCCGTTTGGCTCTCGGCCAGCTTCCTCCATTGCAAACGGCTGCGCTTCCTGCGCTGTCGGGGAGTTACGCCGTCAGCGGGCCTACGACGAACATGAGCACCGCGCAATCCGCCGTCGCGGCATCCTTCGGACTCGGCGGAAGAGCCGCGGCATTCGCGTCTTGGTTTTCGCTATTGAGCGTTTCCTATCGCGCGACGGGGAACGCAGCCGCTTTTGGCATTCCACTGTCGCCAATAACGGGCAGCTTTGCGAGCATCTGCAATGCCGGCAGCTTTGCCACCGCATATGTGGTCAGTGGCACGAACTATGCGATTGCCGCACCCGTCTCGACATTGGGCGTGGCGACCACGGCGAATTGCGGAAATTGGAACGTCAGCGGCGCGGAAGCCGCGTTTGCGCGTGGCTATGAGGCTTGGTTTCCGCTGCCCTCTCACGGGGCTTCTTGGGTCGGAGGCCGCGTTCCTGAAAGTGGATGGACATCTGGCGTCGCTCCCGCTGGTGACTGGTCAATCGCCGTGGAAGGGAAAGACTCCTGGACCAAAGTCCAGGACCCCCCGGGAAGTTGGGTGAAAAACTAGCGTCCGTCTTGTTCCGAGCTCCACGCTCTACCTTGGCCGGCCATCGTCCGCGATCAGCCGCCGCCGACGCCCCGCTGACCCAACCTTAAATGATGCGAGCAAACAATGGCGCTTCTTGCTTTCGGCGACTATCGCCCCGACGTCAGCGACTATGAAGGGCAGGCCACGCGCAACGTTCAAAACGTGATACCGCGCGGTGACGGCTATGGGCCCTTTCCGTCGTTCACACCCTATACATCGGCCTTGCCGGCGGCCTGTCGCGGCGCCTTCTATGCGTTGAAGTCGGACGGAACGGTCGTGACCTTTGCTGGCACGGCAGATAGGCTCTACAAACTCAACAATACCGACTTCACCTGGGCCGACGTTTCGAAAAGTGGCGCGGCCTATTCGCAGCTGTCGTCTTCGGCACAGTGGCAGTTCGCGCAAACCGGGAATTTCGTTTTTGCAACGCAGGCAAATGCGCTGCTGCAAATTTTCGACCTCACAGCTTCGACCTCGTTCGACAATGCTTTGGGCTCGCCGCCCCAAGCAGCTTATATCAGCGTCGTCGGACGGTTTCTGGTGCTCTCAGGGCTATTGTCGACGCCGTATCGTATCCAATGGTCGGGCCTGAACAACTTCAACTCTGCGACATCGTGGGACGGGCTGACCGCCGGCTCCGATCATCAGGATTTTCCGGATGGTGGCATCGTGCGCGGCGTTGCCGGCGGCGAGTCCGGTATCATCTTTCAGGACCAGGCGATCCGCCGCATGTCCTACGTTCCCGGTTCGCCGATCATCTTCCAGATCGACCGCATCACCCAGGACAAGGGCCTCTATGCGCCGTATTCAATCATCCGCGCCGGCGAGCGCATCTTCTTCTACGCCGGCCAGGGCTTTCACAAGATCGAGCCCGGCGGTGTGCCAGAACAGGTCGGACGCGAGAAGGTGGATCGCACCTTCCTGGGCGATCTCGACAAGGGCAATTTGCAGCTTTTCATCGGAGCTGCTGACCCGCGCTCGACGCGGGTCTATTGGGCCTACAAGTCGATCTCGGGCGCGATCGGCGCCTACGACAAGATCCTCGGTTACGATTTCCTACTGGATCGCTTCTTCGCGGTGCAGGCGAGCGGCGAGTATCTGCTCGGCATGTCGCAGACAGGACTGACGCTGGAAAATCTCGATAGCATCTCGTCCTCAATCGACGCCATGACTCTGAGCCTTGATGCTTACGCCACGGCGGTACAGCCGGAAATCGCGCAGTTCTCGTCTGGGCACGTGCTGGGTTTCTTTCGAGGCGCCAGTCTCGAGGCGATCATCGAGAGCGCGGAGCAGGGGACCGACGAGAGCCGGATCATGATCCGAGGTTTTCGTCCGGTCACCGACGCGGCGACGCTTTTCGGATCCGTCTCCTTCCGCGATACGCCGTCCGCGCCGGCGCTCGCCGGCGCGGAGGTGTTGGTGAATGCTAGGACCGGGCGCTGTGACATCCGGCGCGAGACCCGTTATTCGCGCTTCAAGGTGCGCATTCCGGCGGCCACATCCTGGAGCTTCTGCGCCGGCTTCGTACCTGACCTGACGACGAGTGGCACGCAATGACCGCCTTTGTCCCGGGCATTACCGAAACCGACCTGAAGAAGATCGTACTGGCGCTGCAGCAACTCGCCGCCGGACGCTCCAACGCGGTCGGCAGCGTCACGCTCGTGACCGGTGCCTCGAACACCGTGGTCACCGACAAGAACTGCGCTGCTGGCTCGACGCCGATCCTCACGCCGGCCACTGCGGTTGCCGCAACTGAGCTCGGCAACGGCACGATGTATGTGAGTGCGGTCGCGAACGGGACTTTCACAATTACCCACGCCAACAGCGCGACAGCGGGGCGAACGTTTCTGTATGCGCTCCTTGGTTGAGTATCTGTATTTCCGACCGACGTGTAGTTTCCAGCGCACGGCTTGATGGTCCCATTGGATAGTCCGGGCTTGCCAGGGAACTGGCGGAAGTCGCGCCCAGTTCGCAGAGCGAAAATCTGCATCTCATTGTTGGCTTCGACCTGAAGCGCTCCACGACATCTCGGCCTTGGCCCGCGGCTGGCTCGACCGCATCGCGGAAGCTCGTCTGCATTCCTGCACTCATTTTCAGAAGAGAAGTTGATTCATGCAAAATGCATTTTTTCGTACGCCCTACGCCCCTTCTGTGCCGATCTCAGATTATCGAGGTGCAGGTGGTCTGCCCGGACTTCTGCAGCAAGTGATGCTTCAGCAAGGGCTGGCACCGAACGGCGTCCTCGATGGAACGGCTTCGCCTCAAGAGGCAGCTAGCAGCGGTCCTAAACGTCTGTTCGATCGGGCGAACGATGGCCAAGCCACGCCGAATCCTACCGGCCTGTTGGACGAAGGAGCCTCCGCTCCATCGCAGGACCCGAATTTTCGACAGCTGGTGAGTCGACGGAGAATGCCAAATTCGGAATTCGTGGGAAATCAATCACTTGATACACCGCCGCCACCGGATCGCGTTGCGGCGGTCACCCTGCCGTGGTCGGAGTTGTGGCGGCGCTTAGGAAACGGTGTTCAGCCGGACTCAAACAATCCAGCTCCTTCGGAGGCAACGCCGGCCGGACCAGCCTGCCGTCTCGTTCCAGGACGAGCGATTACTTCAGGCTCGCAGATCTGGCCGCTGCCTACCGAGGCAAGCCCTGGAAACTGGGCAACTTGGCAATTTTTGAAGCGCTATCCTGATATTTTGAACCGCATTCTTTCGGGAACTGAAGATGATCCTGAATGTGCTGCCGAATTGAAGCAGGCACGTGAAGACTGCGCTAAGGCATTTGCAGATGGTTGGAAAGGTCTTACTGGTTCAGGTCCGTATAAAAAAACGGATGGGACGAAATGGGACGTCAATGATTGTGTGAGGGGGTTAGTCAGGGAGATATGCGGTGGAAACCCGCTAGATAGGCCGCCTCCTAAGAAGGTCAAAAGATACAAGCTGCGCTAGTGGATCGAATCTAACACTTTCAGTACCCACGTTTGGCGCTTATCAATATCCGCCGATGATCCGCGCTGTCAGAGGTGTTCATGACGGACTGCCATCGCTCTCCGGCGCTGGGGATGATTATCCCCAAAATCACCTTCGAATCGTGGTCGTGACGATCGACAAGAAGAAAGTCGATTCGTTGATATCATTTGAAAAAATCGCAATGCCGTTTGGCCTTATTTACATCGATCTGGCCAATGGCGCTAGCGAGCATTGCGACGGATCTTCGGTGTGCAATGCATATGTTGGCTGAACGGTCCTCGGCTGAACTGGCCTGTGTCAGTCCTGACCATGTTCAATGCGCCTGGCCGCTGGTGGCCTCGCGTCTGCAGCGTGCCATTCGGCGTACTGGCCTTTCAGCCTTTGCTGACATCGAGCGCGACGTTCTGGCCGGCCGCTCGCTGCTGTGGCTGGCGCTCAGCAGCGCAATTGCGATCGACGCGGTCGCCACGACCAGCCTGCAGCTCACGGATGCCGGCAAGGTTTGCGTCATCACCGCCTGTGAAGGCAAGGGTATGGCGCGGTGGTTGCCGCTGATCGCCGGCATCGAGGCTTATGCGAAAGCCGAAGGCTGCAGGTCTGTGCGCGTCTTCGGGCGCAAAGGCTGGCTGCGCGCGCTCGACGGCTATAGGCAGCGACATGTCATCATGGACAAGGAGATAGAATAATGGGCTGGAGAGATTATGAATTCGACCCGCAGACCCATGGATCTCAAGGTGCCGGCGGGCTGGTCGGCCTTTTTCAAGGCATGTTGCAGCCGAATTCGGCAGTGCCGGATGCAGGTCCTAATCCAGGCGGCGTGCCCAACTACAGTCCCGAGGCGCCGTTCAGCCCCAGCAGGATTTGATCGGCAGATTGCAGGGGCAACAGGAACAGCAAGGCCAACTGACGAAGCAAATTTCAAATAGCTATTCCTCATCGGAACTGACTAATCAAATCGTGGGAGCCGAGAGTTCTGGTAAGGCAAATGCAAAGAATCCAAACTCGTCGGCAAGCGGCCTTGGTCAATTTATCGCGGGCACATGGCTAGACATGCTGCGCCGGTATCATCCAGAGATCAAGGGCACGCCTCAGGAACTGCTTGCTCTCCGGGCGAATCCGGAGCTGTCGCGCGAAATGACGGAAGCCTATACTCGCGAAAATGCCACTATGCTCACACGGGCAGGGCTGCCCGTCACTCCGGGAAATCTTTACCTGGCTCACTTTGCCGGGCAACGATCTTCGGAATTGGGCGGCGAAGCGGGTTGAAAGGTCGTCGCGGCAAGCACCGGTATCTAAGCCAAGTTGGCCTGCCGAGGCAGCTCCGATTTTCCCAGCTCAAGCCACCAAGGAGATTGATACAGGGCAGTCAAGAAACCAGGTTCGCTATCTCCGCTCTAGTCAAGTCTATCGTTAAGGCGCGGCGCCTTCGCGATGCGTGGCGGGATCCGCTGCGTAGACGGCGGACACCGATGACGGATTGACAAAGATAACAATCGGATGGCTGGGTCGAGGGTGAAGGCTGAAGCACCGCCCAGGAAATACCAGGAAATATGGTCAGCTGACCGAACTGCTTGCTCAACCGCCGCTACGATCTTTCTGGTCGACGTCGTAGTCCAGCCGGCACAGTATCCAGCCATTCGGTCCGCCGACCGGTACGTAAGTTTTCGCAGATCACGTTCCGCATCTCCTCCCGCGTGTGGCGATTAATGCCGGCCACCGGTATCGCGTCTGGCTTGACAGATGTTCGATCGAGCGATGATGCATCTTTCGAGAGCCCGCTTTTTTTGCGACTCCTCCGGGGGCTCAAGGCCACACGTCATTGATTTCAGCAGTGTCGAATCGTGTTGCCATGCAACCAAGACGTTTGCCTGGTCGGGGGTGATTGTTTGGGAAGCCTTGCTCGAAGGCGAAACTGTTGGTGAGTCCCAGAAGTGACATGTGAGGGCTTTGATGCGGCTTTCAAACTGCGGCGTCGTATTCGAAGACTCCGTTGTGTCGGCAGAATCTGTAATAGATCATTGATATGAGTGAAGAGCAGTACGAGACTCGTGAATGGGCGGCGTTGGACGAAGGAAAAGTTCGTTGATCACTATTTAGGAGCGACGTCATCCGACGGTTCGGCGCTTGTTGCAGGACGGCCGCGGCCCGTTGACTAGCTGACGTCGGCGCCGCCTGCCTGATTTCTGGCGTCGCGGCAAGTCTATCTGAGGCAAAACGACGCAAATCCGAGCGCTCCTGCCGAGACCAATAATCCAAAGTCCGTGTTCGAATTCGGCGCGCCGGCTGTTCCTTCTGTTTCGACAAGCAATGCAGTTGGCGGTCGATAGCTGCTGAAATCCGCTCTGGGCGATCTCGACCCTTATCGCAATTCTGTTGACACCGACATCTTTGAGCAGCCGGCGCCGTGGCGCTGCGATCGAGCACGCGTCTGCGTCGACAATAGTTGATCTTTAGAAAGGAGATTCGCCAATGGGCGGGCAGTCCACCAGTACGACCACCCAGCAATCGCAAACAGCCCCCTGGCAGCCGGCGCAGCCGTTGCTCCAGGGAATCTTGTCGCAGCTGAGTAGCGGCGTGAGCAACAGCGGGCTGACCAGCGCAGAGACCGGCGCGCTCAATACACTGCAGAGCAACGCCGCCCAGGGTAATCCCTATGCCGGGCAGATCGGCAATTATGCGCAGTCGCTGCTCAATGGCGGCGGCGCTACGGCGCAGGCGCCGAACGTGCAAGCGAACCTGTCGACGCTGCAGAACTACCTGACGCCCTACGCCAATGGCAGCATGATCGGCAACAATCCGGCGCTCACCGCGCAGCTCGCGCAGATCCAGACTGACGTGGGCAACTCAGTGAACGGGCAGTTTGCCGCCGCAGGCCGCGACTTCAGCGGTGCGAACCAGATGGCTTATGGTCGGGGGATCGCCGCGGCCGAAGCGCCGGTCATCGCCGCGCAATATAACCAGGATGTCACCAACCAGCTCGCAGCCGCCAATTCGCTCTACGGCGCCGGCAACACCACAGTCAATACGCTGGCTGGCATGCAGCAGCAATATCTCGCAAACCAAGGGCAGGGCGTGACCGCTGCGCAGTCAGCGCTGGACGCGCAGAACTATGGTGCCAATGCCACGCTCGCCGAAGAAGCGCAACGGCGCGGCATCCCATTGCAGACATTGCAGCTGCTCGCGCAGATTGGAACGCCAATCGCGGGACTTGGCCAGCAGAGCAACAGCACGGGCACAACGGTCCAGGAAAAGTCCGGCGTCGATCAATTCGCCACGATCGCTGGCGGGATCGGTAGCCTCATCGGCGCGCTCAAGCCGAAAGGCTGAGGGCGCCGGCGTAGCGGCAGATCTGCGAAAGCCGATGTGGCGAATGAGCTCTATTGCAATGGATGCACAATGACGACTTCCGAAATCGAGTCCAAACTGACAGGTGTCGCCTTCGATCTCGCGAATGCAGGCTACACGCCGATGCACGATCCGGAGAAGGGGCAGGAGCACGCACCAATCGACGGCGACAACGCGGCGCTGCGTGAGGCCGCGGGGCGCCTCACTGAGGCGCACCAACCTTTGACCGTCAGGGAATATGTCGATGCCAAAGGTGAGCGCGCGGCACCAACTGAAGCCGTGACCCTGGCGCGCGCGGCGCGCGACCATGCGCGGGGCAGGGCGGCGGACAGGCGCGCTGCTCAAGCAGGGGAGGCTGAGGAAACCGCGCAACGCGTCGATGCACTACGTCAGGCCGTCCAAGCCAATGATGCAACAGCCGCGGACTTCTATGGGTTCAAGCATCCGGACGGCCAAGGCGACGATGGAGCGACGGCGCAAGCCCCTGAAAGCGGCTGGCCCGGAAGACCCTCGCGCGATGGTCATTCCTCCGATGAGATTGCGACCGAGCTCGAAAAGGCACTGCAGCATCCGCAGGTGCTGCAGGCCATCGAGGAGAAAATCGGTGAGGCGGAAAAGGCGAGACAAAGTTATCGCGATGGCCTTGCGGCGGCGATGCAACTCGCGCAGGCGAACTTTCTCGGCCAATTTCCGGAATTTTCAGGCATGGCGCCCGACCATATTCCAGCCGCGCTTGAGAAGATGTCGCGCGAAGAGCCGGCCAAGTTCGCCCGTGTCCAGTCCGCAGTTGCCGCGTCCGAACAGTTGCGTACGCAACAGGCTCACGCGCAGCAGCACCAGGCCGAGATGGAGCGGCAAAATTTCCAGAAGTTCGCGCAAGGCGAGGACGCGCGGCTTGAGGTCATGCTGAAAGATGAGCCCAAGGGGGTGCGGCAGGCGGTCGCGGCAGAGATCATGGCTGCCGCTAAGCAGAGCGGAATCGAACCGGCCGAGCTCAATCGGCTATTTCATACCGAGCCGTTGATGCGCCACGCCACCTTCCAGCGGATGATGTATGACGCGGCCAAGTACCGCCTCATGATGAAGTCCAAGGATGCGATTGCGGCGCGTCCGGTCCCGCCTGTCGTGCGTCCCGGCGTCGCGGCGAGCTCTGCCGAACGCGAGCGGGCCGATGTGCGAGCATTGAATGCACGGCTGTCGTCGTCAGGCGACCTCAAGGATGCCGTCTCGCTTTACCAGGCACGCAGAGCGAATCGGTCGTGATGTGCGCGGAGAGAGAAGCTCGTGCCATAGCCAGCAGCGTTCGGCCGTTGACACCGTTCTCTTTTTGTTCTATATGATGATTATCATCAGTCCCAAGTTGGGGTTCGTTTCGACGGTGCAACCATGAATTTCAGCGTGGGCGAATGGCTCGTGTTTGCCGTCCTCGATATGCTGATCAAGGTGGCTTTGGTCATCTTTGTCGTGCTGCTCATCTCGTTATACCTTGCGCCGATCATCCCCTTCGTAAGCGTTGGAGTGGGATTCTCGATACTCCATTTGGTCTGTCTGTTCTTGGCGGAGACCGCAGTGCTCTCGCTGGAGCTTGTGAATTGGCGGCCTCGAGCTGTTCTGAAGGCTGCACTCACAATCGCAATCGCAAACATCCTTTTCGTTGTGTGCGGAGCGACCTTTATTACGCTGATGTACCAATCCAGGAACTTGAATCATAAAATATCAATTGTTGTTTTGTACATCGCGTGTTTGGCAATTACGAACTTCATTCCCTTGTTTTTTGTCTTGGCACTTCGCCTTGTGGCAAGGCTCATGAGAAGGTTCGTATGTCGGTGTGCTCCCGCAGGATGAATTGAACCTGACGCGCTCTTACGTGCAGGTGATGCGCTTAAGTGCAGTTCTTGCAGAGAGATTGAGGACCTTTGCGGGGGGGCGTTCTGCGGGCGACGCGTTAGGGCAGCTCGATCGCATATTGCCGATCTGATACGCCGCAATCGATTTCTTCACGATTCTATAGGCGGGCGCCGAACCGATCACGCACGGCGCTGAAGTCGCGTATCAACGTGCCTTGATTCGGGCCGCGTGCATTGTCATCGGCCAATCGTATCATCCTTAAAATCGTAGTTAGTCGCGGTTGCACGCTGCTCAGATTTGTCCCGATCTGTTGGATTGGCTTTCCCAGAAATCATTCTTTGGAGCTAATATGGATGCTGTAATGCAATCACCGATCCGCCGTACAATTCCGTTCAGCGGCGGAGCTGAGATCACTATTCCGAGCGGGCCTCATCAGTACTCAACAAAGACTTGGGTGGGCAGCATCTCCCGAGGACACACACCAGAGCAGGCCTTTGAAGCGTTGTCTTGGCATGCGACGCCGTTTCAAAGAGTCAAGAGTGTTGATGGAGGTACCGTTGAAATTCCTGGCATTGGACCAGTACGACAACTGGTCGATCCGGACCGGCTCACGATCGTGAATACGACTCTGCCGGATCACTTGCTTCATCCGGGCAACGTATTTCGCAAAATTGTCCAGGAGGGTGATGATCTGTACGTCGTTACGCAAGGCTATGGAACAGGAATTTTTCCGACGGTCAATGAGCTCGGTGCTGGGAGTCTCTGGTCGGGAGTTGATTCGAATGTTTTCATGAAATTGAATCCTCCTCTAAAGCCGTTCGAATATGATTATCCAATGGACGAAATGAACGCGGTTGCGAACATGAGCAAACAACTGCCCTCCCAATTCCAAAGGCCTGATGCTGCGCCGGCAGAGCTCCGGCCAGAGTTCAAAACGCCGCCGCCGATCTTTTTCTCTCCTCGTTGATTTCGCTCTCTTTCGGAGATTTCTCATGCCTGACGAACGCCGCAACTTCATCGAGCGCTCAGACTCTATCACCGGAAATCTTTATGGTCAGCCGATGTCGCTTGAGCGGATCGCGGAAAATTTCGCGCTTTACGGTCTGCAGAAGCGTGTCGCGGCACTCGAGAGTTTCGATGCCGAATTGCGTGAGGGTATCGAGGCAAGCCCTGGCGACTTGCGACGCCATGCGCGAATGCTCGAGCTTCGGCGCAACATGGGCAGCGTCCACGCGGCGCTTCGCAACGCGGGCCGATGATCAATCCCGTGCTGGAGGCGCTGGCGCGGGCGCGTCAGCAGTGTGCACCCTTGTTCGCCCGCTGGTGCGCACGCGAGGGAGCGATGTTTTGTCCAGCCGCGCCAGCCACCGTCGCCAGCTTCGTGCGGGATTGTGCAGGACTCGGCATTGCACAGCTTTGGCCGGCGTTGCAGGACATCTCCAGGCTGCACACCTCCAAGGGGCTCGCCGATCCGACGTTGAGCGAGCCGGTCGTCTCCGCAATCAACGAACTGAGCGGGATCGCACCGCCACGCTCCTGGCCGGCCGATCGCAAAGCGCGCTTCAAAACGCTGCCATATGACCTCCAGGCCTTCATCGTGGGGCACGAGGCGGCGCGGGAGAGGGCTTTGCGGCGCGCGCAGAACCAAGCGGCTGCAGCCAGGCAGAAATTGGCAGCCATCCAACATGCATCAATATCGGAAGAAAGCAGCGGATCTCATGAAGACACCTCGCAACAGCCCATCCCTTGAAGAGCGTATCAAGGCCATCCGCGCCGAAATCGAAGCGGTGATCGAGGCGCGCGTCGCGGCGGTCGCCCAGGACAGTCCGGGGGTGCCGAGCGGCGTGATCCGCAATCTGCTGACCGCGCGTGCGCCGAGCTGCGCGTGCGCGCAATATCTCGAACTCAACCGGGAGCAATGAGCGACGGCAACGTCGCTCCGGCGCTCATTCGGTCTATCCTGACGCGCGCCTTGCATGCTCCAGTGACAACAGGCGATGGCGCCGGCGGCGATCCTCAAGTGGGATCGCCGCTTTTCTTTGAGGAATGACATGACGCTCTACAGATGGTCACAGACGGCCTCCGCAGATGCTACAGCCGATCCCACGATCAACTGGTCCGAAGGGCAGGTGCCTTCGAGCATCAACGACTCAGCCCGGGCGATGATGGCGGCAACCGCTAAATATCGCGACGATATCTCAGGTGCGACCGTCACCTCGGGCACAAGCACCGCTTATACGCTCGTGAGCTATCAGCAATTCGATACGCTCGTACATCTCAACGGCCAGATGATCGCGTTCACGCCGCACACGACCAACGGTGCAACCGTGACATTGAACGTCGACTCGCTCGGCGCCAAGCCGTTGCGGAGTGCGCCGAATGCTGAGTTGCTGGCCGGTACGATCCTGCAGGGAACGCCGTATCTTGCGGTCTATAATCAGACCGATGGAGTGTTCTATCTGCACGGGTTCTACGGCAATCCGTACAACATCCCGCTGGCCGCCGGTCTTGACTTCTGGGGGCCGACCGCGCCGAACAGCTCGTTTGCGTTCCCCTACGGTCAGGCAATCAGCCGTGCGACTTATGCCGCGCTCTTTGCACTGGTCGGGACGACCTATGGCGGCGGGGACGGATCGACGACGTTCAATTTACCCGATCTGCGGGGACGCGTCACGGCGCGTCCGGACAATATGGGGGGAACGACCGCAAATCGGCTGGTCAACGGAAGTCTGGCGGGACTTCGCCACAGTCTTGGAGGGGCCGGAGGCGAAGATGCGCACACGCTAACCGTGGCTGAGATTCCGTCACACTTTCACAGCGCGAGCATTTACGATCCTGGGCACGCGCACTCGGCAAGCAACTTTTTCTCTCCGGGCGGGGGGCCGGGAGGTGTTGGCGGTGGTGGAGGTTACGGCATCCCAGTCGGCGGCAACACCGCACCAAGTGGAACGGGTGTTCGGGTGAACAGTGCGAACGGACTGGATACGACCTACAGCCAGGGCGGCGGCGCAGCGCACAACATCGTTCAGCCAACTATATTGTGCAACTATATCGTGCGGATTATCTGAATAGCGAGAGAAATCGACGAGTACTCATTAGAAAGTAGTCGCAGCGTTCGACGAATCGAAAGCAAGATCCTTCAACATGCGGTCGCCCATTCGGGGCGATAATGGCTCGGTATAGCGGTTTCGCAGCTGCAAATGCTGCTTTCGGACGAACGGCGGCAGTGGCGCAAGCCAGCGCGATAGCCAAAGCCCAACGAAGATGTGGCCGATCATTTCGCGATAAGTGAACGTCTACCCCATTGTGCAAAAGTAACGATTGGGCGCAGTTGCGGACTTCGTCGCAGAAATTGCGTCCAGCGCTTGGTCCTCAGCGTGTACTGGCCACCGCAAGCCAGTGCCATCTCCGTAAGGGGCATAACGCGTAGCCGGCGAACGATGTGCCCGATCTGCGGAACAATGCGGTCTCGGCCCTTCTATAGATTAGAGTAGGATGTAGGTTCGTCCATTCCGCCTCTGCGCTTTCGCACGCGCGCATGGTGCGATGCTCTGCGGCGCGCAGATCGACCATGTCTTCGCGCTCGCGCTCATCTTCCTAATCTATAGGTTGGTGAAGGTGCTCGTTGACGTGATCACGATTACCCGCCGCGGCCCAGGGCGAAGTATTTCTGGCATAGCTTTTGAGAACGCTACAGGACTGCTGTCACAGTAGATGACTTGCGACTCCGGGAAGCGGATTGTGTCTGGTCGCCCAAGATCAGCGGCGATCCATCGGGGGGAGGTTTACGCGAGACTTAAATAGCTCAGCGAACCTATTTGGCGATATGATAGCCGACCATGCTACTTGCTCCAAGTATTATGCTCGTCACGGTTGCCGCCCTCCTATTCACAAACCGAAGACGCGCGAGGCAATCACACGACCTCGTCGCGAACAAGTACGCAGCCGCGAATTGGGCGGCTTTCTCGTTATGGATTGCAAATGCTCAACCCTTCACTGCTGACCGACGCTAACGCCTGCCGCTGGAACAAAGCAAAGCCGGTGCGAGATTTTGTATCAGTCGCTCAACGTATGGTAGCCAAGAAGGCCCGCTATCAAGCGGTTGAGAAGGTTACCCGTGTCCCCTGGCCGGTGATCGCCGTTATTCACGAGCGCGAGTGCTCACAAAGCTGGGGAGGCTCCCTGGCCCAAGGGGATCCCTGGAACAAGGTCTCAGTCCATGTGCCGGCCGGCCGAGGGCCTTTCGGATCCTGGGAAGAGGCAGCTGTCGACGCGCTGGTCAACTGCCCTCCGCACGCGGCACGCTGGAAGGACTGGTCAGTCGCGGGCGCTCTGACCCTGCTCGAGCAGTATAATGGTCTCGGCTATGCCCGTCGGGGCGTTCCGTCGCCGTATGTATGGGCGGGCACGAATCAATATCGTGCCGGAAAATACGTTCGCGACGGCGTTTACGATCCGGTGGCGGTGGACCGGCAGCTCGGTTGCGCAGGTCTGCTGATGGCCATGATGGGGCTTGATCCGAGCATCACGTTTCCGCCTTCGGAGACGGCCTCGGTTCGACCCCACTCGTCGGCGGATCCGCCGCCCATATCGCCTCAGATATCCATTTCGAACCCGGCCAAAGGCTCCATCGGAGCCTTTTTTGTTGCCTTGATGAAATCCATCTTCGGAAGGAGAACGACATGATCGAATTTGGCTCTGCATTCTGTCTTGGTGTCGCGGCGGGCGGCGCACTGGTCTGGTCCTTCAAGAGCAGACTCCTGGCGCTCTCGATCGGAGCCAACGCGTTAGCGACCAGGCTTGCCGGCGCGGCGAAGGCGCTCGCAGCTTTGATCCGAAGGGCCTGATTGATGTGGCCAAAAATCAAGGCGGCCTGTCTGCATTCTCTGACCATCGCATGGGGCTACACGCTCGCCTTGATCGGCGGCTTCATGTCCCTGATCGATAGTGTCGGCGATGCGCTCGGTGATCCCAACATCAAGGACCAGATCAATTCTGCAGTCGGCGATGCCAGGACGACTGGCCGCATTCTCCTCGTGATCTCGCTGATCACGATCTTGGCGCGCGCGCGATCCTTGAAGAAGGGAGGCTGACATGTGGATGACAATCGTGAGCTTTCTCGGCGGTCCGGTGATCAAGGGGCTGATCGATGCCTATCAAGCCAAGCTGAATGCGGGTAACACTGAAGCCAAGATCGCGGCCGATCTTGCGGCTTCCGAGATTGCGGCACAGGTCTCCGAGTCGAACGCAATCCTGCGATATCGCGAGGCGGAAATCGGTCATTGGTATGAGCCGGACAAGCTGATCGGTTATTGCGTGGCGATCTATTTCGCAAAACTCCTGGTGTGGGACAAGGTGCTTGGGTTCGGGACTACGGAGCCGCTTGCGGGATTCGTGTCGGTGACCGCAAATCTCGTCATATCGTTCTATTTCGCTAAGCGCGGCTTCGAAAACGTTGCGAGAATCATTCGGCGATGAGCGTTATCCAAGAAGATATCAAAGCCATCGTCGCCGAGACCCTGGCCGAACAGCACAGGCTGCAACGTGAGGAGATCGACGCGGTCGTCCTTCGGGCAATCGTGACGATTCTGACATCCTTTGGCATCGAGGAGGAGGACCGCAAAGAGTTGCGAGCTGATTTCCAGCATCTTCGTCGATGGCGCAAGAGCGTCGAGCAAGCCCAGAGCTACACGTTCAAGGCGGTCATCACCGTCATCGTAACGGGCTTTGTTGGAGCGGTATGGCTCGGCATCAAGGTCATCATTGGGAAGTGATCGATAAGGCGGGCAAGGTCAAGGATTTCAGATGTATCATATCCGCGAAGTAGACGCTTGCGATGAAGATGTTGCCGACAGTCTCGCTGATCTTCATCGCCAAACCTTCCTTGACAGGGCGCCGCTGCCTGACTTCGATGCCGGGCATTGGTGGATCGCATACGAGCAGGGCGTTCCCGTTGCGTTTGCCGGTCTCGTTCCCTCATCAATAGGATCGGAAGCCGGCTATTTCTGCCGGGTTGGAGTAGCAAGAGAGCATTGCGGTCGTGGTCTCCAACTCAGGCTGATGCGCGCGGCTGAGTGGCGCGGGCGGCGGAACGGGTGGTCCTGCATCGTGTCCGACACGACGGACAACGTCATCTCTGCGAACAACTTGATCCGCGGCGGCTATCGACTGTTTCGCCCACAGTCACCCTGGGGTTGGTCGAGTACGCTCTACTGGCGCAAGCTGATCGAGCCCTTTGAGTGCTCCGTTCGATGAAAGATTGCAGTGCAGCAAAGGTCATGCCCGGCGGCCAAGGCCGCCGGGCCTTTTTTTGTGTGCCCGGTTGAGCTAACGACACGCTACAGCGGCCCTTCTGAATGATCGATAGGGCTCTGCTGCGCCATGCTGAAGATCACGAAGATGATCGACAATGAGTTCGACGGAAGGAGCGAGACGCATGGTCACCAAAGTGCCATTGCCAGAACGGTCACCTCGCCGAAAGGACGCGCCGACGGCCCTGGACGGGATGCTCGTAATCGACTTCACGCGGGTCGTGGCGGGGCCAGTCTGCACGCAAATGTTGGGCGATTTCGGTGCTGATGTCATCAAGATCGAGCACCCCGAAGAAGGAGACGATACGCGAGCCTACGAACACGCGGAGGTTGTAGGCGAGAGCGCGGCGTTCCTCAGCCTCAATCGCAACAAACGCGCGATGACAATGGACCTAGCGGTGCCGAAGGCCAGGGACATTGCGCGCGATCTGATCGAGAGGGCCGACGTGGTGGTCGAGAATTTTTCCACTGGAATCATGGACAAGTTCGGCCTGGACTACGCAACCGTTTCCGCAAACAATCCAGGTCTCGTCTATTGCTCGATTTCAGCGTACGGCCGTTCGGGACAATTTGCGTCGCGACCGGGTTTTGATCCGATCACCCAGGCCGAGAGTGGCTTCATGTCCCTCAATGGGTTTGCGGATGGTCCGCCGGTGCGGACGGGACCTCCTGTCATTGACCTCGCGACGGGCATGTCCGCCTGCAACGCGATTCTATTGGCGCTGCTTGCTCGCGAACGGCTCGGGCGAGGGCAGCACGTGGATGTCGCTCTTTTCGACGTCGCGATGAACATGACGAGCTTCTACGGCATGGCGTACCTGCTCAGTGGATTCAATCCGGGGCGTTTTGGCAACTCCCCGAACGGATCACCTACAGTCGGTGTGTATGAAGCCTCCGATGGCCCCCTTTACATCGCCTGCGCCAACGACCGCCTCTATCGGAGGCTGGTCACGGAAGTGCTTGACCGCCCTGATCTGCTCGACGATCCGCAGTTTGCCACGCGCAAGTCGCGATCGCTGAACAAAGAGAAGCTGCGCGCGATTTTCGCCGAGATTTTCGCGATAGACCATCTTGAAACATGGATGACAAAACTGAAGCAGGCCCACATTCCCGCCGGCTATCTCCGCACCATCGCGGAGGCGTTCGAGGCACCGGAAGTGCGGGGGCGCGGTCGGGTTTGCCAGATTCCGCACCACACAGCGGGCAGAGTTCCTAATATTGAACCGGCGATCAGTATGAGTCTGACGCCACCGGTCGAACCCATGGCAGCCCCGACCTTGGGGCAACATACGACCGAGGTCTTAAAGACGATCTTGGGCTATGATGATTGCTGCATTGCGGCGCTGCAGCGAGCAGGCGCTTTCGGACGAGTCCAGACGCGTGACAGCGCGTTCTGACTGGAGAATCCGACTGAGGAATCGCAGATTCGAACCGCTGCACGAATTGCCAACCGTGTGATAACGGATCAAAATGCGATGGTCGCAATTGGTATCGCCTGAAACGAGATGATGGACCGTTCGCGGAGCACGTTCGGGATGACGACCAAGCAGCAGCCAAGCTCGTATCAGGGCGATGAGCGACCGGATGCCTTTGCGCCCGTCGAAGCGCGGGCGATGGCACTCTTGCCATTGCTTCGTGAACGTGCCGAACGAACCGAAGAGCTGCGTCGCGTGCCCCCCGAGACCGAACAGGATCTCCTGGAAGCCGGGTTGTTCCGAATCCTGCAGCCAAAGCGGGTCGGTGGCCGTGAGCTGGATTACGTCGCATTGGTCGATTGTGCGGATTTGCTTGCACGCGCGGATGCATCGGTGGCTTGGAATGTCGCCAACCTGGCGAGCCACCACTGGATGTTGGCGATGTTCGATCCGCGGGCACAGGATCGGATTTGGGGCGATGACGCCAATACGTTGATCGCCTCTTCTTTTATCTTCCCAGCGGGCCGGGCCAAGAAAGTGAATGGCGGCTACGAATTGCGCGGAAGTTGGCCGTTGTCGTCTGGCGTTGCCTCGTGTCAGTGGAATATGCTGGCAAGTGTAGTCTCCTCCGAGGACGAGGCAGACGGCGTGGAATATCGCATTTTTCTTTTGCCACGGGCAGACTACAACATCCTTGATACCTGGAATGCAGCCGGGCTGAGGGGAACTGGCTCCAACGATGTCGAAGTGCGGGATGCCTTTGTCGCCGACGAGATGACAATCGGGGTGAACAGTCTCGCCGGCGGAATATCCCCAGGTAGCGGCCTCAATCCCAGCCCGCTGTACCGGTTGCCAGTGTTCTCGCTATTTCCCTTTGCCATTTCGGGCGTTGCCCTCGGCAACGCTCAGGCATGTCTTGAGGACTATATCGACGGTGCGCGGCATCGCGCGTCGACCTACAATAGGGCAAAGCTCAGTGACCTCCAGAGCACGCAACTAAAAATTGCCGAAGCATCCGCTAAGATAGATACAGCCCGCATGATTATGCGAGCGAGCTGCACCCGTGCCATGGAGGATGCGCGGCGAGGCATCATTCCGGACATGATGACCAAGACGCGGTATCGGCGTGACGGAGCTTATGCCGTCAATCTATGCACAGAGGCCGTCTCCCTGCTGTTTGCGGCGAGCGGCGCGCGAGGGTTGTTCACGAGTGGAGTGCTGCAGCGGCGGTTTCGCGATGCACACGCGATCAATTCCCATATTGCATTTAACTTCGACGCAGCTGGGACCAGCTATGGTCGGGTGGTGCTCGGTCTGCCCTCCGATAACCTGACGCTGTGAGACGGCAGGATGAACGATACGCCGAAGTGTCCAGTTGTGCCTGATCCAGCGAAAGAACTCGCTAGCGATAGTTCACCAATCGACGCACGGGATTTTCGCAACGCGCTTGGGGCTTATGGAACAGGCGTCACGATCATCACTGCGGCCGACGCGGCCGGCCGACCATACGGATTGACCTGCAACTCGTTTGCGTCGGTGTCGCTCAATCCGCCCCTGGTCCTCTGGAGCCTGCTGCTCTATTCCTCCAGTCTGAACGTGTTTCAGAACGCAAGTCATTTTACCGTCAATGTCTTGGGGACATCGCAGCAGGCGCTGGCGAACAAGTTCGCCAAGTCATCCGAAGATAAATTCATCGGGGTCGAGTGGAGTCCCGGCCTTGGAAGAGCACCGGTACTCAAGGAAAGCGTCGCGAATTTCCAGTGTCGATCGGTCGGCCGGTATTATGGTGGAGACCACGTGATATTTCTCGGCGCGGTGGAAGCATATTCCTATAGTCCGACCGAGCCGCTTTTGTTTGTGCGCGGCCGCTTCGGCCGCTTCGAGGCTACCGACGAACGCAACATGGATGAAGCTTGATCGCCCGCTGCCTCGGAGAGCTCCGCCTGCGCTTTGTATGACTTGGGAGTGTAGCACGTTCAGATAGTTGTTTTATCCAAGACATCAAAGGATTGTGTCGCAAATCCTTCATGTGCGCCCTTTAGGGGAAACCGTCACTGGCTGAGATGCCGGAGCCACGGAGTCCTTAGTTCATGAATGTCATCCGCTTCATCGTCGTTCTGTTCGCCCTGGCCGTCCTGGCGCCCTGGCAATCGGCCAAGGCGGCAGACGTCATTTGCTACAATTGTCCGCCGGAATGGGCCGATTGGGCTTCCATGCTCAAATCCATCAAGGCCGACCTCGGCTATGACATTCCGCACGACAACAAGAACTCGGGGCAGGCATTGGCTCAGATTCTTGCGGAGAAGAGCAATCCGGTCGGAGATATCGGCTATTTCGGTGTCACGTTCGGTATGAAAGCCAAAGCGCAGGATGCGTTGGAGCCATATAAGCCGGCGCATTGGGACCAGGTTCCTGCCGGCCTCAAAGATCGGGACGGATATTGGACAACGATCCACTCCGGCACGCTGGGCCTGTTCGTGAACAAGGATGCGCTTGGCGGGAAGCCGGTGCCGGCGTGCTGGAAGGACCTGCTCAAGCCCGACTACAAGGGAATGGTCGGGTACCTGGATCCGAGCTCCGCAGCTGTGGGTTATGTCGGCGCTGTCGCAGTCAATCTTGCGCTTGGCGGATCTGCCACCAATTTCGACCCGGCAATCAGCTATTTCAAGGAACTGCGTAAGAACGATCCGATCGTGCCCAAGCAGACTTCCTATGCCCGCGTTGTCTCGGGCGAAATGCCGATCCTGCTCGATTATGATTTCAACGCCTATCGCGCCAAATATTCCGAGAAGGGGAACTTTGAGTTTGTGATTCCCTGTGAGGGATCAGTCATGTTCCCTTATGTTGTCGGCCTGGTGAAGAACGCTCCGGACAAGGAAAAGGCGAAGAAGGTTCTGGACTATCTCTTGTCCGATAAGGGGCAGGCGATCTGGACCAATGCCTATCTGCGCCCGGCGCGCCCGATTGATCTCCCCGAGTCGGTAAAGAGCAAATTCCTGCCGGACGCCGATTATGCGCGGGCCAAGAGCGTCGATTGGGGCGAAATGGAAAATGCACAAAAGGGCTTCGTTGAGCGATATCTCGACGAGGTCAGGTAAGGTGGCAGAATCAGCTGCCCTAGTTTGAGCTCAATCAGGGCACCGTTGTCGCATGTCGCATCGATCCTTTGTTTGGCTTTGCTTGCTGCCGTTGAGTGTCTTGACGGCAGCTTTCTTTCTGTTGCCGATGGCGCAACTTCTCGTCACCGGGGCCGAAGGTCCAAACGGGCTGGCAGAATACTTCTCCATTTTGGCCGAACCGCGCTATCGCAGTACTCTCGTGAACACTCTGATACTTGCTGCGATCACCACGATGGTAACCTTGGCGGTGGCAACGATCGCCGGAATATTTCTGCAGCGGCATCGCTTTCCTGGCCGGTCCTTGTTGGTCGCCTTCTTGACCTTTCCGTTGGCGTTTCCTGGCGTTGTCGTCGGCTTTATGATCATCCTGCTTGCCGGCCGCCAAGGTGTAGTCGGCGATTTGTCGAGCCGCCTGATCGGAGACAAGCTCGTTTTCGCCTATTCGATCTACGGCCTGTTTTTAGGCTATCTCTATTTTTCGATTCCGCGGGTGATTCTAACGATCATGGCGGCCGTGCAAAAGCTCGATCCCGCTCTGGAAGAGGCGGCGCGGTCGCTCGGGGCAGGGCCGTGGGCCGTACAACGTGACGTCGTGCTGCCGGCTTTGATGCCGGCGCTGATCGCCTCGGGTGCTATCGCGTTTGCAACTGCCATGGGTGCATTCGGCACCGCCTTCACGCTTGCGACCAATATCGATGTGCTGCCGATGCTGATCTATACAGAGTTCACACTGGCCGGAAATCTGGCCACCTCAGCCGCGCTGTCAGTCGGATTGGGCGTGATTACTTGGCTGATCCTGGCGCTGGCCCGATCGTTCAGCGGCAATGCCGTTGCTGCCGCGGGTTGATGCCGTGCGGAATCGCGCCATCTTTGCTGCTCAGCTTCTCTTTACACTGCTCGTCGCGGCGTTTCTCGTTGTGCCAGCGTGTCTCTCGATTACTGCAGGCGTCACTAACAATTATTTCCGCGGCATTCGATCCGGCGTCACGCTGCAATGGGTTACCCAAGTGTGGGAGCTCTATGCGGGCACCATCCTGTTGTCGTTTGTCATCGCCTTCGGAACATTGGCCGCTACGCTGCTCGCTGGCGTTCCCGCCGCCTATGCGCTCTATGTTCGCGGCGGCCGGCTGTCGCGAGCGATCGAAGAGGTCATTACGCTTCCCGTGGCGATTCCAGGGCTTGCGCTCGCCCTGGCGCTTCTGCTGACCTATGGCGGCTTCGGCGACTTTCGTCGATCCTGGCTGTTCATTCTGGTGGGGCACGTCATCTTCACGATGCCGTTCATGGTTCGATCGGTGATGGCGATCTTCGCAACCGTCGATATCAAGACGCTCGACGAAGGTGCGGCGTCGCTCGGCGCGTCGCCGTGGCGACGTTTCTGCGATGTCATCGTCCCAAATGCGTCCCCTGGAATTCTGGCCGGTAGTTTGATGGTGGTGACGCTGTCCCTCGGCGAGTTCAATCTGACATGGATGCTGCACACGCCCTTGACCAAGACGCTGCCGATCGGGCTTGCGGACAGTTACGCCTCCATGCGGCTGGAAGTGGCTTCGGCCTATACATTGGTTTTCTTCATCATGATCATACCCCTCTTGGTTGCTATGCAATGGCTCGCTGAAAGAGGAGGGGCGCGGTGAATCCCGTCGTTGGACATGGCGTGTCGCTTCGGGTCGAGAGCTGCGCGAAGACCTACGCGGACGGAACTCGCGCGCTCGAGCCGACGTCGCTCGACATTGCAAGTGGTGAAACGCTCGTGCTGCTCGGGCCTTCGGGATGTGGCAAAACGACGTTGTTGCGCATCATCGCGGGGTTGGAAACTCCGGACCTCGGTGGACGCGTGCTGTTCGACGGCAAGGACCTGACAGGTCTGCCGATCGAGCGGCGCAACGTCGGCATGGTGTTTCAATCCTATGCGCTGTTCCCGAATATGACGGTCGCCGAAAATATCGGGTACGGTTTGAAGATTCGCGGTGTCGCGAAATCCGAACGGACTGCGCGTGTGGCCGAATTGATGGAATTGACCAACATCTCGGGCCTCGAAGATCGCCGGATCGAGCAGTTGTCCGGCGGTCAACGTCAGCGCGTCGCATTGGCACGTGCGGTCGCGATTCGGCCAAGCGTCCTGCTGCTCGACGAGCCCTTGACGGCTCTGGATGCGGCGCTGCGCGAGCGTCTGCGAAGCGAGCTCAATCGATTGCTCCGGACCCTTGGCATCACCGCGATCTACGTCACACATGATCAAGCCGAAGCCATGGAGCTCGGCGATCGCGTGGTGGTGATGCGCAAGGGCGCCATTGCCCAGGTCGGATCGCCGCGCGAGATCTATTTTACCCCGGCGGATCGCTTCGTTGCCGAATTCGTCGGAGCGGCGAACATTGTCGAAGCTCCCATTGAAGGTGGAAAACTGATTCTCCGTGGCGGTCGGCAGCCGGTCAAGGGAGCAGATGATATGGCTGTAGCCATTGCGATGGTACGTCCGGAAGCCATCGGCATCGTGGCGCCGGGAGCTGCGGCCCTGAATGGAATGATCGAGAGCGTTCGTTTTACGGGAGACCGGCAGCGGATCGTCGTTTGCGATGTCACGGACAAGCCTCTCGTGGTCGATGCCCCTAATACAGTCCAGGTTAGCGTTGGAGAACGGATCGGGATTGCAGTTGCGCCCGACGCCATACGTTTGCTGCCTTTAGACCAGCGGTGACCAGATGTCAGATCGACCGGTCTTGATTGCCCAGATCTCCGACCTGCATATCAAGTCGCCTGGGCGGCTCGCCTACCGGCGCGTTGATACGTCCGCAGCGCTCGTGCGCTGCATCGCGGCGCTTAATCGCTTCGAGCCCAGGATTGATCTCGTGGTCATTTCTGGCGATCTCGCCGACACTCCGACAGAGCAGGAGTATCAGCATCTCGCCCTCTTGCTCGCGAAACTGGAGATTCCGTTCGTAGCCGTTCCGGGTAACCACGATTCTCGGGAACTCATGCGATCCGTATTCCCGGATCGTTCATATGCATTCCCCTCCGGGCCGCTCAATCAGCGCTATGACGTAGAGGGCTTGGACATCATTTTGCTGGATTCGAGCGTGCCAGGCCATCCACACGGCGAACTCGATAGCCAGACCTGCGACTGGCTCGAGGCGATGCTATTGACTTCGACGGAGCGTCCCGCTCTCGCATTTCTGCACCATCCTCCGTTCGCGACCGGGATCTGGCATATGGATCGGCAGAATCTGCGCAATCCGGCGGATCTTGCATCCATCGTAAGACGTCAACAACGTCTGCAGCGAATTGGATGCGGTCACGTTCATCGGTCAACACTGACGACGTTTGCCGGCGTTGCCTGTACGATCTGCCCAGCGCCAAACCATGCAGTCGATCTCGACGTGGCAGAGCTTCGTGCCCCGTCATTCAAGATCGAGCCGCCGGCCTTCCATCTTCATATCTGGCAACCCGGGGAGGGCTTTGGGGGCACCGTGACCCATCATGTTCCGATCGGGGAGTTCGATGGACCCCATCCATTCTTCGGGCCTGATGGCAAGTTGATCGACTAATCTCCGGTATTTTAATACGCCGGATCTCATTGACGTCGCTAGCTGGCCTTCGCCATCTCGTCGTCCTCCGGTGAATTCAGGTACATGCCGGACATGGTATCGACCCAGCAGAGGTGGTCGTGAACCTTCTTGACGCCGTCGACGTTTTCCGCCGCGACCATCGCTGCTTGGCGTGAGCGCTCCTCGGTGATGACACCACTGAGATGCACGATGCCGTCCTTGACGATCACGCTCAGGCCGAACGGGCACCAATCGTTCTTCTCTAGAGTGTCGATTACTCGGTTGCGAATGTGATCATCATCGGCGGTCGGGTCCGGCACCTGGCGAGCTAATGAGGCAACTGCCTGAAGCAGGTTTGCGCGGGAAACGATGCCGACGACCAAGTCTCCCCGCGTCACGGGCAAGCGCTTGACGTGGTTCTTTTCCATGATGTCCACGATCTCGGCCAGCGCCGTATCCTCCGTGATGGTCAAAGGCGTCTTGGTCATGACTTCCGATACCTTTCGACCGTGCTCATGAACAAAGTCAGCGGCGGACTTGCCCGGGCCGAGGATGAATCGAAGCCACCGGCCGCGCTTGCGTCCCGTGCCAATTTCACTGCGGCGGATGAAGTCCCCTTCCGAGACCACGCCGACGAGCTTGCCACCGCCGTCGACCACGGGCAGGCCGCTGACGTGCCGCTGCAACATGACATTTGCAGCTTCTACGATTGAGGTCTCGGGTGTAACGGTAATGACGGGGCGGGTCATAATCTGATGGGCGCGCATGGAAAGCTCCGACGTTCGAACCTTTTTTGAAGGGTAGCCCGCCCGCGTTGATGCCGCTTGATGCAGGTCAATCGTCGGCCGGAAGCGCGCTTGACGCAGCGCAATGTGGCTTCCCCCGCGTCCTGATAGACATTAGGCCCCAGCCGGGGAGGTGGAGGTTTCTAATGCCTGAGCTTTCCGAGACTCGTGCCGCCGGCAGTGATCCGGTGGCGGTCGATATTTCAGAACGCGTTGCAAGCTCCAATAGACAAATGTTGGACGTGTTCTTTGGCGTCCAACGCATTGTGCTGGAAGAACTTGTTTTCGCCGGCAACGAGCTATTGGACCGGACACGCACCGAAACCCACCTGTTTATGGAGTTCATTTCAAAGACTGCCGGCGCACACTCCGTGAACGGCATTCAGACGATGCTGCAAGAGTGCGGTCAGCATCAGATCGAATTCCTACGGCGCGATTGCGAGCGACTTTTCAGACATGGTCAGCGAATGATTGATGCAAGCCTCAAGTTAGCGGCCGTGCGGGGACAGGCAGGACAGAATTGAACCGCTAGTGTGCCCATTCAACCAGAATTGAAGGAAAAGACGCTCGTGCAGCCGCCAGTCGTCTCGCTCCAAGCCGGTGCAGCCGCTTTACCTTCACCTCATCCCACAGAGTTCGTCAGCCCAAACGAGCCGGCGTTGGCCGAAGCTCAGCCGCGCGATCTTGATTCAAACGCGTCCGGCCATGAAGACCACGAATTGGACAAGGCGTTCAGTGCGACACTTGCGCGCCTGACGAACGGTATTTCGCCGGTCGCGCTATCGATGGCGTATCTCGATTGGGCTTCCCATCTCGCCGCAGCGCCCCAGCGTCAAATCGAAAACGTTCGTGATGCCATGCGTTCCAGCAACAAGCTGCTTCAGCGAGCACTCCATTATGCCGCTCCCGAGCGGAGACCCTGGGATTTGGTTAGGCCCAAGCCGACCGACCACAGGTTCATGAAGCCTGAATGGGAAACGGAACCATTCAATTTGCTCGCCCAAGCCTTCTTGCTGGGCGAGCAGTGGTGGCATAACGCGACAACGGGCGTTCGGGGTGTCGCGGCCGCGAACGAAGCGGTTGTCGAGTTTTCGGTGCGGCAGGTCCTTGACATGTTCGCCCCGTCTAACTTCCCATGGAGCAATCCCGAAGTCCTGCAGAAAGCGTTTCAGACCGGCGGTGAGAATTTCGTTTTTGGCTGGCAGAACTGGTGCAGTGACCTGCTGCAGCTGTTGGCCTCAAGTGCGCCGGGGACGGGAGAGCCGGAGTTCGTCGTCGGCAAGACCGTCGCAGTCTCGCCGGGCAAGGTAATCTATCGGAACGAACTGATCGAGCTCATTCAATACAGTCCGACGACCGAACAGGTGCGGCCAGAGCCGTTCCTGATCGTGCCGGCGTGGATCATGAAATATTACATCCTCGACCTGTCGCCTCATAACTCGCTTGTGAAATATCTCACTGGGCAAGGTTTCACGGTGTTCATGATCTCCTGGCGTAATCCCGGTGCCGGGGATCGTGATATCGCTTTCGATGATTATAGGACACTTGGCGTCAAGGCGGCGCTTGACATGATCGGGCTTATCCTGCCCAGACGACGCGTCCACGCGCTAGGCTACTGCTTGGGCGGCACTTTGCTGGCGATCACGAGTGCCGCGATGGCGCGTGACGGTGACAATCGGCTCAGATCGATCACGCTCTTGGCTGCACAAACGGACTTTACCGAAGCCGGCGAGCTCACGCTGTTCATCAATGAAAGTCAGGTTGCCTTCTTGGAAGACATGATGTGGGAGCGCGGCTATCTGGACACTACACAAATGGCGGGCGCGTTCCAACTGCTTCGCTCCAACGATCTGGTCTGGTCGCGGGTGTCGCGAGATTATCTGATGGGCGAGCGGGTGCATCCGAGCGATCTCATGGCCTGGAATGCAGACGCGACCCGGCTGCCATACCGGATGCACTCGGAGTATCTGCGGAATTTGTTCCTGCACAACGATCTCGCCGAAGGTCGTTATGCGGTGGATGGTCGGCCGATCGCGCTGTCCGACATTCACACGCCGATGTTCGTGGTAGGGACCATCCGTGATCACGTGGCGCCGTGGAGGTCCGCCTACAAGATCCACTATGAGGTGGATGCGGACGTGACATTCATATTGACAAGCGGTGGGCACAACGCCGGTATTGTCGCGCCGCCGAGCGAATCCGGCCACTTCTATCAAGTAAGGACCAAGCTGGCGGACGCACCTTATCTCGGTCCGGATGAATGGCAGCGGACGACGCCTCGTGTCGAGGGAGCTTGGTGGCCCGAGTGGATCGGCTGGCTTAATGCCCGATCGGGCCAGCCTTGCGATCCGCCCTCCATGGGCGTCGCCGGTGTATCGGACGATTTACCCGAGGCACCGGGAGATTACGTACATACGTGACGAAGTCGCGCAAGCGGAGCGGCGTTGCTATCGTGGAAGCTGAGCTCGACACTGCGCAAGTGTCGTCTCCGCTGTTCCGGACGCATCGATGATCGGCCAATCAAGGGGGCCGACATCGTATTGTTCCTGCAGTTCGGCGATCTTCGGCGTCGCATCGGAGGCGTCGGCCCGACGCGCGCCGATGCGTGCCTGGCGCACCGCCAAATCCGCCACCAGAAAAAATCCGGAAAATGCAATCTTCATTTGCCGGGCCAAACCGGCCACCGATGTCCGTTCGTCCTCTCGAGCAAAGACCGCATCGACCACAACGGAAAAGCCCTGTGCCAGGACGCGGCCGGCGCGCTCTGTGAGAAGATCATAGACTCTCCGACTCGTGTCTGCTGAGTATGCCTCGGGCGGCAGACGATCCGTCTCGCGTGCACCGAATAGCTGCTTGCGAAGGACGTCAGTACGTAACACGATAGCACCTGGTGGGGGTGTAAGGGAGGGAGCAATTGCGCGCGCCAAGACGGACTTGCCAGTCCCTGAGAGCCCCCCAACAGCGATGAGAGCCGGGGCGGCCGGATGGATCAGACGCCGCGCGAGTTGGAAATAGCGCGTTGCTGCCTCGAGAATGCCGGCGTGGTCGGAGCCGGCTCGATCGAGCTGCGCGAGCAGAACCTCAGCTCGGATGGCCGACCGCATCGACATGAACAGCGGGAGCGCGGCGAGGCCGTCGAGATGATCGATTGGCGTGACCGCGAGATAACGATTGAGCAGGTGATTGGCGGCGGCCCGCTGATCGTACTGGACCAGGTCCATCAACGGAAAAGCAAGATCGTAGAGAACATCGATGGAGGCGATCCGCTCGTCAAATTCGATTGCGTCGAACAGGACAGGTTTATCTCCGACCAGGACGATGTTGGCCAAGTGAAGGTCGCCATGGCAGCGCCGGACGTAGCCCCGCCGGCCGCGATCTTCCAGCATGGGCTTCAGATGAGTGAATGTCGACTGTGACATCTCGGTCAGTTCGTCGATCTCGCTCGATGCGAACCAAGGAACGGCCTTAAATGCTTCGACATACGCTTGGATGATCGTTGGAATCGAAGCGATCCACGGTTCGGCGGGTCGCGGGACGGCTACGTCGTGCGACGCCGCGATCGCCTCGGCCGTGCGCTCGGCGAGCACAGAACTCACCTCTCCCTGCGCGGCGAGGTGGTCAAAAGTACAGTTTTCGTCGAAGCGAGTCATTTCCACGGCATATTCGACGGGCGTTCCGGGCCCACCGATCGAAAGCGAGCCGTTCTCCGCCCGCATGATGCCGACCACGCGGCGATAAATCTCCGGAGCAAAGGGCTTGTTGATGCGAAGTTCGTCCTCACACGCGGCCTTACGTTTTTCCAAAGTGGAATAATCAAGAAATGGAAACCAAACGGCGCGTTTGATTTTGAGGGCGCGATCACCTTCCAGGAACACCGAAGCCGCATGTGTGTCGATACGATGGACATGGGGATGCCGTGCTGGATCGCCAAGAAAGGCTAGCACGGCCTCTTGCAACGCATTCGGAGATGACGACGGCATCATGCTATTCGTCCGGTACAAGAACGGCGGCACCCAGGATTTCACCGCGCTTCAACTTGGCTAGCACCTCATTTGCTTCCACGAGCGGATAGGGCGTGGTGTGGGTACGGACGCGAGCTTGGAAGGCTACTTTCAGGAAATCCAAACCGTCGTGGCGAGTCAGGTTGGCCACAGAGACGAGCTGTCGTTCTCCCCACAACAGCCGATAGGGGAAGCTGGGCAGGTCACTCATGTGGATGCCTGCACAAACCACGCGACCTCCCTTCCGGACCGCGCGCAGCGCGAGGGGAACCAGCTCTCCGGCAGGCGCATAGATAATGGCGGCGTCCAGTGGCTCATCCGGAAGTTCACCCGATGCGCCCGCCCATGTGGCGCCAAGCTCAAGGGCGAGATTCTGGGCGGCTTCGTCGCCCTTGCGGGTGAAGGCGTAGATTTGGCGGCCTTGCCAGCGCGCCACCTGAGTGACGATGTGGCCAGCCGCACCAAAGCCATAGATGCCAAGGCGATCCGCCTTGCCCGCCATCACGAGTGAGCGCCACCCGATCAGCCCGGCGCATAAAAGCGGAGCGATTGCGACATCGTTGTCGCCTTCGCCAAGCGGGAACGCGTAGCGCGCATCTGCAATCGTATGAGTGGCAAAGCCGCCGTCGCGCGTATAGCCGGTGAACAACGGACGATCACAGAGGTTTTCCATGCCGTCCCTGCAGAAACGGCAAACCCCGCACGTATGTCCCAGCCAGGGGACGCCAACTCGCTCGCCGAGCCGATGCGTCGTCACGCCTGGCCCGATCAGATCGACGCGTCCGACGATTTCATGCCCCAGCACGATCGGATATCTAATGTTGGGCAGTTCGTTATCCAACACATGCAAGTCGGTCCGACATACCCCACAGGCGTTGACCCTCACGCGGATCTCACCTGGGGCGGGGGTGGGATCTGCTCGATCCTCGAGTTGAAGAGGGCCGCCCTCTCTTCGTAGCACCATGGCACGCATGGATCGACCTCCAGGTGACTGGGATCCTCCAGTAGAATGACGGCCGCAATCTGCCTTTGACATCTGTCAAGGTACTAGGCGGAACCATGTCGATGATGACATGATGGCTCAAGGCGCCGCCAAACGGCTCGCGGCATTATGCATCGTTCACAAGCCCGAACACCATGCTGGATTATGATGTCGAGCCGGGAGGTGAACGGTTCGGGTTGTGAGTCGTTTCAAGAGCCAACACCAAACCCGCTTGGTTAATTGTCGGATGCTTCGCTCATGTCGACCTATCGCCTCAAAAATGTGCTGTCGCCGCGTTCGATCGCGTTGATTGGTGCAAGTCCGCGCCGAAATTCCGTCGGGCGAGCTATCCTCGAAAACATCAGGAAGTCCGGGTTCAAAGGCAACCTCGGGCTGGTCAATCCGCGTTATGGCGAAATCGCGGGCGTTACCGCGGCGCGGAGTCTCGATCAATTGGCGTTCGTTCCGGAATTGATCGTCATTACCGCACCTCGCGCATTTGTTTCAGAGTTGATCGACCAGGCAGGGGGGCTGGGAACTGCCGGAGCGCTGATCATCACTTCCGGACTCGGGCATGGTCCGGGTTCTTTGGCCGAGCAGGCGGAACGAGCCGCTCAAAAGCACGGCATGCGTCTTGTTGGGCCCAATTGCATGGGCATCATGATGCCGGACGTCGGCCTGAATGCAAGTTTCGCGGCGCACATGCCCTGCGCCGGCAGCCTCGCCCTGATATCACAATCGGGGGCGATTGCCGCGGGGATGGTGGATTGGGCGGCCCAGCGCGATGTCGGCTTTTCTGGCATCGTCTCGATCGGTGATCAACTCGATGTCGATGTCGCCGACTTGCTGGATTATTTCGCATTGGACGGCAAGACCCGCGCGATCCTGCTCTACATCGAATCCATCAACGACGCTCGGAAGTTCATGTCCGCGGCGCGGGCCGCCGCGAGGATCAAGCCGGTCGTGGTCGTCAAATCGGGCCGGGGCGTGCCGGGGGCGATGGCTGCCGCGACCCATACCGGTGCGCTTGCGGGGGCGGATGCCGTTTATGATGCGGCCTTCCGACGGGCTGGCATTTTGCGCGTTTCCGACTTGCGCGAATTGTTCGATTGCGCGGAGACGCTGGGACGAGTCGAATCGCCGACGGGAAAGCGTCTCGCCATCCTTACCAACGGAGGAGGAATCGGGGTGCTTGCCGTCGATCGCCTTGTCGAACTCGGAGGAATTGCCGCAGTCGTTTCGTCTGAGAGCCTCGGGAAGCTCAATGCCGTGCTGCCGCCGACCTGGTCTGGATCGAATCCGGTCGACATCGTCGGTGACGCGGATGCTGCCCGTTACACTGCCGCTCTCGAGGTGTTGTTAGCCGATCAGAACAATGACGCTGTACTGGTCATGAATGTTCAGACTGCGATCGCGTCTGCCGAACAGATCGCGGTGACGATCACTGAATTGGTGAGCGGATACCGTAAGCAGCACCGACGCTGGGCGAAGCCGGTTCTCGCTGCCTGGATCGGCGCGGACCAGGCCATCGTGGAAACCCTGAGCAGCGCGTCGATCCCAAATTACCCGACGGAAGACGATGCCGTTCGTGGCTTCATGCATCTGGTTCGTCACCGGGAAGTCGTGGAGGCGCTCGCGGCGGTGCCTCCGGCTATGCCGGACTCCTTTGTCCCGGATATCGAGACCGCTCGCAGCATTATCTCCGCGGCATTGGCCGACGGAAGGACTTGGCTTGATCCGGTCGAAATCAAGCGGCTGCTCGGTGCCTACGACATTCCGATGGTCCAAACGTTCGCCGCGGCCGATGTTGATGCTGCGGTCGACTATGCGACGGAGTTATTTAGTCAAGGCGCGACAGTGGTATTGAAGGTCCTCTCTCGTGATATCGTGCACAAGTCCGATGTCGGCGGCGTGGTGCTCAATTTGACGACGCCGCAGGCGGTCCGCACGGCTGCGCTCGACATCATGGAGCGAGCCAAGAAGCTTCGCCCGGATGCGCGGATTTCGGGTGTGATCGTGCAGGCTATGGTGGTGCGCGCCAAGGCCCGTGAGCTGATCATGGGGCTTGCCGACGATCCCACCTTCGGCACGGTCGTTGTGTTTGGCCGTGGTGGAACCGCGGTCGAGATCATCAACGACAAGGCGTTGGCTTTGCCGCCGCTGGACCTGCACTTGGCGCGCGATCTGATCGAGCGTACCCGGGTCTCTCGGTTGCTGCGCAGCTATCGGGATGTTCCCGCGGTCAAGCCGGACGCGGTCGCATTGCTCTTGGTCAAGCTGGCTCAGCTGGCGGCCGATCTCCCGGACGTCCGCGAACTCGACATCAATCCGTTGTTGGCCGACGAGAGTGGTGTGTTGGCGGTCGATGCACGCGTAGTGATCGGCAAGGTGCAGCCGAAGTTCAAGGGATCTGGTCCATCGAATTTCGCTGTTCGGGCCTATCCGACCCAGTGGGAGCGTCACCTTCAGATCAAGGACGGCTGGCGGATTTTTGCTCGTCCCATTCGTCCGGAAGATGAGCCGCTGATCCACGAATTTCTGAAACACGTGACCGGTGAAGATCTGCGGTTGCGTTTCTTCGCCCCGATGAAGGAGTTCACCCACGAATTCATCGCGAGATTGACGCAGCTGGACTATGCCCGAGCGATGGCGTTCGTTGCCTTCGACGAAGCCACCCACGAATTGGTTGGGGTTGTGCGCATTCACTCCGACTCGATCTATGAGAGCGGTGAGTATGCGATCTTGCTTCGCTCGGATTTGAAGGGGAAAGGGCTCGGCTGGGCCCTGATGCAGCTGATCATCGAGTATGCAAAATCGGAAGGGCTCAAGATGATTTCGGGCGACGTGCTGCAGGAAAACATCATCATGCTCGATATGTGCCGTCAGCTCGGGTTCGAGGTGAAGCCGGATCCCATGGAGCACGATCTCTGTAACGTACGACTAAGGTTGTGACGTGATCTTCGCATGTCGTTTGGACGGGACGGGCAATCAGGGGTGGCTAGCGCCGCTGGAAGAGTGGCCTCTCAAAGTTCTTATGATGATGCCGATCAGCGGCACGAGCAGATGCGGTACAAGGACGTCCAAAGGATTGTTCAAGGCGCCAGCGACGTTGGACTGAAACGCTCGTGCCTCGAATTGTAACGCTTCGATCGAAGCTCCGTGAATTTCGTTGGCAAGCTCGAGCTCGCGTCCCGAAGGCGAGCGGGCGGCGAACGCAAGTAGGATTACCGCAATAGCGACGTCGATGGCACCTAAGACGGCAGCCGCTGTGATGGCAGACCAGATCTGGATCAGCCAGAAATACGCTGCTAGCTCGAACATCAGAAGCCCGAATACCGCAAGGAGAGCGGCAAGTGCTCGCAAGCCGAAGCCCCAGAGCAGGTGACGAAGGCGGATATCGGCGATGATCCTGTCCGTCCGCCAGAGGACGCGCAAATGATTGACGACGTTGTCCGTGTTCACCTAACTTCTCCTGAATAGCAGGCCAATGACCACGCCGAGTGCGAGAGCGGAGCCAAGTGATGCGATCGGATGTTGACTGACGAGCTTTTCGAGCTGAGCTTCCTCCTGCTCCAGTGCGTCGCTCAGCTCTTGGAATGTAGACTTCATCTGGGCGGCCACCGATCTCACCTCTTCGTCTGACTTTTCGCGAAGGGATGCTCCCCTTTTTGACAAGGCGTCAGCGAGGTCTTTCTTGAGGGCTTGCAGCTCATCTTTGATTGCGCTCGCATCGAACATTGGTCGCCGATCCCATTGCACCTGCTAATGCTAGGAGGTGTTGCGGTGCAGGGATTGATCTGGCTCAATCAGCGTCACTGGCAAGGCGGTTTGAGCTAGGTCAATTTTGGTGTTCGAAGGCACCTTAGGAAGGAAGAGGTCTCGCGGGCCTCAGGCGAGGGAAGGACATCGTTTTGGGTACCCAACCAGTATTGACGGCTGAGGCCGCAGGAAGCTTGCTCGAGCTTCGTCCGAGCGGCGCATGGACCGCCGCAAATGTCTCCGTGCTTGAACGCCTGACGAATTCGGTCGCGGCCGACACCGATCGTCCTGTGGCGGTCAAGATGGACCTGAAAGGCGTAAGCGAACTCGATACGCTCGGCGCTTGGCTCTTAGAGAAGCTGTCGCGGCGGCTCGGTTCAGTTGGACGCGGCGTCGAGATGGTAGGGATTGCCGACAATTACGTTGGCTTGATCGAGGAGGTCCGGCGGGTCAACCGGGAGCCCGTTGTGAGCCCGCCCAAGGCATCTCCTATAGCGGCCAAGCTTGATGATCTGGGGCGATCCAGCATCGGGGCGGTCAGCGAGTTTGCTGTGTTTCTCGAGATGCTGGGATCGCTGTTCCTGGCGACGGCGAACGTGCTGCGTCGTCCGCGCTCGCTGCGACTGACGTCGCTTGTGTATCAAATGTACCGGATCGGCTGGCAGGCGATCCCGATCATCATGCTGATCACATTTCTGATCGGCGCGATCATCGCCCAGCAGGGAATCTTCCATTTTCGCCGCTTCGGTGCCGAGTCCTATGTCGTCGACATGGTGGGGATTCTGGTTCTGCGAGAACTCGGGGTTCTAATCGTGGCGATCATGGTGGCAGGGCGCTCCGGCAGCGCTTACACGGCCGAGCTCGGCTCGATGAAGATGCGTGAGGAGATCGATGCATTGCTGACGATGGGCCTTGACCCTATCGAGGTGCTGATCCTGCCTCGTGTGGTCGCTTTGATCCTGACCCTTCCGATACTGACCTTCATCGGATCTATGGCAGCGCTTTACGGTGGAGGTCTTGTGGCGCAGTTCTATGGTGGCATGGCGCCGGCTATCTACATTGCCAGGCTTCATGATGCGATCTCTCTCACGCATTTCGAGGTCGGCATGTACAAGGCGCCGTTCATGGCTCTTGTCATCGGCATCGTTGCATGCAGCGAGGGGTTGCGCGTCAAGGGCAGTGCCGAATCGCTCGGTCTGCAGACTACGACCTCGGTCGTAAAGTCGATCTTCTTGGTGATCGTGCTCGATGGCCTGTTTGCGGTCTTCTTCGCGTCCATCGGGATGTAGCCATGGAGCAGAGTGCAGTAGCCGTCGCCATTCACGTCAGCGATCTAGTGGTCGGCTTCGGACGGCAGATCGTTCTCGACCATCTTTCACTCGATGTGCGTAAGGGGGAAATCCTCGGTCTGGTCGGTGCGTCGGGCGGAGGCAAATCGGTGTTGATGCGTACGATCATCGGTCTGATCCCACGCCGAAGCGGAACGATCGAAGTGATGGGAATCCCTGTCGGCGCTGCTGCGCGGCAGAACAGGGAAGATGTTGCGGGACGTTGGGGCATTCTCTTTCAGCAGGGAGCGTTGTTTTCATCGCTCACCGTCAGGCAAAATATCCAATTCCCGCTGCGGGAAAGTCTTCAAATGTCGCAGTCATTGATGGATGAGATCGCAACGGCGAAGCTCGAGATGGTTGGCCTGACCCCGGAGGACGGCGAAAAATTTCCAGCTGAACTCTCGGGCGGTATGACCAAGCGTGTTGCACTGGCGCGCGCGCTCGCCCTCGATCCCGCAATCGTGTTCCTTGATGAGCCGACATCGGGCCTCGATCCTATTTCGGCGGGCGATTTTGATGCGCTGATAAAGACGCTGCAGAAAACTCTGGGATTGACGGTTTTCATGGTCACCCATGATCTTGCGAGCCTGAACGTCGTCTGCGATCGAGTCGCGGCGCTTGCGGATGGCAAAATCGTTGCGGTCGGGCCGATGCGCGAGCTGTTGCTTTCAGAGCATCCCTGGGTGAAGGCCTATTTTCACGGCAAGCGTTCCCAGATGCTGCAACCGAAAGTGAGTTGAGAGATGGAAACCCGCGCTCCCTTTGCCGTGATTGGCGCTTTCGTTCTTGCCGCTATTGTCGCCGTTTTTGGCTTCGTCTATTGGCTCAACAACACCGGCGGACTGGGGCCTCGGACCAGCTATCATGTGCAATTCGAGGGCTCGGTCCCAGGATTGCTCGTCGGTGCCGCCGTTCTCTTCAATGGGATCCGCGTCGGAGAGGTTACCCAGTTGGGGCTCGCACCGGAGGACCCACGCCGTGTCAACGCCACGATCTCTGTAGCTTCTGCGACGCCGGTCCGGGCGGACACCAAAGTCGGTCTCGAATTCCAGGGCTTGACAGGCGTTCCGGTGATCGCCCTGGAGGGCGGTACGCTCGTAACGGTGTCCGGTCCAATCCCGACCTTGATCGCAGAGCCAGGAGCTGGCCAGAGTATGACGCAGGCTGCGAGGGATGCGTTGCGCCGGGTCGACGCCGTGCTCGCTGAAAATGCCGGACCGTTGAAGGACACCATCGGGAATTTCAAAACGTTCTCGGATGGGCTGGCGCGCAATACCGGGAAACTCGATGGTATCGTCGCCGGGCTTGAGAAGCTGACCGGAGGTGGCACACCAGCCCAGAAGGTGACCTATGATCTGCAGGCGCCGAGTGATCTTGGGCGTCCTACCAAGATATGGAAAGGCCAGCTGGCGATCCCGGAACCCACGGCCGTTGCCATGCTGCAGACGCAGCGCATGCTGTTCTTCCCGGCTAAAGATTATCCGGCCTTTGCCGAGTTTCTCTGGGCTGACAGCATTCCAAAGCTGTTGCAGGCACGGCTGATCGATAGTTTTGAGAACTTCGACGTCGCGCACGCGCCGCTCCGGAGTACCGACGTCGGCCAGCCGGATTATCAGCTCTTGATTGATGTCCGACGCTTCCGGATCTCGACCGAGCTCGAGCCCGTCGCCGAAATCGGCGTATCCGCACGACTGGTCGACAAGAATGGAAAGGTGATCGCTTCGCGGTTGTTCGAGCAAAGCCAAAAAGTCGGCGAGCTCGATCCGGCGGCGGCCGTTTCCGGCTTTGACGGCGCGTTTGGCCGTCTCGCCAAGGATGTTATCGCGTGGACGACACAGGCGCTTTAGACCGGACTTGCTCGGGGGCTAGCGCTTTGCTTCCGAAGCCCGCATCATGAGACGGCAGCGAGGGCGCTTCGTACTCCTCGCTGTTATTCGAGGGTCTTCAGATAGGACAGCAAGTCGTGAATCTGCTCCGGTGCGAGCTTAAATTGCGGCATCACAGGGTGACCGGTCACAATTCCTTCCGCCAAGGCCTCGCTGAGCGATTCGACAGGGTAGCGTTGGTGTAGCGTGCGGAAGGGCGGCGCGGGTTTGAGGGGGCTGTCGCCCGTCCTGCCGATCGCGTGACATCTTGCGCAATGGGCTTGCGCATAGGTCCGTCCGCGTTGCTCCGCGGTGTGGGCAGCCAGAGCCGGAGACAGTAGGGCAAGGGTCAGAAGAATCTGACACGAGGTGAGGCGCAGCATTCGCAATCCGTTGGCGGCAGGGTCGCCTCAACTCAAGATATTGGGCCCAACGCGAGGCGATTTGATTTGCATCAACTGCCGAGCGGATGATCGGTTAGAATGCCGCAAACGTTGGTGGCTCGGCCGTTCGGAGCAATGCATGAAGATGTCCCTGGTTGCGGTCGACCCGAATGGGCAGGCCTGTACCGACTGCGCTGTGCGGCAATTCAGCCTCTGTGCGTCGCTGGACAAGGTGGAGATGCGGGAGTTCGAACAACTGAGCCGACGGGTTCAGTTCGCGAGCTGTGAGACCGTATTTACGCAGGAAGATACGACGTCATATTTCTACAATGTGCTTGACGGAGTGGTACGACTTTACAAGCTTCTGCCCGACGGGCGAAGGCAGATCGTTGGGTTCGCCCTTCCCGGCGACTTCGTAGGCATGACGACCGAGCAGCGACACTGCTTTTCGGCGGATGCAATCGGTCCGGTAACAGTCTGCCAGTTCGCCAAGACACCGTTCGCGCGTTTTGCGGACGACAAGCCGAACTTGTTGCGGCGCATGAACGATCTGACCGTCCAGGAGCTGAATCAAGCCCGTGACCACATGGTTTTGCTTGGACGTCGTTCGGCAGAGGAGAAGGTCGCCATCTTCCTCGTGGGCTGGCGGGATCGTCTCGCCGAACTCAGGGGGATATCGGATATCGTTCCCTTGCCAATGAGCCGGCAGGACATCGCAGATTACCTCGGCCTGACGATCGAAACGGTGAGCCGGACGTTCACCAAGCTCGAGAGAGAAGGGATCATCGAGATCGTGCCAGGAGGCGTCTGCCTGCGCGATCCTGCCCGCGCCGAAGCGCTCGCCGCGGCCTGATCGGGCGGGGGACGGCTGGCTCCGGTTTGATCCGGATCAAAGACCTAAGCGGCTGTCGAAAGGACAATGCTCCAAACTCAAGGGGAGGGAGAGGCATGCCTTTCGACGCTTTGGTGGTCAGTCTGGCCGTATTGGCCGTGTTCGTGGCGTTCGCTGCAGTGCTGGCCTGGGCCGATTCGCAGACCAGCCCGCTGAAGTTGAAGAAGGATATCTCAGGTCGGAAATAGGCGCTCGTAGCGCGCATCTGAGATGGTGGAGGACTGCCCTGGCCGGGCATCAGCCGCCTAAGGAGGCCTTCGCAGCCTGCGGAGCAGCATCGACATTGTCGAGAAGACATCTTATAGGTGTCTGGCATATTGCTTACTACTTTGGTCTCGGCTGTACTGTGGCGGATTCCCTGTGCCGATCTGTCGTATTCCGAAGCGGTACGAAAGGCGGAACGAACAGGCACTCTTGCTGGCCTGAGAGTTTCGGCTTCCTCCCGCTTGTTCGATGGCTGTTGGCGTGACCAAATCGTCCTGTCTTGCGTCCTTGGGTCAGCACCCCGCCAGCGTCACGGTAATATCTTCCGGTCGGCGATCCGATGCTGGAGGAACGGCGTGATTGACGAAAAGAAGGGGGTCTCTCGGCCTTCTGCAAGCGGCAAACTCTCTGTGCTCCGCCAGCATCCGATTTTTCGTGACCTGGAGGCCGATGCGCTTGACCAGCTTTGTCGGTACGCCAAGCCCACCACGCTGAGGCGCGGTGCCGCGATCTTTTCCAAAGGCGATTCGGGCAACAGCCTCTATGCGGTCATCAGCGGCACCGTCAAGATCAGCGTGTCGTCGCCGGACGGCCGGAACGCAATCCTGAACCTGATCAGCGCGGGTGAACTGTTCGGTGAGGTCGCCGTGCTCGATGGCGGGGAGCGGACCGCCGATGCGACGGCCAACACCAATTGCGAGATCTTTGTCATTGATCGCCGCGATTTTTTGCCGTTCGTGAGAAGCCAGCCTGCACTCGCCATGAAGTTCATTGAGCTCTTGTGCGATCGATTGCGCTGGACCAGCGATCAGGTCGAGCAGCTCATTCTGCAGGATTTGCCTCGTCGTCTCGCAAGCGCCCTGCTTGGCCTGACCGAGAAGCGCAAGCTCGAACCTGGCAGCCGGACCATTGCGATCACCCAGCAGGAAATCAGCGAAATGGTCGGCATGACCCGGGAAAGTATCAACAAGCAGCTGCGCGCTTGGGCAGCCCGCAACTGGGTCCGGCTCGAGCATGGCGCCATCGTCCTCTTGAATCCGGAGCCGCTCCGGGCCTTGGCCGAGGCCGGTTCAAAGCACGAAGCGTAAGCGCGGACTATTACAAATAGCCCGCGCCGGCTTCCAGTGCGAAGCGGCCGGGATCGCCCTCCCAGACGATGCGGGCGTGCTCCAATACATAGACCCGATCCGCATGCGGAAGTGCGAAGGTGACGTTCTGTTCTCCCAAGACGACTGTGATCGGGGTCGTCTGTCGCAGCTTTTCCAGAGCCTTGGAGAGTTGCTCGAGGATGACGGGCGCAAGCCCGAGCGTCGGTTCGTCGAGGATCAGGACCTTGGGCTGCATCATCAGTGCGCGGCCGATGGCCAGCATTTGCTGCTCGCCTCCAGAAAGCGTCTGTGCAAGCTGGCTTTGTCGATCCTTCAAAATCGGAAATAGCTCGAATAGCCAACTCAGCTGCTGAGCCCGCTCTTGATCTGAAAGATGCTGGCCTCCGAGATCGAGATTTTCGCGCACGGTCATTTCGCCGAACAGCTCGCGCGATTCCGGGCATTGCACGATGCCCTCGCGCGCGATCCGCGCCGGGCTGATCCCGCGCAACGGGGCGCCGTCACGAATGACGTCGCCGCTATAGGGCAGGAAGCCAGAGATGGCGTTGAACAGCGTGGTCTTTCCGGCGCCGTTGAGACCGACAATGGAAACGAATTCGCCATGATGGACGTGGATCGAGACATCGTCCAGGGCCTGGGCCTTGCCATAGACGACACTGAGATTCTTCACCTCCAATGCTGGGACCTTGTCCTTGAAGCTGACCTCGGGGCGCGCTGACGTTTCGATCGCGCCACCTAGATAAACCCGGCGGACCGTTTCGTTACGCATGACATCCTCGGCGCGCCCGAAGGCGATCTCTTCCCCAAGATACATCGCGAGCACTTGGTCAACCAGCGCTGCCACGCTCTTTACATTGTGGTCGACCAGCAGCACCGCGCGGCCCTCGTCGCGAAAACTACGAATCAAAGCCGAGAAGGTGCCGACCTCAGCCATCGTGAGGCCAGCGAACGGCTCATCCACGAGCACGACTTTGGGCTCGCGCGCGATCGCTTTCGCGAGTTCAAGACGTCGAAGGTCGGCAAAGGGCAACGTCGGCGGGCGCCGGTTCATGACCGCGCCAAGACCGACGCGGTCCGCGATCCACTTGGCCCGTTCGGTCAGTTGCTTGTCCGGAAACAGCATCAAGAGGCTGTCCGGCAGCAGCGCAACCAATATGTTTTCCAGAACGGTCTGTCGGTTCAGCGGTCGCGAATGCTGGAACACCGTGCCGAAGCCTTTTCGCGCGATCTTGTGCGCCGGCAAACCCGCGACGTTCTCTCCTTGGAAAATGACCTCACCGGCGGTCGGCCGTTCGATCCCCATGATCGATTTCATTGCCGTCGACTTGCCGGAGCCGTTCGGCCCGATCAGCCCCAGGATCTGTCCGGCATGCAGATCGAAATTGAGGTTCTTCACCGCGGTCAATCCGCCATAGCGCTTCACGAGGCCGCGTACCTGAAGGGGCGCCGTCGAAGTTGTGCCTGCATCCGTCACGAGCGCGCCTCCCGAGACAGGGCCGCGCCGAGGAAGCCGCCCGGGAAGAACAGGACGACCAGCAGCGCCACGAAAGACACGATAAAGGTTGCGAGCTCTCCTGTTGGTCGCAGAAACTCGCCGGCGACGATCAGGAAGATTGCCCCGAGCGCGGCTCCCAGAACGGTCCGTCGGCCGCCAAGCACTGCGGCGACAATCACGTTGACGCCGACGGCGACGTCGACCACGGTTCCGACCGAGGCGGTGCCGAAGTAGAACACCAAAAGCGCACCTGATAGGCCGGAAAAGAACGCGCTGACGATAAAGGCGAACAGCTTGTGCTTCACGATATTGAAGCCGAGCGCGCCCGCCTGAACAGGGTCTTGTCCACTGGCCTGCAGCACCAGGCCGAGCGGCGATTGCGACAGTCCATAGAGGATCGCCGCGCTGATCGTCATGAATCCGAGAGCGATCCAGTAATTGGCATTGGCACTGATGGTAATGACGTCGGGGATCGTCAAGCCGATCTCACCGCCGGTAAGGTCGGCGAACACTACGACAAAATTCTGCAGCATCAGCACGGCAACCAGGGTCGTTAGGCCGAAATAGGGACCGCGGACTCGCAGCGCCGGCAGCGCCAGGACAAATCCCGCGATGACCGATGCGATGGCTCCCAGCACGATACACACGTAAACCGACCAGCCATATTGGTTGTTGACGATGCCGGCAGTATAGGCGCCGACGCCGATCAGGAAAGTCGGGCCGAAATTGACCTCGCCGGCGAAGCCGAACAGCAGATCCCAAGCCATCGCGAAAACGCCGAAGTAATAAGCGACGGTCAGCAGGCCAAGTACGTAGCCGGAGACGTAGAGCGGCAAGGTTGCTGCGACGAGAACGACGACGAGCGAGATCACGAACAGGCGTGATGTGAAGAATCCCGACATGCTCATCGCCTCCCGAGCAGGCCTTGCGGCCGGATATACATCACGAAAACGAGGAGCAGCAGAGCAGGGATGGTGCGGTAAGCGGGCGAGACCAGGTAGGCCGTCAAGGTCTCGAGATAACCCACGACGAAAGCGGCGATCAAGGATCCCGATACGCTGCCGAGCCCACCCAGCACCACGATCGAAAAGGCGCTCGCCGTCAACGGACCGACGCTATAGGAACTGACGCCAAGAAACATCCCCAGCAGCACGCCGGCGATGCCGGCCAGCACACCATAGATCGCCCAGACCACGATATAGATGTTGGTCAGTTCGAGACCGAGCAGCGTCACGCCGCGCGGATTCATGGACGCCGCGAGCACAGCCTTTCCCGTGCGGGTCCGATTCACCAACGCCCAGAGTAGCGCGATGACCAGACAGCAGACGATGGCGGTGAAGATCTCATTGCTGGGTGTTCGTACGCCCAAGATATCGACCACGCCCTCGACGATCGGCAACACGGTTTTGGCATTGTTCGTAAAGAAATAGGCAATCAGCTCCTGGATCATGATGCCCCAGAGCAGGGTCCCGGTCAGGACAAAGATCTCCTTCTCTTCATTCGGAATGCGCCGAGACCGCTGGATTGGTTGCACGACCGCAAAATAGGTGGCGAAGGCCGCGATCAGTGCGGCCAAGATGCCGATCAATGCGCCGGCGTAGGTGCCGGTATGAAGAATGCTCGCGGCGGCCCAGGCCGCCACGGCAGCGAGCACCATGATGGCGCCGTGGGACAGGTTAAGCACCCCGGATACACCGAAGATCAGGGTGAATCCGGTTGCGCCTAGCGCATAGAGCGCACTGACGGCAAAGCCGTCGATCAGGATCTGGAGTGCACGCATGGACCTGGGCTGAGACAGCAGAGCTGTCTTCAAGAGGAGAGGCAAAAATGTCCCGCCCCGATCGGAGCGGGATAGCGCTGGATATCAGTTCGAGGTGACCTTGATGAAGCTCGGGAACTTCATGGGTGACTTCGCGATCTCCTTGGGCCAGACCGCAACCTGCTGTCCGTCCTGCCACTGCAGCATCAGCCCGGTGATCAAGCCTTTGCCGTATTTGATCGAATGCGTGAACGGATCATCCTTGCCGTAGAATTGCACGCGGCCGATCGTCCCCTCCCAGTCGGTCTTCTCCAGCGCTTCGACCATTTTGTCGGCATCAGTCGAGCCCGCCCGCTTGACCGCGTCGGCAATGTAGTAGACCTCGTCATAGGCCGTGTAACCGGCGTAAGAAGGGTAGTTGCCGTATTTGGCCTTGAAGCCCTCCGAGAAGGGAACGGACTTCGGGGTGACGGCCACACCGGTGCCGGAAACACCCTGATAGAGCACGCCGTTGGCGGCATCATTGGTGTCCTTGCCGAAGGTAGAGTTGGTCGCCTGCGAGCTGATTCCGAACATCGGGATCGGAACCTGCTGATTCTTCCACTGCACGGTGGGTTGGACGCCGACGTGAGAGATGCCGGTGATGATCACGTCCGGCTTGGCCGCTTCGATCTTATTGAAGATCGGCGTGAAGTCGGTGGTGTCAGGCGAGAAGCGGATGTGGTCAAGGACCTTCAGCCCGATCTTCGGTAGACATTCCTCGTAGCCAACGTCGAGCGGCTTGGTCCAGGCGGCGTCCTCGCTCATGATGACGGCCGACGTCATGTGCTTGCCGTCGACCAGGAGTTCCTTGGCCGCGTCGCAAACGGACTGCGCGAGTGCCGCAGACGTCAGGTACCCATGAAAGGTATATTTGTTTTTCTCGTAGTCCGCATGCACGCTCTTGCTGATCTCGTTCGATGCCGCGCCCGGCGTAATGAACGGCGTTTTCAGCCGGGACGCCCAGGGCTCAAGTGCCAGCACCACCTCGCTGATATAGCTTGCGATGACGATATTGACTTTGTCTTCGTTGACCGCGCGCTGGAACGCGCGAACCGAATCGGCGGAGGAGGAGTGATTGTCATAAGTGACGATCTCGATCTTCCGCCCATCGACACCGCCCTTGGCGTTGATCTCATCGGCCGCCATCTGCGCCGCCTGCGGGATGGACGCGCCGGCGATGGCCTGCGCTTCTGCGATCACGCCGATTTTAAGCGCATCGGCTGCCCTGGCAGGGCTCAAGGCCGCGCCCAGAAAACCAGCTGCACTCAGCGCGAGCAAGCCGCACCCCGACCACGATAATGCAATGCGGGAAACCTTCGTCATATTTCTCTCCCTGGAATTTCACTTGTTTTTCTTCATTGTAGCGCCGCTTGCGAGATCAGCAAGCGTCACGGAAATTGCCGCAGCGCAACCGACCTCGGCCGTGAGCAGAACTTAACCCCCGATAATCTATGGCCGCGAGGCCCTGCTGCTGATCAACGTGTCGGATCTTCGGATGGATGGCGGGCGGGCCGGTTCGCACATCGTTCTGCAACGGCCCGACGTGTCGATCGGTCTGCGGGCCATCGAACCGCCCTAAGCTCTATCGGCACCACTGCCCCTCGCGTGCGTTCGGCGCCGGCCGTCAGCGTTTTGTTTCAGGCAGTATCGGGAGCGACACTAAGGCCGAGACGATGCTGCCAGCAAGGCGCCCGCAACATGGTCGCGATATCTTGAGCCACAGTGTCAGTGCAGCACCTGCCGCGGCAGCCACAGCGATATCTGAGGGATGTAGGTCACCGCCATCAGCACCAGGAACATCACGGCGTAAAATGGCCAGATCCGGCGCATGACCTGCTCGATGCTCACCTTGCCGACGGCACAGCCGACGAACAGGATGGCTCCGACAGGCGGGTGACACAGGCCAATCCCGAGGTTCAGCAGCATGATCATTCCGAAATGAACCGGATCGACGCCGAAATTTTGCATCACCGGAAGCAGAATCGGCGTGGCGATCAAGATCGATGGCGCCATGTCGACCAAAGTGCCGAGCAGCAGCAGGAGAATGTTGATCAGGAACAGGATCACATATTTGTTGCTCGAAATCGACAGGAAGAACTGCGTCATCTTCGCCGGCATCTGGGTGAGCGCCATGATGTAGCCGACGGCGGAGGCACAGGCGATCAGGGTCATGACCATCGCGATGGTGCGTAGGGTCCGGTGGAGCAGAACCGGTAGATCGCGCCAGCGGTAATCGCGATAGATGAACATCGTGACAAAGAAAGCCCAGAGACAGGCAACCGCGCCGGCCTCGATCGCGGTGAAGACGCCCCCGAGGATGCCGCCAAGAATGATGACCAGAGTGATCAACCCCCAGGCGGCGTCGATCGTGATCCTGATCGCATCCTTTGTGGCCACCACATGCCCGGTCGGATGACGCTCGCGGTAGGCGATCACGAGGCAGAGCAGGATCAGCGAGAAGCCGAGCAGCAGCCCCGGAAAGACGCCTGCCACGAACAGCGCGCTAATCGAGATCGTGCCGCCGGTTGCGAGTGAATAGAGCACGGCGTTGTGGCTTGGCGGCACAAGCAGCGCCTGCACGGACGAACTGATGGTGAGATTGGTGGCAAACACCCGCGGATAGCCGGAGCGCTCCATCTGAGGAATCATCACCGAGCCGATCGCAGACGTATCTGCCACCGCAGATCCGGAAATGCCGCTCAGGAATGTGGTCGCAAGCACGTTCACGATCGACAATCCGCCGCGAAGTCGCGTTAATCCGACCAGCACGTCGGCGAACGCGACCAGCCGCCGTGCCATGCCGCCTTCCGCCATGATGGCGCCTGCCAGCACGAAGAACGGAATTGTCAGCATGGCGACCTTGCTGACGCCATCGGAGACCTTCAGCATCACCGCTTCGAGCGGAATGCCGATCCAGAGCGCGCCGACGATGGCCGCAAGCGCGAGCGAATACGCAATGGGCATTCCGATCAAGAAGCAGACCAGCATCGTCGCGAGCAGGATGAAAATATCCATGGATCTCTCTCTGCGGACCTAATCGAAGGACGCGCGATCGCTATGGGGGATCGGATCGGGCGGAATGCCGATGAATATCCGCTCGATGATGAAGAAGAGCAGGCAGAGCCCTCCGATCGGGATAGGCAGATAGGTCACGCCGACCGAGAGGAACGGGAAGTCGGCGATGGTGTTCTGCCAGGTGACCTCGACGAGCCGCTCGCCCCAGACGATCATGAAGATCGCAATGAGGGCCATCAGTAGTTGCACGATGATGTCGAGACCCCGACGCCAAGGCGTCGGCAGCTGATCGGCAAAGTAGGACAGGCTCATATGCAGATTGAGCCTGTAGCCCGCCGCCGCGCCGATGAAAGTCAACAGGATCGTCAGCAACACGGCCAAAGGCTCCGGCCATGACGCGGCGCTGTTCAGAACGTAGCGGGTGAAAACCGCATACGGGATGACAGCCGAGATCAGCACCAATGCCGTGGCACCGACGATCACGCAGGCGAGATAAAGTGCATCCATTGCCCGCCGATATAGAGCGGCCATAGCTCGTTCTCCTTGTTTGTCTTTTTGGCAAACAATGCCCGCGTTGCCTTACGCGATCGCCTGGATGCGCTTGATCATCTCCTGATATTTGGGACCATATTTGTCCCACACCGGCTTCACCGCGGCCTGAAACGGCGCCTTGTCCGGGATCTCGTTGATCTCGCAGCCGGCGGCCTTGGCCTTCTCCATGGCCTGACGCTCATAGGCCTTCCATAATTCGCGCTCTTCCATCTGGGCCTCGCGGGCGAATTTTTTGATCAGGGTCTGATCGTCGGGGGAGAGCGAGGTCCACGCTCTCTTGGAGAAGACGAGCACTTCTGGAATGACGAGATGCTCGGTGAGCGAGTAATACTTCGCCGCCGTATAGTGGTTGGAGAAGACATAGCTGGGCGGGTTGTTCTCGGCGCCATCGATGACGCCGGTCTGCAATGCGCTGAAGACCTGATCGTATCCCATGGCTATGCCATTGCCGCCGAGGGCATTCATCATGTCGATGAAGATCGGATTGCCGATCACGCGGATCTTCAGTCCTTTGATATCCTCGATCGATTTGATCGGCCGCTTGGTGTTGTAGATGCTCCGCGCGCCCGAATTCATCCAGCACAGCGCCACGAGATTTGCGCTCGGATTGGCGCTGATCCGGTCGAGAAGATCCTGTCCGACCGGGCCGTCCATCATCTTCTCGGAATGTTCGATGCTCTTGAACAGGAAGGGCATGTTGACGACGTTGATCTCGTCGACGATGGGGCCGAGCGCGCCCGCACTGACGCGTAACATCTGGATCGCGCCGATCTGGGTTTGCTCGATGGTCTCCTTCTCGCCGCCGAGTTGAGCGGACGGATACATTTGGATCGACAGACGGCCGTTGGTCGCGGCTGCCAGCTTCTTTCCGAGATTTTCTGTTGCGGCGACGGTGGGATAGCCGGGAGGCTGCACGTCGGAGGTCTTGAGAATCGCCTTGGACTGCGCCAGCGCGGATGAAAGTGGGGGGAGCGTGGCTGCAGTGGTCAGTCCAACGCTCAGCTTGATGAAGTCGCGTCGTTTCATGGCGTCCCTCCCAGGACTATGGTGTTTGAGCCGCAATCATTGGATTCGCGGTTCTCGGCACGTGAGACTTACGTCGATCGGTCGAAAAACTCCGGATTGACCGTCTGGATGGCGGAAATATCTCCGAGCAGACGATCCAGATGGCGCGCCATCGCAAGCTGAGCGGCGTTCGGGTGGCGAGCTTCTATTGCGGTCAGGATCGGCTCATGTTCCGCAATCACCTCGGTCATGCGGCCTGCCTGAGGCAGCGTAAGCCTGCGATAGCGATCGACATGGACTTTGACCTGCTGGATCAGGGTCCAGATTCCGGGGTAGCCGGCGATCTCTGCAATGGCCGCATGAAAGAGTTCATCTGCCTGGTGGAATGCTTCGCGATCTCTCGCTGTGTCGGCCTCGCGCTGTCGCTCGAGGATCGCATGCAGGTTCAACAACTGACTCGAGGTCACGCGTTCGGCAGCCATCCGCGCAGTGGTTTCCTCCAGCGCTTTCCGAATGATGATGGCCTCCGGCAGCGCCGCGATCGGAATGCGTGAGACAAAAATGCCGGATTGTGGGAAGATTTCGACGAGTCCCTCGTCCGCAAGCTTCAGGATCGCCTCGCGAACGGGGGTTCGGCTGACGCCATAGGCCGTCGCGATCTGGGATTCCGAGATGATCTCGCCCGGGCGGCGGGCAAGCGAAACCAATTCTGCCCTCAGATCGGAGTAGATCTGGGACGATGCCCTCGTTCCCCGCGGCCGCTCGTTGCGGCGCACGCGGGCGGATATCGGTCGTGGGGCAGGGGCCAATTTCCTTGGCGCTCGGGCGATCATGTGCGTTTCCTCAATTGATATATTAGTATATGAATTTCGCTTGGCAACGAAAATCACCACCCTTGCGGGCTGGAGGGAATGGGAGCCGACGGCTGCGGGCTGTTCGATTTCTGGGAGAATCGAGTCGTGCTTGGCGCTATGTGCACCGTCGGCTCCAGTCTCGGGAAGCCTTGCTCGACGGGAGGCCATGCTCGATGTCCGCTCTGCGCGTCGACCGAGGCTTGTGCAGCTTGCCTCTGGCACCACGAAATGTGTGATCGGCAGCGCGTTGGGCGTTGAGGTGGCCGGAGAGCGCTCGACCAGTTCGCCGACTTGGACGCTGCGACGCAATGATCGATGTACGCTCCCGCGCTACATGTCCTCGTTCGAGGTTCCGAGTCGTAGGCGCGACGACGCCTGCGTTTTGTTCATGCGAGTGCCTCGCGAATGCACTCGGTCGAGACGAAATTCGGTGTTAACAATCACGGCATGAACCAGCAGCCTCGCATTCAGATCCGTCATTCGACCTGTCCGCATGATTGTCCGTCGGCCTGTGCACTCGACGTCGAGGTGCTCGATCGGAACACGATCGGTCGGGTGCGCGGTTCGAAGCGGCAGACCTATACGGCCGGTGTCGTCTGCGCCAAGGTTGCGCGATATGCCGAGCGCATCCACCATCCCGAGCGGCTGATGCATCCGCTGCGGCGCACTGGTCCGAAGGGCTCCGGCCAGTTCGCGCGCATCTCCTGGGACGAGGCGTTGGACGAGATTGCAGCACGCTTTATCGGAGCTGAGCGCGGTTTCGGCGCGGAATCCGTATGGCCGTACTACTACGCCGGCACGATGGGCCTGGTCATGCGGCTCGGCATCAACCGTCTGACCCATGTGAAGAAGTATTCGCGCTTCTACTCGACGATCTGCGCCAATGTCGCACGCGTCGGCTTTGCCGTCGGCACCGGCAAGATCGCCGGCGTCGATCCGCGGGAGATGGGTGTCTCCGATCTGATCGTGATCTGGGGCACCAATCCCGTGAACACGCAGGTCAACGTCATGACCCATGCCTCTCGCGCCCGAAAGGAGCGCGGTGCGAAGATTGCGGCCGTCGACATCTACGACAACGACACGATGAAGCAGGCTGACATCAAGATCATTCTGCGTCCGGGCACCGATGGCGCCTTTGCCTGCGGCGTCATGCACGTACTATTTCGCGACGGTTATGCCGATCGCGCTTATATGGACCGTTACACCGACTGTCCGGCAGAACTCGAAGCGCATTTGAAGACGCGCACGCCGGAATGGGCCTCTTCCATTTGCGGTGTGCCGGTGGCGGAGATCGAGGCGTTTGCACGCGCGGTCGGCGAGACCAAGCGCACCTTCTTCCGGCTGGGCTATGGCTTCACCCGCAGCCGCAATGGAGCCACGCAGATGCATGCGGCGTCGTGCATCCCCGCGGTGACCGGTGCGTGGCAATATGAGGGCGGCGGCGCCTTCTTCAACAACGCCGCGCTTTGGCGATTCGACGAATCCATCATCGAAGGCCATGATGCGATCGATCACGGAACGCGCATTCTGGATCAGTCGCTGGTCGGGCGCATTCTGACCGGCGACAGCCAGGCGCTGTGCGGCGGTTCGCCGGTCAGGGCGATGCTGATCCAGAACACCAATCCGGTGACCGTCGCGCCCGAGCAGAACCTGGTGCGGCAGGGTTTTGCACGCGAAGACTTGTTCGTTGCGGTCCACGAGCAGTTCATGACCGAGACCGCGCAGATGGCCGACATCGTGCTGCCGGCGACGATGTTCATGGAGCACGACGATCTTTATTACGGCGGCGGCCATCAGCACATTTCGGTCGGTCCGAAGCTGATCGAGCCGCCCGGCGAGTGCCGCTCGAACCACGAAGTCTTACAGGGGCTGGCGCGGCGGCTCAGGGCCGTTCATCCTGGTTTTGAGATGACGCCGCGCGAATTGATCGACGTGACTCTGAAGAAGAGCGGACACGGCGATATCGCCGGGCTCGAAGCCGACATCTGGCGCGATCTGCAGCCGGATTTTCGCACCTCGCATTATCTCGACGGCTTCGCGCACAAGGACGGCAAGTTCCATTTCAGGGCGGATTGGACGCGCCCGCCCGTCGGCCGGATCATGGGCAACCCGGAACGGATGCCGTCGTTGCCGGACCAGTGGGCGGTGACCGAGGAGACCGATGCGGACCATCCGTTTAGGCTAGCGACCAGCCCGTCGCGCTCCTTCCTCAACACCACCTTCAACGAAACGCCGTCCTCGCAGGCGAGGGAAGGGGCGCCCTCGGTGATGATCCATCCGCTGGACGCGGCCGCGCTCGACATCGCCGACGGCGAGGCGGTGAGGCTTGGCAACGCCCGGGGTGAGACCACGCTGACAGCGCGCCTGTTTGAGGGCGTACGACGCGGCGTGCTGATCGCAGAATCGATTCACCCCAATCGCGCTCATATCGGCGGCCGCGGCATCAATAGCCTTACGGGAGCCGATACGGTCGCCCCGATCGGCGGTGCGGCGTTCCACGACAACAAGGTCTGGCTGCGCAAGGCGGTGATTTAGCAAGGCTCGTCACTTCTAGTTCAAAAAAATAGTTTCTATTCAACGGCTTGGCTCGACTTCGTCCGGCGCCTGCGCGCTGAGCCGCGCTCATGCTAGGCGATCTTCTATTGCAGAAACAAATCTCTTGAGCGTTGCTCAATTTCGCGGTAAATAGATTTGAGCAGCGCTCAAATCTGGAGATTCCCACGATGCAAACCCGTGTCGTCCGCATCCCGCATCTTTTTGCAGCCGATACCCTCGCTCTGGTGAACGGTTTCAGCCGGATCGTGTCTCACATTGTGACGGCTCCGATCGAGCGGGTCGCCGAGGCCTGCGATGTCGCCGGTCTCATGGCCGCGCGGCGCGCCGACCGGCAGGCTGGCGCAGGGCTGTATCGAGCCGCGGCTCGGGACGGGCACCGATCCCGCCGCCGCGCTCGGTCGGGCTGCTTTCACTATCTGAGCCAACTGACCTGACAACTTCAAATCCATCTCTCATGCGCAAACAACCGGTTACCATGTCCCCACATCCCGCGCCCGCTGAGCAGTTCGCGGGCCGCGGCGAAGGCTTTCGCACACCGCTTCGTGGCATCGTCGAGCCCGGCTTGCTTGCGCGTCCGTCATCGAGCCCGGGCATTGTAAGCCCGGAAAGTCGTTCCTTTGATCATCAACGTTCACAGCATCCCGTTTCGCGGCGTCGCCCGCAGCACACCAGGAAATGACAATGATCAAGCAGCTGATGTCGTCGCGTCGCTTTGCCCCGTTGTTCTGGGCGCAGTTCTGCTCGGCGCTCAACGATAACGTCCTCAAGAATGCGCTCGTCATCATGCTGCTCTATGGCGCGGTCGCCGCGCATGGCGATGCGCTGGTCACGGTCGCGGGTGCGGTCTTCATCTTCCCCTTCTTCATCCTGTCCGGTCTCGGCGGTGAGCTTGCGGACAAATACGTCAAGGGCGTCGTGGCCCGCCGTTTGAAGTTCGCCGAGATCTTTGCTGCCGGCTTCGCGGCGCTCGGCTTCTTCATGCACTCGGTCCCGCTTCTGTTCGTCGCGCTCGGGATGTTCGGCATCATCGCCGCCCTGTTCGGGCCAGTGAAATACGCGATGTTGCCGGATCAGCTCACTGTCGGCGAACTGGCGACCGGCAACGCGCTGGTCGAGGGTGCAACCTTCCTCGCGATCCTGATCGGCACCATCGCCGGCGGCCAGCTGGTCTCCGGATCTTCGCATATGGGCTGGGTGTCGCTCGCGGTCATCGGCCTCGCGCTGATCTCGTGGGCCTCTGCCGCGCAGATCCCGCACACCGCGCCGTCCGCGCCCGAGTTGCGGGTCACCGCCAATCCGTGGACGTCGACCTCGCACCTCCTGAAGTCGCTCTATGCCGAGCCGCGGCTGTGGGACGGCATGGTGATCGTGTCCTGGTTTTGGCTTGCCGGCGCGGTCGTGCTGTCGCTGTTGCCAGCGCTGATCAAGGGTGTCGTCGGCGGCACGGAGGGCGTCGTCACGCTCTGCCTTGCGATCTTCGCGATCGGCATTGCGATCGGCTCGCTGTTTGCCGCCCAGCTCAGCCATGTCAGGCCGAACCTGGCGCTGGTGCCGATCGGCGCCATCATCATGGGCGTGCTCGGGCTCGACCTGTCCTGGGCCATCGGCACGACCGAAACCGCGAAGGACATCACGCCGCTCGCCTTCATCGGCTCCTGGGCCGGCCTGCGCATGGTGATCGACTTCGCGCTGTTCGCCTTCGGCGGCGGCCTGTTCGTGGTGCCGGCGTTCGCGGCCGTGCAGGCCTGGTCGGCGCCCTCCGAACGCGCGCGGGTGATCGCTGCGGGCAATATCCTGCAGGCGGCGTTCATGGTGGTCGGCTCGCTGTTCGTCGCGGGTCTGCAGGCAGCGGGCCTCTCGATTGCCTGGATCTTTTTCGGATTGGCACTGGCCAGTTTCGGCTCGGTCTGGTTCGTGCTGAACAAATGGGGCAAGGAAGGCGTGCGCGATTTCGGCGCGCTGCTGTTCCGGACGCTGTTTCGCACAGAGGTGAGAGGCCTGGAAAACCTGCCGGCCGCGGGAACGCGCATGCTGATCGCGCCCAATCATGTCAGCCTGATCGACGGGCCGCTCTTGCACGCCATCCTGCCAATCGACGCCACCTTCGCGGTGGACACGGGCATTGCGCAGGCATGGTGGGCGAAGATCTTCCTGAAGATGGTCCGTCACATCACCATCGATCCGACCAAGCCGCTCGGCGCGCGCGATCTGATCAAGCTGGTTGCAGCGAGCGAGCCGGTGGTGATCTTTCCAGAGGGGCGCATCACCGTGTCCGGTTCGTTGATGAAGGTCTACGATGGCACCGCGATGATCGCCGACAAGGCGGATGCGGTGGTCGTGCCGGTGCGCATCGAGGGCGCGCAGCGCTCGCATCTCAGCTATCTCAAGCACGGCCAGATTAAACGCTCCTGGTTCCCGAAGGTGACCGTTACGATCCTGCCGCCGGTGAAGCTCGAGGTCGACGAGTCTCTCAAAGGAAAGACCCGGCGCAATGCGGCAGGAGCTGCGCTGCAGGACGTCATGATCGATGCGATGGTCAAGAACGCGATGCTCGACCAGACGCTGTTCGAGGCGCTGGCGCATGCCTATCGCGACCGCGACACCGGCAAGGTGCTGATCCAGGATCCGCTCGGCACCAAGCTGACCTACCGCAAGCTGCTGCTCGGCGCCCAGGTGCTGAGCCGGAAGCTGGAACAGGGGACGATCGTCGGCGAAAATGTCGGCGTGCTGCTGCCGAACTCGGCGGGCGTTGCAGTCGTGTTCATGGCGCTGCAATCGATCGGCCGGGTGCCCGCGATGCTGAACTTTTCGGCGGGCCCCGTGAACGTGCTCGCCGCGATGAAGGCGGCGCAGGTGACGACGGTGCTGACCTCGCGCGCCTTCATCGAGAAGGGCAAGCTCGACAAGCTGATCGCCGCGATCGAAGGCCAGGCGCGGCTGGTCTATCTGGAGGACATCAGAGCTTCGGTCGGTCTCCTCGACAAGATCAAGGGTTTCGCCGACGGCATTCATCCGCGCGTCGCCCGCAATGCCAGCCATCCGGCCGTGGTCCTGTTCACCTCGGGCTCGGAGGGCACGCCGAAGGGCGTCGTGCTGTCCCACCGCAACATCCTGGCCAATGCGGCGCAGGCGCTCGCCCGCGTCGATGCCAACGCCACCGACCTCGTCTTCAACGTGCTGCCCGTGTTCCACTCTTTTGGCCTCACCGGCGGCATGATGATGCCCATCTTGGCGGGTATCCCGATCTATATGTACCCATCGCCGCTGCATTACCGGATCGTGCCAGAGCTGATCTATCAGACCGGCGCCACCATCCTGTTCGGCACCGACACGTTCCTGACCGGCTATGCGCGCTCGGCGCATTCCTACGATTTCCGCACGCTCCGGCTGGTGATCGCCGGCGCCGAGCCGGTCAAGGACCGCACCCGGCAGGTCTATATGGAGCGCTACGGCATTCGCGTGCTCGAAGGCTATGGTGTCACGGAGACCGCGCCGGTGCTGGCGATGAACACGCCGATGGCCAATCGCGTCGGCACCGTCGGCCGGCTGTCGCCGCTGATGGAATACCGGCTGGACAAGGTGCCAGGGATCGAGGAGGGCGGCCGACTGTCGGTGCGAGGTCCGAACGTGATGCTCGGTTACTTGCGCGCCGAAAATCCCGGCGTGCTGGAAGCTCTGCCCGAAGGCTGGCACGACACCGGCGACATCGTCACCATCGATGCGCAGGGCTTCATCACCATCAAGGGCCGTGCCAAGCGCTTTGCCAAGATCGCGGGCGAAATGGTGTCGCTGTCGGTGGTCGAGCAGATCGCTGCCACGGTGTGGCCGCAGGCGATCTCGGTCGCGGTGTCGATTCCCGATGAGCGCAAGGGCGAGCGCATCGTGCTGCTCACCACGGAGAAGCAAGCCGAGCGCAGCGCGATGCAACGCCAGGCCAAGGCGCAAGGCGCGCCCGAGCTCGCCGTTCCCGCAACTGTGATGGTGGTCGACAAGGTGCCGCTGCTTGGGAGCGGCAAGACCGACTATGTTGCGGCGAAGGCGCTCGCGGAGTCCGCTGCAGGCAGCGCTACGCCTGAGCCGGTGGAGCGGGAAGTCGCCTGATGGCATCAATGGCATCATTGCGCCGACGAGATCGACAGGAGAGCCCCTGCACCGCGGGGGTGGTCCTGCTGCATGGCATCGCCGGCCGCTCCTTGATGCTCCGACGGCTGGAAAGAGCGTTGCAGCGCGCGGGCTTTGCGACACTCAATCTGGATTATGAGAGTCGTAAGAAGCCGCTCGAAGAGCTCGCCGAGGACATCCATCCGGCGATCGCAGGCTTTGCGGCGAACCTGCGCGGGCCCGTTCATTTCGTCACCCATTCGATGGGCGGGCTGCTCGCGCGGGTCTACATCGCAAGGCACCGGCCGGCGCGGCTCGGCCGCGTGGTCATGCTCGGTACTCCGAATGGCGGCAGCGAGATCGCCGATCGTCTGAAGGACATCGCGCTCTATCGCAGATATTTCGGCCCCGCCGGCCTGCAGTTGCTGACCACCCAGCACGTGACCCTGGCCTCCTTGCCGCCGCTCGACTACGAGGTCGGCGTCATCGCCGGTAACCGTTTTCTCGATCCGATCTCGGCCTTGTTCCTGCTGCCCTGGCCGAATGACGGCCGGGTGTCGGTGGAGAGCTGCAAGCTCGCCGACATGGCCGACCACACCACGGTCAAGGCCTCGCATATGGGCCTGCTGCTGCACCCGGCCGCGCTCCGGCAGACGATCGCGTTCCTGCGCGACGGCCGGTTCGAGCGCGGCCGCCCGACCTGGCGCGCCGGCCAGCGCGAGATCGGCCGGCCCGCGGCGACCTGGCGCAAGTTTTCCTTGCTCGATGTCGCTATCCGGCGACAATTCCGCTTCCGGATAGCAGCAGATAGGCAAGGCCATGACCGACACGCCAAGCGTGATCCTCGACAAGCGCGGACAGGCTCTCTGGATCACCATTAATCGTCCGGACAAGCGCAACGCGCTCAACGGCGAGGTGATCACCGGGATCGCGCAAGGCTATCGCCAGGCCCATGACGATCCGGACGTCCGCATCATCGTCCTGACCGGCGCGGGCGAGAAGGCGTTCTGCGCCGGCGCCGATCTGCAGAACTCCGGTGCGGCGTTCGCGATGGATTTCTCCCGGCCCAATGTCGACTACGCCGACCTCTTGCGGCTGTCGCAGAATGCGACCAAGCCGGCGATCGCCCGGGTCGGCGGCGTCTGCATGGCCGGGGGCATGGGTCTTCTCTGCATGACCGACATGGCGGTGGCTGCCGACAACGTCGTCTTCGGCCTGCCCGAGGTGAAGGTCGGCGTGTTCCCGATGCAGGTCTTGAGCCTTTTGCAGCGGATCGCGCCGCCGCGCCTGATCAACGAATGGGCGCTGACCGGCGAGCCGTTCGATGCGAGGACGGCACAGGCCGCGGGGCTGCTCAATTACGTCGTGCCTGCGGCCGAACTCGATGCCAAGGTGGAGTGGCTGATTTCCCGCATCGTCGACAAGTCGCCGACCGCGATCCGCCGCGGAAAATATGCCATGCGCGCGATCGCCGCGATGTCGTTCGACGAAGCGATCGCCTACACCGAAAGCCAGATCGCGCTTTTGGCGATGACCGAGGACGCCAGGGAAGGGTTGAAGGCCTTCGCCGAGAAGCGCAAGCCGGTGTGGACAGGGAAGTGAGAGCATCACCATTGCGGGCGACGCGCAGCAATCGAGGCCGAGCAAATAATCTGGATTGTTCGTCGCTTCGCTCCCCGCAATGACGAGCAATCAATGTTGCGATTTCAATTGTCAAACAGCCGAGCAGACGCACGTCCACGATCTCGCGACACAAATGTCCGAGCCGTGCTGGTCGTCATCGCCCTCTGAAATGAAGAGGGCGCAGGGAAGGCCGGGTATCCGCTGATACCCATGGCCCGCGTGCGAAAGAAAATGCACGCGGCGGTCACCACAGGTTTCAGCCGATGCTCCGGCCTTCCCTGCGCGATGGGCTTACGGCTTATACGTGATCTCCCTGGTGCGCCGGGCTTGTTGGCCACCATATCCGCGCGAAGCAAAGCTTCGTCGCGTCCGCGACAACGCGCGAGGCGCGTTGGGCGGGATACCAGCGTCGGGGTATCAGGACCACACGATTTCGCCGTCCGCCGTCGCATCAGTCGTCTTGCGCAAATGCGCCTGATGAAACGGCAGCCATCGCATCCCGGACCCAACACTCGTGACGATCGCGATGCGCCCCTCTTGAAAGGGCCGAGACGCAGGAGAATCTGCCGGTGATTTGCCCGACGACGCAACTCGAAAATCGTGCGACACATTGGCACGACGGGCAAAATTGCGCGCCATCTTCGGCCAGCGCGCGTTCCCGGCTGGCTCGCAACTTGATGCGTGGCGCGAGGACCCAATCCCAAGCGGTCGCTTCGGCGGTGGGTTAAGCGCGCTGAGCGGGATCAATCGGATCGTGGGTGATGAAGTCGAGGATCTCATTGGTGGCGAAGCCGATCGCCATTGGTCGTACCACGTCCGGCACCACGCCTAGATCGTAGAATTCGGTTACTGCCCCATCGATTCGAAACCAGTTCTCGCAGGTACCGGTGTCGAGATTGATCAATTGGATTCCGCACCATGGTTCGGAATCGGTCTCGGCTAACCTGCGATCCAGTGCGAGACCCTCGAAACGCTCGTAGCGAGGCTTCGATAAGCCAACGAAGGCGTAGTCGCCGAAAAACGCGAGCCCGCGCACGAAGCCGGGACAAAACGCCAGGACGTGGAACTTTGCGCCTGCTGCTGATCGTTCGATCCATCCGATCTCGCCGGTACCCGAATTAAGCACCCATAGCCTCCCGCGATAAAGGCGGGGAGAGTGAGGCATCGAGAGACCGCCGATCACTATCTCATTGGAATGCACGTCGACAACGATGCCGCCATCGGCGCGGCGGTCGCGCCAGCCATCGACGGTGTCCGACCTGCTGATCGCCGTAACGTAGCGGGGGACGCCGTCTTCGATGGCAAGTCCGTTCAGGTGACATCGGTCCTCCTTGACGATCTTCGAAATGAAGGAAGGCTTCCAAATCGGCGTGAAGCTGTGCCGTTCCGATGTAGAGGCAAGACAGTTGTAAAGCGTGTTGACGAAGACGATGCGGCCATCGCTCAGCACCCCGACGTCATGAGCATCGAGCTCGCCGGTGGTGAAGATCTGGCGCGGGACATAGCAGGCATCGTGCAGATCGTTGATCCGTTGCCCGGGCGCAAGTACGTTCTTGAACTTCAAGATCTGGAACATCGTGGCGAGCAGGATCGTGTCTCTGTCCGCGATGCAGAGTCCCATGGCCTTGTGAAAGAGGCGCTCATGGACCAAGAGCCCGCCGTCGGCGTTCTGGCCAAGCAGATAGAACTTGCCGGATTGATAGGACGAACCTGCGATGGCGATGCGGTGAGAACCGAGAAAGTCGGGCAGTCCGGGCGACATGGAATACCGAATTGCCTGCGTGCCAGCTTGGCCCTGGTCCGCGGGAGCGCGATCGGCGGGCAGAATCTCGTTTGATTCGAATGTCGGTGTATCGTCACGATGGCCCATGGACGCTGCTCCAAACGGCAGTGAACCCCGACAAGAGATAGGGCCTCTTCAGCGCGTCCAAGGTGAGCGCCTCGAAAAGGCGGGACCGCTCAAGACCCTCTGGTCGATATGGAATCGTCTACTGGTTGTCTATTTAGTTTTGACATATAAAGGTTGAATTTCCCACCCCAAAGGAGGAGGGCGGCGCTTGTCCGATCGGTCTCTATGCCGGCAGTTCGTGCTGTCGTCTTCGATGCTGATGGGCGCAGTCTTCGGCTATAGTCGCCGGGCCTACTCTGCTTGCGCCAACGTGGGCGGCTCCAATTGGGAATGCTCGGGGGCCAGCACCGCCCAGACGATTTCGGGCGCCAACGCTCACGTGACTGCGTTGTCGGGCTTCCGCATTACGACCGTTTCCTCGAATGCCCTGACGATCACTGGCGCCGGCGACCTTTCATACACCGATACGAACTTCTCTCCGTTTACCGCGACCAACGGTAACGGACTCAATATGACGACGACAGCCGGCGTTCCGGGCAGCATCACAGTCAACACCAACGGCAATATCACCGCCCTCAATTACGGCATTCGGGGCCGCAACCAGGGTACCGGCGCGCTCAGCATCACGACCAATGGCGATGTCGTCAGCACGGGTACAACCGCGGTATCGCGCGGAATCGTGGCGATCAATTTCGGCACCGATCTGAGCGTGACGACCGGCGCAGGCTCCAACGTCAGTGGCGCCCGATACGGCATTCTGAGCCGCAACTACGGAACGGGATCGACGACAGTGACGGCCAATGGCGACGTCACGGCTGTCGGCACGACGGGCACCGATTTCGCCCTCCTCGCGAGAGGGAACGCAAATGTCACGGTGACAACAGCCGCCGGAACGACCGTGAGCAGCCAGGAGACCGGGATATTTGCGCAGAGTGATGGCAACGGCGCAGTAGACATTACTGTCGCCGGCGACGTCACCGGAAGCAATGCCCGGGGCATCTATGCGAGAAGTGGAACAGGCGGATCGATTGCGATTACGGTCAATGCCGGAAGCCACGTGACCTCCAATGGTACGGGGGCGAATAGTTTCGCCATTGATACGTCGAGTCTCGTCGTCAGCCCCACCACTCTGACCGTGGCTGGTACGCTTAATGGCGGTGCTGCTGGTGCAGTTCGATTTCACGGTTCGGGGAACAGGTTAGAGCTTGATCCAACCGCTGTGATCAACGGCAACGTTCTCGGCGGCGGCAGCGATACCCTCGCGCTGGGCGGGACCGGCACCGCGAGCTTCGACGTCGCAGCGATCGGCTCCAGCCTGCAATATCAGGGCTTTGGGACGTTTCTCAAGGAGGGCAGCAGCCACTGGACCCTTACCGGCACTAACTCTCTCATTTCCAGCTTCAGCGTGAATGGTGGTCTGCTCGAGGTCGATGGTGACATGCCAAACGCCTCATTCGCCGTGAATAGCGGCGCGCTGCAACTCGGCAATGGCGGCACCAGCGGTTCGATCGGCGGCAACGTCAGCAACAACGGCATTTTTGCGATCAATCGTTCCGACAGCTACACCTTCGGCGGTGTCGCTTCCGGGACCGGAGCATTCCAACAGTTAGGCTCCGGCACGACCATCTTCACCGGCTCGAACACTTATACGGGCGGCACCACCGTCAGCGCCGGAACGCTGCAACTCGGCAATGGCGGCACCAGCGGCTCGATCGTCGGTGACGTGACCGACAACGGTATCTTGGCCTTCAATCGTTCCGACAACTACACCTTCGGCGGATCGATCTCGGGCTCGGGTGCCGTCGAGCAAAACGGCAGCGGGACGCTGATCCTGAACGGACACAGTAGCTATACCGGTCCGACGCTGGTCAACAGCGGGATATTGGACGTCACGGGGGAGCTTGCATCGTCCGTGCTCGTCAACTCCGGGGCCCGGCTCATGGGCAGTGGCACGATCGGTGGCCTCGGTGTCGCAAGCAGCGGAGTCGTTGCTCCAGGCAACTCGATCGGAACGCTCAATGTCTCCGGCAACGTATCCTTTGCTTCGGGCTCCACCTACGAAGTCGAGGCCAACGCCAGCGGGGTCGCAGATCGGATCGTGGCGACCGGCGCGGCAAGCCTCAATGGCAATGTCGTCGTCCTGCCGCAAACCGGTACCTATGCCTTCCGTACCACCTACACCATCCTCAGTGCAGCCAATGGCATCAGTGGTGCCTTCTCTGGGGTGAGCAGCAATTTTGCGTTCCTGTTTCCCAGCCTGAGTTATGATGCCAACAACGTGTTCCTTTCGTTGAGCCAGTCGACGTTCTTTCCGAGCGTCGCGCGGACGGCAAACCAAATGGCCGTAGCCACGGCTCTCCAGCAAAGTTCGCCGGACAGCCCGCTTTTCGGCAGCGTGATCTTCCAGACGACGGCCGGCGCGCAGCAGGCGTTCGACGCGCTGTCGGGCGAACTTCATGCCAGCGCACGGACGTCTGTTGTCGAAGACGGTTATTACGCCCGGGACGCCGTCCTCGGACGCTTGCGTCAAACTTCCTTCGAGGACCGTTTTGGGCCGTTTGCGAGTTTCGGCTCCGAAGGTCCGGCGGTGGCCTACGGCGACATCGATCCATCCTCGCCGAAAGATCTGGCCTACGCCGATACGGGCAGGCGCGTTTTCCGGGCCGACAGCATTCCGTCGTTGGCCAACGCGTCCACATCGCGGGACATTGCCTGGTGGGCCCAGGGAGTGGGGGCTTGGGGCGCGCTTCACGGCGATGGGAATGCTGCTGGTATGAGCCGACGCCTGAGCGGTTTCTTCAGCGGAGTCGACGGGAGGCTGGACGACAGCTGGCGGGCAGGCGTCGCAGTCGGCTACACCAATTCGAGGACCAGTATCGATGTCCGTGCGAGCTCGGCCGATGTCGATAGCGCATATCTGGGCGTCTATTCAGGTTTCGGCGTGGGGGCCTGGAAGATCCGATCAGGGGCACTTCTGAGCTTCAGCACGATTGGGAGCGCTCGCGCGATCAGCTATCCGGGTTTTCTCGAACAGGCGACCGGGCGCTATGGCGCGCTCAGCTCACAATTATTTGGTGAGATCGGGTATGGTCTAAATCTCGCGGATGCTCTTGTGGAACCATTCGCAGGTTGGTCATGGATTCATCTCCATGCCAATGGCTTCGATGAGGTCGGTGGCGTTGCCGCACTTTCCGGCTCGTCCCGCGAGGAGGATGTGGGCTACTCCGCGATCGGAGCGCGCGCGTCGGCGGTGATCGCGTTGTCGAACGGCATGGCGCTCAAGCCTTCAGCGTCGCTTGCTTGGCAACACGGATTCGGCCAGCTCAAGCCGGAAGATGACCTGCGTTTCAGAAGCACGGGTGCTGGATTCGACGTCGCCGGGCTGGCACTCGCCCGGGACGCCGCCCTGGTGCAGACCGCACTGGATCTCCGCACAAGCGCGAATGCTGTTATCGGAGTATCCTATCGCGGCAATCTTTCGACGAGCGCCCAGGATCACTCTGTCGAGGGGCACATAAAAATTCAATTCTAGCACGCATCTGCGACGATCACGCGCGAGGCGTGACGCCGTAGTCCGATCGAGGGGACCGTGACGCGATCCAGCGAACATCCTGACGCTAACCGCCTGCTCATCCGGCCGATGCGGCCGGACGAGATCGAGCTCGCGATCGACTGGGCGGCAGCCGAGGGGTGGAATCCCGGGCTTGCCGATGCCGCCTGCTTCGGGACGGTCGATCCCGAGGGTTTCATCATTGCCGAGCTCGATGGAGCGCCGGTCGCGACCGTCTCCTGCGTCAACTACGATGCGCGCTTCGCTTTTCTCGGCTTCTACATCGTGCGCCCGGATCTGCGTGGCCACGGCTACGGCCTGCGCATCTGGAACGCCGCGATGGCGCATGCGGGGGCCCGCGTGGTCGGGCTCGACGGTGTAGTCGCGCAGCAGGACAATTACAGAAAATCCGGCTTCCACTATGCTTATGCCAATATTCGCTACGGCGGCACGGTCACGACTAGGGCCGTATCGCAAGCCGGCGTCGTCCCGCTGACGACTATGCCTTTCAGCGCGATCGAAGCCTCAGACGCGACCGTGTTTCCGGCGCCGCGCAGCAGCTTCCTGCGTTCCTGGATCAACGCATCCGGCCATGTCTGCCGCGCGCTGATGCGGAACGGCGAACTCGCCGGCTGGGGCGTGATCCGGCCATGCCGGCGAGGTTATAAGATCGGCCCACTGGTGGCCGACAATCGCGCCGCCGCCGAGGCGGTGCTGTCGGCCTTGCTGGCAGAGATCGGCAAGGTCGAAGTCTTCCTCGATGTGCCCGCGATCAACCGCGAGGCGGTTGCCTTCGCGGAAGGTCTCGGTCTCGCACCTGTGTTCGAGACCGCGCGCATGTACACCGGTGCGATCCGCGAGTTGCGGACGGAGCGGGTGTTTGGCGTTACCAGCTTCGAACTCGGCTGACCGGTGCGTTCCGCATTGAAAACGAACCTCTTCGCGAGCGTTGTGGCCTGGCGCGCAGAGTTGCCGCGCCAAGGGCGAAGAAGACGGCGGCGCCGAGCGCAACCGTCGCGGCGCGCGCGAGGTCGCCGGGGATGAGCATGGCATGCTGCGCGGATTCCCGGCTGAAGGAGCCGCGGGTGCGATGCAGCCGCGTCACGGGACGGTCGAGATTGTCGGTGCGGTCCGGTACCAGCGGCACGTCGGTTTGCTGTCCGCGCACCGCCTTGCGGGCGAGATAGCGGTCGAGATAGGCGGGCGCGACCGCATTGCCGAGAATGGTCAGCATGGTCTGCCAGCCGATCCAATATTCGCGGAAGCCGCCATCGGCGACGCGATAGATCGCATCGGCGATCACTTCCGGTTCGACCGGCTGGCCCATCGGCCGCGGCGTGTGGGGAATATGGGCGCGGGCCCAGTCGAATTGCGGCGTGTTCACCGCGGGCAGGTCGACCATGCAGATCGAGACGGCGGAGCGCTCGTTGAGCAGTTCGGTGCGCAAGGAGTCGGTGAAGCCGCGGATGGCGTGCTTGGCGCCGCAATAGGCGGCCTGCAAGGGAATGCCCCGATAGGCCAGTGCCGAGCCGATCTGGATGATGCGGCCCTCGCCGCGCGGGCGCATCGATCTGAGCGCCGCCATCGTGCCATAGACGAAGCCCAGATAGGTGACCTCGGTGACGCGGCGGAATTCGTCCGGCCTGATGTCGGCAACCAGCGAGAACACGGTCTCCATCGCGTCGTTGATCCAGATGTCGACCGGACCGAGCCGCTCCTGCAGCCTTTCCGCGGCGGCGAATAGCGCGTCCGGGTCTGCGACATCGACCGCCTCGTACTCTGCGTGTGCGAAGCAGCCTTGCAGCTCGCGCTGCACATCCTTCAGCGCGTCTTCGTCTCGGGCGATGAGTCCAATGCGATCGCCTGCCTGGCCGAACCGTTTGGCGATGGCGCGGCCGATGCCGGCGGACGCGCCGGTAATAATCACGGTGCGAGGTCGATTTCGAGGCATGTTTCGTCTCCAAGTGCCCCGACGACAAACGTGGATCGGCCGTCAATGTTTCGCGCGCGCGGACTGGCGCAGCTGAATCTTCGGTAAGCTCGTGCCGATGGCGTAGGCCGTAGGCCTTATGACGGTGCGTAGCGGCCAGCTTTGGGAACCGCGATGTCGTCGAAGTCCCGCGCGGGCTGCTCCGGCGGTGTCGATCAGCACCCAATGGTCGTCGCCGGCGTCGGCCGGGCCGAAGCAGACGACGTTGACGCTCGCGAGCTGCGATAGGCGACATGGGGTGCGATCTCGCGCACGCCATCGTCGCGCGCCGCATCGGCGTCGCGGTTCTCGGCCTCGGCCGATGCCGGCAGGGGGATCTGATTCACGCGCGGCCTCCTCGTGGGCATGATGAACCCCGAGGAAGCCGCAAGACGCGAAAAGGTTGCTGTTGCGGTCAGATGAACGGCGTCAGCCAGCATTCGGCTTGAGGCCCGCGGCCTCAATGCCGGCGATGGCGCAGGTCTCGTCATTGTCGGAGCTGTCGCCGGAGACGCCGACGGCGCCGAGCAGCGTCGCGCCATCCATGATCAGCACGCCGCCGGGCACGGGCACGAGGCGGCCCTGGGCCAGCGTGTTCACGGCATCGATGAAATAGGCCTGTTCCTGCGCACGCTGGAACAGGGCGCGGGAGCCGAGGCCGAGCGCGAGCGCGCCGTAGGCCTTGCCGTGTGCGACTTCACCCCGCATCAGGCTGGTGCCGTCCTGCGCGGCCGCAGCCTTGATGCAGCCGCGCGCGTCGAGCACCATCACCGCCAGCGGCTTGAGCTTCTTTTCGACGCCCTTCGCAAGCGTGGCATCGAGGATCTTGCGGGCGGTGTCGAGGGGGAGGTCGGTCATGTCGGTGTCCTTTGTGTTTCGACGAATGATGAGGTTGGTCTTACCCGTCATTGCAAGCGAAGCAATCGAGGGGTTAACAAGAAACTCTGGATTGCTTTGTCGCTTCGCTCCTCGCAATGACGAACATTGAGATCGCGCTCCGCGGCTTTCAAACTCGTGAACTACGAACGCGGTTGCGCACGATCCAAGCTCATCGCCAGAAGTTGCGCGGCGTGCATGGCAGCGCGCTCGGTGCCGTCCTGGATCTGGTGGCGGCAGGAGGTGCCGTCGGCGACGATGTAGGTCGCTGCATCCGCCTGGCGCACGGCTGGTAGCAGCGAGGCTTCGGCCATCTGCATCGAGACCTCGTAGGTGTCGGCGCCGTAACCGAACGCGCCGGCCATGCCGCAGCAGGAGGATTCGACGGTTTCGACCTCGAGCTCAGGGATCAGTCGCAGCACCTGCTCGACCGGCTTGAAGGCGGCAAAGGATTTCTGGTGGCAGTGGCCATGCAATAGCGCCTTGCCCGGCAGGGGGCCGAGAGGCAATTGCAGCCGGCCGTGCTCGGCCTCGCGCGCCAGGAATTCCTCGAGCAGTAGCGCATGCGCGCTGATGGTCTTTGCGGTGGGATCGGTGCGCAGCGACAGCAGCTCGTCGCGCAGGGTCAACAGGCAGCTCGGCTCGAGCCCGATGATCGGCACGCCGCGCGCGGCAAACGGGGCATAGGTCTCGACCAGGCGATCGAGCTCGCCTTTGGCCTGATCGACCAGACCCGCCGAGAGGAAGGTGCGGCCGCAGCACAGCGGCCGGCCGCCATCGGCCGGCTTGGGAATGTAGACGCGATAGCCGCCGGCGATCAGCACCCGCAGCGCGGCCTCGAGATTTTCGCGCTCATAGATGCGGTTGAACGTGTCGGTGAACAGTACGACCTCGCGGCCATACTCTGGTCCCATCGCTTCGACGCCGCGGCGGAAGATGTCGCCGCGGAAGGCCGGCAGCTTGCGCTTGGCGCTGATGCCGGCGAAGCGCTCCATCACCGATCGCAGCAGCGCACTGTTGTTGCGCAGATTGGCGAGCGGAGCAAAACGCGCGGCGAGGTCGGCATAGCGCGGCAGGAATGCGACTAGGCGGTCGCGCAGAGTGAGGCCGTGGGTCGTGGCGCGCGCCGCCAGCACCTCGATCTTCATCTTGGCCATGTCGACGCCGACAGGACATTCGCGGCGGCAGGCCTTGCAGGAGACGCAGAGTTTCAAGGTCTCCATCATCTGGTCGGAAGACAGTGCGCCCGGGCCTAGCTGGCCGGAGATCGCGAGCCGCAGCGTATTGGCGCGGCCGCGGGTGACGTCCTTCTCCTCGCGGGTGGCGCGGTAGGAGGGGCACATCACGCCGCCTTCCAGCTTGCGGCAGGCGCCGTTGTTGTTGCACATCTCGACCGCGCCCTGGAAGCCGCGGCCCTGGCCGGGATAGGTCGACCAGTCCAGCACCGTCTTCAGCTCGCCGACGCGATAGTCCGGCGGATAACGGAACAGCGCGCGGTCGTCCATCTTGGGCGGATCGACAATGCGACCGGGGTTGAGCACGCCGTCGGGGTCGAAGCGTTGCTTGACCTCCTTGAAATCGGCGACGATGCGTGCGCCGAACATCTGCTCATGGAATTCGGAGCGGACGATGCCGTCGCCATGCTCGCCGGAATGCGAGCCCTTGTAGTCGCGCACCATGGCGAAGGCTTCCTCGGCGATGGCGCGCATCGCGCGCACGTCCTTTTCCAGCTTCAGGTTCAGCACGGGGCGGACATGCAGGCAGCCCTCGGAAGCATGCGCATACATGGTGCCGCGGGTGCCATGCCTGGCAAACACCTCGTTCAGGCGCGCGGTATAGTCGGCGAGGTGCGGCAGCGGCACCGCGCAGTCCTCGACGAAGGAGACCGGCTTGCCGGCTTCCTTCATCGACATCATCACGTTGAGGCCGGCGGCGCGGAATTCGGCAACGCCGGTCTGCAAGCTCGGCTCGACGATCTCGACCACGCCGCCCCACTTGCGCGGTTCGCGATCCCAGGAGAAGCCAAGATCGCCCATCAGCGCGGTGAGCTGCTTCAGCTTGGCAAGATTCTCCTCCGGCGTCTCTTCGGCGAACTCGACCACCAGGATGGCATCGGGATCGCCGCGCACGGCCGCAGAGATGATCGGCTGGAACATCGCGATGTCGCGGCCGAGCGCGATCATGGTGCGGTCGACCAGCTCGACCGCGATCGGCTTCAGCTTGACCAGATGCTGGGCGGCATCCATCGCCTCATAGAAGCTGCCGAAATGGCAGACGCCGAGCACCTTGTTGCGGATCAAGGGCCACAGCTTCAGCTCGATCCGGGTGGAGAAGGCGAGGGTGCCTTCGGAGCCGACCAACAGATGCGCCATGTTGTTGGCGGCGTTGCGCGGGGTCAGCGCATCCAGATTGTAGCCGCCGACCCGGCGCTGCACCTTGGGGAATTTGTCGGCGATCTCGGCGGCCTCGCGCGTGCCGAGCGCCAGCATGTCGCGGAATAGCGCAAGGCCGCTCTCCGGCGAACTGACTTGGGAGAGATCGCGCTGGACCTCGCCGAAATGCAGCAGCGTTCCGTCGACGAGCGCGGCATCGATGGCGATGGTGTTGTCGCGCATGGTGCCGTAGCGCAAGCTACGGCCGCCGCAGGAATTGTTGCCGGCCATGCCGCCGATGGTGGCGCGCGAGGCGGTGGAGACGTCGACCGGAAACCACAGCCCGTGCTTCTTGAGCTGGCGATTGAGGTCGTCGAGCACGATGCCGGGTTCGACCACACAGGTGCGGTTCTCGACGTCGAGCGAGAGTAGCCGGTTGAGGTGCTTGGAGACGTCGACGACGATACCGCTGTTGACGGTTTGCCCGCATTGCGAGGTGCCGCCGCCGCGCGGCGTCACGATATGCCCCTCGTCACGGGCAATCGCCAAGGTTTGCAGCGCCTCCTCGACCGTGCGCGGCACCACCACGCCGGCCGGCATTACCTGGTAGAAGGACGCGTCGGTGGCGTAACGGCCGCGGTTGAAGCGGTCGAAGAAGACGCCGCCGGTGATTTCGGCGCGCAGCCTCTGTTCGAGCTTCGATGGGCCGGCTTTCGCGTGCGGCATGCGGTGTCCCTGGTCGGCCCTGGCCTTGTCGTTTGGTCTCGTCCGGGCTGGCTCCGACACCAACCCGATGTCATTCATTTATGACGAGACGTAAATAAAAATTGCATGCAAATCTAGCGCGGGAGGGCTGGATCATCCGGCTGGCGCGAGTCTGGTCGACGCCCCGGTTGCCGCGCCCGCGCCTGCGGCGGCCTCATTGAGATAGGCAATGGCGGCGGCGCCCTTGTTGCGGAGATGCAGGAAGAGGATGTCGGAAAGCTCGCTGCCGGCGCGCCGGCGCAGCGCGTCCAGGATCGCCTCATGCTCGCGCATCGCCTCGCTCCAGCGCTCGCGCTTGCGGGCGAAATTGGCGGAGTAGCGCACGCGGCGGATCCGGCCGGCCAGGTTCTCATAGCTCGCCGACAGCATCGCATTGCCTGCGGCCTGCACGATCGCGCGATGGATCAACTGGTTCATCCGGAAGTAGCCCTGCATGTCCTGGCGGATGTAGAAGCCATACATATCATGATGAAGTTGCTCGATTTTTGCGATCTCTTCATCCGAAATCTTCTCGCAGGCAAGCCTGCCTGCAAGGCCCTCGAGCCCGCCCATCAGGTCGAACAATTCGGCGATGTCGTGGGCGCCGAGCGGCCGCACCCGTGCGCCGCGATTGGGCAGGAGCTCAACCAACCCTTCAGCAGCGAGCACCTTCAGGGCCTCGCGCAGGGGGGTGCGCGACACTTTCAGCATCTCGCAGAGTTGCCGCTCCGAGATCCTGGCTCCATCGGCGATATGGCCTTCGACGATGTAATCGCGCAGCCGTGACAAGATCTCGTCATGCAAGGACATCTCGTCGCGCGCAGGCGCGTCGGTCCGGTCCGGCGCGGCGGCGGCCGGTGCCGCATCTTCTGGAATCGTGGTGCTCATTGGCCAAAATTCTAGCGGCAGTTCCGGTCATCGTCGACCATTGAAATGAATTCATTCATGGCTTGTAGTGATAATAAATGAATGCAATCTTGGGGCATCGGAACGCCGCTACCCCAGGAGACTTGCCCGTGACCCGTCATCAAGGCCGCCATTTCCTCAATATTCCGGGTCCAAGCCCGGTGCCGGAGCGAGTGCTGCGGGCCATGGATATGCCCGTGATCGACCATCGCAGCGCGGAATTCGCCGCGCTCGGCAAGGCCGTGCTGGACGGGTCGAAGGCGATCTTCAAGACCTCCAGCGACGTCATCATTTTCCCGTCCTCGGGGACCGGGGCCTGGGAGGCCGCGATCGTCAACACGCTGTCCCCAGGCGACAAGGTGCTGATGGTCGAGACCGGCCACTTCGCCACGCTGTGGCGGCAGATGGCGGCGCGCTGGGGCGTCGAGGTCGACTTCATCCCCGGCGATTGGCGCCGCGGCGTCGATCCGGCCGTGATCGAGGAGAAGCTCACTCAGGACAAGGCGCACGCCTTCAAGGCCGTGATGGTCGTGCACAACGAGACCTCGACTGGCGCCACCAGCCGGATCGGAGAGGTGCGCGCGGCGATCGATCGGGCCAAGCATCCGGCGCTGCTGATGGTCGACACCATCTCCGGCCTCGGCTCGGCCGACTTCCGCTTCGACGAATGGCAGGTGGATGTCGCGGTTAGCTGCTCCCAGAAAGGCTTCATGCTGCCGCCCGGCCTCGGCTTCAACGCGATCTCGGCCAAGGCGCGCGCCGCGGCCAAGACCAACAAGATGCCGCGCTCCTACTGGGACTGGGAGGAGATGCTGAAGCCGAATGCGAACGGCTTCTTTCCCTATACGCCCGCGACCAACCTGCTTTACGGCCTGCGCGAAGCCATTGCGATGCTGCTTGAAGAGGGGCTCGACCAGGTGTTCGCACGGCACCAGCGGCTCGCCGCCGCCACCCGCGCCGCGGTCAACCATTGGGGTCTGGAGGTGCTGTGCCAGGAGCCGAAGGATTTCTCGCCGGTGCTGACCGCGGTGCAGATGCCGCCGGGCTATGACGCCGACCAGTTTCGGAAAGTCGTACTCGACAATTACAACATGTCGTTGGGCTCGGGCCTGTCGAAGGTTGCCGGCAAGGTGTTCCGGATCGGCCATCTCGGCGAATGCAACGCGCTGACCTTGATGGCGGCGCTGACCGGCGTCGAGATGGGGCTTCGCGTCGCCGGCGTGCCGCACCGCTCCGGCGGCGTCGATGCCGCGATGAAGCTGCTGGAAGAGCGTCCCCAAGGCAATGCGGGCTCGCATCTCAAGGCCGTCGGCACCTGACCGGACTCCAGCGGCGCCGGTCTCCGGCGCCGCTTTTCTAGTGCGCCTTCAAAAATACAATCAACAAGTCGGGAGAGAACATGAGACTGCGGTTCAAGGCCACGCATGTCGTCTTGGCAATGCTGTGCGTGATGTACTTCATCACCTATATCGACCGGGTCAATATCGGTACGGCCGCAAGCGAGATCCAGAAGGAGCTGTCGCTTTCGAACACCCAGCTCGGTCTCGTGTTCTCCGCCTTCGCCTATCCCTACCTCATGTTCCAGGTGATCGGCGGCTGGGTCGGCGATCATTTCGGGCCGCGCAAGACATTGTTCTGGTGCGGCATGATCTGGGCGCTCGCGACGATCTCGACCGGTTTCGTCACCAGCCTGACCACGCTGTTCATGGCGCGGCTCGCGCTCGGCTTCGGCGAGGGGGCGACATTCCCGACCGCGACGCGCGCGATGCAATATTGGACGCCGGCGACCAGCCGCGGCTTTGCTCAAGGGTTGACCCATGCCTTTGCCCGGCTCGGCAACGCGATCACGCCGCCGATGGTCGCGGCGTTGACGGTGTGGCTGACCTGGCGTGGCTCCTTCGTGGTGCTCGGAATCGTCAGCCTGCTCTGGGGCGTCGTCTGGGTCTGCTACTTCCGCAACGAGCCGCGGGACCATCGCCACATCACCGAGGCCGAGCTTGCCGCGCTGCCACCGCGGCCGAGCGGCGCCAAGCCGCCGGTGCCGTGGGGGCCGCTGCTTAAGCGGATGTGGCCGGTGACCCTGACCTATTTCTGTTACGGCTGGGGCCTGTGGCTTTACCTCAACTGGCTGCCGCTGTTCTTCAAGAACAACTTCCACCTGGATCTGAAGAACTCGGCGCTGTTTTCTGCCGGCGTGTTCTTTGCCGGCGTGATCGGCGACAGTGCCGGTGGCGTGCTCTCCGACGCCATTCTGAAGCGCAGCGGCAACGTCCGATTGGCGCGGCTGTCGGTGACGGTGGCCGGCTTTGCCGGTGCGCTCGCCTCGCTCCTGCCGATTCTGTTCATCCACGATCTCACCTTGGTCGCGCTGTGCCTGTCGAGCGGCTTCTTCTTCGCCGAGCTGGTGATCGGGCCGATGTGGTCGGTGCCGATGGATATTGCGCCGCGATATTCCGGCACGGCGTCCGGGATCATGAACATGGGGTCGGCCGGAGCTGCGATCGCCTCGCCGTTGGTGGCGGGCTGGGTGATCGATCTCACCGGCAATTGGGACCTGCCGTTCCTGATGCTGATGGGGGTGCTTCTGATCGGCGGCGTATCGGCCTTCTTCATGCGGCCCGAGGAGAGGTTCGCGGAAGCCGACCATGCGGTCGGCGCGCCGAGTCCGGTTCCGGCGGAGTGAGGAGGAATTGAAACGGTCATCCCTCCCGGTCTTTGGGTTGACGCCGCCGCCAAGGCGGAGGACAAGCAGGGCGAATGGTGGTATGCCAGCCGCCCAATCAAATCAAAGACCGGGAAGGACGCCTATGACTCTGCATACGGGACGGCATTTTCTTCAGATTCCGGGGCCGACCAACGTGCCGGACCGCGTGTTGCGCGCGATGGACATGCCGACCCTCGACCATCGCGGCCCGGAATTCGCCGAACTCGGCTTTGCCGTACTGGCCGCGATGCAGCGGATGTTCAAGACCAGGCAGCCCGTCATCATCTACCCGTCGTCCGGCACCGGCGCCTGGGAGGCGGCGATCGTCAACACGCTTCAGCCCGGCGACAAGGTGCTGATGGCCGAGACCGGCCAGTTCGCGGTGCTGTGGCGCGGCATCGCCGACAAGTTCAAGCTCGACATCGATTTCATCCCCGGTGACTGGCGCCATGGCGCCGACATCGCGGCCATCGAACAGCGGCTTGCCGCCGACAAGGCGCACCAGATCAAGGCGGTCTGCATCGTCCATAACGAGACTTCGACCGGCTGCGTGACGCCGCCGCTCCAGGTGCGCAAGGCGCTCGACCGCGCCTCGCATCCGGCGCTGTTGATGGTCGACACCATCTCAGGGCTTGGCTCGATGGAATATGAGCACGACGCCTGGGGCATCGACGTTTCGGTTGCCGGCTCCCAGAAGGGCCTGATGCTGCCGCCGGGGCTCGGCTTCAACGCAGTCTCGGAAAAGGCGCTCGCCGCGGCCAAGGCCAATGCCGGCATGCGCTCCTATTGGGACTGGCAGGAGATCATCAACTTCAACAAGCTCGGCACCTTCCCGTACACACCGGCCTGCAATCTCCTGATGGGCCTCAATGAGGCCCTCAAGATGCTGGAGGAGGAGGGGCATGAAAACGTGTTCGCCCGCCATCGTCGGCATGGCGAGGCTACCCGCGCCGCGACCAAGGTGTGGGGGCTGGACACCCAGTGCCAGGATCCGCAGGCGCATTCGCCGGCGCTGACCGGCGTCGTGATGCCCGAGGGGCACGATGCGGATCATTTCCGCAAGGTGGTGCTGGAGAATTTCGACATGTCGCTCGGCACCGGGCTGAACAAGATCAAGGGCAAGGTGTTCCGGATCGGCCATATCGGCCATTTCAACGATCTGATGCTGATGGGGACGCTTTCGGGGGTCGAGATGGGACTCGAGCTTGCCAAGGTGCCGCATCGCGCCGGCGGCGTATTGGCTGCGATGGATGTGTTGAAGAAGCGCGAGGTCACGGCGATTCCGAAGGTCGCGTAATCCGCGCAAAGCAGATGCCCGAACATCGACGTGGAACGGAGCGGCGATCCATCCTAAAGCCGTTCTGCTCCGCATCACAGCAGGAAGTCTTGAGATGAACGCTCCCGTCACTGCCACCGAGGATCTGCTTTACGCCGTCGAGGACGGCATCGCCAAGATCACCTTCAACCGGCCGCAGGCGCGCAACGCGATGACGTTCGCGATGTACGAGCAGCTGGCCTCGATCTGCGAAAGCATCAACGGCGACCGGTCGATCAAGGCGCTGATCCTGACCGGCGCCGGCGACAAGGCGTTCGCGTCCGGCACCGACATCTCCCAATTTCGCGCCTTCAAGACCGCGCAGGATGCGCTCGACTATGAGGCGCGGATCGATCGCGTGCTAGGCACGCTGGAGCAGTGCCGCGTGCCCGTGATCGCGGCGATCGCGGGCGCCTGCACCGGCGGCGGCGCCGGTATCGCCGCGTGCTGCGATCTTCGCATCGGCACGGAAAGCACGCGGATGGGGTTTCCGATCGCGCGCACGCTCGGCAATTGCCTGTCGATGTCGAACATCTCGCGCGTCGTCTCGCTGATCGGTCCCGCCCGCACCAAGGACCTGATCTTCAAGGCGCGGCTGGTTGAGGCTCCGGAGGCGCTTGCGCTCGGCCTGCTCAACGAGATCGTGCCCGATGTCGCGACGCTGCAGCGGCGCGCGCTGGAAACCGCGCGGCTGGTTGCAGGCCATGCGCCGATCACGCTCGAAGTGACCAAGGAGGCGGTGCGCCGCATCCGCCGCACCCTGTCGCGTGACGAAGGCGAGGACCTGATCCTGCGCGCCTATATGAGCGAGGATTTCCGCGAAGGTATGGACGCATTCCTCAACAAGCGGACGCCGAATTGGAAAGGGAAGTAGTACAAAGGCGGTCTGCAACCTTATGCGAAAGTCGCGAGGTTGCAGACCGCAAGCCGGCTTGAACTAATCAAAATAAGTCCGCAGTATCCGAGCAGGGTGCAAGCGGACTCGAACCGGGGATGAAACATTTGCGCAAGATCGTCACGATCGCGGCGTTGAGCGCCGCATTGTTCGCAACTGTGCCGGCTTCGGCCGGCTGGGAGCCGACCAAGCCGGTCGAGATCGTGGTCGCCGCCGGTGCGGGCGGCGCCTCCGACCAGATGGCGCGGATGATGCAGGCCGCGATCCAGAAGAACAATCTGATGAAGCAGCCGGTCGTGGTGTCGCTGAAGGGCGGCGCCTCCGGGGCCGAAGCGCTGATGTACATGAAGTCGAGCGAGGGCGATCCGAACAAGATCATCATCGCCTATTCGCTGATCTACATGCTGCCGCTGTCGGCGAAGCTGCCGTTCGACTGGCATGAACTCACCCCGGTCGCCGTGATCGCGCTGGACCAGTTCGTGCTGTGGGACAATGTCTCCGGTCCGAAGACGGTCAAGGAGTTTATCGCCGCCGCGAAGGCCTCGAGCACGCCGTTCAAGATGGGTGGCACCGGCTCCAAGCGCGAGGATCATGTGCTGACGATGTTCGTCGAGCAGAAGACCGGCGCCAAGTTCGCCTATCTTCCCTACAAGTCGGGCGGCGAGGCGGCTACGCAGCTGGTCGGCGAGCACACCGAATCCAACGTCAACAATCCCTCCGAGAACCTGGAAGTCTGGCGGGCCGGCCAGGTGCGTCCGCTCTGCGTATTCGACAAGGAGCGCATCTCCTACACCGCCAAGGTCACGGAGACGCAGTCCTGGCACGACATCCCGACCTGCAAGGAAGAGGGGCTGGACGTGCAGTATCTGATGCTGCGCGCGATGTTCCTGCCGGGCAAAGTCACCGCGGAGCAGCAGGCGTTCTATGTCGACCTGTTCCACAAGCTGGTCCAGACACCGGAATACAGGGACTACATGGAGAAGCAGGCGCTGAAGCCGGTGTTCCTCACCGGCAAGGATATGCTGCAGTTCCTGGAGGATGACGGCGCGCTCAACAAGCAGCTGATGACGGAAGCCGGCTTTGTGGCGAAGTGATGCTCCGGAGCGCCACCCGGTGGCGGACGATGACCGTGTGAGTTGATCAATGTCTGACACCGAGATCGACATTGAAATCGACGTCGACGATCCGACCGCGCCGGAGGAGGGCTCGCCTGCCGTCACCTCGAACCGGTCCGTCGACATCGGCGTGTCGCTGCTTCTGCTCGCGCTCGCGATCACGCTCGGTTACGACAATTGGCGCACCGGCGCGTCCTGGGACGCAACGGGGCCGGAGCCCGGCTATTTCCCGTTCTATCTCTCGGTGATCCTCGGCGGCGCCAGCCTGTATGGAATCGTCGCCGCCGTGCTGTCGCGCAAGGAAGCGGGCGAGACCTTCGTCACCCGGGCCCAGCTGCGGCGCGTGCTGGCGGTGTTCGTGCCGACGCTCCTGTTTTGCATCGCGATGCAGTATCTCGGGCTCTATGTCGCGAGCTTTCTCTTGATAGCGGGCTTCATGCGGCTGGTCGGCAAGATCGCCTGGTGGAAGTCGCTGCTCACGGCCTTCGTCTTCAGCGCGGTGATGTTCGTGACGTTCGATGTTGTATTTGACGTGATCATGCCGAAGGGACCGCTGGAAGCGATGTTCGGGTATTAACCAATACTCTCACCAACCGTCATTGCGAGCGAAGCGAAGCAATCCAGAAATGAGGCGAACAACTCCTGGATTGCTTCGTCGCTTCGCTCCTCGCAATGACGGGGCAAGTGGAAATTCTGAATGGAAGCCTTAGGCCTGCTGCTGCATGGGTTCGCCGTCCTCCTGACCTGGAAGACGCTTCTCCTGATGATGGTCGGGCTCGTGCTCGGCATCTTTGTCGGCGTGCTGCCGGGGCTCGGTGGACCCAACGGTGTTGCGATCCTGTTGCCGCTGACCTTCACGATGGATCCGACCTCGGCCATCGTAATGCTGTCCTGCATCTACTGGGGCGCGCTGTTCGGCGGCGCCATCACCTCGATCCTGTTCAATATCCCCGGTGAAGCCTGGTCGGTGGCGACCACCTTCGACGGCTATCCGATGGCGCAGCAGGGCCGGGCGGCGGAAGCGCTGACGGCGGCCTTCACCTCGTCGTTCATCGGCTCGCTGGTCGCGGTGCTGCTGATCACCTTCCTGGCGCCGTGGATATCCTCCTTTGCGCTGCGCTTCGGGCCGCCGGAATTCTTCGCGGTCTATCTGCTCACCTTCTGCTCCTTCGTCGGCCTCGGCCGCGAGGACAAGCACAAGACGGTGATCTCGATGTCGCTCGGGCTTCTGCTCGCCGGCATCGGCATGGACACCGTGTCCGGACAGCTGCGGATGACGTTCGGCTCGACTGATCTGCTCCGCGGCATCAACTTCCTGGTCGCGGTGATCGGCCTGTTTGGCATCAGCGAGATCCTGCTCACGATGGAGGAGCGGCTGGCGCTGCATGGCCATGCCGCCTCGATCTCGCTGCGCACGGTGCTGTCGGTGTGGAAGGATCTGCCGAAATATTGGATGACGCTGCTGCGCTCGTCGGTGATCGGCTGCTGGCTCGGTATCACGCCGGGCGGCGCGATTGCCGCGTCGTTCATGGGCTACAATCTTGCCAAGCGTTTCTCAAAGGATCAGGCAAGCTTCGGCAAAGGCCGCATCGAGGGCGTGTTTGCGCCTGAAACCGCCGCGCACGCGTCCGGCACCTCGGCGCTGCTGCCGATGCTCGCGCTCGGCATTCCCGGCTCCGGCACGGCCGCGATCCTGCTCGGCGGGTTGATGGTCTGGGGCCTCAACCCCGGACCGCTGCTGTTCGTCGAGCATAAGGATTTCGTCTGGGGCCTGATCGCCTCGATGTATCTCGGCAATGTCGTCGGCCTGGTGCTGGTGCTGACCACGGTGCCGATTTTCGCCTCGATCCTGCGGGTGCCGTTCGCGGCGGTGGCGCCGATGATCGTGGTGTCCTGCGCGATCGGCGCCTATGCGATCCAGAACGCGATGTTCGATGTCTGGCTGATGCTCGGCTTCGGCGTGGTCGGCTATGTCTTCAAGAAGATCAAGATTCCGCTGGCGCCGTTCACGCTGGCGCTGGTGCTCGGCAGCCGCGCCGAGGACGCGTTCCGGCAATCGATGATCATCTCCAGCGGTGACATGCGCGTGTTCTGGTCGAACGGGCTGGTCGGCACCATCACGACGCTCGCGATCCTGCTGCTGTTCTGGCCGCTGATCGATCGCCTGGTCGCCGGCCTCAAGATGCGGAATCCGGCGGCGAAGGTTGAAGCGTAATTCGTCGTAGAATTGTCGAGGGGCAAAGCAGCCGCCGTAAGGCGGCTCGGCCCAGGCCTAGTGGATGGTCGCGGGCCGGCAGAAAATAGCAGGGCTGACGTCCTCGTCGAAGTTATCTTCAAGAAGTCCGCCGGCAGCTTCCAGCGCAGCCATGTTGGCCTGACGGGCCGCGTCCATTGCCGCGAGAAAATCCTTCAGTTCTGTTGCGCTCATGGACCGGCTCCCGGGCGGAGCCAGCCATCGATTGTGGCCGGCTCCATTGACGAAAAGAGCATATCGCGGTCCCGGAACGACCTCAATCTGGCCAACTCTGAAGTTCGGGCGTGGTGACATTCGGGCCACAGCGGGAAGCGGGCCCGCTTTTCGTCACATTGCAGCCGCTCAGACCACCCGATGCAGTCTGAGGTCGGCGATCTCGCCATCGGTGAAGCCGAATTCCGAGAGGACGTCTTCGGTCTGCTCGCCGAATTCCGGCGGGCGAGCGGCCATCCGGCTCGGCGTGCGCGACAGCGTGAAGGGCTGCGCGACCAAAGTAATGTCGCGGCCCTCCTCATTCGGCACAGGCTGCGCCATGCCGAGGTGCTTCACCTGTGCGTCCTCGAACACCTGATCGATGGAGTAGATCGGGCCGCAGGGGACGCCGGCGGCATTGAGTTCGCTCACCCATTGCTCGGTGGATTTCGTCACCGTGTGCTGATCGATCGCAGCGTTCAGCGCGTCGCGATTCTTCGAGCGCGCGGGCGCGGTGGCGAAATCGGGATTGTCGATCCACTCCGGCGCGCCGAGGGTCTGGCAGAAGCGCTCCCAGATCCGGCCGCCCGTGGTGGCGATATTGATGTAGCCGTCGGAGGTCCTGAACACGCCGGTCGGGATGCTGGTCGGGTGGTTGTTGCCGGCCTGCTGCGCGACGTCCTTTTCCATCAGCCAGCGCGCGGCCTGGAAATCCAGCATGAAGATCTGCGCCTGCAGCAGCGAGGTCTGCACCCATTGGCCTTCGCCGGAAACATCGCGCTCCAGCAGCGCGGTGAGGATGCCCATCGCGCAGGACAGCCCGGCCGTGAGGTCGGCGACGGGAATGCCGACGCGCATCGGGCCCTGGCCCGGGGCGCCGGTGATCGACATCAGCCCGCCCATGCCTTGCGCGATCTGATCGAAGCCCGGCCGCTTGTGGTAGGGGCCGTCCTGGCCGAAGCCGGAAATGCTGCCATAGACGATGCGCGGATTGACCTTGCGTACACTCTCGTAATCGATGCCGAGCTTGGTCTTCACGTCGGGCCGGTAGTTCTCGATCACGACGTCGGCTTTCGCCGCAAGGCGCATGAACACCTCGACCCCGCGGGGATCCTTCAGGTTCAGCGTCATCGCCCGCTTGTTGCGGTGCAGGTTCTGGAAATCGGCACCCTGGCGAGGGCCGCCCATGGACTCGCCGCCATTCTCCATCATCGCGTCGATCTTGATGACATTGGCGCCCCAGTCCGCGAACTGCCGCGCGCAGGTGGGACCGGCGCGGACCCGGGTCAGGTCGAGCACGGTGAAGCGGGACAGGGCCTGCGAAGCGCGCGGGAAAGCCATGGACGAGGACTCCGGAAGACGCGAGACCGGATTGTATAGGAGAGGGTATCGGGCTCGGCAATTGCCGGGGAGCGATGCCTGCGCGAACGCCTATGTTGCTGGTGCAGGGCTGGGCAGCGAGCGTTCCTAATAGGTTCCTGCGAATTCGGTTCAACCTCGCGCCGCGTGCGAGGAAAGGGAGTGCGCCGCGCGAGTTCACTCACCGCTCGTCGGCGATGACCTTGCCGTCGTTGGGCAGCGAGCCGCTCGCGACCAGCTCGGCGGTTCCACCGAGCTTCGTTACGGTGCGCAACGTCGCGGTGAGTTCGGTCTGCAACGCCTCGCTCGGCGTGGAACATTCCGCCTTCAGCGTCATCAGATCGGTCTCGCCGCTGCGCGTCACCACCAGGCGGAGACGTCCGAGCTCTGGATGGCGCTTGCCGATCTCGGCGACCTGTTCCGGCCGCACGAACATGCCTTTGATCTTGGTGGTCTGATCGGCGCGACCCATCCAGCCCTTGATCCGCATATTGGTGCGTCCGCAGGCGCTGAGGCCGGACAGCTCGGCGGTGAGATCGCCGAGCGCCAGCCGAATCCAGGGATGTTCTGATATGAGCGAAGTGACGACGATCTCGCCGACCTCGCCTTGGGCCACGGGATCCCCGGTGCCGGGACGCACGATCTCGACGATCAGATCCTCGTTCACCACCAGGCCGTCGCGCGCTGCGGTCTCGTAGGCGACGATGCCGAGATCGGCGGTGCCGAATGCCTGATAGGCGTCGATGCCGCGCGCCTTGATCTCGGCCTGCAGCGACGGCGGAAACGCCGCGCCGGAGACCAGCGCACGCTTGATCGAGGAGGCGTCACGACCGGCGCTCTGGGCCGCGTCGAGGAGAATCTTCAAGAAGTCCGGCGTGCCGCTATAGCCGATCGGGCGGTAGGCCTCGATCAATTCGAACTGCGCCTCGGTATTGCCCGGGCCGGCCGGGATCACCGCGCAGCCGAGCGCGCGCGCTGATGCATCGAAGATGAAGCCGCCGGGCGTCAGATGATAGCTGAACGTGTTGAGCACGACGTCGCCGCGGCGAAAGCCGGTGGCGTAGAGCGCACGTGCCCCGCGCCAGGGATCGCACTGGTTCGTCTCCGGTTCGAAGATCGGACCCGGCGAGGTGAACAGGCGGGCGAAGCTTCCGGGCGCCGGGGCGACAAAACCGCCGAAGGGCGGCGCTGCCTTGTGCAGGGCCGGCAGCTCGGATTTGCGCAGCACCGGCAGCAGCGCCAGTGCGGCGCGGTCCGTGATTTCGGTGGGATCGATCCCCTTGAGCCGCTCGGCATAGGCGGGCGCCTGCATCGCCGCGCGCAGCACTGCGGGCAGGCGCGTGAACAGGTCCTGCTCGCGCACGTCGGGATCGCGGGTTTCGAGGGCGTCGTAATGGGGGGGCATATCCGGTCCTCAGATATTGTGCCGTCATGCCCGGGCTTGTCCCGGGCATCCACGTCTGTCCTGCGTGCTTCAAGGCGTGGATGGCCGGGTCAAGCCCGGCCATGACGATGTTGAGACATCTCGTTCACAGCCATCGCTTCCGCCGCTTGAAGCTTTTCAGGTTCTTGAAGCTCTTGCGCTGGTCGCCGGCGCCGCCGAGGTAGAACTCCTTGACGTCCTCATTGTCGCGCAGGCTATCCGCGGTGCCGTCGAGCACCACCTTGCCCTGTTCCATGATGTAGCCGTGGCTTGCCACGGACAGCGCCGCGCGCGCATTCTGCTCGACCAGGAGAATGGTCACGCCGAGGTCGCGGTTGATCTCCTTGATGATGGCGAAGACTTCTTTCACCAGCAGGGGCGACAGCCCCATCGACGGCTCGTCCATCAAGATCATCTTCGGCCGCGCCATCAGTGCGCGGCCGATCGCCAGCATCTGCTGCTCGCCGCCCGAGAGATAGCCGGCGAGCCCGGTGCGCTCCTTCAACCGCGGGAAATAGTTGAACACCATCTCGATGTCGGAGGCGACCTCGCGATCGCTGCGGGTGAAAGCGCCGAGCTTGAGGTTCTCGAGCGAGGTCATGTCGGCGATGATGCGGCGCCCTTCCATGACCTGGAAGATGCCGCGGCGGACGATCTTTTCGGGATCGATGCCGTCGATGCGCGCGCCGTCGAATATGATCTCGCCGCGCGTGACCTCGCCGTCCTCGGTCTTGAGCAGGCCCGAGATCGCCTTCAGCGTGGTCGACTTGCCGGCGCCGTTGGCGCCCAGCAGCGCGACAATGGCTCCCTTCGGCACGTCGAGGCTCAAGCCGCGCAGCACCAGGATGACGTCGTCATAGACGACCTCGATGTTGCGGACGGAAAGGAGCGGCGCCGCGGCAGAGGGCGGTGTTGCGTTGGGCCTGTCGAGGGTTTCAACCATGTCCGATGACTCTCGCTGTCATCGCCCGCGAAGGCGGGCGATCCAGTATTCCAGAGACGCCGGGGATCGCCTGAGAAGCCGCGGCGTACTGGATCCCCCGTATGCGCGGGGGATGACGACTTTTGTTGTGGTCAGCACTGAGCCAACTCAGTCGCAAACTACCACCCCAGCCATTCCGGCTTGCGCGGCAGCTCGACGGTCTTGACCTTCTCGAGCTTGATCGTGCCCTTGGCCATCAGGTCGTTGAGGTCGCCGTCGGTCGGCCCGGTCACCTTGGCGCGATACAGATCGACCTTCAGCGTGCCGCGGTGGTCCTTCTCGGTCCAGGTCGAGGGATTGCAGACGCCCGCCATTCCTGCGGGGACCCAATCCTTCTTCTGATAGAAGCCCTTGGCGACGTTCTCGCCGGTGGCGCCGCCGTTCTTCGCCGCCCAGTCGATGGCTTCCTTCATGTAGAGCGCGGAGCAGACCGCAGCGACATAGTGCACGGGACGATAAATCTTGCCCGACGGATCGGACATCTTCGAGATCTCCATCACCGTCTTCATGCCGGGTGCATCGCCGCCCCAGCCGACCGCGGTGCGCAAGGGGAAGATCACGCCGTCGGCGGCATCGCCCGCGGTCTTGGCCGCGTTCTCATCCATGCCCCAGACGTTGGACAGGAATTGCACGTCGACGCCGGCGTTCTTGCAGGCCTTCATCACCGAGATGTTGGAGGCGGCGGTGTTGCCGAGATAGGCGTAGTTGGCGCCGGAGCTTTTCAGGCTCAGGCATTGCGCGCTGTAATCGCCGGGCGAGAGCGCAAACACCAGCGGAGGCAGGACCTCGAAGCCGAGCTCGAGCGCCATCGCTTCGCCCGCCGCTTTCGGGGCGTTCGGGTAGGGATGGTTGGCGCCCATATGCACGAACTTCGGCTTGCCGGGCTTGCCCTTGGCCTTCCAATCCTCGGCGGCCCAGGTCAGCTCGGCGCGCAGCGCATCCGAATAGCTCGGGCCATAGAAGAAATTATACGGCGCGGGCTTGGCCTTGCCGCTGGCGCCTTCGGGATCGGTAAGCGCCGCGGCATAGGAGCCGGACATGTCCGGGATCTTGTCGTTGGCGAGGAAGCCGGTCAGCGCCTCGGTGTCGGCGGTGCCCCAGCCCATGATCGCCGCGACCTTGTTATCCGGCGCCGACCATTTCTTGTACAGCGCGATCGCACGCGGCACCTGGTAGCCATAATCGTTGCTGTCGACCGCGACCTGCTTGCCGCCGATGCCGCCATTCTTGTTGATCCAGGCGAAGGTATCGGCAACGCCCTGGCCGTAGGGCGTGCCGACGTCCGAGGTGCCGCCCGAGAGATCCTCGAGATGGCCGATCGCGATCTGCCCGCTTTCGGCCTGCGCCTGCGATGCGAACGTACCTGCCAGAAGCACGAGCGCCGCCGAGCTCAATAGAGATTTAATCGTCATATCGCTTCCTCCTGATATGCGGGCCGGATTGTCGCCGGTCCCTTGTTAGTGTGAGAACGGGTAGAGCTTCCAATAGGCCTTGATCTGCCGCCAGCGATGCGCGAGCCCGTCCGGCTCGAACATCAGAAAGCCGATGATGATGAGGCCGATCGCGATCTCGCGCAGGAAAGTGATGTTGTTGTTCAGCGCCAGCGCATGATCGATGGCGCTGCCCTTCAGCAGCAGGCTGATCCACTCCATCGATTCCGGCAACAGCACCACGAAGGCGGTGCCCATCAGGGTGCCCATGATCGAGCCGGCCCCGCCGATGATGATCATGGCGAGAAACAGGATCGAGCGCTCGATGCCGAAGCCCTCCTGCGAGATCACGAGCTGGTAATGGGCGTAAAGCGCCCCGGCGATGCCAGCAAAGAAGGCCGCAAGACCGAACGACAGCGTGCGGTATTTGGTGAGGTTGATGCCCATGATCTCGGCGGAGAGATAGTGGTCGCGGATCGCGACCAGCGCGCGGCCGTCGCGCGTGCGCATCAGATTGGTGACCAGGATGTAGCTGGCCAGGAGATAGGCGAGCACGACATAGAAATATTGCCGGTCGCCGCGCAGCGTGTAGCCGAACATCGAGAACGGGTTGGCCGAGGCGGGCACCGAGCCGCCGGAGAACCACTCGGCGCGGGAGAAGAAGTCGAGCAGGATGTATTGGGCGGCAAGCGTGGCGATGACGAGATAGAGGCCTTTCAGCCGTGCCGCCGGAATGCCGAAGATCAGCCCGACCAACGCGGTGACGACACCGGCGAGCGGAATCGCGAAGAACACCGGGATCGCGTAGGTGTTGTTGATATAGGCCGAGGTGAAGGCGCCGAGCAGGAAGAAGGCGGCGTGCCCGATCGAGATCTGCCCGGTGAAGCCGACCAGGATGTTGAGGCCGAGCGCCGCGATCGCGAAAATCCCGATCTGGATCGAGATCGAGAGCCAGTATTCGGAGAACAATTGCGGCGCGAAACACAGCAGCGCCACGCCCGCAATCGCGAAATTGCGGCTGGTCCGGGTGGGAAAAATGGTGGTGTCCGCCGCGTAGGAGGTGCGGTAGTCACCGGCGGGGATCGTTGAACGAACTACCATGAGTCAGATCCGCTCGATGTCATGGGTGCCGAACAGGCCGTAGGGCTTGATCATCAGGATGATGATCAGCACGTAGAACGGCGCAATCTCGTACAGATTGCCCCAGTGCAGATACTGGCTGTCGACATATTGGGCGACGTTTTCCAGAAGCCCGATGATGATGCCGCCGAGCACGGCGCCGCCGATCGAATCGAGCCCGCCGAGGATCGCCGCGGGAAACACCTTGATGCCATAGGCGGACAGCCCCGACGAGACGCCGTTGACGACCGCGACGACGACGCCGGCGACCGCGGAGACGGTGGCCGAGATCGCCCAGGCCATCGCGAACACGTTCTTCACGGAGATGCCGAGCGATTGTGCGACCTGCTGGTTGAAGGCGGTGGCGCGCATGGCGAGGCCGTATTTGGAGGCACGGAAGAACCAGGCCATGCCGAGCATCATCAGGAGCGACACGACAAGGCTCATCACATAGACGGTCTGGATCTGCAGGCCGAAAATGTCGATCGCCGTGCTCGCGAACACCGGCGGGAACGGCTGCGGGTTGACGCCGAACATCCATTTCAGCGCGGCCTGGAATACGGTGGAAAGCCCGATCGTGACCATGATGACGGAAATGATCGGCTCGCCGATCATCGGCCGGAGGATGACGACCTGGATCGCGATGCCGAACACGAACATGAAGACGAGCGTCAGCGGCATACCGACCCAGAACGGCACCTGGAATTTGGTCAGCAGTGCCCAGCACACCCAGGCGCCGACCAGCAGTAATTCGCCCTGCGCGAAATTGACGACCTGCGTCGCCTTGTAGATCAGCACGAAGGACATCGCGACCACGCCGTAGAGCGTGCCGACCACGAGGCCGTTGACGAGAAGCTGGATGAGGAAGGAAGTGTTCATGATCGTGCGGGCGCGCTGCAGCCCTCTCCCCTTGTGGGAGAGGGTGGCTGCGCGGAGCGCAGCCGGGTGAGGGGTTCTCTCGGCTGGCGAGCAAGAGGATGGAGACCCCTCACCCGACCAAGCTTGGGGTAGGCAGCGGAGTTGCCCTCTCCCGCAAGGGGGGAGGGCGCAGCAAAGCGCACCTTGCTTTGTTGATGCAATCTCACTCCGCGGCCTCCGCGATTGTTCCGTAGCCCGACATGTCGACTACCCGCAACGTGGTGCGGATGCGCTGGGTGGTGCCGTCCTGGAAGCGGATCACGGTATCGACCGGAATTCGCGGCTCGCCGCGATAGATTGCGTCGATGATCCCGGCGTATTTCTCGTTGATGACGCTGCGGCGCACCTTGCGGGTGCGGGTCAACTCGCCGTCATCGGCATCGAGCTCCTTGTAGAGCAAGAGGAAGCGCGCGATGCGCTGCGCCGGCGGCAGCGTCGTATTGACCGTCTCCACTTCCTTCTGCAGCAGCGCATAGACTTCTTTGCGCGAGGCGAGATCGGAGTAGGTGGTGAAGGCGATGCGGTTCTTCTCCGCCCATTTCGAGATGATCGAATAGCGGATGCAGATCATCGCCGCGAGCTGGTCGCGGCCGGCGCCGAGCACGACGGCTTCGGCGATATAGGGCGAGAATTTCAGCTTGTTCTCGATATATTGCGGCGAGAAGCGCTCGCCGCGCGAGGTTTCCGCGAGATCCTTGATGCGGTCGATCACGACGAGCTGCCCGGCGGCATTGAAATAGCCGGCGTCGCCGGAATGCATCCAGCCGTCCTTGATATCCGCAGCCGAGGCGTCCGGGCTCTTGTAGTACCCCAGGAACATGTTGGGATGGCGCACCACGATCTCGCCGATGCCCTGGCTGTCGGGCGCATTGATTTTGATCTCGATGTCCGCCGCCATCGGCACGCCGGTGGTGTCGGGATCGACCTTGTCGTCCGGATGCAGCGTGTAGGCGCCAAGCAGCTCGGTCTGGCCATAGAGCGTGCGCAGCGGCACGCCCATGGCGCGAAAGAACTTGAAGGTGTCAGGGCCGAGCGCGGCACCGCCGGTTGCCGCCGAGCGCAGCCGCGTGAAGCCGAGCCGGTCGCGCAAGCTCCGGAACAGCACGAGATCGGCAAAGCGCGAATGCTGGCCCTTTTCAAGCGCCGCGAGTCCCGTCGACATGCCGAGATGATACAGCCGCTGCTTGAGGGGCGTCGCGTCCATCACGCCGGCGCGGACGTCGGCCGCGATCTGCTCCCAGACCCGCGGTGCGAACAGCACGAAGGTGGGCGCGATCTCGCGGAAATCGTTCATCATCGTCTCGGGCTCTTCGACGAAGTTGACCTTCATCCGACAGAGCAGCCCTTTGCCGAGCACATAGACCTGCTCCATGATCCAGGGCAGCGGCAGCACCGAGACATATTCGTCGTCCGGCCCCTTGGGATCGAAGCTGAGATAGGTCGCGCAATGCCGCAGCACACGGCCAGCCGCGAGCATCGCAAGCTTGGGGTGCGAGGTGGTGCCCGACGTCGTGCAGAGGATCGCGCAATCCTCGCCATCGGTCGCATCCACCAGGCGGTCGTAGAGATCGGGGTCACGCGCTGCCCTGCTACGGCCAAGCTCGGCAAGCTTGGCGGCCGGCATCAGCCTGGGATCGTCGTATTTCCGCATCCCGCGCGGATCGGAATAGACGATATGCTTCAGCTTCGGCGCGCGGTCGGCGAGGTTCAACAGCTTGTCGACCTGCTCCTCGTCCTCGGCAAACACCAGCCGCGCTTCGCCATAGTTGAGGAGATAGGCAGCTTCCTCGTCCAGCACGTCGCGATACAGTCCGAGGCTCAAGCCCCGGATCGCGTGAGTGGCGATCTCGGCCGCGACCCAGTCCGGCCGGTTGTCGCCGATGATGCCGATCACGTCGTCCTTGCCGAGCCCGAGCTCGACCATGCCGAGCGCGAAGTCGCGCACGCGCCTCTGGTAGTCCGCCCAGGTGAAGACGCGCCACAGCCCGAGATCCTTCTCGCGCAGCGCGACCGCCTTGCCGTGCTCGCGCGCATTGAGCCGCAGCAGTTTGGGATAGGTGTCGGCCTGTGCGACCCTGGCAGCATAATCCATCATGCCGCGTTCTCCGCGACTTCGGCGACGTCGTCGGGATCGACCAGGAGCTCGTCCTCTTCGCCGAGATAGGCGCGTTTGACATGGGGATCGGCGAGCACCGCGGCCGGATCGCCGTCGGCGATCTTGCGGCCGAAATCGAACACCATGACGCGATGGGAGATGTCCATGACGACGCCCATGTCGTGCTCGATCATGACGACCGTCATGCCGTATTCCTCGTTGAGGTCGACGATGTAGCGCGCCATGTCCTCCTTCTCCTCGAAGTTCATGCCGGCCATCGGCTCGTCGAGGAGGATCAGATGCGGCTCCAGCGCCATGGCGCGGGCGAGTTCGACGCGCTTGCGCAGGCCGTAGGAGAGGGTGCCGGCGGTGGCTTTGCGAACCGATTGCAGGTCGAGGAAGTCGATGATCTCCTCGACCTTCTCGCGGTGCTTGAGCTCCTCGCGCCGCGCGCCGGTCAGCCAGTACAGCGATCCCGTGAGGAAGTTGTTCTTCAAGAGGTGATGACGGCCCACCATGATGTTGTCGAGCACGCTCATGTGGTGGAATAAAGCGAGGTTCTGGAAGGTACGGCCGATGCCGAGCGTCGCCCGCGCATTTGGCGGCAGCGAGGTGATGTCGCGGCCGCGATGGAACAGCCGGCCCTCGGTCGGTCTGTAGCGGCCGGAGATGCAATTGACGATCGAGGTCTTGCCGGCGCCGTTCGGGCCGATGATGGAGAACAGCTCGCCCTCGCGCACGCCGAAGCTGACATCGGTCAGCGCCCGTACGCCGCCGAACCGCAGCGACACCGCGCGCGCTTCCAACGTATAGTCCAATCTTTCCTCCCGAGGCTCCCCGGCGCTTGCCGCGCTCTTGGGTCCTTGTGCTCTTCTCGCGTTGCCGGTGATCCTAGCCCGGCCGCCGGTCGAACGCTATCCGACGAAGGATCGGCCGCGCGCTGATCCGCATCAACGACGCACACGGTCGTGAATAGAGGAAAGCGCGGCTGGGAAATGTCTTGCGCCCGACAATTGCCTGGTGAAAATCGCCGCAGCCCTGCTGCGTTGCAGCAAGATGGTCAAACAGGCTCCGAATTGACGAGATGAAGGTTTGATTGGTCAGGACTATCTTGAGCGCATCGCGCCGTGGTCGCGATATCTGAAGCCAGAGGAGATCGAGGCCGCTTGCGGCGGCATCGTCGAGCGCTCGTTCGCGGCCAACGAACACATCTTCCTGCGCGGCGACCATTTCGATTATTGGACCGGCATCGTCTCCGGGCTCGCGCGGATGAGCATCGTGTCCCGCGGCGGCAAGGCGACGACTTTCACGGGCATGACCGCGGGGGCTTGGTTCGGTGAGGGCAGCATGCTCAAGAATGAGCCGCGCCGTTACGACGTGGTGGCCCTGCGCGACACCCGGCTTGCGCTGATGGACCGCGGCACTTTCATGCGCCTGTTCGAGAACAGTGTCGGCTTCAACCGGTTCCTGGTCACCCAGCTCAACGAGCGGCTTGGCCAGTTCATCGGCCTCGTCGAATATGGCCGCACGCTGGATGCCACGGCGCGGCTGGCGCGCAGCATCGCCTCGCTGTTCAACCCGATCCTTTACCCCAACACGACCCGGCATCTGGAGATCACGCAGGAGGAGGTCGGCGCGCTCTCCGGCCTATCCCGGCAGAATGCCAACCAATGCCTGAAAATGCTGGAGCGGGAAGGCCTGTTGCGGCTTGAATATGGCGGCGTCACGATCCTGGATCTGAACCGGCTGCGCGGTTACGGTGAGTAACAATCAGCCTCTATTCCGATACCTAAAGCGCTGATACTGATAAGTTCCAGGTTACGCTTGGCGGGCTCCGGATGCTAAGGGGCGGTCCCAAGAGCGACCGGCGGGGGCGCCGGCACAAGCGGTTGGGAGAGGGCATGGCGATTGAGTGCAAGGGACGTGTTGCGCTGATCACCGGGGTGACCGGGCAGGACGGCGCCTATCTCGCCGAATATCTCCTCGGCCTCGGCTATACCGTTCACGGTATCAAGCGGCGGTCGTCATCTTTCAACACGGCCCGGGTCGATCACCTCTACCAGGACCCGCACGAAGACAATGTGCCATTCCTGCTGCATTACGGCGACATGACGGATTCGAGCAATCTGATCCGCTTGGTGCAGCAGATCCGTCCGACCGAGATCTACAATCTCGCGGCGCAAAGCCATGTCGGCGTCAGCTTCGAAAGCCCGGAATACACCGCCAATGCCGATGGCCTCGGCGTGCTCCGGCTGCTGGAGGCGATCCGCATCCTTGGCATGGAGAAGGAGACGCGGTTCTACCAGGCCTCGACCTCGGAGCTTTACGGGCTCGTGCAGGAGGTCCCGCAGCGGGAGACCACGCCATTCTATCCGCGCTCGCCTTACGGTTGTGCGAAGCTCTACGGCTATTGGATCACGGTGAACTACCGCGAGGCCTATGGCATGTTCGCCTCCAACGGCATCCTGTTCAACCATGAGAGCCCGATCCGCGGCGAGACTTTCGTGACGCGCAAGATCACCCGCGGCGTCGCCCGCATCGAGGTCGGGCTCGAAGAGAGCATTTATCTCGGCAATCTCGAGGCCAAGCGCGATTGGGGCCATGCCCGCGACTATGTCGAGGGCATGCATCGGATCCTGCAGGCTGATGCGCCCGACGATTTCGTGCTGGCCACCGGCGAGGCGCATTCAGTGCGCGAGTTGGTCGAGCTCGCCTTCGCCGAGGTGGATCGCGGCATCGATTGGCGCGGCGAGGGCGTCGAGGAGACCGGGATCGATCGTAAATCCGGCAAGACGGTAGTGCGGATCGATCCGACTTATTTCCGTCCGACCGAGGTCGATTTGCTGATCGGTGACTGCAGCAAGGCGCGCGACAAGCTCGGCTGGAAACCGAAGATGAGCTTCACCGACTTGGTCAGGGAAATGGTGGCGAGCGATCTGGCAGCCGCCCGGCGAGAGGTGGCCCTTGGCAGCATGAGCTATGGCAGCAATACCATTTGAGCTCACCGGCAAGACGGTGTTCGTCGCCGGCCATCGCGGCATGGTCGGCAGTGCGCTGGCCAGGCGGCTTTCGCGCGAGGATGTTGAACTGATCACGGCCGGCCGCAGTGAGCTGGATCTGCGCGACCAGGCCGCCGTGTTCGCCTGGTTCGCCAGGATGAAGCCGCAGGTGGTGTTTCTGGCCGCCGCCAAGGTCGGCGGCATCGTCGCCAACAACACGCTGCGTGCCGAGTTCATCTATGACAATCTCGCGATCGCCGCCAACGTGATCCACGCCGCGCATCTCAACGGCGTCGAGAAGCTGATGTTTCTCGGCTCCTCCTGCATCTATCCGAAGCTCGCGGCCCAGCCGCTGCGCGAGGATGCGATGCTGACCGGACCGCTGGAGCCGACCAACGAGCCTTACGCGATCGCCAAGATCGCCGGCATCAAGATGGTCGAGGCCTATCGCAGCCAGTACGCTTGCGACTTCATCAACGTGATGCCGACCAATCTCTACGGTCCCGGTGACAATTATCATCCCGAATACAGCCACGTGGTGGCGGCGCTGATCCGGCGCTTTCACGAAGCCAAAGTGGCGGGCGCGCCGCAAGTGGTGGTCTGGGGTACCGGCACGCCGCGGCGCGAATTCCTTTATGTCGACGACATGGCTGACGCCTGCGTCCATCTGATGAAGACCTATTCCGATCCACAGCTGGTCAATATCGGCACCGGCGAGGACATCAGCATCGCCGACTTCGCCCGCGTCGTGGCGGCAGCGGTCGGCTATACCGGGGCCATTGCGTTCGATCCGTCGCGGCCCGACGGCACGCCGCGCAAGCTGCTCGATGTCTCGCGGCTGACAAGCCTTGGCTGGCGCGCGTCGACCGCGCTGGAGGACGGGATCAGGCGCGCGTATCAGGCCTATTTGCAGGAGACGCGGCAGGCGGCGGAGTAGGGCAACGTCATTGCGAGGCGCGTCGGCGTGGAAGCAGTCCGGTCTTCGCTGGCGGTCTGGATTGCTTTTATTCGCAATGACGGCAGTTATGTCGAGGTCGCGTTGCGCGGCGGCTTCGCGCCTAGCGCCGCCGCCATGGCCGAGATCAGCGGCTTCATGAAGTAGGCCTCGTCGGCCGGTGTGATCGTCGGGCTGACGCCATGCGCCAGGAGCTCCTCGGTGACGACAGGGCCGACCGATGCGACGGGCGTCCGCTTCAGTCCCTCGCGCAAGCGGTCTTCGACGCCATGCGCCTTGGCGACATCGAACAGCCGGCGCGGCTGGCCGGAACTGGTCAGTGCGATCGCGTCGATCCGTCCCGCGGCCATCTCCTCCACGGCGGTGAGAATATTGGCATCCGCGGCTTTGGCGTCGTAAACATAAGGCAGCACGGCATCAACCTCGGCGCCGCGCGCCGTAATGGCGCCGATCAGCGCGCTGTGGTCCTTGTCGGGATAAAGCTGCAGGCCGACACGATGGCCCTTCAAGTCGTAGCCTGACAGCAGCTCTGCGACGCCTTCCGAGGTCGGCTTCTCGGTCGTGACCTGCGGCTCGAGCCCGAGCTCGCGCAAGGCGCGGCCGGGTTTGGGGCCGCGAGTGAATTTGCGGGCGCCGCCAAGCGCGGCAACGAAGGCCGGCTCGACCTGGAGCCGCCGCACCACTGTCATCAGCCGGCGCAGTCCTTCGCCGGTCATCAGCACCAGATCATCGCAGGGCTTGGCGATGAAGCGGTGGATCCAGGCTTCGATCGGCGCCGGATCCGGAGCGTCATGGATCGTGAACATCGGACATTGCAGCACCTCGGCGCCCTGTTCGGCGAGCAGCCGGGAGAACTGCGCCTCCTCCCGGGTTTCCAGGATCAGGATGCGGTAGCCGGTGAGCCTGTCAGCCATGATGGAGCTCGAACAAAATGCAGCACGGTTTGTTCATCTTGACCCCTGTTGGGGCGTTGGCGCAAGGGCAGGGTCGGTGATAGAGCAGGGCGCGAAAGCGAGGGTGCCGCCCTTGCCTGATCCCTCACGTCATCCTGGTCACCCCGTCGCCATGCCCGACCATCAATATGTCCTGACCCTGTCTTGCCCGGATCGCCCGGGCATCGTCTCGGCCGTCTCCACCTTCCTCGCCCATAACGGCCAGAACATCCTCGACGCCCAGCAGTTCGGTGATCTCGAGACCGGTCATTTCTTCATGCGCGTGGTGTTCACCGCCGCCGATCTCGCCGTCAACCTGCCGGCGCTGCAGACCGGCTTTGCCGCGATCGCCGAGCGGTTCAACATGGACTGGCAGCTGCGCGATCGCGCCGCAAAGCGGCGGGTGATGCTTCTGGTGTCGAAATTCGACCACTGCCTGGTCGATATCCTTTATCGCTGGCGCACCGGTGATCTTCCGATGGTCCCGACCGCAATCGTCTCCAACCACCCCCGTGAGACCTACGCCGGTATCGACTTCGGCGATATCCCTTTCCACCACATGCCGGTCACCAGGGAGACCAAGCGCGAGCAGGAGCAGGCGATCCTCAAGCTGGTCGAGGAGACCAAGACGGACCTCGTGGTGCTGGCGCGCTACATGCAGATTCTCTCCGATGAGATGTCGGCGAGCCTCTCAGGCCGCTGCATCAACATCCATCATTCCTTCTTGCCGGGCTTCAAGGGCGCAAAGCCTTATCACCAGGCCTATGAGCGCGGGGTGAAGCTGATCGGCGCCACCGCCCATTACGTCACGCGCGATCTCGACGAAGGTCCGATCATCGATCAGGACGTCGAGCGCATCAGCCATCGCGACACGCCGGATGATCTGGTCCGCAAGGGCCGCGACATCGAGCGGCGCGTGCTGGCGCGCGCCATCCGCTATCATCTCGACGATCGTGTCATCCTGAACGGCCGCAAGACCGTGGTGTTCGTGGATTAATCGAACAGTGGGCGGAAGTCGCGTGCGCTCCAGCCGAAATCCCTGATCGCCGGCGTGGCGTCGAACGCCATGTCCTGCATCATGCGCAGGCCCATCGCGACATTCGCGCCGGGAAAGAGCGGCTTGAGCAGCGGGAACATCGTGCGCCAGAGCGGGGCGGGGACGGACGGGGTGCGCCGGGGCACTCCGAGCCCATCGAAGATGCGGCCGATCATTTCCCGGTAGGTCAGGGTTTCGCCGCCGGGCACCGCGTAGATATTGTCGGTTGCGGCGGGCGCCGCCGCAGCTGCAATCATACCGCTTGCAAGGTCCTCGGCATGGACCGGCTGGCGCAGGCCCCTCCCGCCACCGACCAGCGGCATTACGCCGAATCGCCGGATCAGCCGCGACAACGGCGTGATATTCTTGTCCCGGCCTTCGCTGTAGATCAGCGTCGGGCGCAGGATGGTCCAACCGATCCCGCTCTGCGTGCAGGTCGCGGCGATCTGGCGCTCGGCTTCCATGAGTGAGCGCCAGCCGTCGCGCTCGCTCTGCTCTTCGCTGTCCGCTTTGGTGAAGATACTGGTCGAACTCAGCACGACCAGCCGTTGCAGGCCGGGACGTATGAAATGGGGCAGTGCCGGAGCCAGCAATGTCGCGCGCGCGGTGCAATAGAGCGTGTCGAATGGCGGCGGTTCGGCCTGTGCCGGCCGTTCCAGATCATAGGGCAGGTAACCGACATCGGATCTGGCGGGGGCAGAGCGCATGAGCGTCAACGGACGCTCGCCGCGCGCGATCAACTGGTCGAGCAAATAATTGCCGACAAGGCCGCTGCCGCCGATGACCAGGCTTCTCTGTTGTTGCTCGATGTGTCTTTCCACAGGACCTTGCGTGGCTTCCGAGCCGGGCGAAGTCAAGGCGCGAAGGCGAACGGGTGTTCCCATTGAAGCCAATAATGAGAGCATTCTGGAGGGAAGTGCAGTACGGGTTGTGTTACCGCGCGGGTGTTGCGGTCTGCGCGTTGGGGTTTGACTGCGTCTCCTTGTCTCGTTCGGCGGCCGGAGTCTGCCGGCGCCGCTCGCGCTCCTTGATGAATTGATCGTATTCCGGGGTTCCCGGGCGCGGTGGGGCATCGCGCGGCAGGCCGCCGGCCCATTGCGGAATGTAATCGCCCATGCCGGCCGAGACCTTCTCGTTGACGGAGGCGCAGCCGGCGACGCTCGCCGCGAGCAGTGCGGATGCGAACAGCTTGGCAACGAACTGAAGACGGGCCGGCATGCAGTCGAGAATCCTTCGCGTGGCGGGTTGCGCGCCGAACCCTGGAGGCTCCGCCTTGATCGGTCAATTCGCCGCTTCGTGAGTTTGGTAACGATTTACCACTATTTGGCAAGGCCTCGGCGCTGTGCCCCACTTGGTCGCAGGCTTCCCCTATTGTCGCCATTGACAATGTCGCGGCTATTCCGCAGCGATGCGCCCGACATCGTGCGTGGTGTCAAGGTGAGCAGACAAGAATGGCCGGGGACCGTTGGGTCCTGAACGACCCAGGGAGGAATTGGGTATGTTTGTGAGAGGCAAATTACTGGCGATGGCGAGTGCGGCCTTGGTCGGGACGGCGGTCGCCTGCGGCGCCGCGCGGGCCGAGGACGTCTTCAAGATTGGGCTGATCGTGCCGATGACCGGCGGCCAGGCGTCGACGGGGAAGCAGATCGACAATGCGATCAAGCTCTACATGCAGCAGAACGGCGATACGGTCGCCGGCAAGAAGATCCAGATCATCCTCAAGGATGACGCCGCGCTGCCCGACAACACCAAGCGGCTGGCGCAGGAATTGATCGTCAACGACAAGGTCAATGTGATCGCCGGTTTCGGCGTGACACCTGCGGCTTTTGCGGCGGCGCCCTTGGCTACCCAGGGCAAGATCCCGGAAGTGGTCATGGCGGCCGGCACCTCCGTTATCACCGAGAAGTCGCCGTATATCGTGCGCACCAGCTTCACCCTGCCGCAGTCCTCTACCATCATCGGCGATTGGGCGGCGAAGAACGGCATCAAGAAGGTCGCGACCCTGACCTCGGACTACGCGCCGGGCAATGACGCGCTGGCCTCGTTCAAGGAGCACTTCACTGCCGGCGGCGGCCAGATCGTCGAGGAAGTCAAGGTGCCGCTCGCCAATCCGGACTTCGCACCGTTTCTGCAGCGCATGAAGGATGCCAAGCCCGACGCGATCTTCGTGTTCGTGCCGGCCGGACAGGGCGGCAACTTCATGAAGCAATATGCCGAGCGTGGGCTCGACAAGAGCGGCATCAAGGTGATCGGACCGGGCGACGTCACCGACGACGACCTGCTCAAGGACATGGGCGATGCCGTGCTCGGTGCCGTCACCGCGCACATCTATTCGGCGGCGCATCCCTCGGAGAAGAACAAGGAGTTCGTCGCGGCCTATGAAAAGGCGTTTGGCAGCCGTCCGGGCTTCATGGCGGTCGGCGGCTACGACGGCATCCACCTGATCTACGAGGCCTTGAAGAAGGACGGCGGCAAGACCGACGGCGATTCGCTGCTCGCGGCGATGAAGGGCATGGCCTGGGAGAGCCCGCGCGGCCCGATCTCGATCGATCCGGAGACGCGTGACATCATCCAGAACGTCTATGTCCGCAAGGTCGAGAAGGTGAACGGCCAGCTCTATAACGTCGAGTTCGAGACCTTCAACGCGGTCAAGGATCCGGGTAAAGCGAAGAAGTGACGCCGAAGGGCGTCATCCCGGGGCGCACGGACGGTGCGCTCCCTCCCCCGCTTGTGCGGGGGAGGGCTGGGGTGGGGGCGCCACACGGCACGCTGCCCGGGTGGAGAGACTTCCCCCACCCGCATCGAATCTTCGATACGATGCGACCTTCCCCGCAGGCGGGGGAGGCTGGACCGAGCAAGCATGGTATGCGCGCCCTTCAGAGGAAGGGGTGAGACCGGGGACCGAATTTAGACGCCATGACCGCTGTTCTCACCAATCTGTTCGATGGCGTCGCCTACGGCATGCTGCTGTTCGTGCTGGCCTGCGGCCTCGCCGTGACGCTCGGCCTGATGAACTTCGTCAATCTGGCCCACGGCGCCTTTGCGATGGCCGGCGGCTATGTCTGCGCGGTGTTGGTCAACCAGACCGGCTGGCCGTTCTTCGCCGCGCTGCCGCTGGCATTCGTCGCGAGTGCGGTGATCGGCGCGGCACTGGAGCGCACGCTCTATCGCCATCTCTATACGCGCAGCCATCTCGACCAGGTACTGTTCTCGATCGGGCTCGTGTTCATGTCGGTCGCCGCGGTCGACTACATCATGGGGTCGTCCCGCATCTTCATCAAACTGCCGGAGGTGCTGGAAGGCCAGTTCGACGTGTTCGGCGTCGGCATCGGCCGCTACCGGCTGATGATCGTCCTGATCTGCGGTCTGCTCACGGTGCTCCTGCAACTCGTTCTGGCCAAGACCCGCTTCGGCAGCCGCCTGCGCGCCGCGGTCGATGACCCGCGCGCCGCAAGCGGGCTCGGCATCAACGTGCCGCAGGTGTTCGCTTTCACCTTCGCTTTCGGCTGCGGGCTCGCTGGCCTGGGCGGCGCCCTCAGCGCCGAGGTTCTCGGGCTCGATCCGTATTTCCCGCTGAAATTCATGATCTACTTCTTGATCGTGGTCTCCGTCGGCGGCTCCTCCTCGATCACAGGCCCGTTCCTGGCCTCGCTGCTGCTCGGCATCGGCGACGTTGCCGGCAAATATTACGTGCCCAAGATGGGCCCCTTCGTCATCTACACCATGATGATCGTGATTCTGATCTGGCGCCCGAACGGATTGTTCGGCCGCACCGCTGCGCGGTGATTTGAAATGACCGCACAGACCGATGTCGCCTATCACGCGCGCCAGCATGGCCGCTGGCACTGGAGCGAAGTTGCGTTCTGGGTCGTCGTGCTGGCCTGCGCCTTGGCCTTTCCGTCGCGCTACCTGATCATGACCGAGGTCGTACGGCTCGCGCTGTTCGCGCTCTCGCTCGACTTGATCCTCGGCTATGCCGGCATCGTCTCGCTTGGACACGCGGCGTTCTTCGGCGTCGGCGCCTACTGCGCCGGCCTCTTGTCGGCCCACGGCCTGATCGATGAGCCACTGCTCGCATTGATCGTCGCGGGGCTCGTCACGATGCTGCTGGGATTCGTCACCAGCTTCCTGGTGATCCGCGGCGCCGACCTGACCCGGCTGATGGTCACGCTCGGCATCGCGCTGCTCCTGGAGGCGCTGGCCGAGCGCTTCTCCAACGTCACCGGCGGCACCGATGGTCTGCAGGGCATCGACATCAAGCCGCTGCTCGGCCTGTTCGAGTTCGACATGTTCGGCAGGACCGGCTTCTTCTATGCGCTGGCCGTGCTGTTCGTGCTGTTTCTGCTCGCGCGGCGGATCGTACATTCGCCGTTCGGCCTGTCGCTGCGCGCGATCAAGAACAATCCGTTGCGGGCTGCGGCGGTCGGCATTCCCGTCAATCGCCGGCTGATCGCGATCTACACGGTCGCGGCGTTCTATGCCGGCGTTGCAGGTGCCCTGTTTACCCAAACCACTGCGATCGCTTCGCTCGACGTGTTCGCATTCGAGAAGTCGGCGGATCTGATGCTGGTGCTGGTGATCGGCGGCGCCGGCTATCTCTATGGCGGGTTGATCGGCGCGGTCGTGTTCAGGATCCTGCAGGAGGTGTTCCAGACCATCACGCCGCAATATTGGATGTTCTGGATCGGGCTCGTGCTGGTGGTGATCGTGCTGGTCGGACGCCAGCGCATTCATGCTGCCGCGCTATATGTGCCGAATCTGGTGCTCAAGCAGCTCGCTGGCCGTAAGGCCGTGGTCGCTCTGTCCGACAACGAGGCGCCATGACCATCGCGCTGGAAACCAGGAATCTGGAGAAGAATTTCGGAGGCTTGCGGGTCACCCGCGATCTGTCGCTCCGAATCGCAACCGGCGCCCGCCATGCGCTGATCGGGCCGAACGGCGCCGGCAAGACCACTGTCATCAACCAGCTCACCGGCGTGTTGCAGCCGACCTCGGGGCGCATCCTGCTGGAGGGCGCCGATATCACCGACCTGCCGGTGCACAAGCGCGTGCTGCGCGGTCTGTCCCGGACATTCCAGATCAATCAGCTCTATCCCGACCTGACGCCGCTCGAGACGATCGGGCTTGCGGTGTCCGAACGGCTCGGCCGCGGCGGCGACTGGTGGCGGCGGATGGGAACGCGCGACGACGTCACGGCCGAGATCGCCGAGACCCTGGGGCGTTTTCGCCTGCTCGACGTCATGAACGACAAGACTTCGACCCTGCCTTACGGCAAGCAGCGGTTGCTCGAGATCGCGGTCGCGATCGCGGCCAAGCCGCGCGTCTTGCTGCTCGACGAGCCCGCCGCCGGCGTGCCCGAGGGCGAACGCAAGGACATCCTGGCCGCGGTCGCGGCGCTGCCGCGCGACGTCACCGTACTTTTGATCGAACACGACATGGACCTGGTGTTCTCCTTTGCCGACCGCATCTCAGTGCTGGTCTCGGGCGCGTTGCTGGTCGAGGGCCCGCCGGATGAGGTCGCGCGCGATCCGCAGGTGAAGGCGGTCTATCTCGGCGAGGCCGCGTGAATGAGTGATCTGCTCGCCATCGAGAATCTGCGCGCCGGCTACGGCCAGGCCGTGGTGCTGCCGAACATGTCGCTGAAGCTGCCGGAAGGCCAGGTGCTCGCGCTGCTCGGGCGCAACGGCACCGGCAAGACCACGCTGATCAATTCCATCGTCGGCGTTACCCGGCGCTTTTCGGGCCGAATCGCGCTCGCCGGCCGAGACATCACTAGTCTGCGCGCCGACCAGCGCGCCCGCGGCGGCATCGGCTGGGTGCCGCAGGAGCGCAATATCTTCCACTCGTTGACGGTGGAGGAGAACATGACCGCCGTGGCGCAGCCGGGACCTTGGACGGTCGAGAGGGTCTACGGGATGTTCCCGCGGCTCAAGGAACGGCGCAGCAATTACGGCAACCAGCTCTCCGGCGGCGAGCAGCAGATGCTGGCGATCGGGCGCGCACTGACGCTCAATCCGAAAGTGCTGCTGCTGGACGAGCCGACCGAAGGGCTGGCGCCGATCATCGTCGAGGAACTGTTGGCCGCCATCGGCACCATCAGCCGCGCCGGCGGACTGTGCTCGATCATCGTCGAGCAGCATGCGCAGAAGATTCTGGGGCTCGCCGACCGCGTCGTGATATTGGAGCGCGGCATGATCGTGCATGATGCGCCATCGAGCGCGCTGAAGGCCGACCCGGCGCCGCTGGAGCGGCATCTCGGCGTGGCCGGCGCCGCCGTGCATTGATTGCGCCGGTGTCGACGCAACTTGCCGCATTCGGTATTCAGGCGATCATTGTCGCGGGCTAGGTGAGGGCTCTCTCACCGGTCGCTGGGTCAGGCAGGGAGCGCCGCAATGGTCGAACCTGCAGCAGAATTGGCGGAATCACCCACCGCGCCCAATGGGGCCTTCGGTATGCCGGAGCCGCTTGGCCATTCTCTCTCAACGGAATTGTATACCGAACGGATACGCGGTAGGTGATGGCGCAGCCCGGGGATGGCCGGCGGCCGGACCTGGGGACGCAACGTCAACATGGATCAAAGACAGATCAGTCGGCCGATCCAATAATCATATCAATGCGTCGACCTTTCCAAGGAGTGAGCAAATGCAACGCACAAAGCCCCCATTCCGCGCCGACGAGGTCGGCAGCCTCTTGCGCCCGCAGAAGATCAAGGACGCCCGCGCCAAGCTCGAGAAGGGCGAAATCACCGCCGACGAGCTGCGCAAGATCGAGGACATGGAGATCGAAAAGGTCGTGCACCGCCAGGCCTCGACCGGCCTGAAGCTGGCGACCGACGGTGAATTCCGCCGCTCCTGGTGGCATTTCGACTTCCTCGCCAAGCTGACGGGTTGCGAGCTGTTCCACCCCGATGCCGGCATCCAGTTCACGGGCGTCCAGACCCGGCACGACGCGGTGCGTGTGATCGGCAAGCTCGACTTCCCGGCCGATCATCCGATGCTCGACCACTTCCGCTTCCTGAAGAAGCACGCCGACACTGCGCATGTGACGGCGAAGATGACGATTCCCTCCCCGGCGGTGCTGCATTTCCGCGGCGGCCGCAAGTCGATCTCCAAGGATGTCTATCCCGATCTCGACGCGTTCTACGAGGATCTCGGCAAGACCTATCGCAAGGCGGTGAAGGCGTTCTACGACGCCGGCTGCCGCTATCTGCAGTTCGACGACACGGTATGGGCCTATCTGTGCTCGCAGGACGAGCTGAAGAAGGCCCGCGAGCGCGGCGACAATCCGGACGGCCTGCAGCAGATCTATTCGCGCATCATCAACTACGCGATCGCCGAGCGGCCCGCCGACATGGTGATCACGACCCATGTCTGCCGCGGCAATTTCCGCTCGACCTGGATCTCCTCCGGCGGCTACGAGCCGGTGGCCGAGACCATGCTCGCCAACACCAATTACGACGGCTACTTCCTGGAATACGACAGCGAGCGCGCCGGCGGCTTCGAGCCGCTGCGCTTCCTGCCCAAGGGCAACAAGGTGGTCGTGGTCGGTCTCGTCACGTCGAAGGTCGGCGAGCTCGAGAAGAAGGACGACATCAAGCGCCGCATGGAAGAGGCGGCCAAGTTCGTGCCGCTCGAGCAGCTCGCGCTGTCGCCGCAATGCGGCTTCGCCTCGACCGAGGAAGGCAATATCCTCTCCGAGGAAGAGCAGTGGGCGAAGCTGCGCCTCTGCGTCGAGCTTGCCGAGGAAATCTGGGGCAAGTGATCGGCAGGGAAGTGATCGGCGGGTAAACCCGCGTTGATCACCCGACCGCATCTGAGACCCGAGCGGGACCGGAATTTCTCCGGTCCCGCTTTTGTTTGGAGGGCGGCCCAAGCCGCGCCCTAGTGTCTCCCTAAGGGGGCTGTCTGCAGGACTGGATGGGTCGGAATCAGCCATTCCCTCGGTGGGCAGAAGGTGCTAGGACGCAGACTTGATCGGGCGTTGCCCACTCTCCAATCCCACGCCTCCGGCCGATGAAGAACGACCAGCTGCTCGCCCAGATTTCGGAGTTCTGCCGCCAGTCCGACATGGCGGAATCGACGTTCGGCCGGCGCGCGGTGAACGATGGCAAGCTGGTGCATCGCCTGCGCGAGGGCAAGCGCATCACCATCGACACGCTGGATCGCATCCAGGCCTATATCGCGGCCTCGACCGGCACTCTGCCGCCTCCGCGGCTCGAGGTCGTGGCCGAGAAGCGCGATCCGCGTAGCAATTTCCGCTTCTTCGAGAACCGGCAGAAATACCTGCTGTTCGTCCATACCTGCAGCGAGAAGCGGGTGGTGGCCGAGCGGGTCGGGCTCGAGCTTGCCAGCATCCACCCGCGGCCGCCGGCTTTGCGGGTGTTCGATGCCGGCGTCGGCGACGGCACCGTGCTGTCCAAGGTGCTGCGGACCATGCATGGCCGCTTTCCGCACATTCCATTCTATGTCGCCGGCAAGGAGCTCAGCCTGGAGGATGTCCGGCTGACGCTGGAGAAGGTGCCGGACCGGTTGTACGAGCATCCCGCCAGCGTGTTCGTGTTCACCAACATGAACTACGCCGAGGCGCCGTGGCTGACCCCGAAGTCGCCGGCGATGGCAGCCAGCATGATCTGGCATGAAGTCGTGCTGCAGGGCGATTCGTCAGGCGAATTCGAAGCCCAGATCGCGGCGCTGAAGCCGTTTCTCGAGCAGAATTGGCGCGCCTCGGTGTCGCCGCGCACCGGCATGCCGATCTATGAGCGGCCGGTGGCGCTGGTGCTCTATCGCGAGGACCATCGCTTCCTGCTCGATGCCATCGTCCCGCGCGCCGGCCGGGTCGAGGCCAATTTCGACCTCGTCATCGCCTCGCAGCCTTATCGCGCCCGGTCCTCGGTGAACTTCCGCGCCAAAAGGATCATCGCCCCCTTGGCGCGTGCCTTGAAACCGGGCGGCCGGCTGATCGGAATCCACTCCCATGGCCAGGATCCGGGCCTGGAAATCATCCAGGCGGTGTGGCCCGGAGAAAATCCTTTCTCGGTCAGCCGCCATGAACTGCTGCGGGCGGTCAAATACGAGCTGGGGTCCAGTGGGCGAGACTTAAATTTTAATGCCTATGCGGACAATCGCTCGATTTTCAGGTATGAGATGGAAGCTCTGCCCAACGAGGTCACCGGCGCCATCGGAACCTCGACGGCCTTTGCAGCCTGGAACGCGGCGGTGTATGTCGCCCAGATCGAGGAAGACCGCCTGACGGAGATCGCCAATAGCGCGCGTGCGCTCGATGCCGCCAGGGAGGTGCTGCGGAAGCATAACGGGTTGTGGTTCTACGACGAGTCCTACGTCATCTCGCGGCGTCGCGACTGACGGTTCGGGATCAATATCAATGACCGCCGTGGGCGGCGAAGAAGGGGTTGCTTGATGCGCGCGTCATATCTGTTCACCTCGGAGTCGGTTTCCGAGGGCCATCCGGACAAGGTCTGCGACCGGATTTCCGACGAGATCGTGGACCTGTTCTACCGCGAGGGGCCGAAGGCCGGCATCGATCCGTGGCAGATCCGCGCCGCCTGCGAGACGCTCGCCACCACCAACAAGGTCGTGATCGCGGGTGAAACGCGCGGGCCTGCGTCCGTCACCAACGAGCAGATCGAGGGCGTGGTGCGCGCGGCGATCAAGGACATCGGCTACGAGCAGGAAGGTTTCCATCACGCCACCTGCGATATCGAGATCCTCCTGCATCCGCAGTCGGCCGACATCGCGCAGGGCGTCGACGCGCTGCAGCCGGGCGCAGCCAAGGAAGAGGGCGCCGGCGACCAGGGCATCATGTTCGGCTATGCCTGCAACGAGACGCCGGATCTGATGCCGGCGCCGATCTTCTACGCCCACAAGATCCTGCGCCTGATCTCCGAAGCGCGTCACTCCGGAGTTGAGAAGGTGTTGGGGCCGGACTCCAAGAGCCAGGTCACGGTGCGCTACGAGAACGGCAAGCCCGTCGGCGTGCGCGAGATCGTGGTGTCGCACCAGCATCTGGTTGAGGACATGACCTCGGCGCAGGTGCGTGAGCGCGTCGAACCTTACGTTCGCGAGGCGCTGCCGAAGGACTGGATCACGAAGGACACGATCTGGCACATCAACCCGACCGGCAAGTTCTTCATCGGCGGTCCCGACGGCGACACCGGCCTCACCGGCCGCAAGATCATCGTCGACACCTATGGCGGTGCGGCCCCGCATGGTGGCGGCGCCTTCTCCGGCAAGGACCCGACCAAGGTCGACCGCTCCGCGGCCTATGCCGCGCGCTATCTCGCCAAGAACATCGTCGCCGCCGGGCTTGCCGAACGCTGCACCCTGCAGCTCGCTTACGCGATCGGCGTGGCGCGGCCGCTGTCGATCTATATCGACACCCACGGCACCGGTAAGGTCTCCGAGGATCAGCTCGAGAAGGCGGCTGCGCAGGTGATGGATCTGACGCCGCGCGGCATTCGCAGCCATCTCGATCTCAACCGTCCGATCTACGCGCGCACCTCGTCCTACGGCCATTTCGGCCGCACGCCCGACAATGAGGGCGGCTTCTCCTGGGAGAAGACCGACCTCGTCGAGCCGTTCAAGCGCGCGGTGTAAGTCTTCGCGCTGCGACCCTTCCCCGGTGGGGAGGGTTGCAGGAAGCGCAGTTGTGACTTTGTCGTTTGAGAAGACCGCTGCAACACACCTAAGCCGTCATGGCCGGGCTTGTCCCGGCCATCCACGTCTTTCTTCTGTTGCAGCCAAGACGTGGATGCCCGGCACAAGGCCGGGCATGACGAGAACGGATTGCAGTCCGGTCGCGCAGCAAGAGCCGCTCGGAAGAATATAGGGAACCCACATGACCGCCTTCACCGACTACATCGTCAAGGACATTTCGCTCGCCGAATTCGGCCGCAAGGAGATTTCGCTCGCCGAGACCGAAATGCCCGGTCTGATGGCGACGCGGGAAGAATACGGCCCGAAGCAGCCGCTCAAGGGCGCGCGCATCGCGGGCTCGCTGCACATGACCATCCAGACTGCGGTGCTGATCGAGACGCTGGCAGCGCTCGGCGCCGACATCCGCTGGGTTTCCTGCAACATCTATTCGACGCAGGATCACGCCGCGGCAGCGATCGCCGCACGCGGCATTCCGGTGTTCGCGGTCAAGGGCGAAACGCTCACCGAATATTGGGACTACACCGCCAAGCTGTTCGACTGGCACGGCGGCGGCACGCCCAACATGATCCTCGATGACGGCGGCGACGCCACCATGCTGGTGCATGCCGGCCTGCGCGCCGAGAAGGGCGACGCCGCCTTCCTCGACAAGCCGGGCTCAGAAGAAGAAGAGATCTTCTACGCGCTGATCAAGCGGCTCCTGAAGGAAAAGCCGAAGGGCTGGTTCGCCGAGATCGCCAAGAACATCAAGGGCGTCTCCGAGGAGACCACCACGGGCGTGCATCGCCTCTATGAAATGGAGAAGGCCGGCACGCTCTTGTTCCCGGCGATCAACGTCAACGACAGCGTCACCAAGTCGAAGTTCGACAATCTCTATGGCTGCCGCGAATCGCTGGTCGACGGCATCCGCCGCGGCACCGACGTCATGATGTCGGGTAAGGTCGCGATGGTCGCGGGCTTCGGCGACGTCGGCAAGGGTTCGGCCGCTTCGCTGCGCCAGGCCGGTTGCCGCGTGCTGGTCTCTGAGGTCGATCCGATCTGCGCGCTGCAGGCGGCGATGGAAGGCTATGAGGTCGTGACGATGGAAGACGCCGCGCCGCGCGCCGACATCTTCGTCACCGCGACCGGCAACAAGGACATCATCACCATCGAGCATATGCGCGCGATGAAGGATCGCGCCGTCGTCTGCAACATCGGCCATTTCGACAACGAGATCCAGGTCGCCTCGCTGAAGAACCTGAAGTGGACCAACATCAAGCCGCAGGTCGACGAGATCACCTTCCCCGACGGCAAGCGCATGATCCTGTTGTCCGAAGGCCGCCTCGTAAACCTCGGCAACGCCATGGGCCATCCGTCCTTCGTGATGTCGGCCTCCTTCACCAACCAGACGCTGGCGCAGATCGAATTGTTCTGCAACCAGGGCAAGTACGAGAAGAAGGTCTACGTGCTGCCGAAGACGCTCGACGAGAAGGTGGCGCGGCTGCATCTCGCCAAGATCGGCGTCAAGCTCACCGAGCTGCGCCCCGACCAGGCGGCTTATATCGGCGTCAAGCAGGAAGGCCCGTTCAAGTCGGACCATTATCGCTACTGATCAGGTGATCGTCGTTCCGGGACGCGAAGCGACCCCGGAACGATTTCTCACGATGGCCGGGCTCGTCCCGGCCATCGGCGTTTTTGCCGATCTCATTCGGTTCTGTCAGGTCCGGGACGGTAACGGTCCGGATTGGTCCGAATGGTCAGGTCAGAATTCCAGGTTCGCACCCAGATAGAACGAGCGACCTGGACCGGGAACGGCGGTGCCCCACATGCTCGCGGTGCCCGATGCGCCGCTGCCGACCGGGCCGACGGTCCCGGCCTCCCTGTTGAACGACATCGACGCGCCTTCGCCCAGATAAGCGCCGCCGAGCGGCAGGTAGTAGAGCTTGTTGAATAGGTTCTCGACGCCGAAGCTGATGCGCAGCTTCTGCCAGGTGTAGTTGCTGCGCAGGTTGACCAGGCTGTAGCCCGGGGTCTTGAGCTCGTTGCGGGCGGCGGACACGTCGGACTTGCTGCTCACCATCACGAGCTCGACACCGTTGTCCCAGCCGTCGAGCCGGTGCGTGAGCGTCAGCTTGCTGTTGAGCGGCATGATGTTGTAGAGGCCGCTTCCGGTATCGAGGTTCCTGCCGTTCGTGTAGCTGAGGACCCCCTTCAGACCGAACTCGCCGATCTCAGTCCGGCCGAGCGGAAGCTTGCCGGACAGATCGAATCCGTACAGGCGCGCCTGCTGGTTCATGTATTTCATGATCACGAACTGGTTGGCGACGGCAGGGACGGCGGCGGTGTTCGTCGCGGCTCTCCATTGTACAGCGTCGATGTAGTCGCGCACATGGGTGTAGTAAGGCGTGAACCGGATCTCGGCCTCGTGGTCGGCGCTGTGCCAGGCGCCGGTGAAGCTCACGGTGTGGGCGACCTCCGGCCTCAAATAGGGATTGCCGAGATAACCGTTGCCATCGCCGACGAAGTTGTTCATCTCCAGCGCCATCACGTTGCGCGACCACGAATAGCGCTCATAGAGGTTCGGCGAACGCGTCTTCTGCATCGCGCCGAACTCGAAGGTGAGATTGGCGTTCGGCGTGTTCCGAAGCAAAGCCGTCAGATCGACATTGTTGTCCTTGTGGGCACGATCCATGGCGTTGAACGCCGCGCGCGAGCCGACCGAGCTCGTCTCATACATGCCGGACATGAAGCCCGATGTCAGCGGCGTGGTGCTGGTATTGTAGCCGACGATGGGGCCGGTGTCGGTTTCGACCCGCTCGAACCGCACGCCCAGCAGCGAGAGCCAGGCCGGGTTCCATCTGGCCTCCCACTCGCTGAAGACACCGGCGCGGTCCCGCTTGCCGTTATTGATGTTCCAGAACGTCAGCGGCGCCATCCCGCCGATGCAGTTGCCCACGCCGCAATCGGGTGCCGGCGGCCACCAGTCGTCGAGACGATAGGTCTGCAGGTCGACGCCGACCCGGAGCACGTCGCGGGGCGACAGCTCGATATCGGCTTTGGACGATGCGCCGTTGGTCTTGGTCCGCGTGTACATCGGCATGCCATTGACCGGGTAGGACGCGCCGGTCGTGTTCGGCGGCGTTAGCGTGCCGTACGAGAACAGCCGGTCTCCGCCGAAATCCATGTAGTGATGGACGGACTGATGATAGATCCGGGTCTCCAGCTCGCCCCAGTCGAACCTGCCGAGATGGCGCAGGTTGAAGCTGTAGGCGTCGTTGCCGAGCATATCCATGCGCTGGTTCGGATAGAGCTGGTAGGGGACCTCCTGAATGCCGGCCTTGAACTCGATCAGCTGACCGTCTTTGTTCCAGGCGATCCCCAGCAGGTGATTCCGGGTCTCGTAGGCGGATGAGCCGACCTGGTCGAGAGGGAGCACGGGCGTGATGGCGCTCCTCAGAACGAAGTTCTTGAAGTTGCCGCCGGCCGTGTAGTTGTCCGCTTTGACGGCCGCGCCGCTGTAGCTGACGCTGTAGTTCTCCGTCGCCATGGTCGCCGACAGGTTGGCGCCGCGCACATTGCCGTTGCTGCGGTAGAACGTGCCGATATTGCCCTTGGTCAGCAGGCTTTGACCGGGCGCGGCGAACGTTGGCCCCAGGGACGTGACGGCCACGGTGCCGCCGATCGAGTCGCCGCCGACGCTTACCGGCGTGACGCCTGCCCAGACCTTGGCCGCGGCGATCTGGCTGGGATCGATGTAGGACAGCGCCGGATTCATGTGATTGGGGCACGAGGCGATGGTGTCCATGCCGTCGACCTTGATGCGCAGGCGGTCGTCGGCGAGGCCATGGATCGCGGGCAGGCTCGATACGCCGCCTGCCGAGTACAGGCTGACGCCCGGGACGTCCGCGAACAGGGCGGCGGTGTCGTTCGTCGTGGCGCGCTTCGCCAGGATGTCGCCCGCTTCAACCGAGGTGCTGCCGGGTGGGGTGGCGATGCCGTCGGGCGAGACCGCGGGCGGCGGTGTCGGATTGGGCTGGCTCGCCGGGTTTGCTGCTGTGGCATGCGCGCCCCGGCGGCGGATCGCCGGTCGGCGGGCCGGGCCGTGCTGGGGCATTGTGACGATCACTTGGGGCAGTGTCGCGGCTGCGCGACCCCGCGCTTCGTCTTGCGCAAGCACGAGGTCCGGCATGGTGAAGGCCAGCAGTGCCGGCGATGTCAGCACGGCGGTCGAACGGAGCAATCGGCGCCGGGCGGGTGTGGAACGGTGGTGCATGATGGGATCTCGGATTCCGGATAGGAAGACGCAGGGCGGCAGGCGCGTTGTGGCCTTCGTGAAAAGTGGTCGCGACATCGCGGCTGCAGGCATGGCCGAGCTTGCCGCGAGACAGCAGCAGTCAGCTCGTCCGGCTGATGCCGGCCGCATCGTCACGCGTTCAGATGTGTGGAAGAGACAGCCTAGGCGGTCGCCGGCGGCCCGCGGGCGACAGGCAGGTCATGCGCAGGCGGGAGCGGCGATATGACATCGATGCGCCCGACCAGAATCGCCACCACAACCGGGATCGGCAGAGCGATGATCGAGGCTTGAGGGAGCGTGACGCTGCGTCCGAGCGCACAAAACGGACAGCTCGCACATTGCTTGGCGGCTGCATCGCTATCGTCGGCCGCCGAATGATCAGCGCTGCTCTGGCAAATGATTGCGGCGGTGACGTCGGGGCCCGAAACGGCCGCGCCCATCGCGCAGAACGCCAGGGTCGACTGGAAGATCAGCGCCCATGCCGCGAACCACACGAGTGAACTGCACAGCCGCGATCGCGCCGTTCGTAGGATCGAAATATGCGCGAGAGCGGACGCGACCAACTCGCGACGCCACAGCGTGCGCAAGCGTGCCTTGCGCCTCACTGTTTCGATCCTGTGTAGTTGACGCCCCCGTCGAGCCACTGACTGACGCTCCCCCTTCGAATTTTCCTACAGGAGCGCGCATCGAATTGGCAATGGAGCACGCGAGGCTTCGTGGACTCCTGTGCCGGTGGATCAATTCTGCCACAGTGAAGGTAGCTTCACCTCATGTGCAAACCCAGTGAAGCTGAGCGTCATGGGACGATTGCAAATAAGTCGCAATCGCGATGTAGCTGCGGCCGTGGAATGACGCGCGGCTGGCTGGCGCAGCTCCATCCCGGCGAGCAGAGCTATCGGCCGATGACATGCGCAATGCGGCCGGGGCGGCGGGGCGCGATAGGCGGGGCGGTGGCGCCGCTGCGCCGCCGTGTCGGTGTCCTTGGTACCCGGATTCACATAATCTCCTCCGATCGATTGCAAGTCGCCTCGCATTGACATGAACTGGTCAATCTCGGTGCCGAGAAAGGTGTGTGTTCGGCTGGTAGGCAATATGAAGAACAGGGCTCTCGCACTCCTCATCTTGTTTCTCGGCCTCGTCGGACCAGTGCACGCCGCCGAGCTCGACGTTGCCGTGGCTGCGGCCCACGGCGGCGACTATGCGCCCGCGCTGAAAGTCCTGTCGGCGCTGGCCGAAAAGGGTGATGCGCGCGCGCAGTTCGATCTTGGCTTCATGCAGGCCAATGGCTGGGGCCTGCCGCGCGATCCGACCGTGGCGGCCGGCTGGTATCGCAAGGCCGCGGAGCAGGGGCTTGCCATCGCCCAGCATTTCCTTGGCCTGGCTTATGTGAACGGCGAAGGCGTGCGGATCGATGACGCGGAAGCTGCGCGCTGGTTCGCGCGCGCGGCCGCACAGGGATTTGCCCAATCGCAATACATGCTCGGTCTGATGCTGTTGGATGGCCGCGGCGTGTCCAAGGATGTGGTCCATGGCTATGCCTATGTCGTCATGGCGGGCCAGGCCGGGGTGCGCACGGCCGGCCGCGCGGTACAGCGGCTCGCCTTGACCGAAGCCGAGCGCGCGCAGGCCCAGGACATCATGACGCAATGGAAGCCGAAGCTCGAATCGAGCGTCGCGAGCATCGCCAGTCCGCGCAGTGAGGATCTGCTCGGCCTAGACCGGCATCTCGGCGCGATCGTCGATCCCACCGCCTGGCCGGCATCCGCGATCGGCGTCGTCACGGTGGCCCGTTATTCGAACGGCGCCTGGTGCACCGGCACGCTGGTGGCGCCCCGGCTGGTGCTGACGGCCGCGCACTGCCTGTTCAACGGCACCGCGCCGGTCAGTCCCGGCAACGTCCATTTTCTTCTCGGCATGGACAAGGGGACGCCGGCCGCGTCGGCGGCGGCAGAGCGGCTGATCGTCGCAAGGGATTTCGTTCCGACCCCGCTGGACCAGTGGACATTGGATCGAGCCCCGGCGGATTGGGCGTTGATCGTTCTCAAACAGGCGCTGCCGTCGCGGCCCATTGCCGTGAAGGCGCTGACGCGAGAGCAGCTGCGCACCGTGGCCGAGGCCGGGAGGATTTCGGAGATCGGCTACGGCGAGGAACGGCGTTACTCGCCGACCGAGCAGCGCAATTGCCGCGCCGACATCACTAATGACGAGCGGCTGTTGATCCTCCACTGCCTGGCGAACCATGGCTATTCCGGCTCGCCAATCCTGGCCGATATCGACGGAACCATTGCAGTGATCGGCATCTTCTCCTCGTTCCACGAAGAGACACGCGTGACGTTTGCCCCCTCCGCCAGCCGGTTCGAGGCTGCGGTCAGGGATCAGATCTCCACCGAAGCAGCGCCGGCGCGCTGATCGGCGGCGTGGCGGCGTTCGCGCGCCACGCCTTCGCCCGCCAAGTTAAGGGACTCCTAAAACCCTCACGCTAGCATGGCTCCTCAGCGTCAATCGCTCGGGAGTACGGCCATGAGTTCGCTCGACTATTCGGCTCACAGGGCGCCGCAGGCCGCTGGAGCCTTGGGCGATCTCAACCGGCTGCGCCGCCTCGCGCGCGTATGGATCGCTGCGGCCAGCGTCGTCTATGTCGTCGACCTGCTGCGGCAAACACGCCTCGGTCTGACCGACGGCGTGCAGCGCCCGTTAGGCGACGATTTCATCAATTACTGGTCCGGAGCGGCGGTGGCGCTGCAAGGTCATGCGGCCAGGGCTTACGATTTCCTGGGATTCCATGCCTTCGAGCAGTCAGTGGTGGGGCCTACGCTCGACCTCTATCATTATTCCTATCCGCCGGTGATGTTGCTGCTGACCTTGCCGCTGGCGCTGCTGCCTTACGTGCCGGCGCTGGGCCTGTGGCTGATCGGCACCTGGTACGCATTCTATCGCGCGCTCAAGGCCGCGAGCGGCGAGGGCGTGCTGCTGCTGGCGTTGGCGACGCCCGCGGTATTCATCAACGCGATGCTCGGGCAGAACGGCGCCCTGACCGCCGCGCTGCTGGGTGGCGGGCTGGTGCTGCTCGAGCGCCGGCCGGTCCTGGCGGGCATGCTGTTCGGCCTGCTCGCCTTCAAGCCGCATTTGGCGCTGATGCTGCCGGTGGCGCTGCTTGCTGGTCGGCAATGGCGCGCGCTCGTGTCCAGCGGCGTCACCGTGCTGATGCTCGTTGCCGCGAGCGTGATCGCATTCGGATTGGAACCGTGGACCGACTATCTCAGGAACCTGCCGATCCTGCGCGTCGCAATCCTGGAGGACAGCACCGACATCTGGCGCCTGATGGTCTCGGTGTTTGTCTTCGCGCGCCGCTTCGGCGCAAGCCTCGAACTCGCCTACGGCTGTCAGGCCGTCTCCGCCATCATCGCGACAAGCGTCGTGGCATGGTCATGGTGGCGCGACCATCCGCGGCATATCCGCTACGCCCTGCTGATCGTCGGCACCTGGCTCGCGATTCCCTATCTGCAGCACTACGATCTGGTGGTCGGCGCCTTCGTCGTGGTCTGGCTGCACACGGAGGAGAGGCGGCCGCAGGCGCCGGTAGCCTGGATCAGGGCGGCCATGGCCGCGGTGCTGCTGCTGCCGCTGGTCGCAGCTTCGATCGGCAAGAACACCGACCTGACCTTCGGCCCGCCATTTCTGATCCCGGTGTTCGCGCTGCTGGTCCGCTTGGCCGTGGGGTACGATCGCGCGCAACGGCAGGCGGGCAAGGCACTGACATTCGCAAATGAGCCGGCCGCAAACTGATACGACTGCCGGCGCGGGACACTAGGTCGCGCGAGAGCGCGCCGCCCGCGCGGATCGGATGGCGGTCGCTCTTGCCGCTCTGACGTGCTTACCTGCACCGTGCTCGCGACGCGCGGCGAGATGTTTGCGTCTATTCGCCTCGGCGACAACGTGCCGAACGGCCGGTCCGCGATGCGAGGCATATTCCTGGCCGTCGATCGGGGCGACATGGGGCGGATCGCGATCGAGATAGGGCCGGCCGATGCCGAATTCCTGCCCGTGCACGTCGATCCACTTCCAGAGCTGTTCGGTCGAAGTCCAGCGCTCTGCGCGCGTGGCGCCCTTGACGCTGACGATATCCGCCGCGAGTCCATGGCCATAGCCGCCACGGAAGCTGCCGCCATGATAGGACCTGTCGGAGGCCGCCTTCAGCCCGCTGGCGATCGATTGCCGGTAGTCGTCACGGAATGCGCTGGTGATGCCGGGCGAGAGGCCAGCGGCCTCCGCGGCGTGCAGCGTGTAGAACAGTTTCAGCTTGAAGCCCCGGTCCATGCCGCCGATCACGTAGTCCATCAGCGACAGGCTGGCCTTGTCCGCCGCCTTGGGATCCTTCCACGTGAAGTCTTCGTCAACCAGCCTGATGAAGGTTCTGGCGACGGAGACCAACCGGCCCTTCCGCTTCACCGTCACGCTGCGGCGCTCGTGCACCTTGATCGAATCCTCCTTGGGCGCGCGCTGATACAGCGTCCACAGATAGCGATCGACACAGGTCTCGATGACGAAGCACTCGTCGGCGGCTTCGGTCGCGCTTACGCTTGCTGTGCGGTCGTCAGCCGTCGGGGTCTCGGGCGTGTGGTCCCGCACGCTGGCGGGCGTGTCCGGCTTCGCCGCGGTCTCGGCTGGCAGCGTCTCACTCGGATCGGCGGAGGCCATTCGGAGCGATCCTGCGGGCTCGGGCGTTCGTCCTTGCTCTGCGGTGGCTGTGTTATCTGCATCCGCAGCCGCGGCGACCGGTGCTGCCGCGGATGTTGTGCCGGCATGGCGGGCGGCGTCCATGACAAGCGGGGGCGTCACGGTTGCTGACGCGATCTCGCCGACCTCTGCGGCCACGATCTGCGGTGCTGCGGCGGCGGTCGCTACGCCGACCGATTGCAGTGCTGCTGCGGAGCGCGGAGCATCGACAGCCCTCGGTGTATCGGTGGCCCGCAGTGGTTCGATGAGTTGGGGTGCCTCGCTCGCCTGCGGCGCGGCGTTGGCTTGCAGCGCCGGAGCAAACGTGGCCGCACCGTCCAGTGCCGATGTGCTGCGGCCGGGGATCGGTGTCTCGCCTCCCTCGCTGGCGTCCATCAAGCTCATCAAGGTCGGCAACGGAAAAAGTTGGCTAACGAGCAGGACCGACAGGCAAGACGTCAACGCAACCGCCGCAAATCGTGCGTTCATGATCCCAGCCTCCTGAGGGCTACATGGGCCAGACTCGCAAGCCGAGCCTGCGATGCGGGTCGATTGTTTGGATCACGGAAGGGGGGCGCAATAGCACAGGCTAGCCCCAGCCGGCGTTTTCGGGGAACCGTTGCCGAAATGCAACGCCTGATCGCAGCTCTGCACGACTCGGCTCGGCGGTCATTCTCCTTGTCCGGAACGATATGAAGGCACCAGCCCGCAAACGCCCCTGGTGACGGCCTGCGACCGCAATGACAAAACCGCAAGATCGGTCGGGCGCGTCATGTCTGCATCCGCTTAGCTGGTGCTGCCACGGAGGATGGAAGATGAAGGCGGCGCTTCAAAACTACCATGCTCGGATGCAGCGGGTGCTCGATCACATCGACCGGCATCTGGATGACGATCTGGACCTGGACGCGCTGAGCAGTGTCGCTGCCTACTCGAAGTATCACTTCCACCGGCAGTTCACGGCAACCTTCGGACTGTCCGTGCATCGCTACATCCAGCTCGCCCGCCTGAAGCGCGCTTCATATCGGCTGGCCTATAGGGATGCCGAAAGCGTCACGGACATCGCGATGGATGCCGGCTACGACGCGCCGGACGCCTTCGCCCGCGCCTTCCGGCAAAGGTTCGGGCAATCGCCTTCATCGTTCCGGAAGTCTCCCGACTGGGAGCCGTGGCTTGCCGCCTTCGGGCCTCTCGACAATGCAAGGAGCAAGCTCATGCAGAAGACGTTTACCGCTGACGATGTGACGATTCGCGATGTGCCTACGACGCCGGTGGCGATCATGGAACATCGGGGCGACCCGGCGATGCTCGGCGCCACCATCCAGCGGTTCATCGCGTGGCGTATAGCCGCTGGCCTGCATCCAAAGAGCCACCCGACCTTCAATGTCTGGCGTTCCGAGCGGCGTCCGGCGTCGCCTGCCGATTATAGCGTGGATCTTTGCGTGGGGACGGATCAAACAATCGAAGCGAACGGCGAGCCCATCAAGGCGGGCGAGATTCCTGGCGGACGCTGCGCGGTGTTGCGCGTCGTTGGTAACACCGACAATCTGGAGCCCGCCGCGCTCTACCTCTATCGCGATTGGCTTCCGGCTAGCGGCGAGGAAGCACGCGACTTCCCGATCTACTGTCAGCGGCTGAGCTTCTTCCCGGAGGTGCCTGAGCATGAGACGGTCGCGGAGTTGTTCTTGCCGCTGAAATAGGACTCTCTGACGGCGGTCCGTTCCTTCCGATTACAGGAAGCGGACCGGCCGCTGTTCATCCGAACCGGCCTCGGCGGGTTCGCGGCCAGGCTGGCGCTATCGTGGAGTCTCGTTGATCGAAAGCTCCTCTCCAATTGCGCCTAGCGGCACGCGCTGACCGTGAGCCACGCGATCCCGAACGCGCCGTCGCGTTCCCTGATGCAGACGGAATCCCCGATTTGCAGCCGCGCGTAGAGATCCTGCGACACCGTAGCGTCACTCGGCTTGGTGAAAGGTCCCCAAGGCGCCAGCGTGAGATGATAGGTCGCCATCCGGCCATGGCCGAGATGCTTGCCCTGCACCTGGCTGCGCAACACCGATTGCGGCGAGCGGTCGAGCCGCTGATTGAATTGCCCGAGCATGCCGAAGGCGTAGGCCGCCACGAAGGCCGCGGCGGCGATGAGGCGCCACCAGCGCCGTGCCAGGTTGGGCTCGAAGCGAGCGGCGGCGAGCAGGAAGATCACCGCGACCGCGAATGCAAAGGCGATCAGCGGCAGCCAGCTCACCAGATTGAGATCGAGCCAGGTGCGGGCGAACAGGGCGCCGGCCGCTACGGCACAGGCCCCGGCCAGGTTGGCCTGTGCGGAGCCGGTGCCGAGCCCGATCCGGAACCGGTCGCGCCATGCGACCACGAGCAGCGCTGCGATCAGGGGCAGCGCGACCAGGAGCGCAAGCAGAATGCCATCGGGCTGCGGTCCGAACAGCGAGGCCAGCGCGATCAGGATCGCTGCGACCGTCGATCCGGCAGCAAGCCGCTGCGACCGTGCAAGCTCGCGCTCGCGAGCCTCGCGTGCTTTCTCGGGCCGATCAGCCTCATTCGTCACGATCTCAGATCCAGTCCTGCGCAAAGCCATCGGACACGCCATCCATAGATCAGGAGGGTTGACCGAATACGAATGGCCTCGCTCGCCGATTTGACAGGACGGATGCGTATCGTCAGTCTGACGGCAAACAAGGGCAAAACAGCCTGAAACCTGAAGGAAACCCCAAAGGAAACCCCATGTCCGCAGAGCACTTCGACGTGCTGATCGTCGGCGCCGGCCTGTCCGGCATCGGTGCTGCTTATCACCTCACGCACAAATGCCCGGCCAAGAGCTTCGTGATCCTGGAAGGGCGCGGCGCAATCGGCGGCACCTGGGACCTGTTTCGCTATCCCGGTATCCGGTCCGACAGCGACATGTTCACGCTGGGCTATTCGTTCAAGCCCTGGAAAGAGTCAAAGGCGATCGCCGACGGCCCGCAGATATTGAACTATATCCGCGAAACCGCGACCGAGACCGGCGCCGACCGGAAGATCCGTTTCAATCATCGCGTCACGCGCGCGACCTGGTTGTCGGAGGAGGCGCGCTGGACCGTCGAGGCGGAGCGCAGTGCAGGGGAGGGCGCTCCGGAGATTGTGCGTTTCACCTGCAATTTCCTGTTCATGTGTGCCGGATATTACAAATATGAGGCCGGCTATCTGCCGGAGTTCAAAGGCACTGTGGACTTCAAAGGCCGCCTCGTGCATCCGCAGCAATGGCCGGAGGATCTCGATTACGCCGGAAAGCGCGTGATCGTGATCGGCTCAGGCGCGACCGCGGTGACGCTGGTCCCGGCGATGGCGAAAACGGCCGCCCACGTCACCATGCTGCAGCGCTCGCCGACTTATGTGGTGTCGCGCCCGGCACAGGACCCGCTCGCCAACAGATTGCGCCGCAATCTCCCGGCGAGCCTCGCCTACCACCTGATCCGCTGGCGCAACGTGCTGTTCTCGATGTATTTCTTCCAGCTCAGCCGGCGCAAGCCGCACCAGGTGAAGGAGCTGATCCTGGGCGGCGTGCGCGCCGCGCTCGGGCCCGACTACGACATCGCCACCCATTTCACGCCGCGCTACAATCCCTGGGATCAGCGGCTCTGCCTGGTGCCGGACGGCGATCTGTTCAGGGCGATCCGGGACAAGCGGGCCTCTGTCGTCACGGCCGAGATCGATGGCTTCACCGAGAAGGGCGTCCGGCTGCAGGACGGAAGCGAGCTCGAGGCCGACATCATCGTCACCGCGACCGGTTTGGTGCTGCAGGTGCTGGGCGGCATCGAGGTCGTGGTCGACGGGCGCAAGGTCGATTTCGCTGATACGCTGAACTACAAGGGCATGATGTATTCCGATGTGCCCAATTTCGCTGCCGCGCTCGGCTATACCAACGCATCCTGGACGCTGAAATGCGATCTGACCTGCGACTATGTCTGTCGCCTTCTCAACTACATGGACCGTCACGGCTACAAGCAGTGCCGGCCGCACAATAACGATCCCACCGTCGAGCCGATGCCGTCGCTGAATTTCACTTCCGGCTATGTGCAGCGCTCGATCGCGAAGCTGCCGAAGCAGGGCTCGAAACGGCCGTGGCGGCTCTATCAGAATTACGCGCTCGACATCGTCTCGCTACGCTTCGGCAAGGTCGATGACGGCGTGATGCGGTATTCATGACACCCGCTTCCGATGGCGTAATTTCAGGGGCCGTTGGCCTCCACTGTCGTTCCAAGGAAGGGCAGGGAGGAGTCAGCTCTGTTCTCCCGATCCCTCCCGCAGCGGCGCGCGGCTGAGCTCGTTGCCGGCGGCAATCGCCTTCTGCAGCAGGCGGACCAGTTCCTTGGCTTCCGCCCCGGTCAGTCCGCGCACCATGATCTGCTGCGCGGTTTCGACCGCCGGCGTGATGGCGCGAAAGGTCCGCGCACCCTGGTCGGTTATCTTGAGCTCGCGTGCACGACGGTCGCGGCTGGACGCCTGCCGCAGTACCAGTCCCTTTTGCACCAGGCGGTCGATGACCCCGGTAATCGTGGTGCGGTCATAGGCGATCAGGCCGGCCAGGGTGATCTGGTCGATGCCCGGATTGGCATGGATCGCGGCCAGCGCCGCATATTGCACCGGGGTGAGGTCGAAGCCGGCGTGCTCGACCTCGTTCAGGAACACCGCCACCGCGATCTGCTGGAAGCGGCGGGCCAGGTGGCCGGGCATGTCGTTTGTGTCTGTCACCTGATCTCTCCAGGAGCTGGTTGACTTGTATACTGATGATCAGCATACTGATCAATATCAGAAGGCGGGGAGGAACGTCTCATGCAGTTTCATCTCAATGGATTCCAGCCGGGCGACCCGGAAATTGCCGATCCCGCGGCGCGTATTCCAGCGCCCGGCGCAGCCGGCGCGGTCCCCGACGAGGTCGACGTGCTGATCATCGGCTGCGGGCCGGCAGGATTGAATCTGGCCGCCCAGCTCGCGGCGTTTCCGGACATCAAGACCTGCATCGTTGAGCAGAAGGCCGGTCCTTTGCAGCTCGGCCAGGCCGACGGCATCGCCTGCCGCACCATGGAGATGTTCCAGGCCCATGGTTTTGCCGAGCGGGTGCTCAAGGAAGCCTGCTGGATCAACGAGACCACGTTCTGGAAGCCGGACGAGGCGCGCAGCGAGCACATCGCCCGCAGCGGCCGGGTCCAGGACGTCGAGGACGGGCTGTCGGAGATGCCGCATGTGGTCTTGAACCAGGCTCGCGTGCACGACTTCTTCCTCGAGGTGATGCGCCGCTCGGCGGCCAAGCTCGAACCCTACTACTCCAGGCGGCTCGCCGATCTTTCCACCGACCGGGCCGCCGGCCTGGACGACCATGCCGTCACCGTTCGGCTCGAGCGGATCGATCCCGCCCATGAGGGCGAGAGCGAGACGGTGATGGCGCGCTATGTGGTCGGCTGCGACGGGGCGCGCAGCACGGTGCGCAAATCGATCGGGCGTGAGCTGCATGGCGATTCCGCCAATCACGCCTGGGGCGTGATGGATGTGCTTGTCGTCACCGACTTCCCGGATATCAGATTCAAGTCGCTGATCCAGTCGGCCAAGGACGGCAGCCTGCTGGTGATTCCACGGGAGGGCGGTTATCTGGTCCGCCTCTATGTTGAATTGGCCAAGCTCGACGTCGGCGAACGCGTTGCCAACCGCAACATCACCGTCGAGGATCTGATCGCAAAGGCGCAGCGGATTCTCAAGCCTTATACGCTGGAGGTGAAGGAGGTGGCCTGGTGGTCGGTCTATGAGATCGGCCAGCGCCTGTGCGACAAGTTCGACGACGTGCCGGATGCGGAGGTTGGGACCAGGCTTCCGCGGGTCTTCATCGCCGGCGATGCCTGCCACACGCATAGTCCAAAGGCGGGGCAGGGGATGAACGTCTCGATGCAGGACACCTTCAATCTCGGCTGGAAGCTGGCTGCCGTGCTGCGCAAGCGTGCCAAGCCGGAACTCTTGCACAGCTATTCCGCCGAACGTCAGGCGATCGCAAAGGAGCTGATCGATTTTGACCGCGAATGGGCGGGAATTCTCGCCTCGGCCGCCAAGGGCGGCGGGTTCGACCCGGCGCAGACCCAGAGCTATTTCGTACGTCATGGGCGCTATACGGCCGGCACCGCGACGCATTATCGACCTTCACTGCTCACGGGTGAGGCGACCTATCAGCGCCTCGCCGAAGGATTTGTGATCGGCAAGCGTTTCCATTCCGCGCCGGTGATCCGGCTCGGTGACGCCAAGCCGGTGCAGCTTGGCCATGTCGTCGAAGCCGACGGGCGCTTCCGCATCTTCGCCTTTGCCGGCGCGGAGGATCCGACCGCGCCCAATTCGGCGATCCGTGCGCTGTGCGCGTTCCTGAGCGAGAGCCCGGAGTCGCCGATCAAGAGATACACGCCGGCTGGTACCGACATTGATGCCGTAATCGATCTTCGCGCTGTGTTCCAGCAAGGCCATCGCGAGCTCGCGATCGAGGCGATGCCGGCGCTGCTGCTGCCGCGCAAGGGCCGCTACGGCTTACGCGACTACGAGAAGATGTTCTGCCCCGACCTCAAGAGCGGCCAGGATATTTTCGCGATGCGCGGTATCGCGCGGCAGGCGGGATGCATGGTGGTGGTCCGGCCGGACCAGTATGTCGCCCACGTGCTGCCGCTCGACGCTCACCATGAGCTCGCCGCCTATTTCGACCGCTTCATGCAATGAGGTGACTAGCCGATCACGATGCTAAACAAGATACGAAGCCGATGGCTACATTCCGCGACATCACGCTAGCGAGATCCCAACGTTTCGCTCCTAAAACTGTCGTCATCGGATGGACTGGTGAGCGGGTGAGAGATCGAGATGTTGGCGAACCGTCGCAGGAGCGAACGCCGTCTATGCAGAAGGCTTGCGAAGATCCATTGGGGGACGGGCAATCTGCCGCGCGATTGCACCATCACCGACATTTCGAACGGCGGCGTCAAGGTCATCGCCGAATTCGTCGAGGTGCCGCCGCAGTTTACGATCATCTTCGGGCCGGATCATTCGCGCAAATGCCGGCTGGCGTGGCGGATCGGCTGCGAGTTCGGGGCCGAGTTCATCGATTAGACCCGGGATGGGCTGGCCATCCCGGAACATCTTAACGAGCCCTTAGGGTTAATATGTGAGCGTGCCTGACCTGTCGTCCTCGATTGATCAGTCGCATGCGCTCACGGCCGCTCCGCTCCGAACATCTGGTCAGACCGGCCGTCTTTGCGACGGCGTTCGCGGTCGTGCTGCTGGGTCTTGCCTCCTGCCAGACGGTCGATCTCGGCGAGGTGACGGGATCGCTCGGAGGCAATGCAGAAAAGAGTAGCAGCTCCGATCCGCGGGCCGACGTCGAGCTCTATCGCGAGCGTTACCGCAGCAATCCGCGCGATCCTGAGATCGCGCTGAAATATGGCAGTGCCTTGCGTGCCACCGGCCAGCGCTCGCAGGCGGTCGCGGTGCTGGAGCAGGCGACCCTTGCCAATCCCGCCAACAAGGCGCTGCTCGCGGGTTATGGCCGCGCGCTCGCCGACAACGGCGACTTCCAACAGGCCTTCGACGTGTTGAGCCGGGCGCATTCGCCTGATGATCCGGACTGGCGCATCCTGTCGGCGCAGGGCGCCGTGCTGGATCAGCTCGGGCGGCAGGAGGAAGCGCGGCAATACTATGAGACCGCGTTGAAGATCGCGCCCGGCGATCCGTCCGTGCTATCCAATCTTGGCCTTTCCTATGCGCTCTCCAACGATTTGCCGAGGGCGGAGGAGACTCTGCGCAAGGCCTACGCTCGCCCGGACGCCGATCAGCGGGTCAGGACCAACCTCGCCGTGGTGGTCGGCCTGCAGGGGCGGGTCAGCGAAGCTGAAGACATCATGCGGGCCGGCGTACCGGCCGAGCAGGCGAACGCCAATGTGACTTATCTGAAGCGACTGCTCGCCCGCAAGCAGACGGCGCAGAAGGCGGTCGCGAAGGGGCCTGTGGCGAGCCAGCCCGACAAGGAGCTGGCCAAGATGCTCAGTCGTACCGACTGAGCTATTTGGCGCCGAGCAATTTTGCGATCGGCGCGAGCAGCGAGCCACGTGCCGGCCTCGGATCGACACGGCCGGTCAGACGGTTGGCGATGCCGAGAAACAGTTTCGGCGTGCGGCTGAGCGCCGCGATTTCCGCGATCATCTGGCCGTTGTTGGCGGCGGTCCCGAACAGCTTGCAGTCGAACGGAATGGTCGCCACCGGTTCGGCTTCGACCGTCTTGGCAAAGCGCTTGAGGTCGATCTCCGGGCGCTTCGGCATGCCGACCTGGTTCAAGCAATAAAGCGGCGGCCGGTCATTCGGGCGCGAGGCCTGGAGCACGCTCAAGAGATTCTTGGCGTTGCGCAGATTGGCCAGATCAGGCTCGGCGACCACCAGGATGTCATCGGCGTTGATGAGCGCGTGACGCGTCCAGGCCGACCATTGATGCGGGACGTCGAGCACGATGCATTGCTGGGTCATGCGCAGCGTGTCGAAGATCGCATCGAACGCCTCGGCGCCGAAATCATAGACACGCTCGAGCGTCGCTGGTGCCGCAAGCAGGCTCAGACGTTCGGTGCATTTGGCGAGCAGCCGTTCCATCAGCGCGGTGTCCGGCCGATCGGGCTGGAACACCGCGTTGGCGATGCCTTGCAACGGGTCCTGGTTGTAATCCAGCCCCGCGGTGCCGAACGCCATGTCGAGATCGATCACGACCGAATCGAGCGCGAGATTGTGCGCCATCGTCCATGCCAAATTGTGCGCGACCGTCGAGGCGCCGACGCCGCCCTTGGCGCCGACCACGGCGACGATGCGGCCGGTGATCACGGCTTCGGAGGCCGAGAACAGGCTGCAGATCGAGCGAATGATGTCGAGCGTCTCGACCGGCCCGACCACATAATCGTTGACGCCGCGACGGACCAGCTCCCGATAGGCGACTGTATCGTCGGGGCCGCCGATCACCACGACACGGGTGCCGGGGTCGCAAACGCCGGCGAGCTCGTCGAGGCCGCCGAGAATGTCACCGCCTGTTCGAGTCTCCAACACGATCACGTTCGGTGTCGGTTGCGAGTGATAGGTCTCGATGGCCCGGGCGATGCCGCCCATCTTGATCGTGATATGGGCCTTGCCGAGCCGGCGATCCTGGCTTGCGGCCTGAACTGCGGCCGAGGTCTGCTCGGTCTCGCAGAAGGCCTGCACGGAGACGCGCGGGACCGGTGCGATGTGATCGTCGGCGGCCGGATGGGCCGAGCCGGGCCGCTCATCCTGGCTTTGATGGGAAGCGTTGATCATTTGCCTACGTCGCTCAGCTTTGCCTTTTCGGCATCCGGATAGGTGATCCCGGTCGGCTCGCCCTTGCGATATTTCTCGAACGCAGCCGAGCGCCGCGGCGTATAGGCGGCGCTCTCGGAACGCGGCTGTTCGAGATCAGCCGGGTTGTCGATCATCGCGGCGAGATTGCGCTGCGTGGCGCAGCCGAAATTCTGATAATGCAGGTTGTCGCTGTAGCCGGGATTGTTGAAGTTCGGCCCGAGATCGTCGGGCCACAATCCGCACGGGCCGGCAACCGCCCGGATCTTCGGATAGCTCAACCTGATCGCCGCGAGCAGGCGTGGGTCGTCAGGTTGATAGTGGTGCAGCTTGATGGCGTGGGCGGGAACGCCGCCGGCCGCGAGCATCGCGTGGATTTCACGATAGGTGTCAGCGGCGGCGCGCGCGTTGGGCGTATCGACCGGAACATCGGCGACGATGGCGCCGGTGCCCTCGCGGCGCCAGGAGCGCGCGAGGCCCGCAATGTCGTTGCGCTGCGGTGCGGTCAGCCCGCCGCGGCCGCTCCCGACGAACACGACCATCGCATGCTGGCCTTCTTCGATCGCGATCGGATGCCGCATCTTGTAGTCATCCGGGATCGTCGCGACGACCTCATTGCCCGTATAGGTGCAGGCGCCGAGCGCGAGAGCAATTGCGCCAAGGCTGCCGGCCAGGCGCAAGGTCCTATGGCCTGTGCTTGCTGCTGGTTTCGACATGGTGGATCCCCCGTCCCCTCAAGCCGTCAATCTCAATCGATGATGAAGCCGAAGCCGGCGGTGCGGCCGGAGACCGGCTCGATCCGCGCGGCGACGCCGTAGAGGCGGTTGAGCCGGCCGAGCAGCGCCGACTCCGAGTCGGTCGCCGGCGCAAAACCGTCGTCGGGACGCGACAGTTCGTTCTGGGCGACGGCGCGCACCACATAGGGCGTCACCAGCACCATCAGCTCCGTCTCGTCGTTGACATAGTCCTGGCTGCGGAACAGCTGACCCAGCACCGGCAGCTGATCGACGCCCGGCAGGCCATTGATGGCCTGCTTGGTCTGGTTTTGGATCAGGCCGGCCATCGCCATCGAGCCGCCTGACGGAATCTCGAGCGTCGTTTCAGCGCGCCGGGTGCGAAGGGCGGGGATCGTCACTGACGACGTCTGGCTCGGGGTCAGCGCATAGGAGACGGTGATCGCATTGTCGTTCGACAGTTCGGAGACTTCCGTCATCACGCGCAGGCTGATCCGGCCCTCGCTGAGCACGACCGGCGTGAAATTCAGCGAGATGCCGAACTTCTTGTAGGTGACCTGCGTCGTGCAGACGCGGGTGTTGGGGTCGCAGGCATAGCCGCCCGGAACCGGGAATTCGCCGCCGGCGATGAAGGTCGCGGACTCGCCGGAGATTGCGGTCAGGTTCGGCTCGGCCAATGTCCTGACCACGCCGGCCGTCTCCATGGCGCGCATGGTCGCGCTGACCGAGGACAGGCCTCCGCCGGCGACGTTCAAGCCATTCCCATTGACCAGCGACTTGCCGTAGGCGGTGAACGGATTGCTGTTATTGAAATTCACGACCGCGGTGCCGTAGGTCATGCTGGCGCTGAGATCGATGCCGAGCTGCTTGACGATCTCGCGGCGGACTTCGGCGACGTTGACCTTCAGCATGACCTGGTCGCGGCCGCGCACGACGATCGAGTTGACGACCTTGTCGGCGCCGCCGACCAGCCTTGCGGCGATGTCGCCGGCCTGCTGCGCCTCCACCGGGCTCGCCACCGAGCCGGTCAGGATCACGCCGTCACCGACGCCGTCGATCTTGACGCCCGGCACGCTCTGACTGAGCGCCTGGCGTACACCGTTGAGGTCGCGCTTGATCGCGATATCGTAGCCGGCGACCTGCTGGCCGTCGGCGTCGAAGAACACGACGTTGGTCTGGCCGACCGCGGCGCCGATGATGTAGGCGCGCCGTGCCGAGCGTACGACCGCATTCGCGATCTTCGGATCGGCGACCAGCACATCCTTCACGTCCTGCGGAAAATCGATCACGATCGACTTGCCGATCCCGAGTGACAGGAAGCGCACCTTCGACGATCCCGCCGAAACGACCGGCGCATCCGCATGCTCGTCCGCAGCGATGGCCGGCGTGAGCGCCGGGTTGAGGGTCAAGCCGACGATGGCGGAGGCGGCGAGAGCGCGGGCGATTGCGGCCCGCAGCTTCGAGGGAATTTGCCCGCAGTTCATCTGTTGCTTCCTTTCGGTCACTTCTGTGCCGTTTGCGAGCTTGGGATGCCGTAACGCACGATCTCGATGCTTGCGCCGCGGCGCGGTGCCTTGGTGTCTGGGCCGACGTCGGTCGCGTTGACGTCGGCGATGCTGCGCAGCGCCAGCGCCAGCGTGCCGGACTGGCGCGCGCGGGCGAGCGTTTCTGCCTGGTCAGGCTTCAATTCGAGCGTGACGGTCTTGCCGACGACCGTGTTCTGGCCGTCTTTTTCCTTCGGCGCCTGGTCGATCGCGAGCACGCGGACGTTGGAGAGGATGATTTCTGAGCTGACCGACTCGGCCCCGGGACGGTCTGGGGTCCGGTCGCGCCTGGACAGGATGACGTCGACGCGGTCGTTCGGCAGGATGAAGCCGCCCGCGCCGGTCTCGGGCGATATCTCGGTCGAGATCGCGCGCATGCCGGCGGGCAGGATCGCGGCCATGAAGCCGGAGCCATCGGCCCTCACCAGTTTCTGCTCACGGATGGGCTCGCCCGTGAGGAACGGGGTGCGCGCAAGCGCGCCGACCAATTGGTTGGCCGCATCGGGACGGTCGCTGCGCCGGATGAAGATGTTGCTCGCGGCTTCCGGCCAGGTCTGCCAGACCAGGTCGCCGGGCTTGATCGCCTGGCCTAATCCGATATCGGCCTTTGCGACCAGTACTTCTACGGTCGGCAGTTGCACGACGGGTGCGGCCGGCGGCTCCTGCTGCTTATCGGCACTACTGACGAGGTAAGCCGCTATGCCGCCCGCGCCGAGGGCGATGGTCAGCACCACGATGCGTGCGGTCATCATACGCGTTACTACTCTTAACTCATTGCGCCGGGGATGCGACCAAGCCGGCTGACGGCCCCCTTCTCGTAGGACTAAGGGCCAATAGTATAAGCGAACTTGCAATCCTGGACCGACCGAGGTCGCCGCTCATGGCGATTGCAGCGATGGTGAACGTGGCGTTATTTCTGAGAGCACGTACAGCCATGTGAGCGTGTTATTAGTTGTTCTAATTTGTAACTGCGCGTCTAGGTAGGTGATGCGCCGGCGCGAGCGCTTCATAGGTTGTGGCGTTCTCATCTCAGTGCAGATACTCAACGAGAGAATGAGTCCGGCGCTATCGACGCAAGCAGCGCTTATCGATGTGCGGTGCCGGCCTGTGCAGCGTTCAGGGATGTGACGCCATTTCCTGGCGAGACGGATTGCAGATCGCCAAAGTTCGCGAATCCGTAGTTGAACGGAGCCTGATTTTCAGGAAATGGAAAGGGATCGAACGTATGATCCCATGGGGCAAATCTGAATCTTCATTTTCAGCGTACGTTAGTATTTTGCGCGCAGCATCTGCGCGTCAATGCAGTCCCATCCCGAATGTCTTCGGCGCGGGCCGTGGTCGCCATCGCGCAGCAAGCCATCCCGCAAGCAGCAAGCGACAGCGCGTTGACGGAAGGAAACCATTCCAGTTCTTCGCGAGGCGAGGGGGCGCAATGTCGGTTGCCCGATTCCTTAAACAGCGTGCAGTCAGGCTTCAGGCTGCAGGCTCCTACACATTGGGAAACTGGTATGATCCGCAAGGGAAGCCGCGGAGCTTCGCCTGTCGTACCACGCGCGTGTCGCCGTTTCGCATGCTGCTCGATGCTCCCGTGGTCGGCAAGATCGGCGATCGCTTGAGTTCGTATTTCCGCGATTTCGGAAAATTCGACGGCGAGATCAGCGACACCATTCATGGCGGCTTCCTGCTCGAACTGGAGATGACGCGCGCTCAGCGCGCCAAGTTCGCCGAGAAGCTGGTCTGGCTGGAGAAGAAGCAGAAGGACCCGACGATCCAAGACGCGCGCAGGCACGCGCGCTTTGTGCCGAACTCGCCGCACTCCGCATTGACGCTGGCCGATGGCAGCAGTGTGCCGTGTTTCGTGATCGATGCCTCGCTATCGGGTGCCGCAGTGTCCTCCGAATTGCAGCCTCCGATCGGAACCCCGCTTGCGGTGGGCAGCTGCGTGGGGCGTGTCACTCGCGTGTTTCCGGACGGATTTGCCGTCAGGTTCGCGGAGCGCATGGGCAACATGGGTGATCTCGAGCGGCGGGTGATCACGCCACCGTGGCGTCCGAGACGGTCGAAGCTGTATGTCGCGGATCACGAGCCGACGGGACGTGCCGAAGAGTTCCGCACGCTCTGACGCCGAGGTGGGGAGCCTCATGCACATGGTTAACGCCGCATTAAGCGAATCGTGAAACCTTGGCCTGCCGGGTGCCCACGGCAGGAGAACTGCGATGGACGCTCAGAAGACCGCGGTGGATGCCGTCGTCGCGTTGACCGGTTGCGAACGCGAGGCGGTCGCCGCTTTCATTCGCCGGCTGTATCTGGCCGGTGTCAGGGACCCCAAGCGACTCACTTTCAGGGGCCTGCAGGAACTGGCGCGCGGCTAAGCGACGTGCGGGGCAGCGTCAATCGAGGGGCGAGCTGTTGCCCTGAGAGCACGCGCTGCGAGTTTTGCGTGGCTTCCGTGATCACAAGACGCTCCCCAGGGGGTGCAGGACTCCGCGCTTCCGGCTATGTTGCGCCTCGCGGCCAGCATCAGATCACCCCCGTCTGGAGCGGATTGGGTCCTGCTCCTCGCTCTGAGCCGGCCGGTTGATGGAACCGGACATGCTGAAACAACTTTTCGCGCCACAGCTCATAGCCCTCTACATCCTCATCGGCTCGACGATCTATGTACATTTCCGGGGCAAGCAGCGGCTGCGCTTCGCCCGCCAGCTCGGCGACCATTCGACCTACCTCGCGCCCTACAACGTGCTGATGTATGCCGGTTCCGCCGTGCCGAACGAGCCCGTCATCTCGGTCCAGCAGTTTCCGGAGCTGCAGAAGCTGACCGACAATTGGGAGACGATTCGCGAGGAGGCGGTGCGCCTGTTCGACGAGGGCTTCATCCGCGCGGCGGCCAAGAACAATGATTGGGGCTTCTACTCGTTCTTCAAGAGTGGCTGGAAACGCTTTTATCTCAAATGGTACGACGACTTTCTTCCGTCGGCGCGCACGCTCTGTCCGAAGACGGTTGAACTGTTGAATTCGATCCCGAGCGTACACGGCGCGATGTTCGCGATGCTGCCGCCGGGCGGCAAGCTTGGCGCCCACCGCGATCCATTCGCCGGCTCGCTGCGCTATCACCTCGGACTGGTGACGCCCAATTCGGACAAGTGCCGGATCCTGGTCGACGGCGTGCCTTGCGTCTGGCGCGACGGCGAAGCCTTCATGTTCGACGAGACCTTCATCCACAGCGCCGAGAACGCGACCGACCAGAACCGGATCATCCTGTTCTGCGACGTCGAGCGTCCGATGAAATATGGTTTCATGACCGCGATCAACCGCTGGGTCAGCCATCACATCGTCAAGGCCTCGGCGACGCAGAATGTCGATGGCGAGCATGTCGGTGTGCTGAACAAGGTGTTCGGCAAGCTCTACGAATTCCACCTCGCCACCCGCAAGGCGAAGGAATGGAATCGGACGGTCTACTACGCCGTGAAGTACACGCTGACGGTGGCGATCGTCGGGCTGATCGTGGCGTCGGCGTTTCGCTGACCTCGCAGCGAACCGATCAAAGCAAAAGGGCCGCGCGGTATCCGCGCGGCCCTTTTGTTTGAGTCCGTCTGCCGCTCAGGCTGGCTCGCCGATCGACACCTTGAGCGTGCCGACGCCGTCGACGCCGCACTCGATCTTGTCGCCCGGCACCACGGCCGCAACGCCGGCCGGCGTGCCCGTCATGATGATGTCGCCGGCGCCGAGTTCGACCTGCTGCGACAGCTTCCAGATGATCTCCGGCACGCTCCAGATCAATTCGGTGAGGTCGCCCTTCTGCCGCTCGGTGCCGTTGACCGAGAGCCAGATCTTGCCCTTGGCGGGATGGCCGATCTTCGCGGCAGGCAGCACGGCCGAGCAGGGCGCGGAGTGGTCGAAAGACTTGCCGACCTCCCAGGGACGCTCCTTCTTGCGCGCGGCGAGCTGCAGGTCGCGCCGGGTCAGGTCGATGCCGACGGCGTAACCATAGACGTGATCGAGCGCCTTCTCGGCCGGAATGTTGAGGCCACCGCTCTTCAAGGCGACCACGAGTTCGACCTCGTGATGCAGGTCCTTGGTCAGAGGCGGGTAGGGAATCACGGCGCCGTCGGGCGCCAGCATGTCCGCATGCTTGGCGAAGAAGAAGGGCGGGTCGCGCTCGTCATTGCCCATCTCGCGGATGTGCTCGAGATAGTTGCGGCCGACGCACCAGATGCGGCGCACAGGAAACGCGCCGGTCTCGCCGGCGACAGAGAGGGACGGCTGCGGCAGAGCCGGGATGACATACGTGGCGCTCATGGGAGTATCTCGGTGCGGTGGAACGGACGATCAGGAGGTCGCGCTCAACGGGATCACGTTCGGTCCCATGTCGCGCTGCTGCAGGCGGAAGAACGAAGCATAGCGGCCACCCCGGCGCAACAGGTCGTCATGCCGGCCCCGCTCGACGATTTCGCCGGCCTCGACCACCAGGATGGCATCGGCATGCATGATCGTGTGCAGCCGATGGGCGATGACGATCGTGGTGCGGTTCCGGCAGAGATGCTCGATCGCTTCCTGCACCTGACGTTCGGATTCCGAATCGAGCGCCGCCGTGGCCTCGTCGAGCAGGATGATCGGCGCGTTGCGGATCAGCGCCCGCGCCACCGCGATGCGCTGGCGCTGGCCGCCGGAGAGCTGGGTGCCGAGTTCGCCGACCGGCGTGTTGTAGCCGAGCGGGAAGCCCATGATGAAGTCATGGGCGCAGGCCGCCTTCGCCGCCTCGATGATCTCGGCTTCGGTCGCGCCAGGCTTGCCGAAGGCGATATTGGCGCGAATGGTGTCGCGGAACAGATAGACGTCCTGACCGACATAGGCAGCCTGCTCGCGCAGCGAGCGACGCGATACCTGCGAGATCGACTGCCCGTCGATTAGGATCTCGCCTTCGGCCACGTCGTAGAAGCGCAACAACAGCGCCAGCACGGTGGATTTGCCGCCGCCGGATGGGCCGACCAGGGCCGTGACCTTGCCCGGCTCGGCAACGAAACTCATGCGGTTGAGCACGGGCTCCTTATTGCGATAGGCGAAGCTGACGTCGCGCAGCTCGATCCGGGCTTCCGTCAGTTTCAGCACCGGCTTGTCGTCGTCGGGCTGCTCGGTCGCGGGACTGTCGACCACCTCGAGCAGCATGCGGGCGCCGACCAACTGGCTGTTGAGATCGATGTTGAGCCTGGCAAGCCGCTTGGCCGGCTCGGTCGCCATCAGGAATGCCGTCATGAAGGAGAAGAACTGGCCCGGTGTGGCGTTCAGCGCCACGACCGCATAACCTCCATACATCAGGCAACCGGCCACTGCGAAGCCGCCGAGCATCTCCATCAGCGGATTGGAGCGGTTGGACACCCGCGCCATCTTGTTCGCGTTACGCTCGACGACGGCGATGTTCTCGTCGATGCGCGCGCGCATCGTCTCTTCCAGGGTGAATGCCTTGACGGTGCGGATGCCCTGCAGCGATTCCTGCATGGTCTCGAGAATGTCGGCGGTGCCCGTGAACTGGTGATAGGCCAGCCCCTTGATGCGCTTGACCAGCTTGCGCAGCACCAGCATGGCCGGCGGCACCGCGACCAATCCCAAAAACGACATCAGCGGGTCTTGCGCCACCATCACGGCGATCATGCTGATCAGGAGCAAAAGATCGCGGCCGATCGCGTTGATCAGCATGTTGAGCACGTCGGTGATCGATTTCGCGCCAGCCGTCAGCCGGGCCAGGAATTCGGACGAATGCCGCTCCGAAAAGAATCCGATGCTCTCGTTCATCAGCTTGCCGAACAGCCGCCGCTGATTGTTGGCGAGGATGGCGTTGGAGATCTTGGACAGGATGACCGCGTAGCCGTAGGTCGTCACGCCCTTGACGAACAGCAGAAGTACGGTAACGCCGGAGAGCACGGCGATACCGGGAATGCTCTTGTCGACATAGGCCTTGTTGATCACCTGTCCCAGGATGTAGGCGGCGCCCGCGCTCGCGCCGGCCGAGATCGCCATCAGCGAGAAGGCAGCCAGATAACGCCGCCAATAGGCGACGCCTTGTTCCATGATCAGCCGGCGGATCAGGATCGCGGCGCCATAGGGATCGTCGGTGATCTTCTTCGGAAATTCGGCCATTCTGGTCCCTCGCTGCCCCGGGCAAATCGCCGGGGCAGCAACGGGCTGCATGCCCGCTTGGGACGGCTTTTTCAAGCCCAATAAGGGCTTGCGCGGGCGGTCAATTTACGCGGAGACCAGATGCTGGACCTCGCCGTTGCGCTCGCGGAGCAGTTTCTCCTCCCAGGCGAGGGCATGGGCCGCAATCGTGTCCAGATTGTCGTAACGCGGGGCCCAGTCCAAGTGCTGCCGCATCTGGCTGGGATCGGCAACCATGGTCATGACGTCACCGGGGCGGCGCGATGCGTATTGAAGCGGGATGTTGCGGCCCGAGACCCTCCTGACGGCCTCGATGGTTTCCAGCACGGAATAGCCGCGGCCATAGCCGCAGTTCATCGTCACTGAGCCGCCACCGCCGCGCAAATAAGCCAGCGCCGCACGATGCGCATCCGCAAGATCGGCCACATGGATGAAGTCGCGGATGCAGGTGCCGTCGGGAGTCGGGTAGTCCGTCCCATAGACGTCGATCTTCGCCCGCTGACCGGTGGCCACCTCCACCGCAGCCTTCAACAGATGCGTCGCGCCCACCGTGGCGAGGCCGATCCGGCCCATCGGATCGGCGCCGGCCACATTGAAGTAGCGCAGCACGACGTAACTCAACTCATACGCGGCGGCCGCGTCGTGCAGCATGATCTCCGCCATCAATTTAGACGATCCATAAGGCGACGTCGGGCGCGTCCGTGCCGTCTCCGGAACCGGCACCTGGTCCGGATCGCCGTAAACCGCGGCCGTTGACGAAAAGACAAAACGGCCGACGCCGCGCCGCACGGCGGCGTTGAGCAAGCTGCGTGTCGTCATCGTGTTGTTGCGATAATAGAGCAGCGGGTCGCGCACCGATTCCGGCACCACGACCGACCCCGCGCAGTGGATGATGCTGCTGATGCCATGCTGGCCGATCACGCCATCGACGAGATTCTCGTCGCTGCAATCGCCGATGAACAGCGGCACCCCGTCCGGGACGAAGTTGGAAAAGCCGGTGGAGAGATTATCAATCACCACGACGCTTTCGCCGGCTTCCACCAGCGCGAGCACCGTGTGGCTGCCGATATAGCCGGCGCCGCCAGTCACGAGCACGGTCATTGTTTGACCCGATCCCTGTTGTTTTGCCGCAAACTAACGCTTGCGCGGTGAAGGAGGGGTTTCGAGAGCCGCGAACTGGCTTCTATGCTTAATCTTGCGTATAGGGCCTTGCCGAATTGGAGCTCAACGTGCCCGCAAAACCCGTTTCGTCGGCTGATGTCGACGTCATCGTGCCAAATCTGCACAGGCGTTATTCCGGAGTCACGGCGACCAATCGCATGGTTGCACCGAAACTGGCGATGCGCTGCAGTGCGGCGTGGTTTGGTTCCCATGCGCCCGAGGGCATCGCGCGCATGGGCTTGGCGGATCTGCTGCGGCTGTGGGGCCGCCGGCGGCCGCTGATCTGGCATGCGAGGCGCAACAACGAGATGATCGTGGGCGTGCTGTTGCGCGCGTTGGGGTGGCCGCTCAAGCTCGTTTTCACCTCGGCCGCGCAGCGCCACCACACCTGGATCACGCGCTGGCTGATCCGGCAGATGGACGCGATCATCGCGACCAGCGACATCTCCGCCTCTTACCTCAAGCGCGAGGCGACCGTGATCACGCATGGCGTCGACACCGACGTCTATGCGCCGCCGACTGATCGTGCGGCGGCTTTTGCCGAGAGTGGGTTGCCGGGCGCTTACGCGATCGGATGTTTTGGCAGGGTCCGCGCGCAGAAGGGCAGCGACGTCTTCGTGGAGGCGATGTGCCGGCTGCTGCCGCATTATCCCGACTTCTCAGCCGTCCTCGTGGGCGCGGTGACGCCGGAGCAGATGCCGTTTGCAAACGAGTTGAAGAAGAAGATCGTCGCAGCGGGCCTTAACGAACGCATCGTCATCACCGGCGAGCTCGAGATCGCCGAGGTGCAACGCTGGTATCAGCGCCTCACGATCTATGCCTTCACCTCGCGCAACGAGGGCTTTGGCCTCACGCTGATCGAGGCGATGGCGGTCGGTGCGGCGCTGGTGGCATCACGTGCCGGTGCGGCGGAGATCGTGGTCGAAGATGGCGTCACGGGCGTGCTGGTCCCGCCGGGCGACGTCGACGCGCTCGTGGCCGCGCTCGAGCCGCTGATGCGCGATCCCGCCGCAGCGCAGGCGATGGGCGAGCGCGCCCGCGCGCGCGTGGTCGCGCGGTTCAGCCTTGAGGCTGAAGCCGACAAGATCGCAGCCGTCTACCGTACGCTGGTTTGAGCGATGACGTCGGCGACGAAAGCGTCGAGATCGCCGCCTGCGAATAGGAAGCCAGGTAATCCGGCCGCCTGTGCGGCTTGCATGTCGGAGGCGCGATCACCGATCACAAAGCTGCCCTCGTGCCGCACCGGCCAATGCGCCATCAGGTCCAGGATCATGCCCGGCGACGGCTTCCGCCAGGGATGCGGCTGCAGATAGCGCTCGACCGTGCCCTCGGTGTGATGCGGGCAGTAGCGGATGTCGTCGATCACAGCGCCTTGCGCGGCGAGCTCGGCGCACATCCAGTCGTGCAGGGTCACGACGTCGTCTTCGGTGAACAGGCCGCGGGCGACGCCGGACTGGTTGGTGAAGAGAAAGACGTGATAGCCCGACGCGTTGAGCCGCCGGATCGCCTTGGCGACGTTCGGCATCCAGCGGATGCGTTCGCGCGTGCCGATATAATCGTCGTCGTAGTTGATGACGCCATCGCGATCGAGAAACGCGGCGGGTTTGTGCGTCGCGCTGATCTCACCCATGCTCTTGGCTCTCTCGTCCGTACATGCTCGACCTTTTCAGCGCGCGGCGCGCGCGCCAACTTCCGACAGCACGCGCGTGGCGATTTCCGCGACCTCGGCGGCCGGAATATCGCGCATGCAGCGATGATCGTTCATGCGGCAGACCGGGCGATGGCAGGGCTGGCAGGGCACGTGGGTCTTGGTTTGCACGACCGCCGCAAGCTCATTGAGCGGCGCCCAGAGCTGCGGGCTGGTCGGACCGAAAATCCCCATGGTCGGCGTGCCCAGGGCCGCGGCGACATGCATCAGCCCCGAATCGTTGGAAATCGCGACGCGTGCGGCCGCCAGCGCCAGCACGCCGTTGCGAAGGTCCGTCCCGGTCAGGTCGCGCACCCGCGGGCCCCCGGTCGCCACGATCTCGTTGGCCAGCCCCTTTTCGCCGGGGCCGCCGACCACCCAGACGTCGAGCCCTTGCTCCGCCAGCAGGCGGGCCGCCTCGCCATAATAGGGCCAGCGCTTGCCCGAACCGACGGAGCCGGGCGCCAGCGCGACGGCGGGGCCGTTGCCGACGCCATTGGCCTGCCGCCAGCGCTCGACCTCCTCGGGCGGAACGCGCAGTTGCGGCACCGGCCATTCCGGTGGTCGCGGCGCGCCCTTAGGCAGGGCCAGGGCGGCGTTCTTGTCGATCAGGCGGGGCAGGGCTCTTTCACCCCAGCGCCAGCGATTGAGCAGCCCGAAGCGGAATTCGCCGACAAAGCCCACCCGTTCCGGGATACCGGCCAGCGCGGGTGCGATCGCCGACTTCCAGGTACGCGGCATGATCAGGACGGTTTGGTAGCGTCGCTCCCGCAGGATGGCGGCGAGTCGCCATTGCTGCGCCAATGCCAGCCGGCTGCGCGGCAGGTTCCAGACAACCCCAGCGCGCACGCCGGGCATGTAATCGATGAGCGGTGCGCAAAGCGAGGTGGTCAGGAAATCCACCGGCCGATTCGGCCAGCGCTCCTTCAACACCCGCACGACGGTATGGCCACGGACGAAATCGCCGATCCACATGTAGGGAATGATGAGGATCGGGCCGGTCTCGCCCGGTTCCGCTGCAATGTTCATCTCTTTAGAATTGAGATTCATTCTTTGTTCGCTTGCACTCCGGCTGCGCTGGTAGCCGCTCGGCTGCGCAAGGTAAAGCCGTCGCGCAAACCGCTTACACTTTGCCCACGCATGCGCTACGGCAAGGGGCCTTACAAGGGACATTGACTGCGGGACGGGTGAAGAATGTTGCTGGTGACCGGCGGGGCGGGGTTTATCGGGTCAAATCTGGTCGCCGCGCTCAACGATGCCGGACGGACCGACGTCGTTGTGTGCGACCGGCTCGGCCAAGAGGGCAAGTGGCGCAATCTGGCCAAGCGGCAGCTCGCCGATTTCATTCCGCCGGCCGACCTGCCGGAATGGCTGAAGGGGCGGCGGCTCGACGCCGTCCTGCACATGGGCGCGATCTCCGAGACCACCGCGATCGATGGCGATCTGGTGATCGAGACCAATTTCCGCTTCTCGCTGCGGCTGCTCGACTGGTGCACCGCCAACGCAACGCCGTTCATCTACGCCTCCTCGGCCGCCACTTATGGTGATGGCGCGCAGGGCTTTAAAGACGAACCGTCGCTTGACGCGCTCAAGCCCCTGCGCCCGATGAATCTCTACGGCTGGAGCAAGCACCTGTTCGACATGGTGATCGCCGCCCGTACCGAGCGGCACGAAAAACTGCCGCCGCAGCATGTCGGGTTGAAATTCTTCAACGTGTTCGGGCCCAATGAATACCACAAGGGCTCGATGATGAGCGTGCTGGCCCGTCGTTTCGACGACATCAAGGCTGGCCGGCCCGTGCAGCTGTTCAAGTCGCATCGCGAGGGCATCGCCGATGGCGACCAGCGGCGCGACTTCATCTATGTCGACGACGTCGTCCGGGTGATCGTGTGGCTGCTCGCCACGCCCTCGGTGTCCGGCCTGTTCAATGTGGGGACCGGCCAAGCGCGCAGCTTCAAGGACCTCATGCTCTCGGCCTATGCGGCGCTCGGCACCACGGCCAATATCGAATACATCGACATGCCCGAGGCGATTCGCGATAGCTACCAGTATTTCACCCAGAGCGAGGTCGATCGGCTGCTTGCGGCCGGCTATAACGGCGGCTTCACGCCGCTCGAAGATGCCGTTGGCCATTACGTCAAAGGCTACCTCGACGCGACCGATCGCTTCCGCTGATTCCGGTACAGAAGACGCCAAGCAATGTTCGATTTCGATGCCCTGTCGCAAGCGATCGCCCGCCAGACCGTGCTCTGCGTCGGCGACCTGATGCTGGACGAATTCGTCTACGGCGAGGTGTCGCGGATTTCGCCGGAAGCGCCGGCGCCCGTCATCGCGGTCGAGCGCAGCGAGATCAATATCGGAGGGGCCGGCAATGTCGCGCGCAACATCGCCTCGCTCGGCGCGCGCTGCATCTTCGTCGGGCTGATCGGTGACGATGAGGCCGGTCAGCAGCTCCGGGCCGAATTGGCGCGGGAAGCCGGCATCGAGAGCGTGCTGGTCGCCGATCGGTCGCGGCCGACCACGCGCAAGGTGCGCTTCGTGTCCGAACATTTCTCGACCCATATGCTGCGTGCGGATTGGGAGCGCGCGGCGCCAGCGTCCGCCGCGATCGAACAGCAGCTGATCGATGCGATCCTGCCGCTGATCGAGCGTGCCGATATCGTGCTGCTGTCCGATTATGCCAAAGGGGTGCTGACCGCGCGCGTGATCCGCCACGCGATCGACGCGGCGCGCAAAGCCGGCAAGCGCGTGATCGTCGATCCCAAGAGCGCGAACTTCGCGATCTATCGCGGCGTCAGCCTGCTGACGCCGAACCGCAAGGAGTTCTCGGAAGCGACGCGCAGCCGCGCCGACACCGAGCAGGAGATCGCCTCTGCGGCACAGGATGCGATCCGGCTCGCAGATTGTGAAGCGATCCTGGTCACCCAGAGCGAGCGCGGCATGACCCTGGTGCCGCGCGACGGCGCGCCCGTGCACGTGCCGGCCTATCCGGTGAAAGTGTGCGACGTCTCGGGCGCGGGCGACACGGTGGTTGCGGTGCTGGCCGCAACGCTCGCGGCGGGGGCTGAATGGGAGGACGCCCTGCGGATGGCGAGCGCCGCAGCAGCGGTTGCGGTGAGCAAGCAGGGCACAGCCAGTGTGACGGCTGCCGAACTCCGGCGAAAGGTCTTGCCGCATGCCTATCTCGCTGCCGAGGAGAAGATCGTTCGCGACGACAGTGATCTGGAGAGGCGCCTTGCGGCGTGGCGGGCGCAGGGCCTGCGGGTCGGCTTCACTAACGGCTGTTTCGACATTCTGCATCCGGGGCATGTGAAGGTACTCGCGGCCGCGCGCGCCGCCTGCGACTGTCTCGTCGTCGGCCTGAACAGCGATGCGTCGGTGAAGCGGCTGAAGGGCGAGGATCGCCCGGTGCAGGATGAACGTGCGCGCGCCGAAGTGCTGGCGGCTTTGGAGGCGGTGGATGCGGTGGCGATCTTCGGTGAGGACACGCCGATCCGCCTGATCGAGCTGGTGAAGCCGAGCGTCCTGGTCAAGGGTGGCGACTACACCCGCGAGCAGGTGGTCGGGCACGAAATCGTCGAGGCCGCGGGCGGCCACGTCATGCTGGTCGATATCGTCAGAGGTTTTTCGACGACCGCCCTGGTCGATCGCGCCCGGGGCACCAAGCGATGACGGCGCTGACCAGCCATTCCGCAGCCGTGTTGCCCTTGCGGCGCTGGCGCGATCCCGCCGCCTGGCGGACCACGGTGGATGTGGTCGCGGTCCTGCTCGCGGCCGCGCTGCCCTGGTCGACCTCGCTGGTGTCCATCCTTGGCGTCGTCATGGTGATCACGATGCTGCCGCATCTCGATCGCGACGCCTTTTGGCGCTCGCTGCGGCGGCCGATCTCGATCGCACCTCTTGCATTGTTCGGGCTCGCGCTGGTCGGGACCTTGTGGTCGGACGTCCCCTGGGGGGCGCGCCTCTATGCGGTAGGCCCCGCGGCCAAGCTCCTGGTGTTGCCGGCGCTGTTCTATCATTTCGAACGGTCGGAGCGCGGCGTCTGGGTCTTTGTCGCCTTCCTGGGCTCCTGCGCGCTGATGGTCGTGATGTCGACCGCGGTCGCGTTCGATCCGGCACTGGCGCTGAAGCCGAACGCGGATCGTGGCATCTTCGTGAAGAATTATATCGATCAAAGCCAGGAATTCTCGCTCTGCGCGGTGGCGCTGGCCTATCCGATGGCGCGTTTCGTCGGCGAGAAGCGCTGGCTCCTTGCCTTGCTGATGCTCGTGCTCATGCTGGCCTTCCTCGCCAACATGCTCTTCGTCGTCACCTCACGCACCGCGCTGGTGACGATTCCGATCATGCTCGCAGTCTTCGGCCTCATGCATCTGAGGTGGCGAGCAAACCTTTTGATCCTGCTGGGAGCGGTTGCGCTCGGCGCTGCCGCCTGGACGGTTTCACCGCAGCTCAGGCAGAAGGTCGCGACCTTCACGAGCGAATACCAGGCCTATAAGGAAGACCGTGCCACCACCTCGATCGGCGAGCGCCTCGAGTTCTGGCGCAAGTCGCTGCACTTCTTTGCGGAGGCCCCGGTGATCGGCCACGGCAGCGGATCGACGCGGCATCTGTTCGAGCTGGCGGCCAGCGGGCGCTCCGATCTCGCCTCGGGGCAGGTGATCAGCAATCCGCACAATCAGACCCTCAACGTCGCCGTGCAATGGGGCCTGCTAGGCATCATTATCCTCTATGCGATGTGGCTGTCGCATCTGCTGCTGTTCCGGGGCGACGGGCTCGTCGCCTGGATCGGTCTTCTGGTCGTGGTGCAGAACGTCTTCACCTCGCTGTTCAACTCGCACATCTTCGATTTCCACGAGGGCTGGATGTATGTCATGGGGGTGGGGGTTGCCGGCGGCATGATGCTGAAAGCCCGGCTGCAGGATACGTCATCGAAGAGTGCCGCGGCATGACGCAGGGTTTGATTCACGGGTCGGTCACGGCATGACACGTCTGTCCCATCTGACGTATCGCAACATCCTGATTGCGGCGCATGACCTGTTGGCCAGCGTGGCGGCGTTGTTCGCTGCATTCTACATCCGCTTCGAGGGCGCCAGCGCGTTCTGGGACCGGGCTCCGCTGCTTCTGCAGATCGTACCCTATTTCGTCGTCTTCAGCTTCATCGTCTTCTATGTTTCCAGGCTGATGACCACCAAATGGCGGTTCATCTCGCTGCCCGATGCGCTCAACATCGTCCGTGTCGCCACCGTGCTGACGCTTGCGCTCCTGGTGCTCGACTACGTCATTGTCGCCCCGAACGTGCGCGGCACGTTCTTCCTCGGCAAGCTCACCATCATCCTGTTTTGGTTTCTGGAGATTTTTGCCCTCAGCGCGTTGCGCTTTGCCTATCGCTATTTCCGCTACACGCGTGTGCGCCATCACGCCAGGACCGACGATGCCGCGCCCGCGCTCCTGGTCGGGCGCACGGCAGATGCCGAGGTGGTTCTGCGCGGCATCGAAAGCGGCGCAGTGAAGCGAATCTGGCCGATCGGGATCTTGTCGCCGGCGGTTTCCGATCGCGGCCAGATCATCCGCAACGTTCCGGTATTGGGCGGGATCGACGACATCGAGGATGTTGCGGCCGATTTCGCCCGGCGCGGCAAGCCGATCGCACGCGCCCTGATGGCACCGTCCGCGTTCGAGCCGGAACTGCACCCGGAAACCTTTCTGATGCGGGCGCGCCGGCTTGGATTGATCGTGAGCCGGCTGCCCTCGCTCGAAAGCGGCGATGCGCCGCGGCTCGCGCCAGTGGCGGTCGAGGATCTCCTGCTGCGGCCGAGCGAGAAGATCGACTATGCGCGGCTGGAAGCGCTGGTGAGAGGCAAGGCTGTCGTCGTCACCGGCGGCGGCGGCTCGATCGGCTCGGAGATCTGCCATCGTGCCGTCACCTTCGGCGCGGCGCGGCTCTTGATCCTGGAGAACTCCGAGCCGGCGCTCTATGCGATCACCGAGGCGCTCGCCGCCGCGAACGAAGGCAATGCCGCCGTGGAAGGCCGCATCGCCGATATCCGCGACCGCGAACGGGTCTTCCGCCTGATCTCCGAGTTCAAGCCGGAACTCGTCTTCCACGCCGCGGCGCTGAAACACGTGCCGATCCTCGAGCGCGATTGGAGCGAGGGCGTCAAGACCAACATTTTCGGCTCGATCAACGTCGCCGATGCGGCGGTGGCGGCCGGCGCCGAAGCGATGGTGATGATTTCGACCGACAAGGCGATCGAGCCGGTGTCGATGTTGGGGCTCACCAAGCGCTTTGCCGAAATGTATTGCCAAGCGCTGGACCGCGAGTTGGCCGAGCGGCACGGCGGCAGGTCGCCGATGCGGCTGATCTCGGTCCGCTTCGGCAACGTGCTGGCATCGAACGGCTCGGTGGTGCCGAAATTCAAGGCGCAGATCGAGGCCGGCGGCCCGGTGACGGTCACCCATCCGGACATGGTGCGCTATTTCATGACGATCCGCGAAGCCTGCGATCTCGTGATCACCGCGGCTTCGCATGCGCTCGCGCCGGAGCGGCCGGGCGTCTCGGTTTACGTCCTCAACATGGGCCAGCCGGTGCGGATCGTCGAACTCGCCGAACGCATGATCCGGCTCTCGGGCTTGCAGCCCGGCTATGACATCGAGGTCGTCTTCACCGGGATCAGGCCCGGCGAGCGCCTGAACGAAATCCTGTTCGCGAGCGAGGAGCCGCCGGTCGAGATCGGCGTGGCCGGCATCATGGCCGCCAAACCGAACGAGCCGCCGATGCAGGTGCTGAAGGCGTGGATCGCGAGCCTGGATCAGGCGATCGGTCAGCATGATCCTGTGGCGATCAAGGCGATCCTGAAGGACGCGGTGCCGGAGTTCGGGTCAACCGCGGCGTGAGGCTTCCATCGCCCGCGGTCGCGCGAACCGGTGCAGCGCGAAGGCGACCGCACCGGCTCCGAGCATCAACAGCACAACGTCTGCCGTCCATGATGCGAGTGCCACCGATAGGCCCGCGAGAGCAGCGAGCACGAGGTTGAGCGCGAAGACGTCGCTGACCACGCGAGCGACCGTAAAGCCGTTGTCGGTCGCGCGCTGGTAGAAATGCGTGCGGTGCGCCGCCCAGAATGGCTCGCCACGCAGCATCCGCCGCAGCAATGTGAGGGTCGCGTCCGCGAGGTAATAGAGCGGCAGCAACAGTGCAGCCACGATATGACCGCGCCAGGCGAGCTCCAGCAGGCACCAGCCGAGCAGAAGCCCGATCGGGAGGCTGCCGACATCACCAAGAAACACCTTTGCCACCGGCCGGTTGAACGGCGCAAATCCGAGCAGGGCGCCACACAGCGCGGCCGCGACGAGCGTGGCCGGCAACGGCATCAGGCCGAACACGCCGAGCGCCGTGAGTGCCGCCGTGATCGGCACCGCCTCGGCCGCCGTCATCAGGTCGAGCCCATCCATGAAATTGACCAGGTTGACGAACCACAGCCCGGCGATCAGCAGAACCGCGCGCTCCAGTGCGAGCGGCAAGACGGGCACGAGCCTGAGCTCGCTCGGAGCCATGAGAACGACGAGGCCGACCGCGATCGCCTGCAAGAGCAAGCGCGGCAGCACGGGTATCGGCCTGATGTCATCGACCAGCCCGACCAGGGCGATGAGCGGCGTGGCGGCAAGCAGCAGTACGGGCGGAGCGGCGCCGGTCGTCCACGCGTAGCCGCCTCCGATCAGAAGCGTGGCCGCGATCACGGCGATTCCCGCACCTTGTGGCGTCGGCACCTTGTGTGAGGAGCGGGTGTTCGGCCGGGCAAGCGCGTAACGCTGGAGCAGCGGGCGCAGCAGGACGATCAGGGCCGCACAGATCGCGGCTGCGCTCAGCGCGACGACGAGAAGGGCAGGAAGACCGGCTGTCATGATGCAACCGGTGAGCGGGACGTCAGCCGGTCGTAGAGTGCGACGACCGAGCGGCCGATGATCTTGGCTGAAAGCTTGTCTTCGACCAACTGCCGCGCAGCCTGGCCATAGCGCGCCCGCAGCTCCGGCGATTGCGCCAGCTGTTTCATTGCTTGCGCCAGCGCGGCCGGATTCTCGATCGGCACGGATAATCCTGTCTCGCCATTGATCGCGATCTCACGGCAGCCGGGCGCATCGGTCGAGACCAGCGGCCGGCCGCAGGCAGCCGCCTCCAGCAGGCTCACCGGCAGGCCCTCGCGGTGCGAGGGCAGCACGGCGATATGGCAGCGCCGCCATAATGTGGCGATGTCGTTGACATGGCCGAGCAGCGTGATCCCAGGCTCTCGCTGCCATTGCTCGATCTCTTGGGGCGAGACCGAGGCTGGATTGGCCGGGTCGGGGCTGCCGGCGATCAGGAGGTTGAAATCGAGGCCTTCGGAGTGCAGGAGCCTATGCGCCGCGACCAGGGCGCGGACACCCTTGTCGGTCAGAAGGCGTCCGGCAAAGCCGAAGCTGATCGGTCCCTCCGGCTCGGGCAGTGGCTGAAAGCGATCGGTATCGACGCCGGAACCCGGGATCAGGGTGATCTTGTCCGTCCGGACTCCGAGTGCGCGCAAGGCATCGCGATCGTCCGGGTTCTGCACCAGCACGACGCTGGATGCCCGGTTCATCAGGCGAGGCAGCAACGCCACCATGGCCTGCTTCATCAGCCGCGAGCGCAATGTGGTCGAGGTGAAGACATAGCCCAGCCCGGTGATGGCATTGACCGCGGGGGTAGAGCTGCCGAGCGCCGCCAGCGAGCCGAGCACGCTCGCCTGCAGGCCGGAGTGGTGAACGACATCGGGCTTGACCCTTGTCGCAACCGCCCGGATCGCCCGGACCGTCGGAAGTGCGGCCGAGGGCGACAGGCCGCCTCGCTGGAACGGGATCGGATGCAGGACGAAGCGCTCGGCCTCGATCGCGCCCGCGCCGGCGTTGACATTGGTGGCGACATGCACCTCGTAGCCGGCGTCGCGCGCGGCGCGCGCCATCGGCAGGCGATGCATCAGAAACGCGTAATCCTCGTTCGCGACATAGAGGAGCCGTCGCGGCGGGATAGGGGTGGGCGGGGGCATTCGGTTCACGATAACGGTGCTCGGAGGCGCCATATACGGCAAGCCGGTGCGTTCGGCGAGGGGGATCGGCCCGCTCAGAGCAAATGGAAATTCGAGAAATGCGCGAGCAGTTCTGCTGTCGTCATCGGTTCGATCGTGATCGCGTCATGCACCGCATGCGATATCACCGCGATCGCCATGTCGTGGCTAAGGGTCGGAAGTGGGGCCGGCTGAGTCGCTGACATGGTCGGATTGCCCGTGGAGGCAAAATTAAATTCGGCGATCTGGCCGAAATGCGCGGGAGTCGGAAGGGATGCAAACACTGCTGCAGAGATGGAGTTCTGGGGAGCACTGCCGCTGATCGTCGGCCCGGATGCTGCTGTCCCGTATTCAAGCGCGCCGCTTGCGCCATCGCCTGCGAAATGGAAATTATCCTGAGCGACAGGTTGCACGAACGGCAGTGCGGCGCCAGGGGAAGCAGCTGCTGCCGATTGCACGGCGGCCATGACAGTATGGGCGGGGATCCCGATCGTGCCGTCGCCATTGAGATCTTGCTGGAAGCTCGTCTCCAGCGTTTCCAGCGAAGCGGTGCCTCCGGGCACTGCGCCGATGGCGTTGCTAACGTAATTTCCGCTGCTGTCCGTGTTCCAGACGGTATACAGATCTGCGCCCGTCATCTTCCAAGCGACTTGATAGCCGCTGCCAGCAGCTTCTGCGCCGATCGGCATCCAGCCGCCCATTTGGCCAACGACCACGGCAGAACCGCCAAATTTGATCTGCGGGCCGGTGCCGCCGCCGACGGGGTTCAGAAAATATGTCGTGCCTGATTGGACGAGGCTCGTTGCACCAAGGCTTTCGATGACGGTGGTTGGAATGCCAATAACGCCATCGCCATTCAGATCCTGATGGAAGCTGATTTCCAACGCCTCTAAAGACGCGTTGCTTCCACTGACAGCGCCGATCGCATTGCCGGTGTATGCGCCGCTGCTATCGGTGTTCCAGACGGTATAAAGATCCGAGCCCTGAAATTTCCAGGCGACCTCGTAGCCGCTGCTTGTGATCTCGGCGCCGATGGGCATCCATCCACCTAGCTGCCCAGCCAAGAGCACGGACCCGCCGAACTTGATCTGCGGACCGCTGCCGCCGCCGACCGGGTCAAGAAGATAGTTCGAGCCCGCCTGTACCAAGCTTGTTGAGCCCAGAGCCTCGATCACGGTGCTGACTACCCCGATGGTGCCGTCGCCATTGAGGTCTTGATGAAACGTCGTCTCCAGCGCCTCGAGCCCACTGTCGCCGCCCGGGACAGCACCTATCGCATTGCCGATGTAATTGCCGTTGGAGTCGGTGTTCCAGACCGTATAGAGATCGGCGCCGGCCATCTTCCATGCAATCTGATAGCCGCTACCCGTCGTCTCGGCGGCGATCGGAGTCCAGCCACCAAGCTGGCCGACCACCAAGTTGGCCCCGCCGAATTTCAACTGCGGTCCGGCGCCACCGGCGACCGGATCGAGGAAATAGCCATTGGCCACTTGAACGAGACTCGTCGACCCCAAGGATTCGATCACGGTCGTCGTAACGCCAATGATGCCGTCACCGTTTAGATCCTGATGGAGGCTGGTCTCGAATCCTTCCAGAGCAGCGCTGCCACCCGCAACTGCGCCAATCGCATTGCCCGTGTAGTTGCCATTACTGTCGGTATTCCAGATCGTATAAAGGTCGGCGCCGGCCATCTTCCATGCGATCTGGTAGCCGCTGCCCGTAATTTCCGCGCCGATCGGTGTCCAACCACCCAGTTGCCCTGGGGCCAAGGCACTGCCGCCGAACTTAAGCTGAGGTCCGGTGCCGCCGGCGACAGGATTGAGGAAATAGCCAAAGCTGGACTGCAGCAAGCTGGTTGACCCGAAGGATTCGATCGTCACCGGCGTAGCGGAGGTGAGATGAAATCCCAGCGCGTCCAATTGCTTCAGGTCGACCGCGGTCAGCATCTGCAGGGTGCTGCCCGTGTAGAACTCGTTGAACGGGTCGTTTGGGCCCTGCACGCCACTGTTGAGGAAGTCGCTCGCGTCGGAGTTCTGACCATAGTCGGCAAGCTTGGTGTAGCCGCCGTCGAGGGAAAAATAGGCCGGCGAAGCGGTTGCGCCGCCCGTGAGCAGCGCCACGCCTGGGCTCGAAAACCGATAGAAATCGAAAATGTCAGGCTGCGATCCGTAGGGCACGCGGCCGAACGCATGGGTCAGCTCATGCAGTGCGACGCCGACGAGAAGGTTCGGATCAATATCGGTGGCGAAGGTGGCGCTGCCGTCGTCCGTCGTTGTGTCGTTGGCGCCAAGAACTCCCCACAGCTTCAGCTGCGAGTTCCAAACTGCAACGTAGGATTGCCCTTGGAAGGTCGATCCTGATGGCAGTGCGTTGAACGTCGTATCTCCGAGACTTGCATTATTGATTAGATTGGCTCGGACGTTCGAATAGGTCTGCCACTGCCCGACGTCTGGGGTCGCACCCGCGCCGCCACCAGTGCCGCTGTAATCGATCTTGAGATTGACCGTGATGTGGTCGGAAATGGTTGAACTCAGGATCGCGGCCGCCTGCTGGATTCCGGCGCGGAACGCGGCAGGAGCAGCCATCGCGGCCGCATCGAAAAGCAGATTGATGGTCAATCCGCCGGATGTGACGGCAACCACGGAACCGATACCGCCGAAACTGCCTTGCGCAGGCTGAGCCTGGACGGCCTCTTCCGGAAGGTTGACCGGCGTGCTTGGAGGCATGTCGGCCGTGCTGTTGTCTGCAGAAGTCAGCCCCGTCATCGCTCTGGTTCCAGATGCTCGCAAAGCTCACGCATGATGAGGGCGCATTTGCGCCCGACGATCACGGGTGAAGCAAAATAAATCGCACCGTCGTGCCCTTACCTACCAGAGGGAGAGTCTTTTCGAGAAATTAAAGTCTGGTTCTCACCCCTGATCCCCACCCGGCCGATTATGCGGATTTAGCCGATTGGGTCCAGCAACTCCGGTATCCGCGCGAGGAAGGCCGGCACCGGAAGTGCAGCGCCGAAATTGTAGGGATTGTCGGCAAGTGTAACGAGATACCGATCGAGCAGCGCGCCGCCCTCGCGCAAGGGCCGCGTGCTTCCGTCCAGACAATCAAGCTTGTAACGGACGGCGGCGGTGATGTCCTCGGGTCGGTTGGCGTGGATCTCAAGCCCGTGCCGTGCCAGCACGCCCGTATCGATCAGGAGCGCCTGCAACGGCTGACGATAGGTCTCCCGCAGCGAGAGATAACGTCGCGCCCGGCGGTCGTAGACCGGCCGCAGGGTGAAATCCGTCTTCTCGTGCCAGAACTGGCAGTCATTGGAGATGCAGTTGACGAGCAGCATCGGTGTGCCGAGCGCCTGCACAGCAGTGGTGAGGCCTGAGGTGGTCCCGACGAACAGGCGTGCCTCCGCACAGAGAAAAAGATCCATCTCGGCCGATTTGATGTCGCTATGGGCATAGTCGAACACGCCGGGCAGGCCGCGCAGCGGCGTCATGCTGCGGTCGCCGAGCCTGACCACCGCACCACCGCGCGAGGTGATGTGGCCGATGGCCTCCAGATAATCGCCGACATTGGCTGAACGATGCTGTCGTGTGGTGCCGGGTCCGTCGCCGTGATAGCCGCCCTCGCGGATGTGCATCGCAACGAACCAGTCGGCGGTGACACCGGCGCTGCGCAGCTTGGCACGACCTGCCTCGCGAAGGTGTTGCGGGACTGTGACAATTGGAGCGCGCCGCTGTTCCGCCCAGGCGACCTGAGCACGCGCCGCCGCATGCGCCCAAGGCTCGGCGAGACCATCTTCGCCCCGCACTGCGATGAACTGATCGCCGACCAGACGCTGATAGGGAAGCAGGTCATCGACCAGCGCGGGATCTTCGATGATCGTCAGATGCGGGGCGAACAGGCTTAGGAACGCTTGATTGATGACTTTCGCCGGAGGCGCCAGCAGCACGTAATTGGCTGCCGGCACGATGCCGAGCTCGGCCATACGCAGATGGCAGTCGATGAAGCCGATATGGCCGATCAAGGTCACCCACTCGTAGCCGAGCAGTCGCACCGGCAGGTTGGGCTTGAAGTTGATGCTTACGCCCTTGATCCGCTCCAGGAGTTCGTCCGGAATCGACCACCTCTGAGCCAGCGTGTCCTGATGGTCGAGCGCGGCTTGATAGCAGCGGAAGGTGTCCTCGTAGCGGCCCTGATGATAGAAGTTTTCGCCGAGCTGGATCAGATTGTCATAGATCAGGAGCTCGCCGGCATGCTGTAGCTCCCAGGTGCTTGGCGTGTAAGCCGATGGATCATAGCCGCCCGCATAGTTTTGATGCGCCATGACCGAGTGGGGATCGCGCTTCACCGACGCGGCGAAGCATTCGGCCGCGCTCGCATGATCGTGCATTAGCACATAAACGCAGCCGAGCTTGCGCAGGGCGTTGCTGTCGCCCGAGGCCGCCGCTCGCTTCAGGAAATGCTCCGCGACCGGATAATTACCGCGGTACATGTGTGCGACGCCGACGGCGAAATTGATCGCAAAGCTGTCGATCTCCTCCACATGCGGGACCTCGCGGACGATGCGGTCGTAGGCGCTGCAGAGCGCGAGCGTTGTGAAATAGGCCTGGGTACCGAGGCCGCGCCGCGCGCGGACCTGGGCGCGGAAGATCAGGTTGAGCAGCCGCACCGCGCGCAGCGCGCTCGGCTTGCGGCTGGCCGCAAGGTGCATCTGGGCCGCGCCCGCCAGCGCTATGAGAATCAGCCGTGCGGCGATCGTGCCCACCCGAGAGCCACGCGCCAGCCTGTGCTCCGTGAAGCGCAAAAGGGCTGGGCCTGCAGGTGCCGCGATCATCCTGCGATCGATGACGTTGGCCGCACGAATCGTGAGCGGCAGCAATTGCCGCCGGCGTGCGCTCAGAAAGCCGTAGAAGCGAAAGGCAAGCCCCGTCAGCCAAGCTTTGGTCGATCGTCTGCCTTGTCTCTCGTCGGTCTGAGCGGGCGAACTTGGCATGACCGGGCCTGGCTCGGCGGCGGCGTGGCTCGTTTGGAGCCTGGTGAGGCGATGCCGGAGAGTGCCGATGGGGGCCCGCGCGGTCATGGGGCACGATAGGCCGGCGTTGCCGCGACGATCGCACTGCGCCTCGCGCGTTGGGCGAGCAGGCGCATCAGCGACATCGGTCGGGTCCGGAGCGTGGCCCAAGCCAACGCGGCGAGGCGGCCGGGAGAGCCCAAGCCGAGCAGAAGCCGCAGCAGATGCGCATCAAACGGGCCGCCATCGAGCAGGGCGGCCGCATGCGCCGCCTTGGCAGACGCAGGCGCATCCGTCCCCAGCACCATCCGTACCGCGCCAAAGCGATTGCGGCGCGCGAACAGCGCGCCGTAGCCGGGCGGGAACAGAATGCTGTCGGAGATGCGGGCGCTGATCTCGGCCAGCTTGGTTTCCAGAGCAGTCGGATCGGTTGCGGTAGCCGTCGAGTAGTTCTGGCCATGGATCCGCCAGTAGCCGAGGATCTCCGCGATGAAATAGAAGCCATAGGTGAGGGCGAGCCGGCGCGCGAGGAACGCGTCGGAGAAGGAGCCGAGGCTGACGTCGAAGCCGCCGAGTGCTTGCAGCGCCTCGCGCCGGTAAAGCGACACGGTGCCGGAGAAATAATTGTCACCCGCGAGCAGAATGCGCCGGACGTCAGCCGGCTGCAGCATCGTCGATTGCGGCGCCGGCAGCATGATCGGCCGCAGCATGCGGGCATCCGACGCTCCTGTAGGCCCGATGATTTCGCAGCAGGCGCAGATCAGGCCGGCCTCGGGGAAGCGCGTTGCCTGCGCCAGCGCTTTCTCCAGATAGCTCGGATGCAGGGCATCATCGGCGCCGAGAAAACCGATCCAGTCGGTATCCGCAATGGCCAGGGCTTCGTTCTGGCCACGCACCACACCCTGATTCGTCTGGTGCCGAATGAGCTGCCAGGTCGGATTGTCCACCAGGAATCGCGAGATGACGGCGATGCTGTCATCGGTCGAACAGTCGTCGATAATCAGGACGCGATCGGGAGCCCGGGTCTGTCTGGCGATGCTGCCGAGGGATTCCGGCAGATATCGCGCGTGATTGTAATTTGGAACGACGAGCATGACGCGCGGAGGCGACAGCGATGCAGTCCTGGTGGTCATCACGTCACATCCCGCCGCATCGTTCAGGCGTTGGACTGCTCAGGCAGCCGGCAGCTCCTTCAACACGTCTTCGAGTGCCCCGAAGGCGCGCGGCCGTCCGCCCTCGAGATAGAGGCCGAGATTGCATGTGTCGCGCAACAGGCTGTGATCGTGCGAAGCCAGTACCACGATGCCGGAGCGCATCGTCATGTCCTGCAGCCGCTCATGCGTCTTCTTCCGGAACTGCGCATCGCCCACTGCGATCCACTCATCCATCAGGATGATATCGCCGTGGATGGAGACGGCGATCGAAAAGACCAGCCGCAGCAGCATGCCGGAGGAATAGGTGCGAATCGGCAGTTCGAGATAGTCGCCGAGCTCCGCAAATTCGACGATCTCCGGCACGCGCTCCTCGATCTCTTCCGGGCTGAGGCCGAGGATGAGCCCGCGAGTGCGAATGTTTTCGTAGCCGGATGCCTCCTCGTCCATGCCGAGCCCGATATCGAACATCGGGACATTGCGGCCGACGACGCGTAACGATCCTCGCGTCGGCTCATAGATTCCGGCCAGCACTCGGATCAGGGTGGTCTTGCCGGCGCCATTATGGCCGACCAGCCCGAGACGATCGCCCTGCTTCAGGGTAAAGCTGATGTCGTCGAGGGCCTGCACGAACTGAAACGAACCTTCGTTCTTCGACACCTTGCCGCCGACCCGCGAGGCGGCCTTGATGGCGAGGTGGCGGAACGAACGCGCGTTCGGCGGTGCCACCGGAAACTCGATGCCGATATTCTTGGCTTCAATCAAGGTCATGATAGACGAGTCCAACAATCCTCGCGGGCGGGTCAGGCCCAGTAGACGACGCGCGCGCGATAGCGCGTGTAGATGTAGACCATGGCACCGGTCAGTACAGCGATGAATCCAACGGCGCCGGCCCAGCTGGTCAGGCTCGGGACGGTGCCCATCAGGGGATCGCGGGTGATCGCCAGCAGGTAGGCGATCGGGTTGATCCCGACGATCAGATCGCCGCCTTGGATTCGCGATGGCTCCCAGATGATCGGTGAGATGAAGAACAGAAGTTGCAGCACGGCGGCCATCACCGGGGGCACATCGCGATAGCGCACGCAGATCATGGAAACGATGATCGATGCGCTGACGATGAAGACGTAGACCAGCGCCAGCCCGAACACGCTGAGCAGGCTCGCAAAGCCGATCGACCACGGGAAGACGAGCCAAATGAATGGGATGATGGCGATGTTGTGCAGGAAGATGATCAGGTTGCGCTGAACCATGCGCATCACGTGGATCACGATCGGCATATCCACTGCCTTGATCATGCCGCCGGCATTGATCATCGTGTAGCAGGCCTCGCTGAGCGAGGAGGAAATGAAATTCCAGATGGTGATGCTGATCATGAAGTGCGGAAGGTAGGTCTTCATGTCAGCGCCGAGGAAGCGGCCGGCGACCGTGCCCATGATCAGCGCCGTGATCGCGTTGGTGGCCGTGATCCACCACGGTCCCAGCAGGGTTCGGCGGTATTTGGAGCGGATGTCGCCCATGGCGAGCGCCCGCCAGGTGACGTGACGGGTCACGATAGGGGCAATATCGGCGCGGCAGCGCGCCCAGGAAAAGCGCGGCCTTTCCGCGACCACAAACCGTTCGACCTGTCCATCGGTCACGGAGGTCATCCTGCTACCTCGTCAAGTGTCGTAAGTCTTTGGCTGGCCGGGCGAAAATGCCAAACCCGGAGTCTCGCCGGCGGCGCTGCCACGGCGCTTGCTGGACCATGTTCCGGAGAGACTGTCAACCGTTCCGCGAAGCGTGCGCAAGCGCGGCGGCCCGGGGGGCGCAGCGCTTGCCAAGCGGTTCAGATCGCGACCGAGCCGGATGCCTCGACGACCCGCGGCTCCGGCAGGGGCACCAGGAAACGGCCGCCGGCCTCCAGATAGGCCTGGTTCCGCTTCAGGATCGGGTCGGCGTAGATCCAGGCGAGAATGACGACGATATCGGGCTTTCTGGTCGCAAGCTCTGTCGAAGGCAGCACCGGAATATGGGCGCCCGGGCTGTAGCGGCCCTGCTTGAGCGGATTGTCGTCGACGATGAACTTGACGCGGCTTTCCAGCTCGAAGTGGTAGAGCAGGGTGGTCGTGGTGGTCGAGGCGCCATAGGCTGCGACCAGCTTGCCCTCGGCGATCGCCTTGTCGAGATAGGCCAGCGTCCTGCGCTTGCACTGCTCGATCGCCGCAAACCAGTCCTGGTAGATCTTGGGCTTGGTGATGCCGCGCCGCTCTTCCTCGGCGATCAGCTTCGACAGCTCCGCCGAGCGCGGGCGCTTGCCGGTCGATTTCGGCTGCGCGAAGGCGCGGATCGAACCGCCCTTGGTCGCGGTACGCTCGACTTGGAACAGCGTCATGTCGTGCTTGTTCAGGAAGGTCTCGAGCGGGATCAGCGCGTGATGGGAGACGTGCTCGTGATAGATGGTGTCGAACACCATGTTGTCGATCATGTCGACGATGTAGGAGACCTCGAACACGAAGGCGCCGTCGTCGGCAAGCAGCAGGCGGATGCCCTTCACCACATCCGACATGTTGTCGATATGCGCGAATACGTTGTTGGCGCAGAACAGCTTAGCCTCGCCCTGGTCGGACTTGATCTTGGCAGCCAGTGCGCTGGTGAAGAAGTCGGGAATCGTCGGGATGCCGTCGGCGGTGGCGGCCGCGGCGATGTCGCGCGCGGGGTCCACGCCCTGGACCCGCATGCCTTCGTTCTTGAACGCTTTCAGGAGCGAGCCGTCATTGCTGCCCATCTCGGCCACGAGGCTGCCCTTGGGGATGCCGAGTGTCGAAACCACCGATTGCGCATAGCGCTTGAAATGCTCGACCAGGCCCAACGAGACCGAAGTGCGATAAGTGTAGTCGCGGAACAGGATGTCGGGATCGACGACGTCGAGATTCTGCAGGTGGCCGCAGTCGAGGCAGAGGTAGCAGTCGAGCGGATACAGATCCTGCTTCTCGCTCAGCCGTTCGGCGGTGACGAAGGCGTCGCCGATCGCTGAGGGCCTGATCGGCAGCACATGTTCGAGCTGGGTCGAGCCGCACAGGCGGCAATCGGTCTTGTGCTTGACGTGCTGCATGTCGTGTCCTTGGTTGGCGATCCCTTGAGAGGCAAGGGACGGTCGGCCGAAGCAAAATCGCGGCCGCTTTTACAGGCCCGCGAAGCTCTTGGCGACCTCTTCTTGCCAGACTGTGGAGACCCCGCCGTCCAGAAACAGGCTTTGCCCGTTGATAAAGGAGGCGCGCTCGCTGCAGAGGAAATCGAGCGCATCGGCGCATTCTTCGGCCGTGCCGAGCCGGCCGAGCGGCACCAGCCGGCGATAGGTGTCCATCAGCTTTTCGTTCTGCTCGTAAAATACCCGCGATTCGCGCTTCAGATAGGTCAGCGGCATGATGGCGTTGACGCGGATGCCGCGCCGGCCGAGGGTTGCGGCATAATGGCGGACCATCGCATTGAGGCCGCCCTTCACCACGTGGTAGCCGACCGGCTGCGAGCTGCCGACGAATTCGGCATAGACCGAGCTGACCACGCCGATTCCGCGGTCTCCCGCATCGGCAAAATGCCTGGCGAAGCCCTCGATCAGGTCGCGCGATGCGGTGAGGCCGACCTGGATCTCGCCGGCCCAGGGGTCGCCCTGGCCGCGGAAGCGCTGGCTCAACACCAGATAGCGAATGGGGCCACCGGCCTCGGCGACCCGGTCCCACAACCCGGCGAAGCCCTCGCTGCGTTCCAGGTCGGCAGGGAAGTGGCGCAGTCCGGCCTGATCGGGAAAGTCCGCGGGGCGCTGCCGCGACACCACGCTGACCGCGCAGCCGCGGGCCAAGAAACGTTCGACCACCACCCGGCCAAGACCCCGGGTGCCGCCGACGACGACGGCATGCGGGGTCATGCCGCGGCGTCCTGCAGGGCCGCGACCCGCCGGACCAGCTCGGCCTGATAGGTCGCAGCCTTGGCGGTGTCTCTGTCTTCGGGCGCGAAATCGGCGAACACCGACGCGCCAGGGCGGAACGGACCGTTGGTGATCTCGTGCACGACCAGAAGATCGCTGCGGATGATCAGGGTGTGGAAGAACGCATTCGACATCCGGTAATAGAACGGCCGGCGGCCACCGGGGGCGCCGAGTTCGACGACGCGGTCGATCTCGCCGTCGTCGCGGAATACGACGATGTCGACCTCGCCCTCCACGATGTGGAAGGCCTCGCTCTTGCCGGGGTGCTTGTGCGGCCGGATGTAGGAGCTGGCGTCGATCGCGATGATCATCTCATGCAGCGTGTCTTCGCCGTCCGGGTGCGCATTGATCCGCGCCCGCCGCTTCGGGCTGGCCTTGACTGCGGCCTTCAGCGTCTCGATCTCGGCCGGCCCCACGGCGGCAATCGGGCCCTCGGCGAGGAAGACCTCGGGGGATTTCTGGACGAGCGTCATGCGGGGTCCTTCAGGATCGAATTGTCGAGCGCGGCGTAGATCGAGCGGAATTGCACGCCCCTGGCGGCAAGAGGGGCGAGCTTGTCGCGCACCTTGCCTTCGATATGCGGAGCGACCGCAAACAGGCACAGCTTGATCCGTTCGTCGGCCAGCAGCCGTTCGGAGCCTACCACAGGCCTGTGGAAGCCTGGGGGGAAAAAGCCGGACTTATCCGCATCATCGTCGACCGCCAGCGCGATCAGGTCGGCGAGGCCGAAGGCGTTGACGAACATGATGGCGTGATGGCCGATGCCGAACAGGGCGATGCCGGTCCGGTCCGGACCAGCAAAGGCGGACAGCCTGCTGCGCAGCTGCGCCCGGGTGGTTGCAAAATTGTCACGGTAGACCTGAAACAGGGCGGAGGGGCCGCGGGCTGCTGGCGGCAGGGCGGCCGTATCCGCTCTCTCCAGGACGGCCACCAAGGCATCCTCCAGCACCCCCGGGTAGCGCAGCAGGGCCGCCACCCGATAGCCGCTGACCGCGGCCAGGTCGCGCAGAGTTTCCTCGACGAAATAGCTGCTGTGCTCTTCCCACAGGAAGCAGTAGTCGCGAGCGGCCACGAACTTGCTGCTGTCCGGGACTTCGATCAGCAGCAGCCCATTGTTGGAAAGCAGCTGCTTCAGCGCCTGGAGTGCGCGAACCGGTTCCGGCGCGTGTTCGAGGATGTAGCGGCAGGAGACGATGTCGAAGGTGCCGAGCTGCGCCGCGCGAGCTGCGAGGTCGGAACCGTTGAGCATGGCCTGCCAGCTTTCCAGATAAGGAAAACGGCCTTCGACGGCGGGAAGGTCGAGCGCCAGCGCGCTTGCGGCGAGACCGCGTGCACCGAGCCGCGACAACAGGGGTTGCTCGAACGGACCGGTGCCGAGGACGTTGCGGGCCTCAGGCCGCAGCGCGAGCAGTTCGCCGGCCAATACATCGAGATGGCCTTCCGGCTCGCGGTATCGGATCCAGGGAACCGTCGGGACCAGCGTATCTGAGGGCGGGGCCTCGCGGAGCTGGACGAGCCGGCAGGTGTCGCATTCGACGATGTCGAGTGTCATCCGGTGTTCGACGCGGCCGTCAGGCGTGAACCGGTTGCAGACTGGGAGGGCGCTGAACGAAAGCGCCTGCGTGGTGATCGGCTGACCGCACAGTCGGCAGCTGGACGATGATCGGGTGGGCATGGTTCAGCTGGATTGCTCGAACAAAAAGACTGGCTCGGTCGCCACTGTATCCAGGGCGCCGGCCGCGCAAAGGATGTTGCCATCCGCAGGCAACCGCAATAGCAGTGTACTTGGGAACAATACAACGTAAAATATTCGGCCTGCAACAGACGCGAACGGGTGTGTAGGTAGGACAGAAATCCGCGTCGTCTATGAACTTCGCGCGAGTGCTCGCTGATAGCCAAGATTTGCCCCTTCTGGAATGCCATTCGGCGAATGTTGGCGGCCTGGGAACAGCAGCTGGTGCAGCTTCGGATCGAAATGAGCGGATAGAAGTGCCGCGGCGAGGGGACGCGGACGTCGAATTCGCTGCACGAAGGAACTCACTTTTGGGTTGCACCGTAATGGCCCGATGCGAAAATCACGCTCGCATGAGCTTGTCCCGAATCGGACCGGCGACTCGGAGCTTTCCCGATTCAGATCGTACATCCGTTTAGGTGAGATGCTGCACACGATACTTGGGAGCGTTTACCGACAACTGTTTCGTTACATAATTTGACGTTGGTAAGAGGGGGGCACCGGTGTGAAAGATATGGTTCAAGTCCTAAGGTCGATCTTGCGCATCATCTGCGTGAGTACGGTCTTCTTCTTTGTTCTTCTTGCGGCCGGCGCAGGGTTCCTCAACTCCGTGCTGGCGGGATTTACGGCTTTCGTCTTCAGTTCGGTGGGGCTTGGCCGGATCGTGCTCGAGTGGCTGGCTTTGTGGTCCACAATTCTGCTGATTGTCGACAAGGCAGGGCTCTTGCCGATCGCCGAATGGGTTCATGGGGTCATCACGATCATTGGTCGTGGGTTGACTTGACGGTTCTAACAGATAGGCCGCCTGTGTTGCTGGCCGTCAATTCGAGAGGTTCTGGATACGAACAGCATAGCCTTTCTCCTGGTCTGTCGCAGGCCGCGTGGGTTTCAGAACGCGGACATGGCGCCGTGTGAGGCGGAGTTGGGGTATCGATGCAGCGCTTCAAAGCGTCGTTTGATCTGCTGGGCCTAATGCGTAGACGCGGAATCGTCGAGCTGTTCCCCGCACCAGAGGATTTGCCGGCCGGACTTGTGCGTTCGAGAGAGCTGGCCCTGCTGCAGGCGCAGCGATGGGCGCGCATCCTGAACGCTTGGGCTGCCAGCCTTCTGAACCTTCTGCCGCCTCGCCTGGCCTTCCTGATCCTATTCTCCTTCGAGATCGGACAACTTCGCGGCCGTCGCCTGCTCGAAAGAGCCTATCAGGTCCATGTGGCCTCTCTGCTGGCGAAGAAGCCAGACCAGCATTTCGCGGGATCACTGAGATGGTGCTTTCCGGTGCAGTCGGCGGAGCTCTTGGTCCGGATTGGGGCCAATCGGGAAGCCTATGATCTGGTCGTGCAGGATCGGCTGGCAGCCCGTTCGCCGGACTTGGCGAACATGATGGTTCGCTCGCTCTTCGAGCTTGGAGAGTTCGACAAGGCGTATCGGCTGACCTCGCAATTGTCTCTGAGATCAGGTTCGGAACTGGAGTGTCATCTCGTCTTTCTCAAAGGCATGATCGAGATCATAGCGGGCAGCGAAGCCGGCGCGATCGAAAGCATGTCAGTCGCGTGTCGTGGTGTCCCCGATTACATGCGTCCTCACCAAAACATGGCGTCGCGTCCGGCGCAGAACTACCGTCCTAATCCTCTCGACTTCGCTTGCGGCTCCGCGGGCAGGCTATTCGATCTCTGCAACTTCACGGGCCAGCGCGTGACCCATGTCGGCCGGGGCGATCTCGGCATCCGCCTGTTCGCGAGAGCGCTTGCGGCGCAGTCGGAACTGCGCAAGGCAACGCCGGCCGTGTCCGCAGAAGTCAGTCACTTGTTAGGCAGGTTGGGGATCCCGCTGGACCAATTGCGGATCCTTCCGGAGGAATGGACGGCCCAGATCGGTCATCTCGGCATGCTCGACATCCTGTTCCGGATGCGTGACCTGGGGTGGTGGGCGGGAAAGCCGCTGATCGTCGCGCGACCGAACCTGGTGGCCAACAGGACGTTTTTTCGGCTGTTCGAACGCTTTGCCGATGTCGTCGTGATCGGGGAAACCGTGTCCCAGGCGGTCGGCGAAGAACTCCTGTCTCTGCAGCGCTGGTACGGCATGAATTTCAATGTGTTCCAACTGCCGAACGGCGAGATCGTGCCGTGGCAGGAAGCTGGGGCGCTTGCCATCGTGCAATGGGAGAAGGAGGTCCGGGGCCATCCCTTGCGCGACGAGTATGACCGCATCTTCGGAGCGATGCCGAAAGTGCAGGACGATTTTCGGCGGATGCGCGAATCCTGGGGCATGAATCCGGACGACTGGTACGTGTGCCTGCACGCCCGCGATGCTTCCCATTATTCCGAGGTCGATGGGACCGGCCAGACGCATCGCAATTCGACGATCAATACCTATTTGGATGCGATCCGCGCGATCACCGGGAGGGGCGGCTGGGTGATCAAGCTCGGCGGTCCGAATTCACCCAGACTTCCCTCGCTCGACCGTGCAATCGACTATGCGTTGAGCGACTTCCGATCCGATTTGATGGACATTTGTCTTATCCGGAACGCCAGGGCGTTCATTGGCACGACCTCGGGATTGACGAATGTCGCGATCAGCTTCGGGATCCCAAGCGCCCTCGTCAATTGTATCACGACGGATGCGCAGTTGTGGAACAGCCGCGTTCGGTTTGCGCTGAAACCGGTGCGCCTGGCGGACGGAACGATGCTGACACAAGCGCAGCTCACGTCGACTCCCTGGCGCTGGCGCTTGTTCGACGCCTGCGTTCTCCGTCGCAACGGAGCGCAGCCGCTCAACAACACGTCCGATGAAATCCGCGCGGTCACCGAGGAGGTCGTCAATCCGGCATCCAGACATGCGACGAAGGCTGACTCGCAACGTCTCCTGTCGCGTTGGGACGAGCAACTCACGATGCCACATTATTATGGCGCGAGTACGATCAGCTATTACTATCTCTGCAAGTACGAAGACGCCTTCTTGGCGCCTGGACTGACCTCGCCGCCGACAAATGTTCCTCGGGCGGCCATACCACGACCATTAGCTCGATAGCGACAGCGGCCATCTGCGTTCCTTGATCGTCAAGGTCGATAGTGGAGAATGGGCCGGCAGGGGCGCGTATCAAGCCTATCCACAGCGGCGTTGGCCATGGTGAGCGGCCTCGCGACGTTCTTCATACATCGCGCTGTTCCTCAGGACTCTCTCAGCAGGTTTTGTGCATGCTTTTCCAAGAAATACTTGCTCGGCCGCGAGCTGCCGAAGAAGCCCGGCACTTGAACGTGACGCTCCCAGCTGCCGTCGACGCCGGGGGGAGGTCCTTTCCGCCGGGGATCGGAGATGTCGAGGACCTCGCGCACGGTTTCCAGAATCTCGTCCGAACTGCTCTCGCCCACGGCGAGTCTAGCACGCGCCATGGATTCATGTGTCGGGTAAGCCCAGCGATATTGCTCCGACGTCCACTCGCTTAGCGAAAGCATGGTTCCGTCCGCCCTGTGCACCGGCTTCAGCGCAAAGCGGGTGTCCCTCGACCACAACAGACCGATCGAGCTCAACGCATTCACCATAGCCGTCGGGATGCCAAAGCTACTTGCCACATAGGCAAAGCCGGAGGTCGTGCCGATGAACATGCGGGCGCGACGCATCAGATGGATGTCCATTTCCGGAAACTGATCGTCGCTGCGGGCGTAGTCGATCACCCGGTCCATCATGGGAAATGGTGGCACCCTGCGACCGCCCATCCGCACGACCCAGCCACCGCACTCGGTGATGTGGCGTACCGCATCGAGATAAGTCGCGAGCGAGGCGTTGCGGATGGATTCGCCGACACCCTCGGTATCGTTCCGCGCCTGGGCATCCCGCACGTGCAGGCAGACGAACCAGTCGCCGTCGGCCATACCCCATCTGCGCCGATATTCCTGGTAAGTCTGCTCGACGCGATCGTCGGCGAGCAGGCGGCGATCGTAGATGTCGCGCAGCGGAAAGGTCCGTTGCCGGCTTTCCCATTGCTGGAGGGCAAGTGATCCGGCATCGTTCCAGTACACGGCCCGTCCGTCCTCGAACTGGAATGCCTGATGGGAATCGCCGATGAACGGCGTGAGGCTGGCGAGTTCGTGCCACACTCCGGCGCTGACGTTCTCGCCCAAGGTCAGCGTTGGACAGATATCCGAGAACAACGATAGGAACGGCTTGTTGGCGATCCGGTCCTTGTAGGCCAGGAGCATCGGCTGGCCTTGCCACCACCCCATCTCCCGCATCATCAGATGAACGTTGAGGTGGCCGTTGTGGCCGATCAACGCGCTCCAGTCCGGAGAGAGAAGCTTGACGTCCGACAAATCGGTGTCGAGCTTCTTCAGAATGGCCTTGAGCTGAGGGCTGGGAGCCGGAAGATGACGGCGCAGCCGCTGCTGCGTCTCCCTCAGCTTGATATAGACCTGCGGTACGTGGAAACCCTCCCCGCTGTGATATGTTGTCAGCAGAAGATTGCGATAGGCGTAGAAGAGGTTGATTTCCGACAACACCTTCCGCTGCGGATGGTCGGCGGGAAAACGCTCCCAATATTGGCCGCGGTCCTCGCGTGCGGTGAGAATATCGTCGTGCCTGGGAAGGCCGAGCTGAATGACGAGGGTCTCGATCAGTTCTTTGTCGCAGAAGAATTCCGGGACATAGCGGTCGAGGGGAGCTTCGAACAGCTCGGGATCACCGTCTCTGCGTGCATCGCGTTGCCTTCCTTCGAAGGACATCTGCTCGAAACGGAAGGTTCGATGCTCCAGCATGATCTTGATCAGCTCGGCAAACAGGCGGAGGTGCTGCGGTCGGAGCACAGTCCAATTGATCGTGTGGGCCTGCGCCAGCAATTCCATGAAATAGCCGGACGTCAGCTTCTTCGTCAGCTTGCCGATCGCGTCCATGAACTCGTCGTCGACCCGATCCCAATCGATGTTGGGAAACAGCTCCAGAACGCGTTTCTCCTTCTCGCACATGAGGAGGAAGAGGATCAGCTCATTGCTGTACAGATCCGAGCGGCCGCTGGCGAGCACCCATTGCATCTCCTTATCCAGGTCGGGACCGCAGAAATACCGAAACTGCCGGTCAAATTCATTCCGGTGCGCATAGCGGTGAAAAATGAGTGTGACCATGAATGCCTGTTTGAACGTCATCAGGGCAAAGATCAGGTCCTTCAAAGATTCCGCCCGTTCCCGACCGGCTGCATTGAGAAACCTGCCGATTGCCTTCACAGCATGCGCGGCCAGGTTCGATTTCAACGATCGTCGGAGATCACGCAGGCGTGGCGCGGAACGCCCGGGCGGATTGGGATGAATGGACTCGGAGAACATTCTAGGGCCCCTGACGATATCGAAGGTTCCGTGCAGCGCTGCTTCTGTAGCCAACCGCCTCGCATTGAGACAGGCCCGTCGGGCTTCCGGATGGGGATAGCGCCCGAGCCTGGCAGGAGCATAGAGCGCGACTGCGTCTGCTGCCAGTCCGGGCGCTTGCAGCCGTAACAGGAAAGGGGATGCGAACGGTCCTGTGCCACGGCTCGCTGTGGCGGATCCGGGGCACCTGGGGCGCAAGCAAGTCCGGCGGCGGTGCTTCGCTCAATTGAACCAATTGGCAGGCATTGCACTCGATGACATCGCGCTTGAACAAGCCGTCAGCCTGTCCGCTGTTGCCGAAACCGCTACACAAGCAAAGGCGGCGACATCGGAATGTCGTGGAAAGGCCCACGACACCGGCGAGCGAATTCATTGAAGTCGGATGGACTTGCGGCACGCCCCAAACTGGCTGCTTCTGCAAAACTGAGGGAAATCTCAGGTCACTATGTTACGTTGTTCTCGATACAAGCGCAACTCATGTTACGTGAGGCATTTATCAAAGGCGGCGGCTCTCAGACACGGGAGCGATGGCATATTGGGCGGATTCGGGTTGATCGGGTGGGGGCTTCACAGTAATCGTTGCTCGCTGTTCTGTGAACGCGCTGGAGGTGCGATTGCCGCTCGATACAATCTCGACCGAGAGCCTGTCCGTCGACAGCTCCCTGGTCCTCCGTCGGACGCCCGCGGAACGAACATTCGGCAGACTTTATCCCATTCTGCTCGGCCTTCTCAGGCGGGTTCCGGCCCGGCATTTTTTGCGTAATCTGGCTTTTACGCTCTTGCCTTTCGGGGCCCGATTTCGTCTGACGATGCTGTTTCGTCACTTCTTCCAGCATCCGGCATTGGACCGGCATTTCGTCTTTTTCTGCGGTCCCTTTCTCGGCAGCCGTCTGAGTTGGATCTTTCGCAGTCGTGTTTGGAAACGATACCCGAACGAGGTTGCCTTCTATCTCCTGCTCTCCGGCTACCGGAGAGAAGCGCTGCCCCTTTTCCGCCGGCTGAAGTGGGACAGCGATGATTCGATCGCCGAAATCGCACTGCAAGCCACGGGTGCGGTCGGGGATGGTTACTCGATGGATCTGCTGACGCAGATGCATTTTTTGGATTGGCCTCGGGCCGCCGAGAGGTCGCATTCGTTGCGTACATTCGTTCGGCTGATGTTGGAGCATCGCAACTTCCAATACGAGGAGCGCGCTTTTCGGGGGCACGTCGAATTCGATCAAGTTCCGAGGGACGTTCCGGTCGAGCAATTCATTCCTTATTTCTTTCGCGACCGGGAGGTGATCGAGCGTCTGATGAAGGACCTTGGTCTTTCCGATACGGCCGGCGTGCTCGGAAAGTTGGACGAGGCTGGACAGTATTGGGAGCATTTTCCTGCGTATTTTCCGGATCGCGCCCTCTGTCTCGATGTCTATCTGTTCTATGCCTATCGCGAACTCCTGCTCAGAACCTACCACAATGGGGAAGGGGATAAGGTGCCCCTTGTGTACCGGCGTGGTCTGGACACCCAACGTCGCCTTCGCCGTCATCTTCCCAAGCCATCCCCCGAATTGAAGCGCGTGCTGGACGGGATCGGAGCGGAGCTCGGCGATGTGAGATTGCTATCCCCGGACTGGAGCGCACTGATCGGTCATAACGGTCACCTCAACGTGCACCTGATGATGCGGAGCATGGGATGGTGGAAAGGACAGCCGGTCCTGCTCGCCTACAAGGACAGGATTGCCAACAAGCCGTTCCTCTCCTTGTTTTCGGAGATCTGTCCAACGCTTACGCTCGGCGAAAACGTATCTGCCGGTGTCTGGTTCGAGCTTGCGAGTTTGACACCGTTCCTGGGCGACTCCCATCAGGCCTTCGAATTCCAGGACGGCCGCTGCGTGTATTGGAACGATGCAGGCGCGATGGCCCTTCAGAAATGGGAGCGCGAAGGCAGGGGATTCCCGCTTCGTGACATCTACGACGCGCGTATGCAGGCTGATGATCGGATCGAGATTCTATATCAATCGCTCCGCGAGAAATGGGGGCTTGCTCCCGACGATTGGTTCGTTTGTCTGCATATGCGTGATGCCGAAGCGCGCGGAGAAACGCTCGGCGTCGGTGAATCGATCCGCAGTTCGAACATCGGCAATTATTTCGATACCGTCCGCTACATCACGTCGATCGGCGGTTGGGTCATCCGCATGGGCGGTCGTAAAGCGCCGCCGATGCCCGAAATGCCGCGGGTGATCGACTATGCCCGCTCCGAAGATCAGGTGCCGGAAATTGATATCCACCTGATGCGGCGTGCGCGCATGTTCATCGGAACGACGTCCGGCTTTGCCTATGTGGCATCCAGCTTCGGGATTCCGACCGCGATGGTCAATGCGCTGAGTTCGGTCGGGCTGCTATGGTCGAAGGACACACGCTTTGCCTTGAAGCCGGTCCATACCGCGGAGGGGCGGATGTTGTCGTTGAGCGACGTCACGTCAGAGCAGTGGCGATGGACATTCCCGACCTACGAGACGGTCAGGAGCGCAGGCCTCACGGTAAGCGAAAGCAGCTCCGATGAGATTCTCGAGACGACCAAGGAGGTTCTCGATCTCTCGTCCGGGCGTCCGGCCATTCAGCCTGTCGATGATGCCTGGGAAACGCGGGTACATGTTCCGGGATTCTTCGGCAGTTCGCGTCCCTCGCGCTACTTCCTGGAAAAATATTCCGCTTCGCTGCTGGCTGATTCCTAAGAGTTCGCGCGCCGATGAATATCGTGCCTTCGATCCTTGCCTCCGACGAGGCCCACGCCACGCCGCTTCGCTATCGCCGGGACATCGATGGCCTTCGCGCGATAGCGGTGCTGCCGGTCCTGCTGTATCACGCCTTCCCCGGCTCGGTTCCGGGCGGATTCTACGGCGTCGACATCTTCTTCGTGATCTCCGGCTACCTGATCACCGGCATCATCCATAAGCAGATGCTGTCGAAGACGTTCAGCATTGCCGATTTCTATGCCCGTCGTATCCGACGCATCTTTCCGGCACTGATCACAGTGGTCTTGGTCACCTTCCTGATCGCCTGGTACATCCTGCCGCCGCGCGAATTGAAGTCACTGGGCACCAACATCGCAGGCGGCGCCATATTCGCGCAGAATTTCGTCCTGCTCGGGCAGGTCGGCTATTTCGATCTCGCCGCCGAGAAGAAGCCGCTGCTGCATCTGTGGTCGCTCGGCATCGAGGAGCAGTACTACATCGTCTGGCCGTTGCTGCTGATGTTGATCGGCTCGCGGCGGAGCAGAAGCTTGCTGATCACCGTCACACTTGCTGCGGCATCGTTCCTGGCGTGCGTGATCGTGCGACGATATTCGCCCGACTACGCCTTCTATCTGCCGGTGACCCGGGCCTGGGAACTGCTCGTCGGATCGGGGCTCGCGTTGTGGATCAATGGACGGCAGGCGACCGCCGGGTTCTCCACGGCGTTCCCGGCCAGGCTCGGGCGGGAGCTGATCGCCGCTGCGGCTTTGCTGACGCTTCTGGCCGCATTCTGGCTTTATAACCGCCAGATCCCGCATCCGGGCTGGTACACGTTGGCGCCGGTCCTGGCTGCCGCGGCGTTGATCGCAACCAGTGGCACGCACACGCACCGCTACATCCTCTCGGCCGCGCCGGTCGTCTTCATCGGTCTGATCAGCTACCCGCTTTACCTCTGGCATTACCCCTTGATGGCTTATGCCCGCATCCACTTCGTCGATGGTGTCGCTCCCTTGGTGATGTGGAGCATACTGATCGGCAGCGTGATGCTGGCATGGCTCACCTACCAGCTCATTGAGCGACCGATTCGTTTCGGGCGACGGCTGGTGCCGCTCAAGGTCGGCGGCCTGGTTGGCGGCATGATCGCGCTGGGGGTCGTCGGCGTGGTGGCCGACAGGACCAATGGCTTGCCAGCGCGTATCCCGGCCGAAGTTCGCGGATTCATGCTCGACGGCAGCGAGACTGCGTTCCGCTGGCGGAACGGCAAGTGCCTGCTGATGGCCGATCAGAGCGAGTTCGCTCCGGAATGCATGGGCGCAGGCCGCCGCCCGCTGGTCGCGGTGTGGGGCGATTCTTATGCCGCCTCGCTATATCCCGGACTGGCTCATTTCGGCGCCGAGCGCGGCTTCGACGTCGCCGAGTTCGCCATCTCGGCCTGCGCCCCGCTGATCGGCTACGTCAATGCCCAACGGCCGCTCTGCAAGCCCGCGAACGATGCGGTGTTGCGGCATCTGACCGAGTTGAAGCCCGACGTGGTGATTTTCTATGGCACATGGAGGGCCAGCGACGACGATGTCCGTCTCGGTCTGGAGCGCACCATTCCGCTCGTGAGGGAGGCGGGGGTGTCGACCATCGTGATCGTGGGGCCACCGCCGACTTGGCAGGGCGACGGGCTGCCCGCGAACCTGCTGGACTATTATTTCCTGACCCGGACCATTCTTCCGGAGCGGACCTGGTTTCGCACCGTCGATGAATGGACGAAGCCGTTCGATGCATTCCTCGCTGCGCAGGCAAGACGATTGGGGGCTGACTATGTTTCGGTTCGCGGGCTGATGTGCAACGAGAACGGCTGCCTGACTCGGATCGGGCCGAACGCGTCCGAGATCACAACGTTCGATTCGGGGCATCTGACCTATCCCGCTTCGATCTTCGTCGCCCGGCAGGTGCTGGATGCCTTGCCGGATCTCGGACGCTAGGTGTCTTGCGGCTCGCGATGGAGCTGTGCGTGCATCGAGCAAGGAAAGGCGCGATAGTTTTGGATGGTTTGCGCGGTCCGGTTCTGGCTCCCCTTACCGCCGATCTGAAGCCTCTGCATCATGGGCGGCAAATTCGTCTGAGGGACTTCAGATCGAAAGACGGTATTGAGATCATATTGCTGTTAGTACCCGTGGCTTTCCGAGGTTCGTGAAAGGTGGGGGCTGGGGTGATTCACGAACTTCGGAAAGCGAGTACTCACGTCTCGGCTAGAAGCTTTGCGCTCTACGTCATCTGCGTCCTGGCCTTGATCGGCCTCATCGCGGGTGGAAGCTGCCTATATTTGGCTGCTCAACCCGGCGATCATTTCGCGGCGATCAGCCCGACCGGCAAGCCGGGCTGGTACCAGAACCTTGCGGGCGAGTACGTCACGGAGATCCAGGACCAGGATCTTTTCTTTCATGACATCGGCGGCTCGATCGAGCATGTCCGCCAGGCGGATGTCGTGATCCTAGGGTCGTCGCTGGTATCTTTCGCGCTGGACGGGGACGTCGTTCGCGAGCGCCTTGAAAAGCCCCATGGTTTGAAGTTCTACAACATGGCGTTTGTCGGAGTCGCGAGCGGCGAGTTCTCGCGGCAGATCATTCAAAAGTACGGTCTTCATCCAAGGTTATGGATTCTCAATGCCGATGATGGTGGGGGCGGGGGTAATTTCTTCAGCCGCAACCTGACGCGCGCCTTCGGCGCGGATGTTCGGCCGATCCCGGCGACCCGGCTCAGCTATTTCGAGGCGTACCATCAGGTCATACGCCGGGACCTGCGCTGGAGGTTTGAGCGTGCCACGGCAGAATTGCGCCGCGAGCTCGTCCCGCCCAAAGCGAGCGTGATCCCGAAATTCGATCGTAGCGACGAGACGGGCGCCGCCGACATGAGCTCGTTTCCGCGCTTTCTTGCTGATGGCAATCCCGGCGTGAAGATGACCCGGGATCCCGATTGTCACACCACGCCCGATGTCATTGCCAACGCGCGGGCCTTCGTTGCGTCGTTGGGAGCGCCGGTCGTTCTGACCTTGGTGCCGAACTTCCACGGTTGCCTGACCCAGGTGAAAGAGATCGCGCAGGCCATCGGGGTCGAGACCGCGTTGCCGCCAAGAACGAATTATTCGAGCTGGGACGGCGGCGGTCATCTCGATCGCAACGGTGCGACCGACTTCACGCGCGACCTCGTTGGCGCTTTGGAAAGGACCAGCGCGTTTCAGGGGCTGAGTACGCACGATGCTCAACCACGCTGATCCGAAGCTGGCCTTGCGGGCCGATCATTCGCTCGGCGCCAACCCGATGCACGGTGTGGCCTATCGGCCGGACATCGATGGGCTGCGCGCGCTCGCGGTGATCGCGGTGGTCATTTATCACGCCTTTCCGAAGCTGGCGCCGGGCGGCTTTGCCGGTGTCGACATCTTCTTTGTCATCTCCGGTTATCTGATCACCGGGATCATCGACCGGCAACTGCGCGCGAAACGCTTCAGTATCCTGGAGTTCTATGCTCGCCGTGTTCTGCGGATCTTTCCGGCGCTGATGATCGTGGTGATCGCCACCTTCGCGGCGGGCTGGTTCCTGCTTCCGGTCAACGAGATGGAAGCGCTCGGCGCAAACGTTAAGGGCGCTGCGGTCTTCATTGAAAACTTCGTCCTGTATGGCCAGATCGTCGGATATTTCGACCCTGGCGCGGAGCGCCTGCCGCTGCTCCATCTTTGGTCGCTCGGGATCGAGGAGCAATACTACATCGTATGGCCGCTCACCCTGCTGCTGATCTCGGCTTGGCCGACACAACGGCTAAAGATCGTGATCCTATTGGGTGTCTGCTCGTTTGCGGCTTGTCTCTGGACGCCCGCGAGCGACGCCGCCTGGGCATTCTATTCGCCGACGACCAGAGGATGGGAGCTTCTCGTCGGATCTGGATTGGCCTTGTGGGTCCCGGCGAGATCCGTCGGCGCGACGAGAAGGATTCGATCGCCGCTTGCGATCGCCGGGGTGGCCGCGATCATACTCACGTTCTGGATGTTTGGCGCCCGCTCACCCTGGCCGGGCATCCGGATGATGCTTCCCGTCCTTGCAACGGCGGCTTTGCTTGGGACGGACGATACGCCTGTACATCGGCTGTTGTCGGCGCGTTGGTTCGTCTTTGTGGGACTGATCAGCTATCCGTTGTACCTCTGGCATTTTCCACTGATTGCATTCGCGAAGTTGCAGTGGGACGGGCCGCTGCCGATATCGTTGACGTTCAGCCTTCTGGCCGTGAGCGTCTCGCTGGCGTGGTTGACCTACCGTTTTATCGAGCGGCCGATCAGGTTTGGATCGGCGCCGGCGGGGTGGCGAGTTGCTCCACTGGTTGCGGCCATGGCGGCAATCTGGCTGGTCGGAATGACCGCTGTGGATACCCGAGGCCTTCCGATGCGCTTCCCTCGGCAGATCCAAGGCTTGATGCTATCGGGCACCGAAACCTCCGTGCATTGGCGCCGTGCCAAATGCCTCTTGCTGCTTCAGCCTGCCTCGGAGTTCGCCTCGGAATGCGCAGGGCATGGTGGTCACCCGCTGGTACTGGTCTGGGGCGATTCCTATGGCGCGGCCCTTTATCCCGGCTTGCTCCATTTCGCCGCCGAGCGCGGCTATGAGGTCGCCCAGTATACGGCCTCGGCCTGTCCGCCTCTGATCGGTTACAGTCTGCCGGAGCGGCCGTTCTGCAAGAGCATCAATGATGACGTTTTGTCACGCATTGGCCGTCTGCGGCCCGATGTGGTCGTTCTTGATGCGACCTGGGGGCACGCGGAGCCCGTGCTGCGCGAGGACTTGCCGCGTACCGTGGCGATGCTCAAAGCCCTGAGCGTCGGCAGGATCGTGCTGATGGGACCTCCGCCAAGCTGGCAGGGCGCAGGCTTGTCGCGCAACGTCCTCGACTATTACCGGCAGACTGGCGAGGTACTGCCGGCCCGAAGCTTCTATCGCTCGACCGACGAATGGACGCGGGGGCGCGATCGGCTGCTGCAGGAGATGTCACGAGAACTCGGCATCGAGTACATTTCCGTCCGGGACGTCTTCTGCAACAACGACGGTTGTCTGACCCGGATCGGCCCGAACGACTCGGAATTGACTGCGTTCGATCCCGGGCACCTGACGGTGCCCGGCGCGATCTTCCTGGCGTCTCGGTCGCTGGACCGCATCCTCGGCCCTGATGGAGGGCGTCCTCAGACCGGGTCGACCGGCACGCCGCGATAGGAATGGATGATGAACCTCGTTCCTCCGACTGAGTAATCGCCGCCGCTGGTGGCCTCGATATTGAACATCTCGACCAGTTCCTTCCACGCCTGTCGTTCGCCGACGTTGGGAAGCGCGCGATTGGCGTTCCAATCGTCGAAACAGAGAACCGCACCGGTCGAGATCATTCCTCGCTCGAACAGCGGCACCAGCGCATCCATGGTGGACTGATAAAGATCGCCATCGAAATGGATCATCGCGAAGCGAGTCTCCGGCGGCAGCGTCTTGACGGTGTCGGCAAACCAGCCCTCGTAGAGTTCGAAGCGATGCGGCGGGAGAATCTTGCCGATGACGGCACGGAGCTCGGGCGCGGCGAGCACCTTGCAGCCGCCTTTGGCCCAAGCGCCGGAGACGACATGCGGCGAGACCTGGTCGATAGGAGAGGTGATTTCCGGCAGGCCTTCGAAGCTGTCGAACAGCCGCAGCACGCGGAAGGGGTTTTCGCCGGACGCGCTCTTGGCAAGCGGCTGCCGTTGAAGATCGAAGACCATCGATGTGGCAAGCGCCCTCGCGCTGAAGCCTCCCATGGTGCCGAATTCGGCAACGTCGCCGTTGACATGGGAGCTATTGATGTATTGCACGCAAAGGGTCAGAGTCTTCGCGATCTCCTTCGCGGGAAGGATAAGAACGTCCTCATAAGTATAGTAGGACGCCGGCGAAGGTAGTTGTCTGGCTCTGTACTTCTCGAGCGCGATGTCCTGGATCGGCCGTCCATCGTCGACAGGCGGAGGCGGAGGCGGAGGTGCCACCGTCTCGACCTTGGTGATCTCCGTGGTCGTCACATACGGCCAGGGCAGCGGCGGCTCGGACATGACGGCGCGTTTGACCGATCGCAGCCAGTAGAGCGCTTCCGGTGGAAGCGTATTTGCAAGCGCTGATTTGAAGGAAGTGAGCATGCGTAATTCTCCGACGCGGTGCAACTCAGTCAAACTCAAGTAGACGCCCGTCGTGGTGGTCGAGCCGCCCAATCCGCGTCATGACCATCCGCTTAACGGTCCGAGGGAAGCTCGGCAAGCGGGCGCGGTCAATATAGGCTGGCGATCTTGCGCTGATCGGGACCGGTATTACCGGGGTCCTGCGTCCGCTCTTTCGGCATCTTGTAGAAGAACGGATCCGCGGGCCAGTGGTTCATGCCGACGACCATGACCTTCATCTCCTCGTCGGGCATCCGTGGCATGAACACCAGATCGATTGCCGAACGGGTCTTGTGCTTCGGCGGACTGCCGCGGTGCATCAAGCGGGTCGCATCGAACACGAGAAGGTCGCCGGTTTTCCCCAGCACCGTGTGCTCTCGGCCGGCCGCATCCTTATACTGGAACGGCCCGGTCTGCTCGTCGACGTCACAGAGATAGAGAACGCCGCGAATGACGCCGGCCGGACAGCCGTCGCTATGCCATTCCTGCGGACCCACCCCATCGGTCAGGTGCGGCAGAGAGCGCACCAGACGGACGTTGGCGACCTTTGCCGGGCACCCGAGGACGCCCCGGAAAAACGACTCGAAATCGCCGCCACTGAACAGAGAGTGGAGATAGTCGAGAAGCGCCGGGGAGGGCAGGCCTGTTTGCAGGTCGGTGGTATACGGAGCAACGCTGTTGCCGGCCCAGTCCCACGACGAATGGAGGTTGCCCACTCCCCTGTCGAAGCGTTCGGTTTCACGAAAATTGGCTGCCTTTTCCGGGTTGGTGCTGATCACCGTCACCCCATCCTGCTGGAAGGCAAGCACCTTGTCCGCGAGTTGACTGGGTGTCCTCTGCGGATCGAATTTGGGAGCGAGCGCAGTACACATGGCCGGCGGCTTGTTGGCTGCCGGGAGCAGCGTCAGCCTGCGCGCATCTGCCGCGGCTTTGATGACCGGCTGCACCTCTCGTGCTTCCTCGGAAGGGGAGTGGGCGGCCGTCAGACGGTCAAGTGTTTCGGCGCGTACCAGTCTGTAGCCGAGGCTGCTAAGAGCCTGGTTGAGACCGCCTTTGAGCCTCTGCTTGGCGACGCTGATCATCGAAGTCATAGCCAGATATCCTTACGCGGCGTCCGGGGTGTTCGAGGCAAAAGGGTCGAGTCCGCACGCCATTCGGTAGTAAAGCTCATAACGCGGATGATTGGCGAGCAGGCCTCGGCTGTCGATAGCATCATCGATCAGCGCCTCGAGTAGGAGGCGTGCGCCTTTGGGAGGCAGATGCACCCCGTCGAAATCGTATTCGGGACGCAGCAGATCATTTTCCGTCAGGTCGGACCAGCGATCCAGCATGACGAGGTTGAGTGATCTCACTTTCGAACCGAGCTTCCAGTTGAATGCCTGGACCAGCTTGGTGCGGACGGTGACCGGGCAATCGTAGCTCTGCAACTGCCTGACCCGCGCTTCCTGGCGCGTCGGAGGAACGACGCTTTGGACATAGACGCGCCTGAAGCCGGCCGCGACAAGTTGCTGCAGCCCGGCAATAAAGGGCCCGAGGCGCGCTTCAATCGCTTCCTCGATAAGGTCCCAGGGAACAAGCGGCTTATCCAGCAAGGGCATCGTCGTCGGGAAAGGAGGCACAAAGTCGTGCGTATCCTTCAACAGCTGCAGGATCGGCCCCCTCACGTCGATCTCGCCGAGCGTGATCATGATCAAGGGCGGGCGCATGGGCTGTCCTGCAGCCTTTGCGATGGCGAAATCGACCTCGTCCGTGGACAGGTGAGTGGCGCGGCCCGCGCGTACGAGCCCTTCATATTCCAGGAATGCGATGAATTCCGGATGAAACTCTCCGGTCGCCGGATTGAAGAAGTCGTGGGCGGTCAGGCCCGGAACATATCGCGTTCGGGCCATCACCCATGAACCGGTCCATCTCTCGCGGAAGACCATGTTGCGGTATGGAAGCGAGTGGCTGTCCCCCACGATGTAGACCGGTAGAACGGTCTCGATTTCGGTTTCCACGCTGCAGCTTCCTTCTATCGGTCCTGAAGGGCCCCTGTCTCAACGCGACTGGCTGGCCGCAAGAGCACGGTAAAAATCGTCTTCGTCGCAAACGATATGAGAGGGTGGCCCATGTGATGCTGCCTCGCGGAAGTCTACGGTACGCCCGGAAGGCACCGTTTTGTCGCGCTCAGCGGCAAATTGTGCGAAAAACACCTGCATCGCGCGTGCCACGCCGTCCGCGGTTATCGAGCGTGCATCTTCGGCAAAATATACGCTGGCGTTCTTTGCCGTCGTGATGATCTCATAAGACGCGAAATAGTGCACATTTTCGTGGCGCCGCACCATCTCCTCCGCGGTCACACGAAGCACGCTCTTGGAATAGGTCGTCGCTTGCAGAACGTGGCGCGGCTCCATCGTCGCCACGAGCGGCACCGGTGACACGGTGAGGATGATCTGCAGCTTGGGATTGGCCGCCGTCATCAGGTTGACGGCTTCGGTAAGATAGGCCGTGGTCTCAGCGACAGAGAGGTTTGTAAACGCGTATTTTGAATCGTCGTAGTCGCCCGCGCTGCCACAACCCGGGCAGGTCGGATACGCGGTGCCGTCCACTCTGGATACCCAGCATTCCGTCAATCCGAGCGTGAAGATAAAGACGTCGGCAGTCTCGATCAGCTGACGCACCGCTTTGAGGTGCTGCTTGAGATCCGCCTCCGCCTCGATCATCGAGGCGAACCCCTTGGGGGCAATGCGGGGCCGTAGCAGATCGAAGACGCGACCCTCGCTGTTGGTCCAGAATTGATCTGCCGGCTTGAATGCGCCGAACGCTCGCTGGAGCAGCTGCAGAAGCTGCAATGTCGTGTAGATGTTGCCGTAACGAGCAGAGAACACGCCAAAACCGAAGCGCTCCTCCTGCTCGGGCGTCAGGTATCCGGGCGCTTTTTCGGTCACATAGTAATTGTAGTCGCGGTCCTGCAGCGCACGAGAAATGTGTTGTGCAAAGCAACTGCCTGCCGACGCAATGCGCGCGTCGTGCTCGAACCGAAAGGTGGACTCCAAATGAGGATTTAGATCCGAGCTCGAGCGATCGGCGACGGCCTGACGCCAAAAGCTGGTCGGCGGAAGCGCGTAATACGGACAGCTCATCTCGTTCTGGCCCCGGGAGCGCTGGTGTCTGCAAGTAGGTCGCGAACTCAAGCCGAACGATCAAGCCGACCGTGGCTTCATCCCGCGGTAGGAATGAATAATGAACTTCGTGCCCTGGATCGAATAGTCGCCGGAGTGGCTGGCGACGATCTTGAACCGGTTGACGAGGTCTGCCCAAGCCTTCCGTTCACCGGCTTCCGGATCGGCCTCGTTGCAATTCCAGTCATCGAAGCAGATCACTGCTCCCTTGGAGACAAAGCCGCGCTCGAAACAAGGAACCAGCGCATCCATGGTCGACGAGTAGAGATCGCCGTCGAAGTGGATCAAGGCAAGTCGAGTGTCGTCGGGCAGCGTCTTGACGGTATCGGCAAACCAACCCTCGTAGATCTGGACCCGGCTCGGCGGAATGATCGCCTCGACCATCGTTTGCAACTCGGCGGCACTAAGGATCCGGCAGCCGCCCCTGGACCAGGTTCCGGACTTCACGTGCTGCGACTCGAGGTCGACCGTCGCGGTGATTTCCGGCAGGCCTTCGAAACTGTCGAAGAGACGAAGTTTCCGTAGCGGTTGATTTGGCTGGTAGCGCGGGTCAAAGACCATCGCATTGGCGAGCGTACGCGCTGTGAAGCCGCCCATGGTGCCAAACTCAGCGATGTCGCCCCTCACGTCGGCACTATTGATGTACATCACGCTCAGGGTCAGCGTGCGCGCGATCTCCTTGGCCGGCAGGATCAGCACGTCGTCAACGTCGAAAAATAGATAGGGGGCGCTGATCTTGTGCGCGTCGAGCCGCTCGAGCGCCTCGGTCTGCTTGGTGCGTGGCTCGGGCTGGGGCGGAAGTTCGACGGCCGGCGGTCCCGGCTCAGGCTTCGGTGGTGTCGGTTCAGGCTGGCGACTGGGACCGGCTTGAGGCGGCTCCAGCGGCGCTTGGCCCATCAGTGCGCGCTTGATGGAACGCAGGCGGAAGAGGGTCTGGGGCGGCAGGCCCTCGGCGATCGCCACCTTCAACGATTTGGTCATCGGTTGTCCCCTCCACCCTTGTCGCAAGCGCCCGCTCTCTATAGAGTTTTTTTGCGAAATTCGCAAAATCGGCCGGATGTTTTGTAGCTTTCTTTTTGGCCGCTCCCTCTCTCCTACGTTGCCTCAGGGCGTCCTATTGTGAGTGCGAGTGGGGCAGATCGAGACGCTCGTCGCGCATGTATTTCATGACGATGATCGATGTGATCAGGTCACCCGAGACAACGAAGAAGATGTCGATTCCGACGATGCCGCTTCGCAGATAGGCCAGCCATATCCTGCAATTGACCGTTGATCAACCACTCGCTGCAATGGTGGAACGCTGCAGCCCGGGCTCCAGGTTGACGTGGTCCGGATCCGAACCGGACCCCTTCGTAGAGGGACGCTACAGGTGGATCACGGCCACAGGCCGAATTCGTGTTGCTTACCCGGAGTTGCATGGCAGCCTTGGAGGCTCATCACCAACGGCTCAAGCAATCTCTTGAGTGCATACTGCGCCCAAAAAGCGATTTCGCCAGCACGTTCAAAACGATCACCTCTGTCCAGATGTCGCGCAAAAAGATTTCGCTTGGCGTGTCGGGCAAATCACCAGCATTCTCTTGCGCAACCCACCTCATGAAGAGGGGCGGATCGCGATCGTCACGAACGTGGAGGTGGGCGGCGGTGGGCGGATCGGCGTTGAGCATGATCATCATGTAGACGACAACGGCGAGACGCACGGTCAAGTCGCGTGGTCCTGACACCCCGACGCTGGTGTCCAGCGCAACGCGCGTCAGCGCGTTGTCGCGATATGGTGGCCAAAAAGCCCGGTGCACCAGGGAGAGCGCGAAGTAAGCCGTCAACCCACCGCGCAGGGAAGGCCGGGATGTTTCGGCTGAACCTGTGGTTCCTGCCCCGTGCATTCTTGTCTGCACGGGGGCCATGGGGGCGGCCAGCTCCCGGCCTTTCCTGCGCCCTCTCGATCGAGAGGGGAGTACGGTCGCAGAACTCGGGCGCCGAATGCGCCGCGAGAAGGCCGGCTGACGTCTGTACCTCAGCTCATTCGAAGAAGATGAACTCGTGGTCGCCGGTGTAGCCGGAGCGCTTGAACTCGAAGGCCCATTCCTCGGGGGTGTGGAAGATGCGGCAGGTGAGCTGCCAGTACATCAGGTTCACCTTCTCGCGCTCGTTGCGGTAGCCCTCGACGCAGAGATATTTGGCGCCGCGGCTGACGCGCTCCATCTCGCGCAGCGCTGCGTCGAGATCGTAGTTGTAGAGATTGTGCAGCGTGTTGATCGAGATGACGAGGTCGAAATGCTTGTCGGGAAACGGCAGCTTGGCCGCGGTGCCGACCTGGCAGAACGGCTTCACGCTTTCCATCGTGTGCTCGACGCCATAGGAGGAGACGTCGATGCCGGCGACCTCGAGATCCGGAATGGCCTCGCGGAAATCGTGCAGGATGAAGCCCTTGCCGGAGCCGACGTCGAGCACGCGCATGCCTGGCTTGATGCCGTAGGTCGCGATCATCGCATCGGCCACCTTGCGCCAGCGGCCGTCATATTTGTAGCCGCCATAGCCGGTCTCGCGGCTGCCGTCCCAATAGTCGTAGTCGTACTTGATCGCCATTTCCGCGACGTCCGCCTTGTCGCGCTGGGTGACGCGGGCGAGGTAATCGCGCTTGGTCGATTTGTGGACGAGACTGACGAACTCGCGATAGGCCATGAATTTCTCCGGAGAGGTGGGGATGTTCGATTACGGGGTGTCGTCGGCGCCGACCAGCTCGAGCTTCGCCTCCGCCTTGGCGAGCTGCGCGGCACAGCGCTCGGCCCAGGCGCCGGTGTCAGCGAAGGCGCGGCGAGCCGCGCCGAGCGGCAGGAAGTCGTTGAGGATGATGCAGGTCCACTTGATCTGGTAGGCATCGAGCAGCAGGCGGCAGCGCGCCACACTCGCGGCATCGAGCCCGAGTCCCTGGGTCAGGCGCTCTATGAAATGCTCGTGCACTGCAAGCGGCACCGGCACCTCCGGCTGGCAAAAGAAGTCCGAGACCAGCTTGGCCGGATCGTCGCGGCCGGCATATTCGAAATCGAGGAAGGTGAGCTTGCCGGCATCGTCGATCAGCGCGTTGTGGAAGCCGAAATCGGACGGCGAGAGGCAGTTTTGATCGGCGGAAATGGCTGCGTCCAAGGCAAGCCCTTCGGCGGAGGCGCCGCTCAGAATGCCCGCCTTCACGGCCGCCCAGGTCGGCTGCAGCTGCGCCGACACCAACTGCCGGGCCTCCGCGACATGCGGCACCTCGGAATCGAGCGTCGCGAGTCGCGCCACGCGCCGCTCAACGGTCGCAATGTGCTCGGCGAGCGAGAAGCACGCCTCCGATCCCGGCGCCAAAGCGGGGCGGGGCCGGGCATTCACCGCGAGCACGAATTCGATCGCGGCCTCGACATGACCAGGCGTCAGCTCGGCTGCGGTGAGCTTGCGCCCTTCGATAAAACTGTACAGCCCGGCCTGCTCGGCACGGTCGCAGGCCAGCGGCTCGGGCACGGCGCGGATGCCGCGCGACCAGGCGTGGCTGATGAAGCTCCATTCGGCGCCGAGCCGGTCGCGGCTGTCGCGGGCGTCGGTGAAATAGCGCTTCAGCACCAGCGGGCCGTCGTCGGCCTCGAGACGGTAGACCTGGTTGTTGCGGCCGCCGGCAAGCCGGGTCAGCGCCTTGGGGGCAGGCCGGCCGGCCTGCGCCGTCAGGCGCTGCGCGAGCGCCAGCAGCGCGGCATCGGTTTCGTTGACCGCCTCAGGCGCGTTCACGGGCGAAATCCGCCGCGATTTCCGCCCAGGAGCCGCGGCGCTCATACGGCGTGGCCTGGCTTGCGAACTGGCCTTCCGGATCGAACAGGATCTTGCGCGTACCGTCCGGAAAGCCGCTCATGCCCAGGATTTCCGGCAGGTCGTCGACGAACACCTCGCAGGAGAGCGCATGCGCGCGGGCGACCTTGTCGTCCTTGGTCAGCTCGAAGAATACTCGCGCCGGATCGATCTGCGCCGCCCCCGAGCCCATCAGGCCGCGATCGGTCAGGAAGCCGCGCGCGGCGGCGTGCATGTCGTGCTTCGGCCCGAGAATGGGGTGCCTGGTCTTGTGACTGACGATGAACAGGTCGTGGCCCGCGGCCCGGGCCGCGGCGACGAACTCGGCGAAGCCGGGGTAGGGCGACACCAGGTCCATGCGGGCGCCGTAGACATAGCCCTGCAGCTCCGTGAAGTCGTCCTTGCGGCCGGAGCCGTTGAGGTGGTCGCGCACGCTGTTCTTGTCTCGGCCGAGGTCGGCCGGGATCAGGCCGCGCTCCAGCGCGGCGGCGTGGAACACGCCGTCGTAGCAGGCGATCGTGTTGTCGAAGTCGATCCCGATCCGCATGGCCTGGACTTAAGCCAGCGACATGTCGATCAGCGGCCGGCCGACCTTGCCGGCGGCAAGGTCCTGCAGCGCCTGGTCGGCCTGGGCGAGGCTGTAGGGCTTGGACAGGAGATCCCGCACCGGGAAGCGGCCGGAGCTCAGAAGCCGTCCGTAGCGGCCGTAATCGCGATCCGGGACGCTGTCGCCGCCCCAGGTGCCCAGCAGGCTCTTGCCCTGGTTGAAAACGCCGGGATTGAGCGGCAGCACCGCGCCATGCTTGGCATTGCCGATCACCACCGCGCGGCCGCCCTGCTGGCGGGTCGAATTGATCGCCTGCTCCATGACGGCGGGGATGCCGGAGGATTCGACCGCGAGATCAACACCCTGCGGCACGATCTTTTTGATCTCGGAGAGCACGTCGCCGGAGGCGTCGATCACATGGGTCGCGCCATAGAGCTGGGCCAAGGCCCGGCGTGTCGGGTTGGGGTCGATGCCGATCACCGGCATGGCGCCGGCGAGCGCCGCCGCCATCAGCGCGTTCAGGCCGATGCCGCCGGTGCCGAACACGGCCACCGCATCGCCGGGCTGGACCTTGAGCACGTTGTAGACCGCGCCCATGCCGGTCGGCGCCGCGCAGCCGAGCAGCACGGCGACATCCATCGGCAGGTCCGGCGGCAGCAGGGTCAGGCGGTTCTCGCTGACGACCGAATGGCGCTGGAAGGTGGTGACGCCGCCAGCGTTGACCTTCTTGCCGTCCCAGTCATAGACGGCGCCGCCGGCCTCGATGCCGCTGCCCTTGATCCAGGACAGCACGACCTTGTCGCCGACCTTGACCTTGGTGACGGCGCTGCCGATCTCGAGCACCGTGCCGGTGCCTTCGTGGCCCAGGCAGTGCGGGACCCATTTGTCCTCGCCCTTGTCGCCGCGCCATTCCATCACCTGGGTGCCGCAGGCACCGGAATAGGCGATCTCGACCAACACCTGCCCGGGCTTCAAGGCCGGGGTCTCGATGTCGGCCAGGACCAAGGGTTGGCCGGTCTGGACCAGGAGCGCAGCTTGGGTCTTCATGACATTTCTCAGTTCAACGCGTGGGCGATCTTGTCGGCGATCTGGTGGCCGGTGAGCCCGAGCACCTCGCGGGCATATTCCTGCTCGCCGGACTTCTTGAAGAAGGCGTCGGGCGTGCCGAAGCGCAGGAACTTCTTGTGCTGCGTTTCGCTGTCGGCGAGCCACTCGGACACGGCGGCGCCGAAGCCGCCGATCAGCGAATGCTCCTCGATGGTCGCGACCAGCTTGAAGCGGGCGAAGGCTTGCTTGAGCTTCTCGTCGTCCAGCGGCTTGACGGTGTGGAAGCTGACGACCTCGGCCGAGATGCCCTTATCCTTCAGCTTGTGCGCGGCCTCGATCGCCTCGGGCAACATGTTGCCCGTCGAGAGCAGGCAGACGTCGGAGCCTTCCTCGATCGTGATGGCCTTGCCGATCTTGAAATCCGCAATGGGGCCCTTGTGAACGACCGGCTCACCCTTCTTGCCCATGCGGATATAGACCGGGCGGTCCTGCTGCATGGCCGCGCGCAGCGCGCCGCGTACTTCGAAGGCGTCGCCCGGGCAGATCACGACCATGTTCGGGATCGAGCGCAGGAACGAGATGTCCTCGCAGGCGTGATGGGTCGGGCCCAGGCCGGAATAGGCGAGGCCGGCGCCGACCGCAACGATCGTCACCGGTACTTCGTGATAGCAGACGTCGGTGCGGATCTGCTCCAGGCAGCGCGTCGTCACGAACGGGGTGATGGTGTAGGCGACCGGGCGCAGGCCGTTCATCGCCATGCCGGCGGCAACGCCCATCATGTTCGCTTCGGCCACGCCGCAGTTGAAGAAACGCGACGGGTGCTTGTCCTTGAACTTGTCGAACAGGCGGTTGCCGATGTCGCCCGACAGCATGACGACGCGGCTGTCCTCGTTGCCGAGCTTGGTCAGTTCGTCAGCGAATGCGTTTCTCATGACAGGCCAAGCTCCTTGAACGCCTTCACCACCTCGTCCGCAGTCGGCGCGCGATAATGCCAGTTGTTGTCGTCCTCCATGAACGACACGCCCTTGCCCTTCACGGTATGCGCGATCAGCGCCACCGGCTTGCCGGAGCCGTTCGGGATGTTCTGCATGGCTTCCGCCAGTGCGCCGACGTCGTGGCCGTCGATCTCATGGGCATCCCAGCCGAAGGCGGCCCATTTGTCGCGCAAAGGCGCCAGCATCAGCGTCTCGTTGGAGCGCGCGGTCGCCTGCCACTTGTTGTAGTCGACGACGACGCAGACGTTTTCGAGCTTCTGGGCGGCGGCGAACATCGCCGCTTCCCACACCGAGCCCTCGTTGTTCTCGCCGTCGGACAGCAGGGCGAAGACGCGGTAGCTCTCGCCCTTGATCCGGCCGGCCAGCGCCATGCCGCAGCCGAGCGGCAGGCCGTGGCCGAGCGAGCCGGTGGCGGCCTCGACGCCGGGCAACAGGTTCGCGGGCGGATGTTCGGCCAGCCGGCCGCCGTCCTGGCAATAGGTGTCGAGCTCTTCGATCGGGAAGTAACCCTTCATCGCCAGGGTCGCGAACAGCGCCGCGGCGGCGTGGCCCTTCGAGAGGATGAAGCGGTCGCGCAAGGGATCGCTCGGCTTGGCGGGATCGATGTTGAGCACGTGCCAATAGGCCGCGGTCAGGACGTCGGTGCAGGACAGCGACGAGGCGAGATGGGCGGCTTGCGCCTTGTGCGACATCTCGATGATCTTGCCGCGCAGCCTGGCGGCCTGCGCCTTCAGCGCAGCCGTATCAGGACTGCTCGCGGTGCTCCGGACTGCAACGTTCATCGTGCTCTCCAGTGGCGCTTCGCAAACGAAGCGCGGGGTCGTCGGGGGCGTCAGGGTTTGTGGTCGTACTTGGTCGGCAGCTTGGCCATATCGGCCTCGAACCGGCGTGCCCAGGCGATTACGTCGTCGATGCCTTGTTCAAGCGAGAACGTGTCGCGCCAGCCGAGCTCGGTGCGCAGCTTGAAGCTGTCGAGCGTGTAGGCGGTGTCCTTGCCGGGACGCTCCGGTCCGATCTCGACACAGTCCTCGAACTTCTTGCCGAGGCGAGCCAGGATCATCTCGACCAGGGTGCGGATCGAGACCAGCTCATAGCCGGAGATGTGATAGGTCTCGCCGAGCGTGCCCTTGCGCCCGATCTTCACGGTAGCGTCCGACACGTCGGTCATGTGGATGAACACGCGCACCGACTTGCCGCCGCCGTCGAGGCGCAGCTTCTGGCCGGTCATCGCCGCCACGATGGTGCGTGGCACGATCCGGTAGAGCTGTTGCCCCGGGCCATAGACATTGGCCGCGCGGGTGAACACCACCGGGAACTGGTAGTTGGCGAAATAGGTGCGCAGGCTCATGTCGCCAGCGGCGCGCGACACCGCATAGGGGGTCGAGGGGTTGAACGGCGCGTCCTCGCGCACCCAGCCCTCGGTCGAGCCGTAGACCTCGGGCGTGGTGACGTGAACGTAGCGCTCGAGCCCGTCATAGTTGCGCAGCAGGTCGTGCAGCCGCACCGCAGAGACGACGTTGGTCATCATCCAATGGTCGGGATAGAGCCAGCTCTCGCCGACCATGCTCTGTGCTGCAAAATTCACCACGTGGGTCGGCCGCTCGGCCGCCAGCAGCGCCTTCAGCGCGTCGAGATCATGGTTGAGGTCGATCCGCTTGAATCGCACACTGCCCGGCCGCTTCTGCCATTTGTACGGCAGGAAAGCGTCGTGCGGCTCGTCGGAGCGGCTGGTCGCGATCACGTCGTGACCGGCTGCCGCGAGGAAGTCGACGAAGGTCGCGCCCGAGAACGAGTTCGAGCCCAGGATCAGATACTTTTCGTGTCCCGCCATCGTTTGGTCCGTCAGCCCTCACGTGCAGGGGTGATGTCGCCACGCTGGGCGTACAGCCATTGCATGATCATGTGGCCGATCACCATCTGGGCGTCCTCGGCGATCTGCATATCGTTGACGGCGAAGTGGATCGGCACGTCGGCGAGCGCCTTGGCCTTCCCGCCGGAGAAACCGAGCACGGCATAGCTGGTCATGCCGAGCTTCTTCGCCTCTTCCAGGGCCTTCAGAATATTCGGCGAATTCCCGGAGCCGGAGAAGGTGATCAGCACGTCGCCCTTGCGCGCGAGCACCGCGAGCTGCAGCGAGAACACTTGGTCATAGCCTTCGTCATTGGCGAGGCAGGTGATGACGGAAGGATTGGCCGCCAGCGAGTGCACGCGCAGGCCCGAACCGGGCGTCTTCGACAGCGCATAGAGATAATCGTTGGCGAGGTGGTTGGCGTTGCCGCCGCTGCCGCCATTGCCGCAGAAGAACACTTGGCGGCCGGTCTGCCAGCAATCGCGTAGCTCATAGGCGAGACGCTCGACCGGGCTCCAGTCGAAGTCCTGCAGAACGGTGCTGAAACGGCTGGTGTAGTCAGCGAACAGCTTGCCGGGTGTCTGGAAAGCGAGGACGTTCATTTCACGACTTCCTTTTCCATCCATTTGAGATTGTACCAGCGATCATCGTTCTTGAGCTGACCTTGCGAGTACATCCCGATGATCTCCTTGATCGCGTCTTCCACCGTTTTTTTCGGGCGGAAGCCGGTTGCCAGGAGGCGGTCGGAATTGACGCGGTAGCTGCGAGGGTCGTTGGACGGCGTCACCACGACCTCCGCCGGCACGTGCTTGGTGACGAGCCTGGCGATGTCGAGGATCGAAATGTTCTCGAACCCGGCATTGTAGACGCCGGTGTGCTCTGGGTGATCGAGCAGGAAGAGATAGAGGTCGGTGATATCGTCGATGTGGATGTTGGGCCGGGTCTGATCGCCGCCGAATACGGTGATGCGGCCGTTCATCAAGGCCTGCATCGTCAGCATATTGACCGAGACGTCCAGGCGCTGCCGGGGGGAGTAGCCGCAGACCGTGGCGGGGCGCACGATCTGCACGACCATGTCGTCCTTGTAGGACAGCACGATACGCTCACCGCACATCTTGGTCTTGTTGTATTCGGAGATCGGCAGCAGTTCGAGATCCTCGGTGACCTGCTCTTCTTCCTTCACGCCATACACGCTGCCCGACGATGCGTAGATGAAACGCTTGATGCCGTGGCGGTAGGCACGGTCGGCGAGCTGCATCGTGGCGAGGCAGGAGATCTCCCATGTCAGCTTGGGATCGAGATCGCCGCAAGGGTCGTTCGCGACGCTGGACAGGTGAATGATCGCATCAACGCCGTTGAGATCGATCTGATCGGGGTTGCGAACGTCCCCTTGGACAACCGTAAGGTCGGGATGCGGATCGAGGAAGTTGCCGAACCACATGATGTCGAAGGCGACCACCTGATGGCCGGCTTTCAGGAGCTTGGGAACCAGCACGCTCCCCTTGTAGCCGCATGCACCGGTCACGAATATCTTCATTTGCCGATTTCCCCGTCGCTCGCTGCCGCCTCCCGACCTCGGTCGGGCGCACCCTATCAATTATGGCAGGAAAACGCGATCAGCCCCAGCGACGTTAGCCGCCCTCAAGCGCCCCCACCATGGCGCGGCTTGTGCTTAAACTCCAAATGCGCCCGGCGCAAGCTTTCCGGGTTGCCGATATCCCGATGATAACCTGCAGTTTCCACGCATAAAATTCGTCCCAAATAGTTCGGGATGATTTCGGTGGAGAGATCGACGATCGGCTTTCCGAGCGCCGCAACGTCCTCGATCACCTCCGGTTCGAAAATGTAGACGGCGCCGTTGGCGAGGTTCCCGGGCGGGTTCTGGACCTTCTCATGAAAGGCGATGACCCTGTTTTCACGATCCAATTCCAGGATGCCGCATGAACTCGGATCGTCGGTGCGGAACGCGAGCATCGTCATGATGCACCCGGCCGGTCGCCCGCGATGAGCGGCGATCAGGGCGGCCACATCGAAGTCGGTCAGGTTGTCGGCATGGGCGACGAGGAACGGCTCGCGACCAAACCAGTCTCGGTTGGCGAGGACGGTGCCGCCGGTCCCCAGCAATTCATCCTCATGAACGAGGTCGATGCGGGAGCGCCAAGGGGATTGCGCCACGTGGGCGCGCACTTGATCGGCAAGCCAATGGGTGTTCAGCAAGGCGCGTTCGACGCCGCCCTCGAACACCAGGTCCAGCCAGTAATCCAGCAGCGGGCGACCATGGATATGGACCAGGCATTTCGGCGTCGTATCGGTCAGCGGGCGCAACCGACTGCCAATTCCAGCCGCGAGAAGCAGCGCGCGCATCAAAGCATCCGTTACTCTTGGCTGAAGCCGGTCTCGTCGATTTCCCTGACCAGCTCCGCGGTGGTCAGCGGCAGATTGCCGACCCGCGACACCTGCAACGCCGCCGCGAGCGAGCCGAGATAGGAAGCCTGCCAGACATCGGCGCCGGCGCGCAAGCCCATCGAGGAGGCCATGAAGAAACTATCGCCGGCGCCGGAGACATCCTTGGGCGAGGGATTGAAGGCGGGCAGGCGATCGGAGGTGAATGTACCGTCTGCCATCGTGTTGATCAGTGCGCCTTCCGCGCCGAGCGTAATCACGAGATTCTTGGTTCGCGCGCGCTCGACCAGCCGCTCGCTGATGACCGCAAGTCCGGAGATGAAGTCGTTGAGTGCGACGCGGGCCTCGCGTTCGGTCGGCGTCAGCAGGGTCATGCCCTTGAAGCGCGATACATCGCCGGTTTGCGAGGAGACCTGGCTGTCGGCCGCCATCATGACCCCCTTCGCCCGTGCCAGGTCGGCGATCGCATCCACCAAATCCTGCGGCAGGCAGCCGTAATTGAAGCAGGAGAACAGCAACAGATCGCTGGTCTTGAGCGCCCGCTCCACGGCGGTCAGCATCTGCTTCTGGATGTCGGCATCGGCCGCATGCTGGCGCAGATGATTGACCCGTAGCAGCGTCTTGTTCAGTGCGCGAAAACGCTGTTTGCGCGTGGTCGGACGGCTCTGATCGGTGAAATGTTGGAAATTGACGCCGTGCTGTTCGAGCGTACTGCGGGCAAAATGTGCGGCTTCATCCTCGCCGACCAGCGTGAAAAAGCTGACGTCGGCGCCGAGGCCGTGCGCATGGGCCGCGACGGCACCGGCGCCCCCGACGAAGGTACGCGTCATCAGCGGGGTCACCACGATGGTCGGATCTTCCTGCGACATGCCGACGGCATCGCAGGTGACGTATTCATCGACGATCAGGTCGCCGATTACGGCAACCCGCATGCCGGCGAGCTTACCGAGCAGGCCCTTCAGCTGCGAGATGTCGAAGCCGTGGCGCTTGGGAAATTCGAGCGGCTTCCTGACCGTGGAGATGTCGATATTGGCATCGCGTTCCAAAAGCGCCAGCGAGGTGAACCGCAACTCGCCGGAGGAGAACAGCAGCCTGCCGCCGTAGGCGTCCACCGCCTCCTGCTCGGGATTGGCGCGATCCTCGAACTCCTTCCCCTTGACCACGATTGTCGGCTGAAGCCGGCGGATGAAGGCTGCCGCGGAATCCTCCAGGCGAACCGCGTGGTGCACGAAAGAGATCGAGCGCACATTGTCGAGCCGCATATCCTGCGTCAGGGTCACGCCGGGCGTGGAATCCGGATTGACGCCGACCACCAGGACGTCGGCCTGCTCGGCGGCAAACTTCAGAAGCCGCAGATGCCCGGGGTGGACGACGTTGAAATTACCCGAGACGAACGCAATGGTCTGGTCGGGCTCGCACGAGGCGCGGATCGTCTGACAGACCTGGTCCGCACGTGATGTATCGATCAGGTGGTCCAAGGGTTTCGTCTCCGGCTTACTCGAATTCCGACGCATAATAGCCGGCAAGCGTGCTATCAGTCCCGCCGATTCGACGGCGAGGCCGGACCGATACCTCAACTGATCGGTTCAGAGAAGCGCGTTTATGAGGCGAATCCCCGGTTTCCGCTCCAGCCTGAGAAATCAAGGGAAGTCCTCCGGATCGCACCATCAATGGTTCCGTTCGCAATGTCGACGCGTCTATGGTGGCAGGTGCCGACCAACACATAACTTGGTCTTGCGTTCGACACAATCCTGGCGCGAAGCCTTAAACATGCCGCTATGAACGATTGGCGAAGATCCAATTCGAGGGGTCCGGAGTGGGAGTGGGGGGAAGACAATTCATCGGCTCATTGACCGGCCTGCGTTTTGTTGCGGCGGCGACGGTGGCGGTGGGGCACGGGGCACTGTCGCTGCGGCAGGACTGGCTGTCGCAATTGGTGGCGCAAATCAGCAGCGTCGGCATGACGCTGTTTTTCGTGCTGAGCGGGTTCGTGCTGTGGTTGAATTATGCGGCGAGCTTCCGAACGATGCCGCTCAGCGGCGCATTGCGCGAGTTTGCCGTGGCGAGGTTTGCGCGCCTTTATCCGATGTATGCGGTCGTCGTACTCGGCATCGTCGGCTACTTCATGGTGTCGCGCGGTGTCGACCTTCGCTCGCTCGGATTCATCCTGACGATGACCCAGGCTTGGTTTCCGGCGCTCGGAGGAACCATGATGGTCGCCGTGGTCGCCTCGCTGCAGCACCTCTGGTCGATCAGCGTCGAACTCTTCTTCTATCTTTTATTCCCGTTAGCGTGCTTTGGCCTCCGGAGGGTCGATCGGCCGCCGATGATCGCATTGCTTGCGCTGCTCAATCTTCTGGTCTTTGCGGTCGCGATCTGGGCGTCCTTTAGTCATGGGACAGCTTTGCTGAGAGCGATCGCCCCGAGTCTCGGCGATGGCGGGATGCAGTGGCTGACCTATTATTCACCGTATCTGCACATCTCTCAGTTTCTGGCGGGCTGCTTTGCGGCAATGGCTTATATGCAGCTGGAAACGAGGAAGATCGGCGAACGAGAGCAGGCCGTCGTCGCTGTCTTGTTCTGGTTGGCCGTGGCCGGGCTGCTAGCCGTGCCGGTGGCGTTGTTCCTCCAACCCGGATGGGGCGACTTCGCGGTCTGGATCGAAATCTCCGTGCGGCTCGTCGAGGTCATCTGCTTCTCGGTCATTCTCGTTGCGGCGAGCCGATATGGCCATGCCGGCTTTCTCGCGACGCGGGCCGTGGTTGTCGGCGGGGAATGCAGCTATTCGATCTATCTTCTGCATCCATTTCTCATTCGGCCCGCGATGATCGGAAACCCGGACACACCGTCGGTTGTAGAATTTGTGTTGCGCCTCGGCCTGTATGTCGCGATCATAACCGCAGTGGCGTGGGTGACATACACGATGATCGAAGCACCCTGTCGCGCTTGGCTGCGGAGCGCGCTCGGCACCAGCGCGCCGCGGGAGGTCCTACCTGCAAGATGGCGACTACCGCTCGCACCCTGAATGAGCTCCCGCCCAGGAGCCGCAATCTACGCGTCTACCTGGTCGCATTGGCGGGGAGCTGTTCCGCCGTTGCGCTGCTTATCGCGCTTACGGCGTCGTGGCTGTCCTACGATGGAGGTACCGCGCACGATTTTATTTCGCAGATCGCACGCGACGGCGATGCCAACTGGTATCGCAATTTCGGTGGGCGCAGCGTACCCCAGATTCAGGATCAGGATATCTTCTACAGCAATATCGGATCTTCCGTGGCGTCGGTCAAGAATGCGGATATCGTATTCCTCGGCCCATCGTTCGTCAGCTACGCCATCGATCGCCAAACCCTCCAGTCGTCTCCGGAGCTCGATCGGCTCAAGATTTACAATCTTGCTTTTGTCGGTCTGCGTGGCGGCGAATTCTCTCGCCGGATCATCGAACGCTGGAAGATCCGCGCGCCGCTCTGGGTCATTAATGTGGACGATCAGTTCGTGCATTTCTTCAGCGATGACCTGAATGTCACCCTTGGGCCGCAAAAGGTGCCGATCGCGGCGGTCCAACGTGACCGGATCCGCGGCTTTATGACGGTGGTGGGACGCAATCTCCGCTGGCGGGTCGAGGATGCGATCGCTGCCCTCGAGACCGGCCATTTTTCGCCGATCGGGATCTATCGCAACGTCGCCAATGGCGATATGGCCCTTGACGTCAATCCCGCCTATCTCGCCGCCGGTAACGGGCCGATGCGGCTTGCGCGCGATCCGGACTGTCATACCAACGCGGATATCGTTGCTTACGGCAAGCGGTTTCTGAGTGAGATCGGCGGTCGTGCCGTGCTGATGCTGGTGCCGCACAGCCAGGCCTGCGTGCAGCAGGCACGTGAACTGGCCGACGCGCTCGGAGTGGAATTCATCGCGCCCTCGTTCGACGGGCTGACGACTGTCGACGGCGGCGGTCACCTCGACAGGAATGGAGCGCAGCGATTTACACGCGAACTCGCCGCGCAACTGATCAAGACAAATGCCTTCAGGCAGGCTGTGCGGGCAAGGCCGGCAATGTGAATTGTCGGACTGCTCCGCACCTATCGCTCCCGATGCGGGCGGCGAATTCTCAATGATAGAGATCGAACGGTTCGCCGGCGGACCGTTCGAGGTCGGCCGCGAGGGCTTTCTTGTCGATCTTGGGAAAGAGTTCCTGGAAATCCTTATGATCGAGCAAGGCGAGGAAGGTGCGGAGCATGCCACGTTCCGATGGATGGGCCGGATCGAAGAAATTGCCGGCATCCGCCGCGAACGGCGCACGGCTCATATCAAAGAAACGAATGCCAAGCTCGGATAGCCGCTGGACCGTCGCTTCGCTCCGCAACTCGCGCCACAGGCCTGAATAGGGCCGGTAGGTTTCGTCATTGTCGAGGAAGTCAGTCGCGCTCTTCAGAAAGGGGTACTGGACGGCCACGACGCTAAAGTCGCGTTGCCGCGCCAGCTCCGAGAGGCGCGCGAGTTGCCGGAACTGCAAATCGCTCAGATGCTGAGCACCAGGGAATGACGATGTGACGTATTCGGCGCCCTTGGCCAGAGTCTCGGAGGATGTCAGCCGATAGCCTGGAGCAACGAAGATCGATCCGTCGTCACGGAAGCCGAACTGACCACGGATGGCCTCGGTTCCGATCAGTCGGTTGTGGTCGATCGGTTCGTACTCATCCCCGGTAACGGCGGCTTTGATGGTGTCCCAGCGCCAATTCGTACGCACGCCGAAATCTACTACGTCGTGCAGCTTGCGCTGGTAGGAGTCGATGCCCTGGCGATAGTCCATGGTTCGCTCCTTGCGCCAGACGCTGGCCAGCCAGTCGCCGAACAGGAAGTAATCGAGCGCCACGATCACCACACGGGGCCTGCGATCCGACGTCGCCCGATCGACGAAGTCGACGATATGCTCGAGTGGCCACGCCGTCAGGCATGCATTATACGCGTTATAGGGACGAAACATCTGCGCACGGGCTTGGCCGCAACGCGAGCTTCCGACCAGGAGCACCTCGGGCCGGACCAGCTTGATCCGCTCGAGCTTATAGGGGGCGTAGTCCTTGAAGTTACCGAGCCACAGCACCTTGTGGTCGGCCTGCTGTTCCCCGGCAATGGTCGAAAGTGGAACTGTGGCGCCCAGGCGCCAGCCGGCCCATTCGAGCGTACCAACCAGCGGAAGGAACAGGACGGCGTATAGCGCCAAGACAACAGCGGAATAGGGCAGCAACGGTATGATTCTCCCGCAAGTTGCGAAGGCGCAAGGCAACTATCTAGGAGGCTAATGGTTCCACAATCCGTGTAATTTCGGGGTTGGGGACAACTGCGGTCGGGAACCCGCTGGTATTGCACCACGGTTCCGGTATTATGGAACCCGATTTGTATCGAGTGCTGGAATGCTGAGGACAATTTTGGTGGGGGCCGCCGTGTTCGCGTTGGCGGCGGGTCTCGTGGGTATCATGTGCGTGTTGCGATACTATGGCTCCGAAGGTGCGTGCGGAATGAGCTCCCAACACCGCGAGCTTGGAGCTGCGATGTTGATTGGTGAGTGCTACTAGCTCGGGCTCCGCGCGACCTGGCCAGGCATTAGAACTGGAAATACAGGAACTGCGAGTTATCCCCGGCGATGATGTTCATCAAAATGGCCGCGACGAGGCCAAGCGATGTTCCCACCGCCCAGACGACGGATGGGCGCCAGCTCACGTTCAGCAGGCTCCACGGGCGGGGATTGTGGTAGGTCTCGATACCGACCTTCCACTGCGCGAACATGGCGTTCACGTTCGGGAGCGCGAGACAGGCGAGATAGCCCGCCAAGATCATCAGCATCTCCCGGTGATCGACCAGTGACGTCGGGCCGATCTTTTGCGGGTTGGACAGTCCGATCATGCCCTTGATCACCCGGATCGCGGCATTCGGATTGTCGGCACGGAAGAACACCCAGGCGAGGACGACCGCGATCTGGGTGAGGCAGAGGCTTGCAACAGGGTACCAGAAGGAACGGCTCAAGCGTTCGAGCGCGGGACGCTTCTGCGTCAGCGCGGTCCAGCGATGGTTGATGATCAGGAACAGTCCGTGCAGCGCGCCCCAGATCACGAAGGTGAAGCCCGCGCCGTGCCAGAGGCCGCCGAGCAGCATCGTCAAGAACAGATTCCAGTAGCGGCGCTGCTCGCCGTGGCGGTTTCCTCCCAATGGAATGTAGAGATAGTCGCGCAAGAAGCGGGACAGGGAGATGTGCCAACGGCGCCAGAACTCGATGATGCTTTGCGACTTGTAGGGCGAATCGAAATTGAACGGCAGCCTGATACCGAACATGGTGGAGATGCCGATCGCCATGTCGGAATAGCCGGAGAAATCGAAATAGATCTGCAGCGAATACGCCAGCGCTCCACCCCAGGCGTCGGCCATCTGCAGGTGATTCGAGTTGGCGGCCTGGAACACAGGACTGGCCATCAGGCCGAAGCTGTCGGCGATGAAGGACTTCTTGAACAGCCCGATCGTCAGGATGGTGAGGCCGATCGCGATCTTCTCGGCCGATATTCTGCGGCTTTCGTCGGACCCGAACTGGGGCATCATCTCGCGGTGATGCAGGATCGGCCCGGCGATCAGGTGGGGAAAATAGGTGACGAACAGGCCGTATTTCACGAAGCTTCCTTCGTGCGGATAGCCGCCATAGACGTCAGCCAGATAGGCGATCTGTGTGAACGTAAAAAACGAGATGCCGAGCGGCAACACGATCGCAAGCGCAGGATGTTTGGATGCGGTAATCGCGTTGAAGATCTGGATGCCGAAATTGGTGTATTTGTAGAAGGCGAGCGCGCCGAGATTGGCGGCGATCGCGACCGCGAACAGCCAGCCGCGGGGCTTACCCTTTTGCTGCGCGATCAGCAGCCCCATCGCGTAGTTGAAGACGATGGACACCACGATGATCGGAACGAAGTGAACATCCCAGTAGCCGTAGAAGGTCAGGGAGGCGAGGGCGAGCCAGCTCAGCCGCGCAACGGGCGCCTCGACGAACCGGGCCAGAAGAAAATAACCCGCCAAGGTTGCAGGGAGAAACAGGAACAAAAACTCAAACTGCGTGAAGAGCATGTGAGTGTTTCCCCGCGTTGCTTAATGTGACTGCGATTTATCAATGATTGGCACGTCTGCCAAGTTTGGGTGGAATCTTCTCGTCGGCCGACACGCGCGGGGGTGAAATTGTGGTTGGACGCGTGGACATATCGGTCATCAAGATTCCAGAGGAAACCCGCAGGTTCTCGTCTTGCGCCTCACAGCCGCTCTGTTATAGCTACGTATGGACAGGTTGAGGGCCTGCGCAGCCCGTTGCGGAACCCTTGTCTGTCGGTCTTCTCTGTCGGTCTTCCTCATTCCAACCCATTAGCTTCTGACTCCTCCACGTCTGATCGCTGCTGCTGCAATCCATGTCGTTCAGAGATCGAGCCGTTCCGACATGGCCACCTTCGCGCCTGTGATGTCACCCAGTCTGGATTCGGTTTCAGGTGCGAATCGGGCCGTACCGTCGTCGTGGTCGACGATATGAGGCGCGGCCGATCTGCAGATCGCTTCGTCGAAGGGCAATCAAGTTGCGAGCAAGAGCTCGCGTCCCGTGTTCCACGGACATCAGGTTTCTGCGGGGGGCACAACTCAGACGGGCCGTCCTCCTTGCCCTTAATCTCGGTTGCTCATGATCAAAAGCGCTGAATTGACGCCTCAAAGCTTCACGTTCAAGCGTGCCGCGCGGAGATATCTGGGCATTTTGGTCTGCCCGTTCCTCGTCGTGGGGTTCATTTTCTCGGGCTTTATATTGCCGTCCAGCGGCGGAGCCGTTCCGGACTACTTCTCTCAAATCGCGCGCCCCGCGGACGCGAACTGGTATCGCGATTTCGGGGGCAGAAAAATTCCCCAAATTCAGGATCAAGATGTTTTTTATAGCAATGTCGGCTCTTCGGTCGCCGCGGTGAAGGCCTCGGATATCGTGTTTTTAGGGCCGTCTTTCGTAAATTACGCGATCGACCGCGGGACATTGCAGTCTGCTCCTCTGCTGGACCGGCTGAAGATCTATAACATGGGCTTCGTCGGTATCCGTGGCGGCGAGTTTTCCCGACAGGTGATCAATCGCTGGAACATCCGGGTCCCGCTCTGGGTGATCAATGTCGATGATCAGTTTGTGCATTTCTTCAGCAGCGATCTCAATGTGACCTTGGGACCCGAGAAGATACCGGTCGAGGCCGTCAGGCGTAATCGAATAACCGGCTATCGCACCGTCGTCGGCCGCAACACGCGATGGCGCATCGAGGATATCGTTGCGGCCTGGCAGAATGGCCAGTTTGCGCCGACGGGCCTGTATCGCAATGTCTCGAATGGAGACATGACGCTGGATGCCAATCCGGCCTATGTTGCCGACGGTAACAAGCCGATGCTTTTGGCTCGCGATCCGAATTGTCAGACGACGCCTGAGATCGTCAACTACGCGAGGGTTTTTCTGCGGGAGGTCGGCGGCCACGTGGTCTTCATGCTGGTGCCGCATAGCCAGGCTTGCGTGCAGCAGGCGGTGCAATTGGCCAAGGCGTTGAATGTCGAGTTCATCTCGCCGTCATTTGATGGTCTTACGACCGTCGACGGAGGCGGTCATCTCGATAAAAAAGGAGCCGAGAAGTTTACCAAGCGCCTTGCGGCGGAGCTCGTCAAGACCGAAGCGTTCAAGCAGGCATTCGGCGACATCAGTTCGCGGCAGCCTCGAGCGAGTCGCTAACGCCTGCCTTGGCCGGCCATCGGTCGCTCAAGGTAACCGGCAATCGAATTCTTGTGGCCCAGTTGTGATCAATGATGCCTGGGCCTGTGCCGGATATCTGGGTCTCTATTCAATGGCCATCTACACATCTGCGCGGATATGCGGCACGTTGGTTGTTACTTGGCCATCTGCAACGAACTCAACATCTTCCGCTTTGATCGAGCCACGCTCTATGATAGTTGCTTCAACTGAAGGTGATCAATTCTCAGTATTGGTCTGCGGGCTGAGGCGGCCGAACCGCTCTTGGCAGCATCGATTTTTTAAACCTGGGAGCCGGAGCCAGCGTTTCATCTGACATGAGCAGTGAGCGCACGGTCGGTTCTTCGCCCGTCGGAAGAGAGGCGGGCACGATGGATTCGTCGATTTGGAAGGCATAGCGGCATGGCATTCCGAAAAGCGGTCGGTGGCCTGCGGTCCCGGCGTTCGATTTATCTGGCTTTCCTGATCGTCGGAAAGCTGCTCAATCTGCTACCTCATCGTGCCGTCTTTCTGATCCTCGTGGGATGCGATGCCTTGCAGCTTCGGGGGCGCGGGCGTCTGTGTCAGGCCTATTTTCCCTATGTCGTATCTTATCTCGCCGATCGCCCCGACTTTCGGTTTTGGAGCGCACCTTGCCGTCCCTTCAGCAAATCGGCGGGCCGGGTGCTCGTTGGAATCGGGGCCTATGCGGAAGCGTACGAGCGGATCATCGCGGCCGGGCTCGTTTCGGTTTCGGCGGATCTCTCTTATGCGCTGCTTCGATCGATATTTGAGCTTGGCGAGTTTGAAAAAGCCCGCGAGATCGTGCCGCAGATCAAGCAGGAACACGTGCAGTCCCTGGCGAGACTGGCGTTTCTGAAGGCTGCATTTGACATGATTGTCGGCGACGAGGCTGCGGCGCTCGAGAGCATGTTCTGGGCATGCCGCAACGATCTGTCCTTGCTGCGCCCGCATCAGAACATCGCGGCACGCCCATCAAATACATATCTTCCGAATCCTCTCGATTTTCTTTGCCGCGAGCCCGGGCGACTGTTCGATCTTTGCAACTTCGCCGGTCAGCGCGTCACCCATGTCGGCCGCGGCGAGGTCGGTGTGCGGCTCTATGAACGCGCTTTGGATGCGCAATCCGAGCTGCAGGGGCAGATGCCGCCGCAGCTGTCGTCGGCGCTGGAGACTCAGCTCGCGAAACTCGGGGTTTCGCTTGGCGAGTTCTGGTTGATTCCGGAGGAGTGGTCGACCCAGATCGGCCATCTCGGAATGCTCGACATCCTGTTTCGGATGCGTGAGCTCGGATGGTGGTCGGGCAGGGCGGTGCTGGTGGCGCGTCCCGAGCTGATTGCCAATCCGGCCTTCTTTCGCCTGTTCGAAGAGCTCGGCAAGGTGGTCGTGATCGGAGAGACCGTGTCTGAACAGCTCGGCGAGGAGCTGCTTTCGCTGCAGCGCTGGTACGGGCTGAATTTCAATGCCTTCCGTCTGCCGGATGGACGCGTCGTGCCTTGGCAGGACGCCGGCGCGCTTGCGATTGCCGAGTGGGAGCGGCAGGGGCGCGGGCATCCGTTGCGCGAGGCCTATGATCGCGTTTACGGCTCAGCGGGCACTGCAGACGCAGCCTTTCGGCAGATGCGCCAGGCTTGGGGCATGGGGCCCGAGGATTGGTATGTGTGCCTGCATACCCGTGACGCCGCCCATTATCTGGAGTTCAACGGTACCGGGCAGAGCCATCGGAACGCGCCGATCGAGACGTCCTTGGATGCGATCCGGTACGTCACGGCTCAAGGCGGCTGGGTCATCAAACTCGGCGGTCCGAACTCGCCGAAGCTGCCGCCCCTGGAACGGACCATCGACTATGCATTGAGCGATTTCCGCTCGGAACTGATGGACATCCATCTGATCCGGCACGCGCGGGCGTTCATCGGGACGACCTCCGGATTGACCAATGTCGCGATCAGCTTCGGGGTGCCCTGCGCCATCGTCAATGCGATCACGACAGACGCGCAGCTCTGGAACAAGAATGTTCGGTTCGCGCTGAAACCGGTTCGCTTGCGCGATGGGACCATGCTCACCCAGCGCCAGCTCACATCCTCGCCCTGGCGCTGGCGCGTGTTCGATGCGGCTGTGCTCGGCCGCAGCGGCGCACACCCCGGGAATAATTCGACGGAGGAGATCCTGCAGACCGCCAAGGAGGTGGTGGAGTTGGCAAGCGGACGCGCCGCGGAATTCGAGGCCGGATATGACACGGAGGCGCTGTTGTCGCGCTGGCAAAGTCAGCTGAGCTCAGCGTATTATTATGGCACCAGCCGGCCGAGCCTCGACTTTCTCGCCCGATACCGCGACGAGTTCCTGGCCGGCCCACCGACGGAAGGCTGAACGATGCGGCGCAGTGCACGCAGCTTGGGTGGTACGCCATGTGCGGCATAGCAGGCCTGCTCCGCCCCGGCGGTGGTGATGAAAACCTGTTAGCCGGTTATGCCGGCCGGATGACCGAAGCGCTGGCGCATCGCGGCCCCGATGCCTCGGGACTCTGGACCCAGGCAGAGGCGGGCGTTGCGTTCGGGCATCGGCGGTTGTCGATCCTCGACCTGTCCGAGGCCGGCGCGCAGCCGATGCGCAGCGCATGCGGCCGCTTCACGGTGACCTTCAACGGCGAGATCTACAATCATCTCGACATTCGTGCGGAGTTGGAGGTAGCCGGCGCCGCGCCCAACTGGCGCGGCCATTCGGACACCGAAACGCTGCTCGCGGCCGTGAGGCAATGGGGCATCCCGGCAACGCTGCAACGGATGATCGGGATGTTCGCGTTCGGGCTCTGGGATGCCGATGCGCGTACGCTGACCTTGGCCCGTGACCGCTTTGGCGAAAAGCCGCTCTATTATGGCTGGAGCGGCGCGGATCTCGTCTTCGGCTCCGAATTGAAGGCGCTCGCGGCGCACCCGGATTGGGCGCCCGTGCTGGATCGTTCGGCGCTCACCGCTTTCATGCGCTATTCCTATGTGCCTACACCGGCTTCGATCTGGAATGGAATCCGAAAGCTGCCGCCGGCATCCTTTGTTACCTTCGCGGCCGATGCAAGGTCCGGCAGCTTGCCGCAGCCGCAAGCCTATTGGTCGCTGCGTGATCAGGTCATGGCCGCGCAGCGCCGGCGCCTGATCGACGAGCGCGAGGCGATCGACGAACTCGAACGGTTGTTGTCCATTGCGGTCAAGCGGCAATGCCTATCCGACGTGCCACTGGGCGCGTTCCTGTCCGGCGGCATCGATTCCTCGACCGTCGTCGCCCTGATGCAGGCCCAGGCCAGCCAGCCGGTCCGCACGTTCAGCATCGGCTTTGCCGAAGGTGCCTATAACGAGGCGGAGGATGCCCGCAAGGTCGCAGCCCATCTCGGCACCGCGCATACTGAGATCTACGTTGATGCGAAGACCGCGATGGACGTGATCCCCGGTTTGCCGCGCATGTATGACGAGCCGTTCGCGGACTCCTCCCAGATTCCGACCCATCTGGTGTCTCAGATGACACGCCGGCATGTGACGGTGGCGCTATCGGGAGACGCTGGCGACGAACTGTTCGGCGGATACAACCGGCATGTCTGGGGCGGGGCGCTGCAGGCGCGCTTGGGCCGCCTGCCGGTGACCTTGCGCCGAGCGGCTGGTACGCTACTCGGCGCCGTTGCGCCGGAGCCGGCTGATACGATCCTGAAGCTGCTGCAGCCGCTTTTGCCGGCGCGGTTGAACGTGCGCCACGCCGGCGATCAGGTCGCCAAGCTCGCCCGCATCATCGCGGCCGACTCGTTCGACGAGATGTATCGCTCGCTGTGTTCGATCGATGGCGAGCCGGCTGTGAGCGTTCTGCACGGCGAGGAGAGGGCAAGCTGGGCGGCGGAAGAGATGATGCGGATCGATGCGCCGCTCGATCCGCTCGATCGGATGACGCTGGCCGATTCCTTGAGCTATCTCAGCGACGATGTCCTGCAGAAGGTCGATCGCGCCGCAATGGCGGTGGCGCTCGAGACCCGGGTGCCGTTCCTGGACAAGGATGTCGTCGAATTCGCTGCGCGGGTTCTGCCGAGCATGAAGGTGCGGGAGGGACGCGGCAAATGGCTGCTCCGGCAGGTGCTGTACCGCCACGTTCCCTCCGAGCTGATCGATCGTCCCAAGACAGGTTTCAGCATTCCGCTCGATGCGTGGCTACGCGGGCCGCTCAAATCCTGGGCCGGCGATCTCTTGTCGCCGGCGCGGCTGCAGCGGCAGGGCTTGTTTGAGCCCAAGCGGGTGTCGCGCATGTTCGGCGAACACCTCAGCGGCCGGCACAATCATGCCTACTGGCTGTGGAACGTGCTGATGGCCGAAGCTTGGCACGACGCCTGGGTGACGGCGCGCTAGCCGGTTCGATACGGACGGTTCAGTCCTGGGCGGCGGCCGGAATGCTCATCGCGCCCGCGCCTTTCTCCGCGCTGAAGATCCAGACCAGTCCGCCCATGCCGCCGACGATGAAATAGACGGCCCCGAACAGGATCGAGACCACGGTGCCGTCGGCCGGAGCCAGCCCGGCGTAGCCGAACGCGACCATCATCGTTGCCTCGCGTACGCCCCAGCCGGCAATCGAGATCGGCAGCATCGTGATCAGCATGATCGGCGGCGTCAGCATGAACAACTGCTCGAAGTCGGCAGGTGCTGCGATCGAGCGCACCGCGCACCAGGCGATCACGACCGCAAGCACGTGGATCGACAAGGAGAGCACCGCGACCTTCACGCCCGTCGTCTTGCCGAAGATCACCTTGTTGGTGATCACGGAGCAGGCATGAACGTGCCGGGTCGGCCACCATGCCTTGATCCAGGCACCCGGCAGATATCCGAAGATCAGGAAGCCTGCACCGGCGGCCAGGGCCGCCATGTCGACTAGGACCAATGCGAGGCGGCCCTTCTCGTCCGCGATCATGCCATAGCTCCAAGGCAGGCTCGCGACGATGATCAGCGCCAGCGCGATGAACCCAACCGCACGGTCGGTGAGGATCGAATAGCTCGCCGCGCGCCAGCCGGCGCCGGTGCGGCCGATCAGCCACAACCGCACGGCATCGCCCCCGATCGACGACGGCAGGGTCTGGTTGAAGAACGCGCCGATCATGTTGTAGCGGAACGCCTGCAGATCGGTCAGCGGCGCGCCGCAAAGCGCGGAAATCTCCCGCCACCGGAGCGCGCCGATGAAGATCTGCACCAAGGTGATGAGAACGGCGAGCACGATCCAGCCGAGGCTGATCTGGCTCAGTCGCTCCCGGATGGCGGCGAAATTGATCCCGCGCAGGGCAAGATAGAGCAGGGCCAGGGATACCGCGATCCGAAGCAAAAGGATGAGAAAGGCACGCATTCAGGCCGGCTTTGCCCCTGATTCGGTCCGTCCAAGCCGGGTGAGACGCCCAATTCGTCTCGGCGTGGCTCTCGGAGTGTGGTTATCGGACCCGTCACGAGAGGCTTTCACCGTTCCAGCGGTGCACCCCTTGCGGTCCCGTTGCTACGGTGGCTAAACAGTCGCCGGGGTGGCGTCAATGGCCTCGAAAACGTCTGGAAAATCAATTTATGTCTCATGGCCGGAAGATTGCGGTGATTGGCCTCGGTTATGTGGGCCTTCCGGTCGCCGCAGCCTTTGCGCGCGGGGGCTGCCCGGTCACCGGCTTTGACATCGACGCCGGCCGTGTCGCGGAGCTGCGCGACGGCTTCGATCGCACGCGCGAGGTCGAAAGCGCCGATCTCAAACGGCCGGGCTTGAGCTTCACCAGCGAGCCGAGCGACCTGCGTGGCGCGGACTTCTTCATTGTCACCGTGCCGACCCCGATCGATGAAGCCAGCCGGCCGGATCTGTCGGCGATGCTCGCGGCGACGCGCACGGTCGGCGCGGTGCTCAAGCGCGGCGACATCGTGGTCTATGAGTCAACCGTCTATCCCGGCGCAGTCGAGGAGGATTGCGTCCCGATCCTCGAAGGCGGCTCCGGCCTGAAAGCGGGCGTGGATTTCAATGTCGGCTACTCGCCCGAACGCATCAATCCCGGCGACAAGACGCATCGCTTCGAAACCATCACCAAGGTGGTCTCGGCGCAGAACGCCGCGACGCTCGACATCGTCGCCGGCGTCTATGGCTCGGTGGTCACGGCCGGCATCCATCGCGCGCCGTCGATCAAGGTGGCGGAAGCGGCCAAGGTGATCGAGAACACCCAGCGTGACCTCAACATCGCCTTCATGAACGAGCTGTCGCTGATCTTCCAGGCGCTCGAGATCGATACCGGTGATGTGCTGGCGGCCGCCGCCACCAAATGGAATTTCCTGCCGTTCTCACCGGGGCTGGTCGGCGGCCACTGTATCGGTGTCGATCCCTATTATCTCACCTATCGCGCCGAGAAGGCCGGCTATCATCCCGAAGTGATATTGGCCGGACGCCGCATCAACGATGAGATGGGACGGCGGATCGCGCGCGAATGCATCCGCGGGCTGTTACGTCGCAAGGGCCAGAGCGGCACGGTGACGATTCTCGGCATGACGTTCAAGGAGAACGTGCCCGACATCCGGAATTCGCGGGTCATCGATATCGTCAGGGAATTGCAGTCGTTCGGCGTCGACGTGCAGATCGCCGATCCGTTGGCCGATGAACGGACGGTCGAAGACGAATATGGCGTGGCGCTGACGGCGCTCGACAAGCTGCGCCCGGCCGATGCCGTGGTGCTGGCGGTGGCGCATGAGGCCTATATCGGCGGCGGTTGGGCGCTGGTGCAGCGGCTGTTGCGCGACGGCAGCGGGCTTGTCCTCGACGTCAAGATGAGGCTCGATCGTTCCGCCAAGCCAGCCGTGATCGAGCTGTGGCGGCCGTAAGGACTGTGGCTCTGACAATTCGATCAGTATCGCCGCGAGTTGTCCGGGCGAAGGCCAGATCGAAAGCCGCACGTTGGTTAGACACTTGCCGGTGCTCTTCGGAACGGAGCACGTGATGGAGCGACAATGGCAGACGACATCGTCCTTGTGACCGGAGTGGCCGGCTTCATCGGTTTCCACGTCGCGCAGCGCCTGCTCGCCGACGGCCGACGGGTTGTCGGCATCGATAACGTCAACAGCTACTACGATCCGCGCCTGAAGGAGGCGCGGCTCGAGATCCTCAGAACTCAGCGCGGATTCAGCTTCGTCAAGCTCGATCTGGCCGACCGCGCTGGGATCAAGGCGCTGTTCGCGCAGCATCGCTTCCCGGCCGTTATTCACCTCGCGGCGCAGGCGGGCGTCCGCTACTCGCTGGAAAACCCGCACGCTTATGTCGACGCCAATCTCGAAGGCTTCATCAATATCCTCGAGGGCTGCAGGCACCATGGCTGCGAACATCTCTTGTTCGCCTCGTCCTCATCGGTCTACGGCGCCAACACCAAGCTGCCGTTCTCCGTCAAGGACAACGTCGATCACCCGATCAGCCTGTATGCCGCGACCAAGAAGGCCAATGAGCTGATGGCGCATTCCTACAGCCATCTCTACGGGCTGCCGGCGACCGGCTTGCGCTTCTTCACGGTCTACGGTCCGTGGGGCCGGCCGGACATGGCGATGTTCATCTTCGCCAAGGCGATCCTGGCAGGGCAACCGGTCAGGCTGTTCAACCATGGCCGGATGCGGCGCGATTTCACCTATGTCGACGATGTGGTCCAGGCGATCGTCCGCCTGGTCGGCCGGCCGCCGAAAGGTAATCCGGACTGGGATGGGAACCGGCCCGATCCCGCAAGCTCCAGGGCGCCCTGGATGATTTACAATATCGGCAACAATCACCCCGAAGAGCTCACCCACGTGATATCACTCCTGGAAAAGGAGTTTGGACGGCCGGCGATCAAGGAGATGCTTCCGATGCAGCCGGGCGACGTCGAGGCGACCTACGCCGATGTGGCCGACCTCGAGCGCGACATCGGCTTCCGGCCTGCGACGCCGATCGAAGAGGGCATTGCCCGCTTCGCCAAATGGTATCGTGATTATCATCGGATCTGACGGGCAAATTTTCTGATAGGCAATTTCATGGCCAGGCGCATCATTCCTCTCATCATGTGCGGCGGTGCCGGCACGCGGCTTTGGCCGGCGTCGCGCGAGGTACGCCCCAAGCAGTTCCTGCCGCTGTTCGGCACGCGCTCGACCTTCCAGGAAACGCTGTTGCGGGTCTCGGATGCAGCTCTGTTCGAGCGGCCGATCATTATCACCAACGCTGCCTATCGTTTCATGGTGCTGGAGCAATTGGCCGAGATCGGTATCGAGGCCGACGTGTTGCTGGAGCCGATGCGCCGCGACTCCGGCCCGGCGATCGCGGCCGGCGCCGCATTCGCACGGGCGCGCGACAGCGAAGCGATCGTGCTGGCGCTCGCCGCCGATCACGTGGTGCGGGACACTGCGGCGTTTCTCGCGGCCTGTCGCGAGGGCCTGGCGGCGGCCGAGAGCGGCCGGATCGTCACCTTCGGTGTCACGTCCGAGCGCGCCGCCACCGAATATGGCTATATCTGCCCCGGCGAGATCGTGTCGGGCCAGGTGCGCGCGGTGAAGAAATTTGTCGAGAAGCCGGATCAGCCGACCGCCGAGCAGTACATCAGGGATGGCTATCTCTGGAACAGCGGCAACTTCATGTTTCGCGCCGCCTTGCTGCTCGACGAATACAGGAAGTTCGACGCTGCGAGCGTGCAGGCGGTCACGGACTCCGTCGCCAAGGCCGGGCACGACCTCGGCTTCATCATCCTCGATGCGGATGGGTTTGCTGCGGCCAAGCCGATTTCGATCGACTATGCCGTAATGGAGAAGACGGGGCGGGCCGCCGTCGTGCCCGTCTCCTGTGGCTGGTCCGATGTCGGCTCCTGGCACGCGGTTTGGGAGTTGTCGGAGAAGGACGCGCAGGGCAATGCCGCGCGCGGCAGCACGGTGTTCGAGGACTCCCGCAATTGCAACGTGGTGACCGACAAGGCGCTGGTGGCGCTCGAAGGGGTGGACGATCTCGTCGTGGTGGCCACCCAGGACGCCGTGCTGGTCTCGCGGCAGAAGGACGCCAACGGCTTGAAGCGGCTGGTGGCGAAGCTGAAGACCGTGGCGCCGGAGGTGACCGAGGCGCACATCAAGGTGCATCGTCCCTGGGGCAGCTATCAGTCGGTCGACAATGGCGAGCGTCACCAGGTCAAGCGCATCGTGGTCAAGCCCGGTCAGCGCCTGTCATTGCAGAAGCATTACCATCGCTCCGAACATTGGATCGTGGTGCGCGGGACCGCACGCGTGACCGTGAACGAAGCGGTGACGATGGTGCACGAGAACGAATCGATCTACATCCCGATGGGCGCGGTGCACCGGCTGGACAATCCCGGCAAGATCTTGCTCGAGCTGATCGAGGTCCAGACCGGCTCTTATCTCGGCGAGGATGATATCATCCGCATCGAGGATGACTACCGGCGCGAGTAGGGGCTTGGTTACCGCTCTCGAATCAGGCGCCGCGTGCTAGATTCGCCAGAAGATTCTGGCGGAGGGGCATCCTTGCAAAGCACGATTGGTTCGCGCGCATTCCAGAATGCGCGTCTGCAGAAGAAAAACCGCAAGCAGGCCGACGCGCTGCTGCCCACAGCCGTTGCGGCCTATCGTGCCGGCCGCCATGCCGAGGCCCAGGCGATCTGCAGGCAGGTACTGGAGCTGCTGCCGGACTATTTCCCGGCGCTCCACCTGCTCGGCATCTCCGCGCTCGATTGCGGTCGCCTCGATGTCGCCGAGCAGGCGTTGACGCAGGCCGTCGCGATCGAGCCGCGCCATGCCGAAGCGCTCATCAATCTCGGCCTCGTGTTCTTTAGCCAGAAGCGCTACGAGGAAGCGCGAAAAGTGCAGGAGCGGGCGACCGCGGTGAAGCCGATCTTCCCGGTGGCGTTCACCACGCTCGGCAACACGCTGATGAACATGCGGCTGTTCGATCAGGCGCTGGAGGCGCACCAGCGCGCGATCGCGGCCAAGCCCGAATATGCCGACGCCTATTGCAACCGTGGCATGACGCAGCTGCTGATGCAGCGTCACCAGGATGCCTATGAGAGCTTCAACCGTGCGCTCTCGCTCAACCCCAGGCACATGCAGGCGACGTTCGGCCTCGGCCTCGTCGCCGTCAATCTGCGCCACTGCGAGCAGGCGCTGACCTCCTTCAACGCCGCGCTGGCGCTGAGCCCCCGTAACGCGGCGATCCTGGCGCAGCGCGGCCGCCTGCACCTGCAGATGGGGCATTTCGATCAGGCCGAGGCCGACTTCGATGCCGCGCTGGCTGCCGACCCGATGCTCGAGGCCGCGCTGCTCGGCAAGGCTCATGTCAACGTTCTCAACGGCGACGTCGCCCCGGCCATGGCTGCTTGCAACAAGGTGTTGCAGCAGAACGCCTCGTCCGAAGTGGCGCTGATCTGGCTCGGGGCCTGCCTCGCCGAGCAGGGCGACATCGCCGGTGCGATCCAGCTGTTCGATCGCGCGCTCGAGATCAAGCCTGACTTCGAGGAGGCGATCACCAAGAAGATCTTCGCGCTCGACTTCTTCCCCGGTTCCGACTTCGCCATGCATCAAGCGGTGCGGCGGGAGTGGTGGGAGCGGATCGGCGCGCGCGTCGCGCGCCGGCAGCTCGCCCCATCCAACCTGGATCCGGAGCGGCGGCTCATGATCGGCTATGTCTCCTCGGATTTTCGCAGCCATTCGGCGGCGCTGACCTTCCTGCCGGTACTGACCCATCAGGATCGCCAAGCCTTCAAGGTCGCTTGCTACTCCTGCTCGCCGCTCAAGGATCAGGTCACCGAGCAATGCCGCGCCGCGGCCGACATCTGGGTCGATGCCTCGCAGATGTCGGATGATGAACTCGCCGACCGCATCCAGGGCGATCAGGTCGACATCCTGGTCGATCTCTCGGGCCATTCGGGCGGCCACCGGCTGTCGCTGTTCGCGCGCAAGCCGGCGCCGATCCAGGTCACCGCCTGGGGCAATGCGACCGGGACGGGGCTGCCGACCATCGACTATTTCTTCGCCGATCCGGTGACGGTGCCGCAGAGCGCGCGTCCGTTGTTTGCGGAGGAGGTCTATGACCTGCCGGCCCTGATCACCACCGATCCGGTGGCTGATACGCAGCCGACGCCGCTGCCGATGCTGCGCAACGGCTATGTGACCTTCGGCGTGTTCAACCGGATCGACAAGATCTCGGATCAGGTGCTGGTGGTGTGGTCGGAACTGATGCGCCAGATGCCGGAGGCGCGGATCGTGATCAAGAACGGCGCGCTCGATCAGGCCTTGCTGCGCGACGGGCTGATCGCGCGCTTCGTGGCCCATGGCATCGCCGAGAGTCGTATCACCTGTCTCGGCGCCTCGATCCGTCATGAGCATATTGCCGCCTTCGCCGATGTCGATATCTCGCTCGATCCGTTCCCGCAGAATGGCGGCGTGAGCACCTGGGAGTCGCTGCAGGCGGGCGTGCCTGTCGTCGCCAAGCTCGGTTCGAGCTCGGCCTCGCGCGCGGCGGCTGCGATCGTGACGGCGGTGGGCTTGAGCGATTGGGTGGCCGAGGACGATGCGGGCTACATCGCGATCGCGCGCCGTCACGCGGCCGAACCCGCCGCGCTCGCGCAGCTGCGGGCCACGCTGCCGCAACAGGTCCTCAGTTCGGCCGCCGGCAATGTCGAGCTCTACACGCGCAAAGTCGAGGAGGGCTATCGCACCTTCTGGCGCCGCTTCTGCGCGGCCGGCACCTGAGCTGCTACGGGCCGTTGGCGGCGCAGCTTGCGGCTGCGGGCTGGCCGCGCGAATCAGGCATGTGTGTTAGGTTTTCGCAATCGCACCTCGGTGGAGACGATCCTTGGCAGGCAGTGTCGGTTCGCGCGCCTTTCAGAACGCGCGCCTTCAGAAGAAGCATCGCAAGCAAGCCGACGCGCTGCTGGCGACGGCCGCAGCGGCCTATCGTCAGGGCCGCCATGCCGACACCCAGGCGCTCTGCCGGGACATTCTTGCCTTGCTGCCGGATCATGTCGAGGCGCTGCAACTGCTCGGCAGGTCCGCACTGGACACCGGACGCTTTGCCGATGCTGAAGCGGCGCTGACGCGCGCGGTCGCGATCGAGCCGCGAGACGTGGATGCGCAGGCCAACCTCGGCGGCGCACTGTTCAACCTCGGCCGTTTCGAGGAGGCCCGCAAGCACCAGGAGCGCGCGGTCGCGCTGAAGCCGACCTTCGCAGCCGCGATCACCGCGCTCGGCAACACGCTGTGGCGGCTGTCCGAGTTCGAGCAGGCGATCGCGGCGCACGACCGGGCGATCGCCCTGAAGCCCGATTATGCCGACGCTTATTGCAATCGCGGCGTGGTGCAGCTGCTGCTCGACCGCAACGCGGAGGCGGATCAGAGCTTCGATCGCGCGCTGTCTTTCGATCCCCGTCACATGCAGGCGCTGTTCGGCAAGGGGCTCGTCGGCCTTAACCTCCGCCGTTTCGATGCGGCGCTCGTCGCCTTCAACGCCGCGCTCGCGGTCAAGCCGGATGCGGCTGTGGTCGTGGCCCAGCGCGGCCGCCTCCACCTGCAGGCCGGCAGGCTGGATCAGGCGGCCGCCGATTTCGATGCGGCGCTCGCGCGCGATCCGCGCCTCGAGCCCGCCTTGCTCGGCAAGGCGCATATCGGCGTGCTCAAGCACAACGTCGCGCCGGCCATGGAAGCCTGCCGCAAGGTGCTGGAGCAGAATCCGGTATCCGAAGCCGCCTGGATGTGGCTCGGCGCCTGCTTTGCCCAGCAGGGCGACATCGCCACCGCGCTCCAGCACTTCGACCGGGCGATCGAGATCAAGCCGGATTATAGCGATGCGCTCATCGCCAAGATCTTCACGCTTGATTTCCTGCCTGAGGCCGATTTCGCCATTCAGCAGGCCACGCGCCGCGAATGGTGGCAGCGGATCGGGGCCAGGATTCCGCGTTTCGACCTGTCGCCGCGGCAGCGCGATCCGGACCGGCGGATCGTCGTCGGCTACGTGTCGTCGGATTTTCGCAACCACTCCGCGGCGTTCGCCTTCCTGCCGGTGCTCCGCCATCACGACCACAGCCTGTTCCAGGTGAACTGCTACTCCTGCTTTGCGCAGCAGGACAGCGTGACCGCCCTGTGCCGGTCGGCCGCCGATGTCTGGGTCGAAGCCTCGCAAATGTCCGACGACGAACTGGCGGCGCGCATCGACGCCGATCAGGTCGATATCCTGGTCGATCTGTCCGGCCATTCGGTCGGCAACCGCCTCGCAGTGTTCGCCCGCAAGCCGGCGCCCGTTCAGGTCTCGGGCTGGGGCAACGGCACGGGCACGGGCCTGCCGACCATCGACTACTTCTTCGGCGATCCCGTCACGATGCCGCAATCGGTGCGTCCGCTGTTTGCCGAGCAGATCTATGATCTCCCCTCCGTGATCACGACAGAGCCGTTGCCGGGACTGGCACCGAGCCCGCTGCCGATGCTGCGCAACGGCTATGTGACCTTCGGCGTGTTCAACCGGATCGACAAGCTCTCCGACCCGGCGCTGGCCCTCTGGGCGCGGTTGCTGCAGGAGCTGCCGGACTCGAGAATCGTGATCAAGAACGCCGCGCTCGACGACGCCTTCCTCCGCGACGGGCTCATCGGGCGTTTCGCTGCCCACGGCGTGGCGCCGGAGCGGATCACCTGCCTCGGCGCCTCGGCGCGCGACCAGCATCTGGCGGAGTTTGCCAAGATCGACATCTCGCTCGATCCGTTCCCGCAGAACGGCGGCGTCAGCACCTGGGAATCGTTGCAGGCCGGTGTGCCCGTGATCGCCAAGCTCGGGATGAGCGCGGCCTCCCGTGCCGCCGGCGCCATCGTCACGGCGGTCGGCCTCGATGATTGGGTCGCCGAGGATGATGCGGGCTACATCGCGATCGCGCGGCGTTTCGCGGTCGATCCCGCCGCACTCGCGGCGGTGCGCGCTGAACTCCCGCAGCGGGTTGGGGCCTCCGCCGCCGGCAATGTCGAGATCTACACGCGCAAGGTGGAAGAGGGCTATCGCAGCTTCTGGCGGCGCTATTGCGCCGAGAACTGCCGATGACGACCCGCATCCGCCGCGTTCCCCGCGTCAGCTGTTGACCTCTTTGGAGATCATGCTTGGCCAGCAATGTCGGTTCGCGCGCCTTCCAGAATGCGCGGCTCAATAAGAAGAACCGCAAGCAGGCCGACGCACTGCTGCCCCAGGCGGTCGCGGCCTATCGCGCCGGGCGGCACGCCGAGGCGCAGGCGGTCTGTGCCCAGGCGCTGGCGCTGGTGCCCGATCATTTCGATGCGCTGCATCTGCTCGGCGTCTCGGCGCTGGAAAGCGGCCAGCCTGATCTCGCGGAGCAGGCGCTGACCCAGGCGATCGCGGCCGAGCCGCGCCACGCCGAGGCGCTGGCCAATCTTGGACTCGCTCTGTTCGGCCGCAAGCGCTACCAGGAAGCGCGGGCCGTGCAGGAGCGCGCCATCGCGGCCAGGCCCAATTTCGCGGCCGCACTGACCGGGCTCGGCAACACGCTGATGAAGATGGGCCTGCTGGAAGAGGCGTTGCAGGCGCATGATCGCGCGCTCGCGGCTAGGCCGAACTACGCGGACGCCTATTGCAATCGCGGCATGACAGAACTCCTGCTCAACCGCAATGTCGAAGCCATCGAGAGCTTCGACCGCGCGCTCGCCCTCAATCCGCGGCAGGCCGCGGCTCTGTTCGGCAAGGGGCTCGTCAGCATCAACCTGCGCCATTACGACGCCGCGCTGGCCGCCTTCGATGCCGCGCTCGCGCTCAAGCCAGCTGTCGCTCTGGTGCTGGCACATCGCGGCCGCCTGCATCAGCAGGTCGGACGGCTCGATCCGGCGGCGGCGGATTACGACGCTGCGCTGGCGATCGAGCCGCTGCAGGAGGTGGCGCTGCTCGGGCGGGCCCAGATCCATGTGATGAAGGACAATGTCGCCCCCGCCATGGAGGCGCTGCGCAAGGTGCTGGAGCAGAACCCGGTCTCCGAGGCCGCCTGGACCTGGCTCGGCGAGTGTTTTGCCAAACAGGGTGACATCGCCACATCACTGCGGCATTTCGAGCGGGCCCTCGAGATCAAGCCGGACTACGGCGATGCGATCACCGCAAAGATCTTCGCGCTGGATTTCATGCCCGACAGCGACTTCGCCCAGCACCAGGCGGTGAGACGCGAATGGTGGCGGCGGATCGGCAGCCACATTCAGCAGCGGCCTCGGCCGCTGCGTGATCTGGATCCGGAACGGCGCCTCACCATCGGCTATGTCTCCTCTGACTTCAGGGCGCATTCGGCCGCGCTGACCTTTCTGCCCGTGCTGCGGAATCATGACCGGCAACAATTCCGGCTCGCCTGTTATTCGTGCTCGCCGACACAGGACGGCATGACGGCGCAGTGCAGATCCCTGGCCGATATCTGGGTCGACGCCTGGCAGATGTCGGACGAAGAGCTTGCCGCGCGCATCGAGGCCGACCAGGTCGATATCCTGGTCGATCTGTCCGGTCATTCAGCGGGCAACCGCCTCACCGTGTTTGCGCGCAAGCCGGCGCCGGTTCAGGTCACGGCCTGGGGCAGCGGGACCGGGACGGGCCTGCCGACCATCGACTACTTCTTCGCCGATCCGGTCACCGTGCCGGCGGAGGTGCGCCATCTGTTCGCCGAGCAGGTCCATGATCTGCCTGCCGTCATCACCACCGAGCCGCTGCAGGGCCTGCAGCCGACACCGCTGCCGATGCTGCGCAACGGCTACGTGACCTTCGGCGTGTTCAACCGGATCGACAAGATCTCCGATCCGGCTCTGGCGGTGTGGTCGAAGCTTATGCAGGAGCTGCCGGACTCCAGGATCGTCATCAAGCACGGTGCGCTCGAGGATTCCTTCCTGCGCGACGGCCTGGTCAGCCGCTTCGTGGCCCACGGGGTCGCCGCGGAGCGCGTCACCTGTCTCGGTCTTTCCTCGCGCGATCAGCACCTTGCGCAGTTCGCCAATATCGACATCTCGCTCGATCCATTCCCGCAGAATGGCGGCGTCAGCACCTGGGAATCGCTGCAGGCGGGCGTGCCTGTCGTCGCAAAGCTCGGCAACAGCTCGGCCTCGCGCGCCGCGGCCGGCATCGTCACCGCGGTGGGCCTTGGTGACTGGGTGGGGGCCGATGACGACGGTTACATCGCGACCGCGCTCAACTTCGCAGCCCAGCCGGAGGCCTTGGCCAAGCTGCGCGCCGAATTGCCGCAGATGGTGGCAGGCTCGCCAGCCGGCGATGGTGCGCTCTACACGCGCAAGGTCGAGCAAGGCTACCGCGCCTTCTGGCGTCGGTACTGTGCCGTGGCTTCGGGCTGATCGCGCACCATCATGAGAAGGGGCGCAATGACCAAGAAGCTCAAGCCCATTGCAGCCATGTTTGCGGATGTCATGCTGCCCGGTTAGTCATTCAATCTCTCAAACAACAACCTTTGTAGTTGTATGAACTTTAGGAGACGCGCGAGTTGCATCGACCACGAGTGCATAGCACTCAGGACTGGGACCTCTTCGACCAAGCTCGATCGGCTGGGACCTATGTTCGATCCCGTCTCATAAGGACTGAGGCCATTGCCGTGCACTGTGGAAGACGCGGAGAATCTGAATCGTGTCGTCGACCAGCCGATACGGCACGATGTACGGCGTTCGCGGAATCACGAGCTCACGGGTTCCTGGAACGCGCCCGGGCCGTCCCATTTCAGGGCGACTTGGCAGCAATGTCTCGATGTTCCGGATAATATGAAGCGCGACCCGTCGTGCTGCGGTCGGATTGTCCTGCGCGATGTAAGCCCGCAAAGCGACGAGGTCGGCAATCGCCTCGGGAGACCAGACGGGGGTCACGAACCCTTGGGGGAGCTTTTCGAGCCGTTCTTGGACGTGCGCTCGGGAGCAGGCTTCTCGCCCGCGCTCCCCCAGGAGGCAACCCAATCCCTGACCTCGTCGTGCGGGATCGCCTCGCCGCGATCGAGCGACGCAATGGCGCGCTTGATGCCGCTCACCTGCGATTCATTGAGGTCGAGATATTCGTTGATCGCTTCGGCGGCGAGAACCGCACGACTACGACCCGTGCTCTTGGCCAAACGTTCCAGCCGTTCGTTCACGCTGGTATCGACACGCAGGGTCAAGGTGGTCGATCTCATGGAATGATCCATCTGCAATGGACGTGTGAGCAATATAAGCTTGGCGTGAGCGGCGCGCAATTGGAGAGGACGGGACTTCGCGACGTCATTGGAGCAAGCCGGCGTGCTCGCGGCCTCGACGCCACGCCCCACCCGACGGGCAGTCCCAGCATCCCCCTCATGTCCAAACTGCCCGTCGTGCCAGTTTGCCGCACGCCTCTAGCGTTGCCATGTCGGGCAAATCACCACGATGATCTCGCTCATCCCGCGGCGATGAAGAGGGGCGTTTCGGCCGATCGTCACGAGGCGTTAGCGGCGGGGAGCGGTGGACGCATCAGGCTTGGGGTCTGCGCTTGCAGGCCGACGAACAAGCGCGATGCGGACGGTCAAGTCGCGTCGTCCAGATACCCCGACGCTGGTGTCCCGCGCATGAGGCTTTGCCTCGCGCGGCGGTGGCCAAAAAGCCCGTGCACCGGGGAGATCGCGAAGCAGCCGTTAAAACCATCGTGCAGGGGAGGCCGGGTCGTCCGGCTGAACCCGTGGTACCTGCCGCCTGCATTTTTTTAGCAGGCGGGCCACGGACCTCAGCCGAGGTCCGGCCTTCCCTGCGCCCTCTCGTTTTTCGAGGGCACGCGATCTGTACAACTCGGGCGCCTCATGCGTCGCGGGAACGTAGTCTATTGTTTGGAAAAATCGTTCAGCAAATTCGGTGTCGTCCCGGGCTTGACCCAGGCGCAAGGCCGGGACGACAGCGCAGTGGGTGTCGGCAGACCTCATGCTTCAGACCTCATGCCTCAATATGTGTTGAGATGATGCCGAACTTACAGCCTGGCCGCGCCGACGATGCGGCCATCCGGCGCCTCGACCAGCACCGCGGCGTCCTCGCCTTCAGGCGACTGTTCGGTGAGACGCAGTGGCGCGCCCTGCCAATCGCCGACCGGACGCACCGAGCGCACCACGTTGAGCTCCTCGAAGGTGCGGCCGTCGTTCTCGCCGCGGCGGATGGCGGTCTTGTGGTAGTGATCGAAGCCGACCAGCAGCACACGGCCGCGGCCGTCGCCATGGCCGATCTCGATCTGCAGCTTGCCGGAGTTGCGGCTGAGACGCACGTCTGTCGCGGTCTGGTTCGCAGCCTTGGCGCGATCGATCGCCGCACCGACTTCGCCCCGGCGAGAGCCGACGTGACCCGAGACGCCGTCGACGACGATCTCCGGCGTGTAGGAGCCGTCGCCGAAGCGGTTGCCATAGCGCGCCTGGCGGTCGGTGGCAGCTTCCAGGGAGAACGGGTCCTTCCAGCCGAGCCGGTCCCAATAGGTGACGTGGAACGCGAGCGGCAACACGTCGCGGCGCTCGCGCGCGAGGTCGTTGAGATAGGCGTTGGCCGGCGGGCAGGACGAGCAGCCCTGCGACGTGAAGAGCTCGACGACGACCGGCCGGTCGGCCGCTTCTGCGGCAAGCGGCGCAAGGCCGAAAGCGAGGGCGAACAGAACGGAGGCGCGCGACAGCATGGGATGCTCCTGAGTGAAATCTCACTGCAGTCGTTTCGTCCATGCGGCGCAGGCGTTACGCCGCCGCGCGCGCACGGTTTCGTGAGCCGTGGTGTCGCGCCCGCGCGCCCGCGTTCAGAGGTCGATCGCGGCGATCGCGTCGTAGACGCGCCCGATCTCGGCCTCGGTGCTGCAATAGGGCGGCATCAGGTAGATCGTGTTCCCGAGCGGGCGGACCAGAAGGTCGCCCGCGAGGAAGTGGCGGTAGAGGCGGGGGCCGATATCGGCGAGATAGCCGGCGTCGGGCACGACCAGATCGAGCGCGGCGATGGTGCCGAGCTGGCGGATGTTCGCAAACCGCCTGTCGTCGCGGAAGCGATCGAGCGCCCCGGCATGGACAGCGGCGAGCGCCGCGATCCGCTGCATCACCGGCTCGCGCTGCCACGTCTGCACGTTCGCGAGCGCAGCGGCGCAGGCGATCGGATTGGCGGTGTAGGAGGACGAGTGGAAGAACGTCTTGCGCCGGTCCTCGTCGTAATGAGCTGCAAAGATCGGATCACTGCACAACGTGACGGCGAGCGGCATGACGCCGCCGGTCAGTCCCTTGGACGTGCAGGCGATGTCCGGCGCGATTCCGGCCCGTTCGCAGGCGAACAGCGTTCCGGTGCGTCCCCAGCCGGTCATCACCTCGTCGGCGATCAACAGCACGCCATGATGCCGGCAGATGCGCGCCATCTCGGCAAGCACGGCCGGTGCGTAGATCAGCATGCCGCCGGCGCCGAGGATCAGCGGCTCGACGATGAGCGCTGCGACGGCGTGGTCGCGGCAGGCCGCTTCGAGCGCGTCCAGCGTCTGCTGCTCGCGGCCATCATGCGGAAAGGGCAGGCGGCCGACATCGAACAGCAGCGGTTCGTAAGGTGCGTTGAAGACGCCGCGTTCGCCCACCGACATGCCGCCGATGGTGTCGCCGTGATAGGCGCCTTCGAGCGCCAGGATGCGGCGGCGGCTCTCGCCCGAATGCAGCCAGAAGCCGAGCGCCATCTTCAGCGCGACCTCGACCGCGGTCGAGCCGCTGTCGGAGTAGAACACATGCGTCAGCGCCGGCGCCGTGATCGCGACCAGCTCGCGGGCGAGCGCTTCCGCCGGAGGATGCGTGAAGCCGGCGAAGATCACCTGGTCGAGCCGCTCGGTCTCGGCCCTGATCGCGGCCATGATCGGCGGATAGCGATGGCCATGCGTCACCACCCACCAGGACGAGATCGCATCGAAGATGCGGCGTCCGTCTTCAGCCTCCAGCCACGCGCCTTCGGTGCGGACGATGGTCGGGATCTCGCCCTGCACCGCGTGCTGGGTGAAAGGGTGCCAGACCGGTGAAGCTGATCTCATGCGACATGCTCCAGCATGCTGCCGACATCGACATGTGCGGCGAAGGCGGTGCGCAATGTCTCGGTGGTGAGATGCGGCAGATGGGGCAGACGGCCGAGATGCCGGGTGCGGCCCATCGCGACGATGGTCTGCTCGGAATCCGCGTTCTCGTCGCCGATGAAGGCGACGCCAATCAGGCCGATGTTGCGGGCGCGGATGGCCTCGATCGACAGCAGCGTATGATTGATGGTGCCGAGCGTGGTGCGGGCGCACAGCACCAAAGGCGCGCGCCAGTGGGCGAACAGATCGATGTAAGTGAGTTCGCGCGTCAGCGGCACCATCAGGCCGCCGGCGCCTTCGATCACGAGAGGCGCGGGCGCTGCCGGCGGCTCCAGCCGGTCGGGATCGATGCTGACGCCGTCGATCTCAGCGGCGAGATGCGGCGAAGCCGGTGTGAGCAGCCGGTAGCGCTCGGGCAGGATCCGTTCCGCGGCAAGTCCGGACAGGCGGCGGACGGTATCGGAATCGGTCTCGCCGTCGAGGCCCGATTGCACCGGCTTCCAGTAATAGCCATGAAGCGCACCGGCGAGGCCGGCCGAGAATACGGTCTTGCCGATGCCGGTATCCGTGCCGGTGACGATGAGGCACTGCGTCAAGACCGCTGCCTCAAGGCTTGCGCCGTCGCGTCGAACAGCTCGGAGATCACATCCTCGCTGAGATTGGCCGTGAGCGCGATGCGCAGCCTTGCGGTGCCTTCGGGCACGGTCGGCGGTCGGATTGCACGGATGTCGAAGCCCTGCGCCTGCAGCGCTGCTGCGACTGCTACGGCCGTGTCGTCCGGGCCGATGATGATCGGCAGGATGTGGGACGGCGATGCGTCGAGGCCGCAGTGTGCTTTCAGCTCGCGCGCCGCATGGACTACGAGCTGCGCCAGTCGCTCTCGGCGATCCGGCTGCTCGCGCGACAGCGCCAGCGCGGCACGCGTGACGGCAGCGATCAGTGGCGAAGGTGCGGTCGCGAAGATGAAGGGCCGGGCGCGGTTCACCAGGAAGTCGCGCACGATTCGAGGCGCGAGCACGAAGCCGCCGGAGGTGCCGAGCGCCTTGCCACAGGTGTGGAGCGTTATGACATTGTCCCGGCCCTCGAGCCGTGCGGCGAGACCGCGTCCGTCCGGACCGAGCACGCCGGTCGCATGCGCCTCGTCGATGACGAGGGTCGCATCGTGACGGTCGGCGACAGCCATGAAATCGGCGAGATCGGGACTGTCGCCGTCCATGCTGTAGACGCTTTCGACTGCGATCCATGGCCGTCCCCGGCCGCCAGCCTTGCGCCACTGAGTGAGCCTCGCATCGAAGGCGCTCGCATCATTATGCGGGACGCTCTCATGTGCCGCGCGGCAATGGCGCAGGCCCTCATGCACGCTGGCATGCACCAGCGCATCGTACAGCACGATGTCGCCGCGCTGGGGGAGCGTCGAGAAGAGCGCATGGTTGGCGGTGTAGCCGGCACCGAAATAGAGCGCGGTCTCCGCCCCGAAATGGCGTGCGGCCTCGGCCTCCAGCGCCTCATGCTCGGCATGATTGCCGCGCAGGAGCCGGGACCCGCCGGCGCCGACCGGCACGCCGCGCGCGATCGCCTCGGTCGCGGCCCGCTGCAGCTCCTCGGATTCGGCGAGGCCGAGATAATCGTTCGAGGTGAAGTCGATGCCTGCGCGGGCGCGGAGCTGACGGAACCGGCCCCGCTCATTCAATTCGCCGAGCTGGGTCTCAAACTCAGGGTAAGGCATCAATCGTCTCAAGCTGCAGTCTGCTCTCAGCTGCAGTCGGTTGCGCGGCTTGATGGCCCGCCACCGCCATCATTGCAACCGCATGGCCCTAACATCTCTGTGTATGGAACAGCTCGTGCATGGAACAGGCGATCCGGGGCGGGCGCCGCAGGACACCGCCGCGGCGCCCTTGGTGAGGGGGATGAGGTCTTGCCCGCATCAGGTGAGCGAGCTGCCGCAGCCCCTTCACATTGCTGGGTTTTTCTTGCATCCGGGATGTAACTTTTTGAATCAAATCGTGTCCTGAAAGGTTTTTCCGCGTTCGCCTCGTCTGGGACGACGTGCTAGACAGCCTTCGCCCGGCTGATTTGCGGCGGATTCACTGCAAGCCAGCCGATCGGGGACATCAATGGGGTCGTTGACATGAGTTTGAAGGGGGCGGGCCACAAGGCCGAACCGAGGCAGGCGCTGCGCGTCGGCGTGATCGGAGCCGGCGTGATGGGAAGCAATCACGCACGCGTGCTGGCCGGCCTGCCGAATATCCATCTTGTCGGCGTCGTCGATCCTGTTCCGGCACACCGCGCCCGCGTCACCGATCTTGCGAATTGCGCGACTTTCGAAACCCTCGACCAGCTGGTCGCGGAGGGTGTCGATGCGGTAACCGTCGCAGCGCCCACCCATCTGCATCACGAGATCGCGCTCGCCTGCATTGCGCGCAAGGTGCATCTTTTGGTTGAGAAGCCGATCGCCTCCAGCGTCGAGGAGGGACGTGACATCGTCGCCGCCGCGCATCGCGCCGACGTCACGCTGATGATCGGCCATGTCGAGCGCTTCAACCCGGCGGTCGCCGCGATCAAGAAGGCGATCGCGGGCGAGGACCTGCTGTCGATCGCGATCACCCGCGTCGGTCCGTTTCCGCCGCGGATGTCGAATGTCGGGGTCGTGATCGACCTTGCCGTGCACGACATCGACCTCATCCGATGGTTCACCGAATCCGACATTATTGAAGTGCAGCCGCAACTCTCGAGCGCGGTGGCGGAGCGCGAGGATATCGCGCTGCTGCAATTCCGCACCGCCTCGGGCGTGCTGGCCCACATCAACACCAATTGGCTGACGCCCTTCAAGGCGCGCAACGTCACGGTGGCGACGCGCGGCAAATACATCATGGGCGATCTGTTGACCCGCCAGGTCACCGAGTGCTTCGGCTTCAAGCCGGACGGCAGCTACTCGATGCGCCATCTGCCGGTCGGCCATGACGAGCCGTTGCGCGCCGAACTGCTCGCATTCCTGCACGCGGTGCGCTCCGGCACCGGGCCGGCCGTCACCGGCGACGAAGGCGTTGCGAGCCTCGAGATCGCGACGCAATGCCTCGAGCGGTCGAGCCATCGTCCGGCCGAAGCCGCCGCCCGCAAGCAGCTGCGTGCAGCCGGCTAGTCGCCGCGGCATTCTTCAGTCCAATCGTGTTTCTCATATCGTAACGGCAGCCATGAACCAGCATTTGCGTCAACAGCCCATTCCCTTCATCGACACCGCTGCACAACGTCAGCGGCTCGGTACGGCGATCGATGAGGCCGTTGCGCGGGTGCTGGCCCATTGCCAATTCCTCGGCGGTGCCGAAATCGCGCAGCTCGAGTCCGAGCTCGCCGCTTTCTGTGGCGCCAAATATGCGGTGAGCTGCTCGAGCGGCACCGATGCGCTGCTGATGGTGCTGATGGCGCAGGGCATCGGTCCTGGCGATGCGGTGCTGTGCCCGTCCTTCACCTTCTGCGCCACCGGCGAAGCCGTCGCGCTGACCGGCGCGACCCCGGTGTTCGTCGACGTGCTGGAAGAGACCTTCAATATCGATCCGGCCTCGCTCCGTCGTGGCATCGCGACCGCCAGGCTGCTCGGGCTCAAGCCGAAAGCGGTGATCCCCGTCGACCTGTTCGGCCAGAGCGCCGATCACGATGTGATCGCCGCGGTGGCGCGGGACGAAGGCCTGTTCGTGCTCGACGACGCCGCCCAGGGCTTTGGCGCCAGCTACAAGGGCCGTCGCATCGGCACCTTCGGCCTTGCGACAGCAACGAGCTTCTATCCGGCCAAGCCGCTCGGCGCCTTCGGCGACGGTGGTGCGATCTTCACCAACGATGCGGAGCTCCTGGAGAAGCTGCGCAGCGTCCGTGTCCACGGTGGGGGCAGCGACAAATACGACAACGTACGGCTCGGGCTGACGGCGCGGCTGGATACGATCCAGGCTGCGATCCTGCTCGAGAAGCTGAAGATCTTCGAGGACGAGATCGCGGCGCGCAACAAGGTCGCGGAGCGCTATTCCAACGGCCTCGCCGATGTCGTGAAGGTGCCGGAGCTGGCGGAGGGCTGCACCTCCGTCTGGGCGCAATATACGATCCGCCTGCCGAAGGGCGTCGACCGCGATCAGTTCCAGGGCGCCTTGAAGGCGCAGGGTATTCCGACGGTCATCTATTATCCGAAGTCGATGCATCAGCAGACCGCGTATCGGGTCTTCCCGGTGGCGGACGGCGGCCTGCCGGTCAGCGAGCGGCTGTCGAACGACGTGATCAGCCTGCCGATGCACGCCTATCTCGACGAGGCCACGCAGGATCGGATCATCGAGGCGGTGCACGGCGCCGTGTCGGCCTGATCGAGGGCGTCCCTCCGCCGGCAGCGGGGGAGGGGACGCTCTCGCGTTCTCCGCTTCAAAGTGGTCCGTCGATGCTTTAGAAGCGGCGCATGCTCGGACGCATCTTCACCGTCGGCGGTTACACGCTGCTGTCGCGCCTCACCGGTTTCGCCCGCGACATCATGCTGGCCGCGATCCTTGGTGCCGGCCCGGTGGCGGACGCCTTCTTCGTCGCCTTCCGCCTGCCGAACCATTTCCGCGCGATCTTCGCCGAGGGCGCCTTCAACGCCGCCTTCGTGCCGGCCTATGCGCATGTGCACGGCGAGAAGGGGGAGGCCTCGGCCAGCCTGTTCGCCGACCGCATCTTCACCTTGCTGTTTGCCTCGCAGGTCGTGCTGCTGATCCTCGCCTGGCTGTTCATGCCGCAGGCGATGACGATCCTGGCGCCCGGCTTCACCGAAGATCCGGCCCAGCGTGAACTCGCCATCGAGCTCACGCGCATCACGTTCCCTTATTTGCTTCTGATCACGCTGGTGACGCTTTACGGCGGCATGCTCAACGTGATGCAGCGCTTCGCGAGCGCCGCAGCCGCCTCCATCTTCCTCAATCTCGCGATGATGGCGACCTTGGCGCTTGTCGCGTTTTTCCCGACCGCCGGCCATGCCGCGGCCTGGGGCGTGTTGATCTCCGGTTTTCTGCAATATTTCCTGCTGGCGGGCGATCTGGCCCGGCATGGCGGCCTGCCGCGCTTTGCGCCGCTGAAGCTCGATGAAGACATCCGCGCCTTCTTCCGCGCCCTGGGACCTGCGACCTTGGGGTCAATGGGCACGCAGGTTGCGATGTTCGCCGATACGATCATCGCGACCTTTCTGCCGGCCGGTGCGCTGTCGGCGCTGTATTACGCCGACCGCCTCAATCAGCTGCCGATCGGGGTGATCGGGATCGCTGTCGGCACCGTGCTGCTGCCGGAAATGTCGCGGCGGCTCACCGCCAATGACCACCAGGGGGCGATGGAGAGCCAGCGCCGCGCTTTTGATTTCACGCTCCTGTTCTCGGTGCCGTTCGTTGCCGCCTTCCTCGCGGTGCCCGATGTCATCACGCGCGCGATGTTCGCGCGCGGAGCCTTCACGCGGGGGGATGCCGCGGCGGCTGGCGCTACGCTCGCAGCCTACGCGGTTGGCCTCATTCCGTTCGTGCTGATCCGCAGCGCGGTCTCGACCTTCTATGCGCGCAAGGACACTGCGACCCCGGTCAAGGCATCCTTGACCGGTCTTGCCGCCAACATGCTGCTCAAGGTGCTGCTGATGGGATCCTTGGCGCAAGTCGGGCTCGCCTTGGCGACCGCCATCGGCGCCTGGATCAATCTGCTGCTTGTGCTCGGCTTCGCTGTGCACAAGGGCTATCTTGAGTTTGATAGCAGGTTCCGCCGCTCGCTGCTCGGCTTTGCCGTGACGGGACTCCTGCTTGCCGGAGCATTGTGGTTCACCGCAGGTGTCGCCAAGGTGCAATTCGCAGGTCTCGGTAGCTTCCGCGACGAGGCTGTGCTGGCCGTGCTGATCGTAGTCGGCGCCATCATCTATGCCGCTGCGATGCTCGGCCTGTTCGGCCTACGCTGGCTCAAGGCGCTGGTTCTGCGAAGCTGACGTAATCGAAGGTTTTGTGAAATTCAGTCGGCGCGCTGCCCGCTTTCCCTTTTGACGCACGGATGGGACCTGCTCGGACTATCCCATCGTCCGCGAATTTCCGGACAACTACACGAGCTGTCGACACGAGCTGTCTTGCGCCTGACCTGTTCGGCCGATAAGGTCCGTGGCGGGGATTGGGCGTGATCAAGAAAACTCACATCCGGGGCATCGCGAGGATGGCGGTCAGCATTGCGGCCGCCTATATCTTTGCCTTGCAGGTCGTTCTGGCGAGCCTCGTCTCGGCCCAGATGTCGGCACCGGTTCTCGACGTCGCCCAAGCGCTCTGTGTGGACACCGGAATTCCCCACGGGTCCGAAGCACCGAAATCACCCGACACTCATCGCGGCTTTTGCGCCATCTGCGCGTTTGCAGCTCACGCCTCGCCGCTGCCGCAGGCGGAAGCCGGCGTCATCCGGCGCGTCCCCGCGGCTGCCCATCAGGTTCTCGCCGCGGCGCTGCCGGCGCGCGATGACCGTCTGCACGATCCCCGCACCTCGCAAGGACCACCAGAGAACACGTAACCGACGTTCGCAGGTTTTCGTTCTCCAGAGGTCCCATGATGTCTCGTTTCGTAACCGCGCTTTGCGCGGCGACGTGCCTTGTCACGTCGTCATCCTACGCCTCGGCTCAGGCGCAACAGAGCTCCCAGCTGCCGCCGGTCAATGTCGAGCCGCCGCAGCCGCAACAGGCGAGGTCCGCGAGGTCCGGCACCGAGCAGGCCCGGCATGCAGGGCGCGCGCCACAACCGACTGCGTCCCAGCCGGCGACCGCACCCGCCCAGCCTTCCGCCAGCCTGACCGTGCCGGGCACGCAGCAGGCCACTCGCACGATCGAGCAGACGCCCGGCGCTGTCGCCCTCGTGCCGGACACCGCCTACAAGAATGCGCCGGCGCAGACCATCAAGGACCTGCTGGATTACGTTCCCGGCGTGTTCGCCCAGCCGAAATGGGGCGACGACACCCGTCTGGCGATCCGCGGTTCGGGCCTGTCGCGCAATTATCACCTGCGCGGGACCCAGCTCTATATGGACGGCATCCCGATCAACACGTCGGACGGTTACGGCGACTTCCAGGAAATCGATCCGACGGCTTACCGTTATGTCGAAGTCTACAAGGGCGCCAATGCCCTGCAGTTCGGCGCCAATGCGCTCGGCGGCGCGATCAACTTCGTGATGCCGACGGGACGCGATGCATCCTGGTTCGACACGCGTCTCGATGCCGGCGCCTTCGGCTATCTGCGTAGCCAGGTCTCCTCCGGCGGCGCGAGCGGTCCGGCCGACTATTTCGTGACGGGATCGGCCTGGCGTCAAGATGGCTATCGCGATCACAGCTGGGGCAACGGTGAGCGCGCCAGCGCCAATTTCGGCTATCAGTTCTCGCCCGAGTTCGAGACCCGCTTCTATCTGAATGCCAACACGGTCCGGCAGCGCATTCCGGGCGAGGTCACCAAGGACAGTGCGCTCAGTTCGCCGCGAACCGCCGCGACCGCCAACGTCGTCAACGACTGGCAGCGCAACATCGATACCGTTCGGATCGCCAACAAATCGACGATCCGGCTCGACAACACCGAGATCGATTTCGGCGTGTTCGCGGTCGAACGCCATCTGATGCATCCCATCTATCAGTGGCTCGACTACCGCTACCATGACTATGGCGGCTTCGTGCGCGCGGTCGACGACCGGATCATCGGCGGGCACCGCAACCGCTTCACGGTCGGCCTCAACATCCTGAACGGCACCATCGACGCCGATCAGTTCGCCAATATCGGCGGCAACAAGGGTGCGCAGCTGTCGTCGCTGCTGCAGAAGCCGGAGAACTACACACTCTACGCGGAGAACGCCTGGTATGTGGTGCCGAGCGTCTCGCTTATCGCGGGCGCACAGTTCCTGCATGCGGTCCGGGCGCAGCAGGTCAATTTCTCGCTCAACGGCGACGTGCCCGGCACCAGCACTTTCAACATCCTTAGCCCCAAGCTGGGCGTTCTCTGGGACGTCGATCCGTCCTGGCAGGTGTTCGCCAACGTGTCCCGCAGCGGTGAGGCGCCCAGCTTCGGCGAAAGCGTCGCGCCGAACTTCCTCAATCCGACCTTTCCGACCATCCCGTTCTTCGACATCAAGGCGCAGACGGCGACGACCTATGAGATCGGCACCCGGGGCCGGCGACCCGACGTGACCTGGGATCTCGCGCTGTACCATGCCGATCTCCGCAACGAGCTGCAGTGCTTCTATTCGTCGTTCGGGACGTGCAACGTCACCAATGCCGACCGGACGATGCACCAGGGCGTCGAAGCGGGGCTTGGCGTCAGCCTGTTCAAAGGGCTCGCGGTCCATGCCGGCGAGCCCGACAGGATCTGGCTCAACCTGGCCTACACTTACAGCGATTTCCGCTATGTCAACGATGCGACGTGGGGCAACAACCGGCTGCCCGGCGCGCCACCGCATTTCCTGCGCGCGGAATTGCTCTACAAGCATCCGAGCGGCTTCTCCGTCGGTCCGAATATCGAATGGATTCCGCAAGCCTATTACGTCGACAGCGCCAACACGCTGACGACCGAGCCCTATCTGATCTGGGGCCTGAAGGCGGCCTATGACGACGGCAGGAACTTTTCCGCCTATGTCGAGGGCCGCAACCTCGGCAACAAAGCCTACATCGCGGCGACCAGCATCATCGACCGCGCTACTGCGGCCTCGACCCTGTTCAACCCCGGCAATGGTCGGGCGGTCTATGCAGGCATGAGGTGGAGGCTATGAGGACGACGATCCTGAAGGCCCTCATGGCCGTGGCTTCGTTGGTGAGGGCCGATGCGGCTGTTGCCGGTGCGGATCAAGACGCGGTCCGTGACGTGCTGATGGCCACCTTCGACAAGCCGGAGGCGCGTCTTGTGGTCGATCCCGTCGTCGTGTCGGGCGGACACGCGATCGCGGATTGGACACAAGGCGCCACCGGCGGTCGCGCGCTGCTCAGGCACGGCGCGAACGGGTGGCGCCTGGTTCTGTGTGCCGGCGACGGAATCAAGGATTCCGCGGCGCTCAGGCTCGCCGGTGTGTCGTCGTCCGACGCCGCCGAACTCGTGGCGGCACTGGCCGCGAGCGAGCAGCAACTGACGCGCGACCGCCTTGCGCTGCTGTCGAGCTTCGAAGGTGTCGTCCGCATGGACGGCGAATTACGTCAATGATCGGAGGTATGTCTTGAAATCGATCACAGCTGCAGCAGTCGGTCTGCTTGCCATCATCGTCGGCCAACCCGCCTCGGCCCATGTCGTGCTCGACAAGCCCGAGGCGCGGATCGGAAAATCCTTCAAGGCCGTGCTGGCGGTGCCGCATGGCTGCGAGGGATCGGCCACCATTCGTCTGACCGTGTCGGTGCCGGAGGGCATGATCGCGGTGAAGCCGATGCCCAAGCCGGGCTGGACGGTCGAAGTGAAGAAGGGCGCCTACGCGCGGGCCTATCCGTTCATGCACGGCCAGCAGCTCGCCGAAGGTGTCAAGGAAATCACCTGGAGCGGCGGCCGCCTGGAGGATTCCTTCTACGACGAGTTTGCGTTCTCCGGCTTCATCGCCGACACGTTCAAGCCCGGCGACGTGCTGGCCTTTCCCGCCGTCCAGGATTGCGAGACCGGGGTTACGAAGTGGGTCGAGCTGGCTGCGACCGGGCAGGACCCGCACACGCTGAAATATCCGGCTCCGCTGCTGCGTCTCTCGGCTGCCGGCCCCTTGGCTGGAGTTTCAAAGGGCGCCATAGCGATCTCCTCGGCCTGGTGTCGGGCGACACCTGCCGGTGCCAAGGTCGGAGCGGGCTATCTGACCATCACCAATGCCGGTCCCGAGCCGGACCGTCTGATTGCCGTCAGTTCAGACCTCGCCGAGAGGGCCGAGATTCATGAGATGGTCACGCATGATGGCGTCATGACGATGAGATCATTGGAGCAGGGCCTTGCGATTGCTCCCGGACAGACGGTGACCCTCGCGCCCGGCGGGATTCACTTGATGTTGAATGGGCTCAAGGCACCGCTGGTGCAGGGACAGGAGACGGTCTTGGTGCTGGAGTTCGAGCGCGCGGGCAAGGTTGCGACCCTGCTCGATATCCTCGCGGTCGGGGCCCAAGGTCCCGTCGGGCAGGAGGGAGCGGCCGCTTCCTCCGATTCGGCGATGAAGCAGATGCACCAGCACTGATTGTCGGGTGCGCGTGGCGGCGAGGGGCACCTCCCGCCACGCGGATGCGACGCAGCATCAATCGTGGATGCCGCGAAGCGTTTGCGTGGCCCGGCGATCCGCTGCAATATGCTGGCAATATTGCGAGGAACGCAACGGGAAGTGGAACAAGATGACAGCTCCAATCAAATTCGGCGTCGGTCAGAGCGTTCTCCGTAAGGAGGACGACGCACTGATCCGTGGCAAAGGCCGCTACACCGATGATCTCGCGCCATCGGCTGCATTGCATGCGCTGGTGCTGCGCTCGCCGCATGCGCACGCCAAGTTCACGATTAATGTCAGCCAGGCGCGGCTGTTGCCCGGTGTAGCCCTGATTCTGACGGCCGACGATGTCGCGGATCTCGGCGGACTGCCCTGCCTGTTCAATCTGGAAACCGACCCCTTCACCGCGCCGCCTTACCCGATCCTCGCCAAGGACGAGGTGCGCCATGTCGGCGACGCCGTGGCCTTCGTGGTTGCCGATACGCTCGATCACGCCCGCGATGCGTTGGAGGCGATCGAGGTCAACTGGACCACCTTGCCGGCGGTCACCGGCGTCGCCAATGCGGTCAAGCCCGGCGCACCGCAGGTCTGGCCCGATCATCCGGGCAATGTTCTGTTCGACGTCTCGATCGGCGACAAGAGCGCAGCGGACGCGGCGTTCGCCAAGGCTCATGCTGTAGCCGAGGTCAGGATCGTCAATCCGCGCGTGGTCGCAAGCTTCATGGAGACGCGGGCTGCCGTCTGCGAATACGACGTCAAGCGCGACCATCTGACGCTCACGGCCGGCAGCCAGGGCAGCCATCGCTTGCGCGATATCCTGTGCCAGAACGTGCTGAAGATCCCGGTCGAGAAGATGCGCGTGATCTGCCCCGATGTCGGCGGCGGTTTCGGCACGAAGCTGTTTCCCTATCGGGAATATGCGCTGCTCGCGGTCGCCGCTCGCCACCTGCGCAAGTCGGTGCGCTGGGCCGCTGACCGCGCCGAACATTTCATGGGCGATGCGCAGGGGCGCGACAACGTGACCGTCGCGAAGATGGCGCTTGCCGAGGACGGCAAGTTCTTGGGAATGGATGTCGACCTGATGGGCGACATGGGTGCCTACCTCTCGACCTTTGCGCCCTATATCCCGCATGGCGGTGCCGGCATGCTGCCGGGGCTCTACGATATCCAGGCGTTCCACTGCCGCGTCCGCACCGTCTTCACCCACACCGTTCCGGTGGACGCCTATCGCGGCGCCGGCCGGCCCGAGGCGGCCTATGTGATCGAGCGTCTGGTCGATGCCTGCGCCCGCAAGCTCGATATGAGCGTGGATGCGATCCGCAAGAAGAACTTCATTCCGCCGCGCGCGCTGCCCTACAAGACCGCGACCGGCAAGGTCTACGATTCCGGCGACTTTGCCGCCCATCTCAAGCGCGCGATGGAGATCGCCGACTGGAAGGAGTTTCCCAAGCGCGCGAGGGCGGCGAAGAAGCATGAGCTGATCCGGGGCATCGGCCTTGCGAGCTATGTCGAGGTCTGTGGCACGATGGGCGAGGAGACTGCCAACGTTCGCCTCGATCCCAATGGCGACGTCACCATCCTGATCGGCACCCAGTCGAGCGGGCAGGGCCATCAGACCGCCTATGCGCAGATCGTGGCCGAGCAGTTCGGCTTGCCGCCGGAGCGCGTGCACATCCATCAGGGCGACACCGATGAGGTTGCGACGGGCCTCGGCACCGGCGGCTCGGCCTCGATTCCTTCGGGCGGCGTCAGCGTGCAGCGCGCGACCCATGAACTCGGCGACAAGCTGAAGCAGGTCGCGGCCGAAGCGCTCGAGGCCGGCGTCGGCGATCTCGAAATTTCCGAAGGGCGTGTGCGTGTTGCTGGCACCGACCGCGCCATCAGTTTCGCCGATCTCGCCAAGCGCCCGGGCGTCGATCCCGCCAAGCTCAGCGGCAGCGCAACCTTCGCGAGCGCGGACGGCACCTATCCGAACGGCACCCATGTTGCCGAGGTCGAGATCGATCCCGCAACCGGCATCACCAGGATCGTCAACTACGTGATCGTCGACGATTTCGGTGTCACGCTGAATCCGCTGCTGCTCGCCGGCCAGGTGCACGGGGGTGCGGTGCAGGGCATCGGTCAGGCGCTGATGGAGCAGGTGGTCTACAACGCCGCGGACGCGCAGCTGGTCACCGGCAGCTACATGGATTACGCGCTGCCGCGTGCGGCCGATGCGCCGCATTTTGTGTTCGAGACCCATAACGTCCCGTGCAAGACCAACCCGATGGGGGTGAAGGGCGCCGGTGAAGCCGGTGCGATCGGATCATGTCCGGCGGTGGTCAACGCGATCATCGATGCGCTGTGGCGCGAGTGCAAGGTCGACCATGTCGATATGCCGGCCACGCCCGAGCGGATCTGGATCGCCATTCGCGAGCAACATCGGCGTCATAGTCTGTAGGTAGCTTCCCCGACATCCGCCTCAATTCCGGAATAAGCCGCCGGCACTGGGGTTGAACGACAGGTTTGCCCCGCCCAGGAAGGCTGGGTGGGATTGCGACAACAATGGAGCGAATTGATGAAGCGGACTGTGGTAGCCGTTGCAGCATTGCTGCTGGGAGCAGGCGCTGTGATGGCACAGCAGGATCTGGTCAAGCATGACCAGGAGACCATGAAAGCCAATGCGAAGAATCTTGGCGGCGTGATGATCGCGATGGTCAAGGGCGAGAAGCCTTACGACCAGACCGCGGTCAATGCCGCGCTCGCGCAGCTCGACGAGACCGCCAAGAAGCTGCCGACGATGTTTCCGGACAGCCTGAAGGCGGCGAAATTCGGAGGCGATTACAGCCCCTCGCCGAAGATCTGGGAAGACAAGGCCGGCTTCCAAGCCAAGATCGACAGCTTCGCCAAGGTCGTCACCGAAGCCAAGGCCAAGGTGAAAGACCTCGACAGCCTGAAGGCGGTCGCGCCTGCGATCGGCAAGGAATGCGGCGGCTGCCACGAGACCTTCCGTCTCAAGAACAGCTGATGGGCAGTCTGCAGGACGGGCGGATGCATCTGCATCGGCCTGCCTATCTTCTCGTGTCGGGGCGATGCCCGGTCTGGCTCGCCCCGACATCGCCTCGCGGCCACGCTGCCAGGACATGCTGAATACGGACCAGCGATGCTGCGACGCGTTCTCATTTCGCTCTGTACACTCGGTATTGCCGCGCTCATGGCCTTTTGGTGGCTCACGCTGCCAAGGGCCATGTCGCTGGCACTCGCGCCACGCACGCCTGATCTCGCCAATGGCCAGGAGGTGTTCAACGCCGGCGGTTGCACGTCCTGTCACGCGGTGCCGAACCAGCCCGACCGGCTGAAGCTTGGTGGCGGACTGCCGCTCGCATCGCCCTTTGGCACTTTCTATGCGCCGAACATCTCGCCAGATCCGACCGACGGAATCGGGCGCTGGAGCGAAGCCGATTTTGTCAATGCGCTGCTCCGTGGCGTCTCGCCCGCCGGCACTCACTATTTCCCGGCATTTCCCTACACGTCCTACGCGCACGCCAAGGTGGAGGACGTCCGCGATCTCTTCGCCTATATGAAGACGCTGCCGCCGGTGTCCGGCAAATCGCGCGATCACGAGCTTCCCTTTCCGTTCAACCTCCGCCGCAATCTCGGCGTTTGGAAGCTCTTGTTCTTCGACGACAAGCCCTTCACGCCCGATCCATCACGCTCGGCGCAGTGGAATCGCGGCGCCTATCTTGTCAACACGTTCGGTCATTGCGCCGAGTGCCACAGCCCGCGCAATCTGCTGGGCGGCCTCATCGCAGCGCAGCGTTTTGCCGGCGGCCCGGATCCTGAAGGGCATGGCTTCGTACCGAACATCACTCAGAAAAGCCTGGCCGACTGGAGCGAAAGCGACTTCGGCTATTTCCTCGAAAGCGGACAATTGCCCGACGGCGACAGCGTCGGGGGCGCAATGACGCGTGTGATCCGCAACACCTCGCAGCTCAGTGCGGAAGATCGCGCCGCGATGGCGATCTATCTGAAGTCACTGCCGCCGGTGGAGGGGCCGCCGAAGCCAGCGAAGCCGGCCGGCTGAACGGCAGGCGGTCAGCGCGGGCTTCAATCAGAAGCCTTCGATCAGCTGGAAGCTGCCGTCGCCCTGAATGACGGTCAGCGATACGTGGGGCGGATTGGATCGGCGCGCGGCGCCGAATGCGACGACCGTTCCGCCGATGTCGAACTGGCCGGTCTCGTTGATGACCCGCACCAGGTCTGCTCGCGTCGGATTGGGGCCGGCCATCTCCAGGGCTTGTCCGACCAGTCGTCCGGTCAGGTAGCCTTCGAGGGCGATGAAGTCCGGCGGCTGGTTCGGGTCCAGTGCCCTTTGCGCCATCTGATAATCGGCCACGAGCTTCTTCTGCGTGTCCCATGGGAACGGCACGACCTCTGACACGATCACGCCGCGGCCGTCGGGCCCGAGCTCCTTGGCGAGAGCGTTGGCGCCGACGAAGGATATCGCGACGAAGGTCGGGGTGAAGCCGCTGCGGTGCGCCATCTTGATGAATTCCGCGCACGGGCCGTAGGTCCCGACCAGGATGACCGCCTCCGGTTCAGCGCGCCTGATGACCTTGAACGCGACGCCGACCGCGCGCGTGTTGCGCTCGAACGTGCCTTCAGCGGCGAGCTCCAGCCCGCGTCGGTCCAGATAGGTCTTGACCCCATTCAGCACATCGCGGCCGAAGGCATCATCCTGGTAGAAGATGCCGATCCGGGTCAGGTGTAGATTCTCGGTCAGGTATTTGATCCAGACCTCGGCCTCTGCCGCGTGGCTGGCGCGGATGTTGATGACGTTCTGAAACTCGGTATCGCGCAAGGACGCGGCGCCGGATACCGGGCCGATGAAAGGCACATCGTTGGAGGTGGCGATCGGCACGGTCGCCATCACGGTCGGTGTGCCGACCGCTCCGATCAATGCGAACACCTTGTCCTCATAGATCAGCTTCACGGTTTCGACCACGGAACGGTCCGGGTCGTAGCCGTCGTTGCGGCTGATCAACTTGAGCTTGCGGCCATGCACGCCACCCTTGTCGTTGATCTCGTTGAAGGCTGCGAGCAGGCCCTGCCGGGTTGCCTGTCCGATCGCGGCAGATGGCCCCTCGAGCGCGGCCACCTGGCCGAACACGATGGTGTCGTTGGTCACGCCCAGTTCGTCAGCGTCTGCGACGCCGGCGAATAGACTGCAGCCGAGCAAGGCAAGACAAAAGGGAGTTCGCAAACCCGAGAGCGCCATTTTCATTCGTCTTATGAGTTGCAGCATGGTCCGCATCGACCATAGGTCGCCCGAGTGAAGACCGCGCTAAGACGGCCGGGCAAGGATGATGACGTATTTCGCTACCTGCGAAAGCCGCGTGTTAACCAAGCCGCCGCTGCGCCGCGGAGTCGCAGGCATTCTTTCACCGTCCTTAACTCCGTGGCGTGTCCGATAGCGCATGTAAACATGGACAGCCGTGTGGACGGGGGCCGGGATTTGCAGGTGGAAGTGCGCAGCGGACGGATGCTGAAGAAGCCCGGCGATGATCGTGCGGGCGGCGCGCGCGAGACTTTGCGCGCCTCATCCAAATACCGTCTTTATCGTCCGGCCCTGATAGCCGCCTGTCTCGGCACGGTGCTGTCGCTGGTCGGCACCGTTGCGGTTGGCCGTTGGGAAAACCGTCTTGCGCGCGCCGAGTTGGAAGGCGTTGCCGAGGCGCAGGCCATTCTGATCCAGAACGGCCTCAACGAATATGTGAGCCGCTTGACCGCGCTGCGGACGCGGTTCGAGACCGCGAACGACGACATCACTCGCAGCGAGTACCAGACCTTCAGCGCCCGGCTGTTCGAAGCCCATCCGGGTATCACGCGGATCGCTTGGCTCCCCCGGATCTATCGCAAGGAGCGCGGCGAATACGAAGCCGCAGCCATCACCGATGGCGTGCCCGCTTATCGCATCAAATCCTACCCCGATGGGGCGGTTGCGCCGGAGCATGATGAGTACTTCCCGGTGTATTTCTCCACCGAGCCCAAGACCTCGATTGTCTACGGGCTCGACTACTGGACCTTTCCCGACCGTCGCTTCGTCCTGGAACAGGCGCGCGACTATGACATGATCACGGCGCTGCGCACGCGCCTGTTCGAGGAACAACCGAGCAGCCGTTCCTCCGCGGTCATGGTTGCCGTGCCGGTTTATGTCAAAGGCACGTCGCGGACCACGGTCGCCGATCGACGGCGCAATCTGACCGGCTTCATCGTCGGCCTGTTCGACCTGCCGCTCTTGCTGCAGTCGATCCGTGCGAACAACCCCAACAGCCCGGCGCTCGCCATCAACGTGCTGCCGCCCGAGAAGGGCCTGGAATCGTCGGGCGTGGATCCGCAGCGCTGGCCGGCCGATCCAAACGTATGGTCAACGACGTTGCGCATCGGCGATTCGGATTGGGCGTTTCAGGCAGCTCCCGCCGGCAACGGCGGCTTGATCGCAACCCACAACCGTGCGCTTGCGATCTATGCCGCCGGAATCGCCACCACGATCTTCCTCGCCGTCTATCTCGCACTCTCCAGCCGCAATGCCTTGCAGCTGGCGCTCGCCAACCGCCGCGTGCTGGAATTGGCGCAGACGGACGCGCTGACGGGCCTCGCCAACCGGGCGTTCTTCCTGGAACAGATGGAGCGCATCAACGCGGCGAGCGGAGGTCGGTTCACGGTGTTCCTGTGCGACCTCGATCGCTTCAAGAACGTCAACGATTCGCTCGGCCACGGGGCCGGCGACGCCCTGCTCGTGCAGGTCGCGCAACGGCTCAGATCGCAACTGCGCGCCGACGATGTGCTGGCGCGGCTTGGCGGCGACGAGTTCGCGCTGATCCAGGCCAATTGTTCCGAGCAGCGGGGCGCGGCGACCGACCTGGCGCAGCGCATCACCAAGCTGATTGCCGAGCCGTTCCAGCTGTCCGGCCAACGGGTCGAGATCGGCACCAGCATCGGCATTGCGCTGGCGCCGGAGCATGGCCGCGGCCACGAAGATCTGCTGAGGAAGGCGGACCTTGCGCTCTATCGTTCGAAGTCGGCCGGACGGAGCTGCTTCACCGTCTATGACGACGTGATGCACGCCGAATTCGAGGCGCGCAATACGCTCGAGGGCGACCTGCGCGACGCCATCGCCCAATGCCAGTTCGAGGTGTACTATCAACCCTTCTACGATGTCGAGACCCGCGAGCGATGCGGCGTCGAGGCGCTGGTCCGCTGGCGACATCCGGTCAAGGGTCTCGTGCCGCCCGATCAGTTCATCCCGCTGGCGGAGTCGACCGGATTGATCGTGCCGCTCGGCGAGTGGATCATCGGCCGTGTCTGTGACGATGCGACATCGTGGCCCGATGACGTCAAGGTCGCCGTCAATCTTTCGCCTGTGCAGTTCAAGCAGGCGGAACTGTTCGATGTCATCCAGTCGGCGCTGGCGCGGACCGGGCTTGCTGCCGAGCGGCTCGAAATCGAGATCACCGAATCCGTGCTCCTGGAGCGTGCGGCCGAGAACGAGAACTTCATCGACAAGCTCAAGGGGATCGGGATCTCTCTGGCACTCGATGATTTCGGCACTGGTTATTCGTCGCTGCGCTCGCTCACGGCCTTCCCGTTCGACAAGATCAAGATCGACAAATCATTTGTTGCCAAACTGAGCGAGGGCGATGAAAGCGTCGCCGTCATTTCCTCGGTGGTGACCTTGGCGCGTGGGCTCGGCATGCAGATCACCGCCGAGGGTGTGGAAACCGAGGAGCAGCTCGCGCGCCTGGAGCTGCTTGGCGTCAACTTTGCGCAAGGCTATCTGCTCGGGCGTCCGATGCCGATCAGCCAGCTCGAAGACCATCTGCAGTTCGTGCGGTCGATCGACAGCCCGCCTGCCGAGGAGCCTCGGCACGAGCCGGGCCAGGACGCGGACGTATTCGCCGAAGCGAGCAGCGTCGGTTCGGTGGTGACGCTCATTCCTCGCGTGGCGGCGCTATCCCGCGCATCCAGCGCGTGAGGGTGGACAGTCCTGCGTCGGCCTGCTCGGATGCATGTTGCTGTGAGCCAAGCAGCGCGGCCTCGCGTGCGGCGCGGGGCGTGATCCCATACGCAGCCTTGAATGAGCGCGCGAAATGCGCGTCTGTCCCGAGCTGCCAGCGCCGTGCCACTTCGCTGATCCGGGTATTCCGCGAACCGACCAGATCGAAAAAGGCCCGATGCAGGCGGCGGCTGCGGATGTATTCCGCGATGCCGCCGAGCGGCGCGAACAGGCGGTAGAGCGATGCGCGCGACAGGCCAAAATGCGCTGCGACGGACTCGGTGTTGAGATCGGCGCTCGAGAGCTGCGTCTCGATGTACTGCCGGATGCGAAACAAGGAGGTTTCCTCGGGCGCGATGCGCTCGGCGTCCCGGCGCTCGATTTCGCCCCTGATGCAAGCCGACACCAGCGAAACGGTGCCTTCGACGACGGCTTGGCACTCCTCGAAGCTCATGCGCGGTGCGTAGTCGAGCAGGGCTTCGAGATGCCTTGCGAGCAGCGCTGTCAGAGGGCTATTCGCGGCCAGCACAAGGCCATGGAGCCCTTGCATCTGCAGCAGACGCGCGTCGAACATCGGGCGCGGTATCACCAGGGTAAGGTTTTCGAACGGGCTCGCCCAGGTCTCGAACGTCTGGGCGAGGTCGAGGACGCAGATGTCGCCCGCGGTGACGCGGATTGGGCGCTCGCCCGCCGTGCCGTGATAGCCGCCACGGACATAGGCCTGAATGATGACGTGGTCGACGCCGCTACGGGCAATGGTGTGGGTATCGCGGCGAAAATGCTGGCCGCTCGCCCGCGCAAGGCCGAACAGCACTGAGCCCATCGCGAAAGAGCGGACGTCGGCCCGAAACGGGCCAGGCTCGTTCGCCGCCAGTTCGTCGACCTCGAAAAAGGTGGAGACGGCTGCGCGCCAGGCCGCGATGTTCGCCTCGGTCTCCATCCCCTCGGACGAAAAGCCGAAGCTCGGCACTAGCGACGATACCGTCTTGATCTCAGTCTCCACGACGTCCTGCTGCTGCGGCGGTTCCGAAATTCGCTTCCGTTTCATGGGCCGCGTCCATCGTGCGATTTCCGAGCCGCCCCTTAAAAGAATCCCGAGCAACCACGAATTGGCGAGCGGTGCTCCGGCGCCAGCCGTCGCAAAGGTTTTCCCCAGGCAGGATGCGAGTTCTGGCGTCCGACCGCTAGCCTATTTGCGCTTCTGTCTCAATCTCTTGATCGGCTGTCCCGTCATGCGCAATCGGCTTGACCGGAGGCGCGTGCGCCCGCCTAAAGACGCTCATACCCAAGTTGCCGGAAACGGCCGGGTCCTTCGGCAGCCGTCAGGCGCGCGCGAAGCGACCCGGCCGGGACACGCGGGCGTGTCGGTTCGGTTTTTTTAGCACCAAAATCCAGTCCATACCTTTTCAATAGGATGCGCCCGCCGGAAACGGCGGGCGCTTTTGCAAGAGCCTCTGGTACATTTGGGCGATAAGAGCAGGTCGCACGGGATTGGCGTCAACCTGCCAGGATGCGCGCCCAGCGCAGGATGCGCAAATGTCCGACGCCGCACTTGGCTGCGAGAGAGGCCGCTGCGAACATCGCGCCGCTTAGACGGTGCCGAAGGCCTTGAAGGTGATGATCGTGTGGGTGTCCTGAATGCCTGGGATCACCTGGACCTTCTCGTTGATGAAGTGGCCGATGTCGGTGTCCCTGTCGACGTAGAACTTCACCAGCAGGTCGTAGTCGCCCGCGGTCGAATAGATCTCGGAGGCGATCTCGGCTTCGGCGAGCGCGTTCGCAACCGCGTAGGACTGGCCGAGCTTGCACTTGATCTGGACGAAGAAAGGAACCATCGCAGGCTGTCTCCGAAAGGCTTGTCGGACCTAAATATAGGGTTTTGCAGGGGAGTCGAGACGCAATCCGGACCACGGCGGCGCTTGCCGAGGGCGGGGAGCCCGCGCTAGGACGGATTATGACCACGCCCGTTGCGCTCACCATTGCCGGCTCGGATTCCTCAGGCGGGGCCGGCATCCAGGCCGACCTGAAGACCTTTGCCGCGCTCGGCGTCTACGGCGCCTCGGTGCTGACCGCGCTGACGGCCCAGAATACGCGCGGCGTGAGCAGCGTCCATCTGGTGCCGCCGGAGTTCGTGACCGCTCAGATCGATGCGGTGTTCGACGATCTCGACGTTGCCGCGGTCAAGATCGGGATGGTGGCCCAGGCGTCGGTCATCGAGGCCATCGCCGCAAGTCTGGGCCGCTGGAAGCCGGCCCATATCGTGCTCGACCCGGTGATGGTCGCAACCTCGGGCGATCGGCTGCTGCCTGAAGACGCCGTCGCGGCGCTGCGGCGGCTCCTGATCCCGCTGGTCACCTTGATCACGCCGAACCTGCCGGAGGCGGCCGCGCTGCTGGACGAGGCCGTGGCGACCGATGCGGCCGCGATCGAAGCCCAGGGCCGGCGGTTGCTCGCGCTCGGCTGTCCGGCCGTGCTGATCAAGGGCGGCCACGGCCAGGGACCCGAGAGCACGGACTATCTCCTCACAGGGCAGGCGAGCCTCAGGCTGACCGCGCCGCGCGCGGCGACCCGCAATACCCATGGTACCGGCTGCTCGCTGTCCTCGGCGGTGGCGGCGGGGCTTGCGAAGGGAGAAGATCTCCAAACAGCGGTGCGCAACGCCAAGGCCTTCATCAGCAACGCCATCGCGGCTGCCGACCGCTTCACCGTCGGTCACGGCCACGGTCCTGTGCATCATCTGTATCGGTTCTATTGACGGCATCGCCGGCGTTTGACGATGGTGCCGACACATCCATGACATGCAGTGCGGGCAGATGGTGATGACCGCTATCCCTCCAGCAGAAGGACGTAACCTAATGCGGCGCTCCCTGATCCCCCTGATGATGGCGATGGTCGTGACGATTTCCGCCCCGGCGCTGGCGCAGCGGGCCTATTCGCCGCAGGAGGAGCGCAACAAGGCGGTCGTGCTCGATTTCTATGAGCAGGGCCTGAACCGCAAGGACTTTGCGGCAGCCTCGAAATATCTCGGCAGCTACGTTCAGCATAATCCGAACGCCGAGGACGGCCCCGAGGGATTCCGCAAGTTCATCGAATTCCTCAAGGCCAAGTATCCGCAATCGCATAGCGAGATCACGAAGGTGCTGGTCGACGGCGATTTCGTCATTCTCCGCGTTCACGCCATTCGCGAGCCCGGCACCCGCGGCAATGCGATCGTCGACATCTTCCGTCTGAAGGATGGCAAGATCGAAGAGCACTGGGATTCGGTGCAGCCGATCCCGGAACAGTCGGCCAATCAGAACGGCATGTTCTGACGCTTCGGCCGCGGAATATCTCCGGGGGCACCGGCTTCGGCGCCTGCCCCGAGATGACGTTAACGATTTGCCCTGGGTAGCATCCCGGTGCTGAATACCGGGGCCGCCATTCCGCCTGCGGCACCAACTCCCACGATAACAGAAATTTTAGGTCTCAGGTCCAGCCGCTGCCATTGCGTCGCAAGCACGGCCCGCTTACGTATGGAACGAAACGGTTCCGTTCTATTTATATGGACCCCTGATTATGGCAAATCAAGCATTCACCACCACAAAGGCGCCCGGCACTGAGGCGCCCGCATCGCGGGGCGGCGCGGATCAGTCCGTTCCCGCCCGGGAGCGGGCGCTGAAGCAGTGGCGCGGAGATCAGCCTTCCGATGAGGCGAGGGGAGATCTGGCGCGGGCTCCGCACCCCTTGGAACCGGAAGCGCCGCCCGCCGATCCGCAGGATCCAGCGAAGGAGAAGCCCCGCGGCGGGCTGTTGCGGCGCCACCCGCTCGGCGCAACCGTCGGTCTCGCCTTGCTGCTGGCGGCGGGCGCCGCCGGTTACGTCTATTACGACGCCGCCGCGCATTTCGAGACCACCGATGACGCGTTTATCGCGGCCCGGCAATTCTCCATCGCGCCGAAGGTCTCAGGCTATATCGCCGTGGTTCCTGTCACCGACAACCAGCATGTCAAGGCCGGCGACGTGATCGCGCGCATCGACGATCGCGATTATAGAATCGCGCTGGCGCAGGCCGAGGCGCAGGTGAAGGCCGCGCAGGCTGCGATCCGCAACATCGATGCCCAGGTCGAGGTGCAGCAGGCGCAGATCACGGCGGGGCAGGCGCAGGTCGAGCAGGCGCAGGCGGGACTCACCTTCGCCGAGCAGCAGGCCCAACGCTACCAGGATCTCGCCCGGATGGGCTCGGGCACGGTGCAGAACGAGCAGCAATATAGCTCGCAACTGCGCCAGCAGAAGGCGGCGCTCACCAGTGCGCAGGCCAATCTTCAGGTCGCCCAGCGGCAACTCGAATCGCTCAAGGCCCAACGTGAAAGCGCGGATGCCAATCTCGCGCAGGCCGAGGCGCAGCGCGACCAGGCCACGCTCAACCTGTCTTACACGACCGTGACCGCAGCGCAGCCCGGCCGTGTCGTGAACCTCGGCGCGGCCGAGGGCCAGTTCGCCGCGCAAGGCACGGCGCTGACCATGTTCGTGCCGGACGACGTGTGGGTCGCCGCCAACTTCAAGGAGACCCAGCTCGACCACATGCGATCCGGCCAGCCGGTGACGCTGCAGATCGACGCCTATCCCGAGCGTGAGATCCGCGGCCATGTGGCCAGCGTGCAGCCCGGCTCAGGCACGGCCTTTTCGCTGCTGCCGGCGCAGAATGCCACCGGCAATTATGTGAAGATCGTGCAGCGCGTGCCGGTCAAGATCGTGATGGATAATCCGCCGGCCGACGTCGCGCTCGGTCCGGGCATGTCGGTGGTGCCGACTGTGCGGATCGATCCGCATCCCTCGCTGTATGAGCGCCTGAGGGCTGTGCTATGAGCGATGCTTCCACCCTCATAGCTGCGCCGCAGCCAGCCACGAATCCGTGGCTGATTGCCATCCTGGTCGCGCTTGCGACCTTCATGGAGGTGCTCGACACCACCATCGCCAACGTCGCCCTGCCGTACATTGCCGGCGGCATGGGCGTGAGCCAGGACGAGTCCTCCTGGGTGGTGACGACCTATCTGGTCTCCAACGCCATCATCCTCACCGCCTCGAGCTTTCTCGCCAAGCGCTTCGGCCGCAAGACCTTCTTCCTGATTTGCCTGGGGCTGTTCACCTTGAGCTCGGTGCTGTGCGGCTTCGCTTGGAATCTGCAATCGCTGCTGCTGTTTCGCATCCTGCAGGGGATCGGTGGCGGCGGCATGGTGCCGGTGTCCCAGTCGATTCTGGCCGACTCGTTTCCGCCGGCCAAGCGCGGCCAGGCCTTCGCGCTGTTCGGAGTAGCGGTCGTCGTTGCCCCAGTGGTCGGGCCGACGCTCGGCGGCTACCTGTCCGACAACCTCTCCTGGCACTGGTGCTTCCTGATCAATGGTCCGGTCGGGCTGATGGCGATGCTGTTGATCGGGCTGATCCTGCACGAGCCGGCCTCGGCCGTGGCGGAGCGGCGGAAGCTGCTTGCGCAGGGGCACAGCTTCGATGTCGTGGGCTTCGTGCTGGTCGCGACGTTCCTCGGCTCGCTCGAACTGATGCTGGATCGCGGCCTGGAGGACGACTGGTTCGATTCCCGCTTCATCGTGGCGACGGCGACGATCTGCGCCGCGGCGTTCGTGCTGATGATCCCCTGGGAGATGAGCCGGAGCAATCCGACGATCGATGTGCGGATGGTGGGCACGCGCCAATTCGGCGCCAGCTTCCTGGTGATGCTGGCGACCGGCGCGATCCTGCTCGGCACCACGCAGATGCTGCCGCAGATGGTGCAGCAGGATTTCGGCTACACCGCGACCTGGGCCGGCCTCGTGCTGTCGCCGGGCGGCCTCGTCACCATGGTGATGATGTTCGTGGTCGGCCGGCTGTCCGGCCGGGTGCAGCCGAAATACATGATCATGGCGGGAGCCACGATCGTGGCGTTCGCGATGTATGATCTGACGCGGGTCTATGCCGATGTCGGGTTCTGGTTCTTCGCAAGCTCACGCATGCTGCTCGGTGTCGGCCTGCCCTTGCTCTTTCTGTCGATCACGGCCGCCTCCTATAACGGCATTCCTCCCGACAAGACCGACCAGGCCTCGGCCCTGATCAACGCGGCCCGCAACACCGGCGGCTCGATCGGCGTCTCGCTTGCGGCCAACGTGCTGGCGCATCGCGAGCAGTTCCACCAGAGCCGGCTGGTCGAGACCGCCATTCCTTCGAACCCAGTCTATCAGGACACGTTGCATCAGGTGACCAACTATTTCAGCGCCCATGGCAGCTCGCTGTTGCAGGCGCAGCAGCAGGCGATCGCCTGGATCGGGCAGACGGTGCAGGCGCAGGCTTCGCTGCTCGCCTATATCGACGTCTACTGGACCTTGATGCTGATCTCGCTGGCAGCGATTCCGCTGGCGCTCGTCCTTCGCAACGTCAAGCTCGGCGGTGCCGCGCCGATGGCGCATTGAGCAGAATGAAGACGGCGCGAGCGCTTGCCTGCGCCGTCGATGTCTGGCCGAACGCAGCCGCTAGGCTAAATCGCCTCGTCCGCGATGCCGTTGCACAACAACCCGATGCGGTCGATCTCGACCTCGACAATGTCGCCGGGCTTCATCCAGAGCGGGGGCGTGCGGCGCGACCCGACGCCGCCCGGTGTACCCGTCGCGATCACATCGCCAGGCTCCAACCGCGTGAACGACGAGCAGTATTCGATCTGACGCGGAATGTCGAAGATCATCTGGCTGATCGTCGCCTCCTGCACGATCTGGCCGTTGAGCCGGGTCTGCAGCTTGAGCGGACCGAGATCATCGATTTCGTCTGATGTCACGAGCCACGGACCGAAAGCGCCCGTCGCGGGAAAATTCTTGCCCGGCGTGAATTGATGGGTATGGCGCTGGAAGTCGCGCACGCTGCCTTCATTGTAGCAGGCGTAGCCTGCGATGTGCTGCCACGCATCTTCGCGTGTGATGTAACGTCCGGGCTTTCCGATGATGACGGCGAGCTCACCCTCGAAGTCGAGGTCGGTCGAGACCCGCGGGCGGACGATGTTCGTGAGGTGTCCCGTCTGGCTGTTGGCAAACCGTCCGAACACGGTCGGGTTCTCGACTTCCGTGCGGCCGGTCTCCTTGCGGTGCGTCTCGTAGTTGAGCCCGATGCAGAGGATCTTGTCCGGATTGGGAATGACCGGCAGAAAGCCGATCGCGGCAAGCGGATGCCGCGGCGCGCCGGGCGCAGCAGCGGCCGCCTGCTTCAGCGCGTCGGCGGCGATCGCCGATTTCAGGTCGGGGAAGCGGTCGTGCAGGACGGCCCCGAGATCGGCGACACCGTCGCCCTCGACCAGTCCCCAGGACGGCGTGTTGTCGATCGTGAAGCTTGCAAATTTCATCTGATGTCCTCGAGCAGGAAGAGCCGGCTGGTCAGGTCGAGACCGCCGGCACGGCGGAAGGAGAGGCTTGTTCTGGCGCTGATTTCGCGAAGCGCGCGATCGTGCGTTCAGGGAAGATCATGGCAAAGGCCGAGACGGCGCCGGCGATCAGCACGCCGGCCGTGAAGGTCATCGCGTGCGCATAGCCGAGCGGGACGTTGCTGCCAGCCTCGCCCACGATCCATCCGGTGAGCGCGTTCGACACCAGTGCGGACGCCGCGTTTGCGGAATAGATCACGACGATCAGGCGGCCGCGCTGGGCTGCAGGCGCAACCGCGCCGAGAGCGACCGGCCCGAAGATCGTGGTGAGGCTCGGTGCCGCGAACGCGATCGCGACGCAGGCGAGCTGAAGAGGGCCTGAGGTCACGATGCTCAGCAGCAGCGCGCTGCCGGCCGCGAGCAGGGCAAGCCCCGAAGCGTGGCCGAGACAGGCGCGCAGGCTGAAGCCGCGGCGCTGCAGAGATTGCGTCAGCCACGAGCCGCCGAGCAGCAGCGGGGACTGGAACAGATAGATGCCCGAGATGATCCAGCCGACGTCGACCTGCCTGTAGCCGAGCCCGAGCTGGAGAAAGGGCGGCAGCCATGTCGCGGACATCCCGACGATCCAGTAGGACGCGGTCGACATGATGATGACGCCGACCACGGTCGGATCGCCCCACAACACGCGCACAGGCAAGAGCCTGCTTGCCGACGTTGCATCATCGGGCTGATGAGTTGCGGCGTACGGCCCCTCGGCGCCGATCACGGCCCAGGCCAGCATCCAGGCCAGGCCGAGCAGGCCGCAGGCGAGGAAGCCGGTGCGCCAGCCATAATTGACGATGACGGCTGTCAGGATCGGGCCACCGGCGAGAAGCCCGACACTGATGCCCTGCAGCACGACCGCGCTCGGCACGCTGCGCTTGTCGGCCGGAAACCAGTTGTAGCAGGCATGCAGCGCGGTCGGCAGCCCCGGTCCCTCGCCGGCGCCGAGGATGATGCGACAGAGGACGAGCACCGCGACCGAGCTGGAGAAGAAGATCGGGATCTGCGTCGCCGACCAGATGCCTGCCATGATGAGCAGCAGCCATTTTACCGGAAAGCGGCCGACCACGAACATGCCGACCGCCATGCCCGACAGCGAGAACAACAGGAAGAAGCTGCTGCCGATCAGTCCGAAATCCTTCGGGCTCAAGGCCAGCTCTTTCATCATCGGTACGGCCGACAGGCCGAACACCAGCTTGTCGAAGAAGTTGAGCGTCTGGAACAGGAACAGCATAATCAGAACCGCGATGGCGCGGGCTCCTGCATTCCTGCTCGTCTCGGCCGACGAAGTTGGCATGGCGTTTTCCCCGTGAATGTTGTTGTTGTGGTTATTGCAGTCGTTCGTTCAGCTCTGACAGTAGCGCCGCGAGTTCGGTCTCGTCGCGGGCGACGCCGTAAACGTAGTGATCGGGCCGGACGAGAGCTGCGCTGCAGCCGTGTCGCTCGAACCAGCGCGCAACGACCCCGCTTTCCTCGTGCCAGCCATCGCCGCCGATTCGGATCACGCTGATCCCGGCCTCGCGCGCGCGGGCCTCGGTCGGCTCCGCAATGGGCGGGCCGCTTCCGTCGAGCACCAGCCGCCATCCCGTGCCGGCGGCTCTATCGAGCAGCACGCGCTCGCCGGCGCGCAGGATCCATGGTTGAGGAAACAACGTGCCCTTTGCGTCGCTTGGTTGGGCGGCGAGCAGGCCCTGCGTGAGCGGCGGCACGATCTCCTGGCGCGTGATGGTTCGCGGTGCGCCGCCGCCTTCGGCGAGAATCCGGGCATCTCGTACTGACGCTGCGTCCGGGTTCTGCTCGCAGATGACGCGGCCGATCGCCTTGATGCGCGTCGTGAGTTCACGGACATGAGTGCTGCGCTCGATGTCGTAGCTGTCGAGCAACCGCTCGCCGGATTGTCCACGCAGTACGCGCACGAGTTTCCAGGTCAGATTGCAGGCGTCGCGCAGCCCCTGACACATGCCCTGGCCGATGAAGGGCGGCTGCTGATGCGCGGCATCACCGGCCAGGAAAACGCGCCCCTCCCGCCAGCGGCTCGCGACCAGCGCGTGGAAGCGGTAGCTCGCCGCCCGCCACAGCGTGGCTTCGTCCGGCGCGAGCCAGGGGGCAAGCAGCCGCCAGACCTGCTGGGGCTCTTCCATGGCGCGCGGATCTTCGGATGGCCGCAGCATGATCTCGAAACGGCGGTGGTTGCCCGGGCCGATGATGTAGGTCGTCGGACGTGCGGGATCGCAGAACTGTGCCGCGGTAGCCGGCAGTTTCGTCGCGGCGGCCTCGTTGACGAGGAGGTCGACGACGAGCCACGGCTCGTCGAATTCCAGATCCTCGAATGCGATGCCGAGCCGCTGACGTACCGTGCTCGAGGCGCCGTCACAGGCGATCACATGATCGGCCGTGACCTCGCGTGTGGTGCCATCCTCGCGCGCGAGGACGAGGGTTACCGTCGAGGCGTCCTGCCATATGTCGACCAGCGTGGTGCCGAGCTCGACCGTGACTGATGGGTAGGTGTGGACATGGGTCCGCAGCACCTCTTCCACCGGGGGCTGCGTGAACACCATGCTCGGCGTGTAGCCGAGCGGGTAGGGCTCGGGCACCATGTCGATGCGGCGGATCAATTGGCCTTGCGCGCCGAAATGTTCGGAGGCGGGAAATGGGGCGACGTAGCGACTGACCTGGTCGGCGATCCCGAGATTGTCGAACAGCCGCATGATCTCGTGGTCGAGCGCGATCGCGCGCGGCTTGTCGTAGATCTCGCGCGCACGGTCGATCGCAAGCGTCGCGATCCCATGTGCTCCGAGCAGGCTCGCTGCGACTGCGCCGGTCGGCCCAAAGCCGATGACCACGACCTCGAATTCGTTTGCGCCAGATCTGCCGGACATGGATGTCGAAACCCGCTTGTGGAACAAAGAAACTGCAGTCGGTCAGGCGGCGTAGCGGACCGCGAGCTGCGCGGCTTTCACGTGATCGGCCTTCGGTGGCGCGATGCCCCACTGATCGGTGCGGCCGGGCGGCCAGACCCAATGATCAGGACCGTGCACGACATAGCTGTCGTCGACCTGCAGCACCTCGGCCGTGTATTCGATGACGGTGCCCACTGGATCGATGAAGTAGGCGAAGACGTTGTCGCCAGGGCCGTGGCGCCCAACGCCCCAGGCGATCGGATGGCCGGCGTCGATCATCCGTCCGGCGCCGCGCATCACGCCTTCCCAGGTCGGCATCAGAAAGGCGACGTGGTTCAGGCCATTGACCTTGGCATCGGCGATCACGACCGCGTGGTGGTCGCTGTTGCAACGGACGAAGGCCATCGCTGCGGAGCGGTCCGTCAGGCGGAAGCCGAGCGCCTTCTCATAGAAGGCGGCGGAGCGGTCGACGTCGGTGCTGTTGAGGTTGACATGGGCGAGGCGCTCAGGAAGGGCCGGTCGTGGCGGCTTCGGCACGTGACGCGCGTCGCCATGAACGAAGCGCAGCACTCCGCCTTCGGGGCCGTGTAGGCTCATCATCACGCCGCCGTCGGGCGCCATGTTTGGCCCAGGTGCGGAGAGCAGCACGGCGCCCTCGCGGATGGCATTTCGGGAGATCGCGTCGAAATCGTCGCTGCTCGCGAGGCGGAAGGTCACCGCCTTCAGCTCGGTGCGTTCGCTACGGTGCAGCGCGACGACGTGATGATCGCTGCCGGTCGCGCGCAGATAGACGACGCCATCGGCCATGCTGACGCGCTCCAGGCCCCAGGTCTCGCAATAAAACGCCTCTGAACGGGCGAGATCCGGCGTGCCGAGATCGACACTGCGCAGAGCTGTAACCGGGAACCGGGTCATGAACGCATCCTCCAGCCGCTCTCGATCCCGGTGGCAGGGAAGGAGACAGCGCATCGTTTTTGATGCCGGCGTCCAGACCGGCTGTCGGTCTCTTATTACAAAAATACAGAATATCAAACATAATTTATAAATTATTGGATTTCATTGCTGTGGTCTATATTTACTTCCCAGAGATTCTGAGGGGATTGGAAGTGGATGCATCGACGGAGGCCGAGGGACAGGGTCCTTCGACTCAGGCCAGCCATGTCTATGACCGGCTGCGCGAGGACCTGCTGTCCGGCCGGCTTGCGCCGTCGCGCAAGCTGCAGATGCGCTTCCTGACCGAGGCCTATCAGACCGGGCAGACGCCGCTCCGAGAGGCGCTCAACCGCCTGACGGCCGATGGACTGGTCGAGGTGCGCGAGCAGCGCGGCTTCTACGTGAAGGACATCAGTCGGGCCGAACTCGCCGAACTGACCAAGACGCGGTGTTGGGTGGAGGCGCTGGCGTTGCGCGAGTCAATGGCGGCGGCAACGCCGCAATGGGAGGAACAGCTGGTGCTGGCGCAGCACCGGCTGAGCCGCGCGCCGCGTTCGCTGAATGCCACCAACTTCGAGGACAATCCGGAGTGGGAGCGGCTGCACCGGATCTATCATCGGGTCCTGATTTCGAACTGCGGCTCGCAATCCTTGATCGGGTTCTGCGGACAGCTCGCCGACCAGCTTTATCGCTACCGCCGACTCTCGATCCGCAAGGCGTTTCCGTCGCGTGCGGTTGGCGATGAGCACGCCATGATCGTGACGGCTGTCCTGAACGCTGATGTCGAGCTCGCGGTGAAGCTGCTGACCGCGCATTATCAGCGGACCGCGGACGTGATCCTGCAGGACGAGACGATCTTTCCGGAGTTGCGGCACGCGAACGCCGTGCACGAGTAGCGCGCGCCGGCTCAGGTGGTCGCGTCGATAAAGAAATCGACTCGCTTCTCGACGTGTTCGGGAAGCTCCTTCTTCAGCGTGCGGAGATCCTCGCCGAGCAGGCAGCGCACCAGCATCGGGAACAGGATCATGTCGAGGAATATCTGCGCGGTGTCCTCGATCCTGTCGGGGCTGAAGGCGCCCTCGCCGGCGAGGCCTTCCAGGCTTGCGAGTTCGACCATGATCTTTGTCAGGTTGAACGCCGCGCGCTTGCGCGCCTTGTCGCTGATCTCGCGCGTCAGCTCCGGAAAGCGCGGGCTTTCGGCGATGGTGGTCCGCATCAGGCCGACGGTCTCCTGGGCAAAAGCGCGCTCGATCAGGGCTGTTCCGACGCTGATCAACTTGGCGCGAAAGCTGCGGCCCTCGGGGACGAGGTTCTCGTACTGCGTATTCCGTGCGGCCTGCCGGCCAATCACCGCGGCAAACAAGGCAGCCTTGTTTGGAAAGCGCGCATAGATCGTCGGCTTGCCGGCCCGTGCCTGTTGCGCGATTTCGTCGACGCTGGCGCCTTCAAAGCCCTGCGCGAGAAAGATCTTCTTCGCTGCGTCCAGGATCCGCTCTTCGACCTCGCCGGCCCGCTCCAGGGGAGGCCTGCCGACCTTGCCGCGCGCTGTCTTGGAAGCAACCATTCGACCAGCCATGTTTTTGAAATGAGAACGCGACTAACCATATTCGTACCTGTTTGGCACAGCGGCCGCGAGTCTTCAATCAATACAACCGACAGAACTGTTTGTTGGTCGCAGTGCGATCTCCGGGAATACCTGCCTTTATTCGGCGTCCGTCGATTTGTAAAAACGATCGGAGAAACTTGTCCTGGAGGCCTGAATATCTGGCCCTGATCGGTGTTGCGGCTGCGATGCCGTTGTCGCTAGCGAAATGTGACGACCTCAAGCCGCTTCGCTGGCAGGCGCTTTCTTGACGCGCTCGGCCGCGGACGAGGCCGAGATCAGCAGCAGCGCGATCAGCGCCGACAGGCTGAGCCCGGCGGACACGATGACGACGCCGCGCCCGAGCGAATCGATCAGAAGCCCGAAGGCGAGCGGCGCCATGGCCTGGCAGATCCGCGAGGGAGCGCCGAGCAGCCCGAGGCGATAGGCGTAGTTGTCCGGCCCGAAGATCGCGAGCGGCAAGGTGCCGCGCGCGATCGTCAGGATGCCGTTGCCGGCGCCGTGCAGCAGCGCGAACGCTGCGGCCGCGCCGCCGCCGAACAGGCCGATGGCGCAGGCGCCGAGCGGATGCGTGATGCAGGCGAGCCGCGCCGAGGTGAGGGGATGAAAGCGGCTCAGGAAGCCGGCCTCGAACACCCGCGCGGCCACCTGCGCCGGACCGATCATCATGCCGGCAAACACGGCCTGCGCCGGTGTCGCGCCGAACGCCTCCACGATACGGGGCAGGTGCGCGGCCATCGCCGCCGTCACCGTCCAGGCGGCCGCCAGCGCGAAGGCGAGCAGCATCATGGTACGATCCATTGGGATCGATGGTTTCGCCGCGGTGGTGTCGACGACGTTGCCCTGCGCCGCGCGCGGCAGCGACAGGTTCAGCGGCAGACCGATCACGAGATGCGCGAGTGCCCAGGCCAAGCAGGTGTCGCGCCAGCCGATCGTCTCCAATCCGAGTGAGCTCAGCGGCCAGCCGACGGTGCTGGCAAAACCCGCGAGCAGGGTGATGCCGGTGATCGCGCCGCGGGCGTCGCGGCCGTAGATGCGGCCGAGCGCGCCGAAAGCTGCATCGTAGAGCCCCAATCCCATGCCGACGCCGAGCAGCAGCCAGGCCAGAGCCATCATCCAAAGCGAATGCGATGCGCCAAGCGTAGCAAGGCCGCCGGCCAGCACCAGATTGGAGGCGCAGAGCACCTGGCGACCACCGACGCGGTCGATCTGCCGGCCGATCCGAGGACCGAGCAGGCCGGAGATCACGAGCGATGCGGAGAATGCCGCGAAGAACCAGTTGCGGGACAGGCCAAGATCATGCGCGATCGGGTCGGCGAGGATGGCGGGAAGATAATAGCTCGATCCCCAAGCCAGCGTCTGGGCTGTCCCCAGGGCGACGACGACGCCCAGTCTCCTGGCCTGCATTCCCCGTTATCTCCTTCACGCACATCCGCAGCCTGATTTGCCGGCCGCCTTCGCGTTCGCATCATCGGCACAGCAACTGTCTACGCGCGCAGGCGCCGGACCGCCACAGCAGCCGGGCAGGGCAGCAATGCTCTCCACACCGCCACGCGTACATACGCCGGTCTCGGGCAGCTCCAGCTCGACCCGTGCCGCAGCCTCTTTGTCGCCGGCGATATCGGCCGCAATCGAGCGTACCTGCTCATAGCCGGTCATCATCAGGAAGGTCGGCGCGCGACCATAGCTCTTCATGCCCGCGAGATAGAAGCCGGGCTCGTGGGCTTGCGCGAGTTCGCGCGCACCGTGCGGGCGCACCGTGCCGCAGGAGTGCTTGTTGGGATCGATCAGCGGCGCCAGCGCGACCGGCGCTTCGATGGCCGGATCGAGCTGCAGCCGTACCTCGCGCAGGAAAGACAGGTCCGGCCGGAAGCCGGTTGCGACGATCAGCTCATCTGCGATGACGTGGCGATCCGGCGAAGAGCCGGTGCTGATCCGAAGACGGCCATCGGCCTCCGTGATCTGCGCTACGCCGAATTCCGCCTCCACCCGGATCTGTCCGGAACGCACCAGCGCAGCAAAGGCGAGGCCGAGCTCGCCGCGCGCGGCAAGCTGGTCGCTGCTGCCGCCGCCGAAGGCTCTTGCCGGGTCGTTGCCGCGCAACAGCCAGATCGCCTGGGTCGCCGGCACGTCCTTGGCAAGTGCGACGAGGTCGATCAGCGTGCCGACCGCGGAGTGACCGGCGCCGAGCACGGCGACGGTCTTGCCGGCATAGCGGCTGCGCCGGCTGCCGCGCACGTCCGGCATGGCGTAGGCAATGCGGTCGGCAAATGCCTGTTCACCGAGCGCCGGCAGGCCGTTGCTGCCGGCCGGGTTGGGCGAGAACCATGTGCCGGAGATGTCGATCACGGCATCGGCATGCAATGTCTCCTCGCCTTTGCCGTTGCGATATCTGATCTCGAACGGCGCGCGCTCGCGTCCTCGCGACTTGGCCTTGTCGACGCCACGCCTGCTGATCGCGGTGACGCGATTGTCGGCGCGGATGACGCCGGATAGCTTCGTCTTGGTCGCGAGCGGGTCGAGATAATGTTCGATCAGCTCGCCGCCGGTCGGATAGACGTCCGGATCCGGTGAATTCCAGCCAGTGTCGGCCAGCAACCGCGCGGCCGCGCGGTCGATGTTATAGCGCCAGGGCGAGAACAGCTGCACGTGCTGCCATTGCCGGACCGCGTGTGCTGCTTCAGGTCCTGCCTCCAGCACGATCGGCGTCATCCCGCGCTCCAGAACGTGCGCCGCCGCGGCGAGTCCGACGGGGCCGGCGCCGATGATTGCGACAGTCTTGTTGGTTGACATTGTTTTCTCCCATTATTCTAGCATAATCGAATTAATGGCCAAATAGGTTACGCCGCGGTCTTGGCGTTTCCACATCCGGTCTCGTCGGCGCAACATTCCGCGACCAGGAAATCCACCAGCCCCCGCATCGTGTCGTATTCCGCATGACAGACCAGACTTGTGCCTTCGCGCTGCTGCGAGATCAGTCCGACGGCAACCAGCGTCTTGACGTGATGCGAGAGGGTCGAGGCGGGGATCTTGAGCCGTTCCTGCAGGCGGCCGACCGGCATGCCGGCTTGCCCGGCGCGCACCAGCGACCGGTAGATCTTCAGCCGGGTGGTGTTGCCGAGGGCTTCCAGTCGGGCGGCGGCGTCATCGATTTTCATGGCGGGAGTACGATGCGCTCGCGGAGCAGCGATGTCAACACTAATTCGAAAACATTCGAAATATAGGGACGCGCTGGCGCCCGCCGAATGCGTTCGGGTCCTCGTCCCTTTTGAAGCTGCGTACTGCGCCTTTTGTTCTGCCATGCAGATGCTGTTCGGCAGGGCCGATCGGATCGATCGGCCGCGACGATGGAATAGGTTCGGATGCCCGGCGTCTTCCCTCTTGAAGCCCAAAAAGGACATTCAGGAGGAATGACCATGTCCGTTCAATATCGCACACCGATGCTCAAGAGCCGCCGGCAGTTCATGAGCGGCATCGGCGCGGCCGGGCTTGCCCTGCTTGCGGCACCGGCCCTGGCCGAGGAGAGCGTCGATCTCGGCCTGCCCGGCGGCGGCGGCGAGCGCAGCCTGACCGCCGCATTTCCGCAAAAGGGCAGGATGATCCTGCAGCGCACGCGGCCGCCGCTGCTCGAAACGCCGTTCGAGGTGTTCGATCAGGGCGTGCTGACGCCCAACGACAGGTTCTTCGTGCGCTGGCACTGGGCCAATATCCCGACCGAGATCGACGCGGCGGCGTTCCGCCTCAAGGTTCGTGGCGAGGTCACTACTGGCCTCGACCTGTCGCTGAACGATCTATTGGCGATGCCGCCCTACGAGATCATCGCGGTGAACCAATGCTCGGGCAATTCGCGCGGCCTGTTTCAGCCGCGGGTGGCAGGCGCGCAGTGGGGAAACGGCGCGATGGGCAATGCCCGCTGGACCGGCGTCCGGTTGAAGGACGTACTTGATCGTGCCCGCGTCAAGGCCGGCGCGGTGTCGGTCCGCTTCAATGGCCTCGATCAGCAGGTCGTGCCGGAAGCGCCGGATTTCATGAAATCGCTCAGCATCGATCACGCCCGGGACGGCGAGGTGATGATCGCCTATGCGATGAACGGCGAGCAGCTCCCGCTCCTCAACGGCTTCCCGCTGCGGCTCATCGTGCCCGGCTGGTACTCGACCTATTGGGTCAAGATGCTGAACGACATCGAGGTGCTGGCGCAGCCCGATGACGGCTTCTGGATGACCAAGGCCTATCTCATTCCCGACACGCCGTTTGCGGCCGTGAAGCCCGGCGAGAGCGGCTACAAGTCCATTCCGATCAACCGCATGCTGCCGCGCTCGTTCGTCACCAATCGTCGCGATGGCGAGCAGGCGGCCGCGGGTGCGCCGCTCGAATTGCGAGGGGTCGCGTTCGGTGGTGATGCCGGCGTGCGCAGCGTCGAGGTCTCCGCCGATGATGGCGTGACCTGGCAGCCTGCAGTGCTCGGCAAGGACGAAGGCAAATACAGCTTCCGCCGCTGGACAGCATCATTCACCCCCGGGCGGGGGCAGCATCGGATCATGGCGCGCTGCACCAGTGAGAAAGGCGAGGTGCAGCCGACGGAGAGCTATTGGAACGGCTCCGGCTTCATGCGCAACGTCATAGAAACCATCCGTATCAACGCGGTCTGAGGAACAAGCCATGTCGAAATCCTTCATCGTCGCCATGGTCGCACCGGTCGCCATCCTGGCCCTTACGTCGTCCATCGATGCGGCCTCGCCGGGGATGGCGTTCAAGTCGGTGACCGTCGATCTGCCGTTCGGGGATCGTACGTTCCCCGGCGGTGCGAGCGCGGACGCGATCAACAACAATTGCCTGGCCTGCCATTCGGTCGGGATGGTGCTGCGGCAGCCGCCGATGTCGCGCAAGGCCTGGACCGCCATCGTCGACAAGATGCGGAACGCTTACAAGGCACCGGTGGCAGACGCAGATGTCGCCTCGATCGTCGACTATCTCGTGCACACCAAGGGGACGGAGCACGAATAGGGCGGTCTCCCGATGGCGTCTTGAGCTTGATGTTCGCTTCCGCGCATCGCGGCGATGCTGAAGCGAACGTCAGGTCCGCCGTGATCCCGGGCGCCTGAATTCCCTGCTTGCAGACAACCTGCTTTCGGGTCGAGAGGCGCGGAAGCGCTTGACATCGATCAGTATATCCATAATTCTGGATATATGGAAAACGAAGACGCCGTCCTGGCACTGGCTGCGCTGGCGCAGCCGACCCGCCTGCAGGCATTTCGCACCCTCGTGCAGCACGAACCCGAAGGGCTGCCGGCCGGCGAGCTCGCGCGCCTGCTCGAAGTGCCGCAAAACACCCTGTCCTCCCATCTGGCGGTGCTTGCGCGCGCTGCCCTGGTCGTATCGGAGCGGCGCAGCCGCTCGATCGTCTATCGCGTCAATCTCGCGGAATTCCAGAAGGTCGCGCTGTTTCTGCTGCAGGACTGCTGCGGCGGAAAACCGGAGGTCTGCGCGCCTGTCGTCGAGAGCTTGCAACCTTGCTGTCCGCCGAAGCGAAGGGAGCGAAGCCGTGGCTGAGCATGTCTACAACGTTCTGTTCTTGTGCACGGGCAACTCGGCCCGCTCGATCCTGGCGGAATCGATCCTGCGAAAGGATGGAGCCGGCCGATTCCGAGTCTTTTCTGCGGGCAGCGCGCCGAAAGGGACGGTGCATCCGTTGACATTGCACACCCTCAAAAGCCTGGAATATCCGACCGATGGCTTGCGTTCGAAGAGCTGGCTGGAGTTTGCCGCTGCTGATGCGCCGATGATGGATTTTGTCTTTACCGTCTGTGACAACGCAGCGGGCGAGGCCTGTCCTGTCTGGCCAGGTCAGCCGATGACGGCACATTGGGGCATCGAGGATCCGGCCGCAGTCCAAGGCACGGAGCTGGAAAAGCAGGCGGCGTTTGCGACCGCGTTCCGCTATCTGAAGAATCGGATCGGCAGCTTCGCCAGCCTGCCGCTCAGGAGCATCGACAAGCTCGCGCTAGGAACCAGGCTGCGCGAGATCGGCCGCTCCGAAGGAGCGACATCTTCCCGTAACGACGTGGCTTGAATCATGAGCATTTTTGAACGTTATCTTACTCTTTGGGTCGCACTTTGCATCGTGGCAGGTGTCGCGCTGGGGCACGTCATGCCCGGCTTTTTCGGCGCGATCGCTGCGGCCGAGGTCGCCAAGGTCAATCTGCCGGTCGCGGTCTTGATCTGGCTCATGATCGTGCCGATGCTGCTCAAGATCGACTTCGGAGCGCTGGGCCAGGTGCGCGAACACTGGCGCGGCGTCGGCGTGACGCTCTTTATCAATTGGGCGGTCAAGCCGTTCTCGATGGCGCTGCTCGGATCGTTCTTCATCGGCCATGTCTTCGCGCCGATGCTCCCCGCAGGGCAGATCTCCTCCTACATCGCCGGCTTGATCCTGCTTGCAGCAGCGCCTTGCACCGCGATGGTCTTTGTGTGGTCCAATCTCTGCGAAGGCGAGCCTCACTACACGCTGAGCCAGGTCGCACTGAACGACGTCATCATGGTGTTTTTGTTCGCCCCGCTGGTGGGCCTCCTGCTCGGCGTGGCCTCGATCACCGTTCCCTGGGATACTCTGCTGCTCTCGGTGGTCCTGTACATCGTGGTGCCGGTGGCGGTGGCTCAGGTCTGGCGAAGCATGCTGCTCCACGCCGGCGGCGGCGCCTTCGAGCGGACGATGCGGACGCTACAACCGCTCTCTCTCGTCGCGCTGCTTGCGACCTTGGTGCTCCTGTTCGGCTTCCAAGGCGAGCAGATTGTCAGGCAGCCGGCCGTCATCGCGATCCTTGCCGTGCCGATCCTCATCCAGGTCTACCTCAATGCAGGCCTGGCCTACTGGCTGAGCCGGCGTTTCGGTGTGGCGTGGTGCGTTGCGGCTCCGGCTGCGCTGATCGGGGCCAGCAATTTCTTCGAACTTGCGGTGGCCGCCGCGATCAGCCTGTTCGGCCTCGAGTCCGGCGCGGCGCTTGCGACCGTCGTGGGGGTCTTGGTGGAGGTGCCGGTGATGCTGTCAGTGGTCCGCATCGTCAAGGCGACGCGCGCCTGGTACGAAGCCGGAGCGGCCGAGTCGAAACCGGCCATGGAGGCGCGGCAATGACCGTCACGATCTATCACAACCCCAATTGCGGTACTTCGCGCAATACGCTGGCGATGATCCGCCAGAGCGGGGTCGAACCGACCGTCATCGAATATCTGAAAACTCCGCCGTCATCGGAGCGGCTGCGCGAGCTGATCACGGCGATGGGCATTCCGGTCCGGGCCCTGCTGCGCGAGAAGGGCACGCCGTTCAAGGAGCTCGGGCTGGACGATCCCAAATGGACCGACGACGAACTGATAGCGTTCATGATGCAGCATCCGATCCTGATCAATCGGCCGATTGTGGTGACGCCGAAAGGCGTACGGCTCTGCCGGCCGTCGGAGCTGGTCATCGATCTCCTGGACAGGCCGGTCGGCCGCTTCGTCAAGGAAGACGGCGAGGTGGTGGAACCTCGTTAACGCTGCTCGCCTCAGCGCGGCGATGCTTCGGCCGGGCGAGGTAGACCGCCACCGCACTGGTTTCGGGCGCGGTTTGATCCCTGTCAGCGATCTGTCAGCCGGGATTTGGCATTGTGCTAATCTGGCTGGGATGATCATGCGCCTGCATTGTCTTTTACGTCTCACGCGTCCAGCGCTGCTTGTCGCGCTGATCTCGCTTGCGAGCGTGGCGTCGGCCGCTCCGCGCGACGGCGATCGCGAGCGCTGGGACGCCATGCGCCGTGCCGTCGAGTCCGGCGATGCCTTGCCGTTGGCGCAGATTCTGTCGAAGCTGCGCGGCCGGTTGGGCGGCGACGTGACCGGCATCGACATCGAGCATGAGCGCGGCCGGTGGGTCTATGAATTCCGGGTCATCGGTCGTGATGGTCGCGTGCTTGCGGTTCATGTCGATCCGCATAGCGGCGAGATCGAGTGGATTGTGGAAAAGTGATGCGTGTGATGCTGGTCGAGGACGATGCGCGGCTGGCGTCCGATGTGACGCGAACGCTGCAGGCTGCCGGCTACCTGGTCGAAACCGTCGCTGACGGCGAGGAGGCCTGGTTTCGCGGAGATACCGAAGACTATGGTGCCGTCATCCTCGATCTCGGCCTGCCTGGAATGGATGGGCTTTCGGTGCTCAAGCGCTGGCGCAGCGCCGGCCGGCATATGCCGGTGCTGATCCTGACGGCGCGGGCGAGCTGGGCCGAGCGCGTCGACGGCATCGATGCCGGCGCAGATGACTATCTGCCAAAACCGTTCCGCAACGAGGAGCTGCTTGCGCGGCTACGGGCAATTGTGCGTCGCTCCTCCGGCCATGCCTCGTCGGTGCTGACCTCGGGCGATCTGGCGTTGGACGAACGCCAGATGAAAGTCACCATGCGCGGTGTGCCGGTGGCGCTGTCGCAGCTCGAATACCGTCTGGTCGCGTATCTGTTGCGGCAGAGCGGCCGCGTGGTGCCCCAGCACGAACTCGAGGAGAACGTCTATGGGCTGGGGCATGAGCACGACTCCAATGCGCTCGAGGTGCTGGTCCGCCGCGTTCGCAAGAAGCTCGGCAGCGAGATCATCGAGACCCGGCGCGGCTTCGGCTACCTGATCCAGGGGCCATCGGAATGAGATGGGGCTCGCTGCGGCTGCGGCTGGTGACCGCCGGCACGGTCGCCATTCTGCTCGCGCTGGGTGTCGCCGGCGCCGGCCTGGTGGTGCTGTTCCAGCGCCATGTCGCGCGCACGCTTGCGGCCGACCTGGACGTCCATCTGCGGCAATTGTTGACCGGTCTCGAAGTCGGCTCTGACGGCCGCATCATCGTGGCACGGCCGCCGGCGGATCCCCGCTTCGCCGAGCCGCTGTCCGGCCTGTATTGGCAGGTGAGCGACGATCGCGGTCAGTTCCTGCGCTCACGGTCGCTCTGGGACACGATCCTTGTCCTGCCGGTCGACCAGCCAGGACCGAGCGAAGTGCACCAGCACGAAATCGTCGGCCCCGGCGACGCCCGCGTGCTGGTCGCCGAACGCAGCGTGGTGATGAATCCCGAGAGCCGCATCCGCGTGCGCGCGGCCGTTGCCTCGGATCTGGCGCGCTCCACCGATGCGGTCCGGGCCTTCGCCAAGGATTTGTCGATTGCGCTGGCCGTGCTCGCGCTGGTCCTGGCGCTGGCGACATCGGTTCAGGTCAGCCTCGGCCTGCGCCCCTTGGCGGTGCTCCAGCGCGGCATCGCGGAGATCCGCGCCGGAAAGCGCAGACATCTGCCGGTCGCGGTGCCGACGGAAGTCGCGCCTTTGGTCGAGGAGGTCAATGCGCTGCTCGACGCGCAGGAGCGGGAGATGGTGCGCTCGCGTAGCCGCGCCGCCGATCTCGCCCATGGCTTCAAGACGCCGCTCACCGCGCTCGCGGCCGATGCGACGCGCCTGAAGGAGCTCGGCCAAACGGAGCTTGCAGAGAATATCGAGGCGGTTGCCGAAGCCATGAGCCGCCAGGTCGACCGTGAACTCGCGCTGGCGCGCCTGCGCGGCACGGCACGCGCGACCGGTAATCCCACGACCGAATTGAAGCCGCTGCTGGCTTCACTGATCGCGACGTTGGCGCGGACGCCGGCGGGTGGGCGTGTCGCCTTCGAGAGCCAAGTGCGCGACGAGGTGACGATCGCGATGGACCGCACCGATCTGGCGGAGGTGCTCGGCAATCTGCTGGAGAACGCCGCGCGTCATGCCGAGAGCACCGTGCGCATCGTGGCGAGCGCAGCTCCGTTGGCCGTCATCGTCGAGGATGACGGCCAGGGCATTCCGGAACGAAAGATCGCTCGCGTCCTGGAACGGGGGGGCCGGCTCGACCAGCAGGCGCCGGGCAGCGGATTGGGGCTCGCCATCGTACAAGACGTTCTCGAAGCCTATGGCTGGCAGCTTCGGATCGGCCGCTCCGAGCTTGGCGGCGCGAGGGTGGAGATCGCGCCTGCCGAGAAATGCCCTCGGCCCGGGGGAGGGGTGGGCATTGGTTCGCGGCAGCGCCCGATATCCTGACAATTCGCTGACATCGGCCGTCAGCCCCCCGACGCGGGCTTCGTATTATCCCGGCAGCCTATCCGGCTGGGAATGCTTGAGCTGCATCGCTGCGTGCACCGGCTCATACATCGACATTGGCAAAAGGGGGGATTGGCGGTGCGCATGCGGAACTCTGCCAAGGGCTATGGCGCGGTCGCAATCGCGCTGCATTGGCTGGTGGCCGTGCTGGTGCTCGCGGCCTGGTTCACCGGTGAACTCGGCGATTCCATGCCACGCGCCTCCCATGAGGTCGGCCTGTTCATTCACATCTCGCTCGGGCTTGCGCTGTTTGGCACGGCTTTCGTGCGCCTCGGCTGGCGTCTCTTCGATCCGCCGCCGGCGCTCGAACCGAGCAAGCTCGGTGGACGATTCGGAGCTTGGGCCGGACGCGTCGTCGAGATGGTCCATCTCCTGACTTACGCGCTGATGTTCGCCATTCCCGTGCTCGGCATCGTGACCCAATTCGCGCGCGGCTTTCCCTTGCCGGTATTCGGGCTGTTCGAGATCCCATCGCCCTGGATCGGCGATCGCGCCTTCATGCATAACATGAAGGAGCTGCATGAGACGCTCGCCAACGGATTGATGGTCATCGTCGGCCTGCATGCGGCCGCCGCACTGGTGCATCACTACGTGCTGCGCGATCGCACTCTGCTCCGGATGATGCCGGGCGCGCAGTCCTAGTTATTGTCATGCAGGCGGAATAGAACCTCGTCAGGAACTTCAAACTCGAAAGCCGCGCTCAATCAGAGCTGGAGGTTCGCATGCCCGCGACGCCGCATATCGAAAAGCATTTCACGGCATCGGAGAGCGTTCGTGACGTCGTGATCGGCATGGCCGATGGCTTGACGGTGCCGTTTGCCCTTGCCGCAGGCTTGTCCGCCGCGGTCGTCAGTACCGACGTGATCGTCACCGCCGGCCTCGCCGAGGTCGTCGCGGGTGCGATCGCGATGGGCCTCGGCGGCTTTCTCGCGGCCCGGACCGATGCCGAGCACTATGCGGCGGAAGAGGCGCGCGAACATGCCGAGATCGAGCATCTGCGCGAGCGGGAGATCGCGGAGGTCGCGGCGATCTTCCGGGACTATGGCCTTCAGGGCGACACCTTGACCTCCGTCGTCAATGCCATCGCCTCCGATCGCAAGCGCTGGGTCGATTTCATGATGCGCTTTGAGCTCGGTCTCGAACGCCCGGATCCGAAGCGCGCGCCGATCAGCGCAGCGACCATCGGCGGCTCCTATATCGTCGGCGGATTGATTCCCTTGATCCCCTACATGCTGGCTCACGACATCACCACGGCGTTGCGTATTTCCGTGGTCTCGACCGGCGTTGCCCTGGTCGCGTTCGGCGCGATCAAGGGCCACTTCACCGGCGTCAATAAGATCAAGTCGGCGCTGCAGACGCTGCTGGTCGGTGGCCTCGCCGCCGGTGCAGCATTCTGGCTCGCGCATTTGTTCGGCTAGCCGATAGGGCTCCCCTCCGGCTTCGGCGGCGCATGGCGGGCCGATTGCAGCCGGAGCGCGTGTCATATAACCTTCATCAGAGCTTCTTAAGCGGGACCACGCGGCATAAGCCGCATGTTCCGGAGCTTTTGGACGCCTAGCATCATGACCAGTGTCGACGTGCGCGCGGTGAGCAGGGCGTTTGGCGACGCCGTCGCGCTCGACGACGTTTCCTTTGCAGTCGCGCAGGGCGATCTCGTCGTGCTGCTCGGGCCATCCGGCTGCGGCAAGTCGACCATGCTGCGGCTGATCGCCGGCCTCGACGAGCCGACGGCGGGAGCGATCCTGATCGATGGCCGCGACGTGCGCGGCCTCGCCGGAGCGGCGCGGGGCGTCGCGATGGTGTTCCAGTCCTACGCGCTGTTTCCGCACCTTTCGGTCGCCGACAATATTACCTTCGGGCTCTCGGTGCGAGGCGTCGCGAAGGAGGAGCGGGCCCGGCGCCTCGGTGAGGTCGCGGCATTGCTGGGTCTGGAGCCGTTGCTCAAGCGCAAGCCAACGCAGCTGTCCGGCGGCCAGCAGCAGCGCGTCGCACTCGGTCGCGCCTTGATCGCTCATGCTCCGGTCTGCCTGCTCGACGAGCCGCTGTCGAATCTGGATGCGCAGCTTCGTCAGGAACTGCGCCGCGAGATCCGCGCCCTGCAGCAGCGGCTCGGCATCACCATGATCTATGTGACGCATGACCAGACCGAGGCCATGAGCATGGCCGATCGGGTGATCCTCATGCGCCAGGGTCGGATCGAGCAGAACGGCCGGCCCGCCGATCTCTATCAGCGGCCAGCGACATTGTTCGCCGCGCGCTTCATCGGCGGTGCGCAGATGAATTTCCTCGATCTCGACGACGGCCCGAACGGTGCGGCCGTGATTGCGGGCACTGCCGGGCCGGCGCTGTTCGCCGGCACAGGGCGAGGGCGGGTGCTTGGATTGCGTCCGGAGGACATTGCCCTGGATGCGTCAGACGGCCGCGGTCATTTTCATGCACCTGTCACCGCGGTCGAATATCTCGGCGCCGAAGCGCTCGTCACCTGCATGATCGGCGAACGCCCGCTCGTCGCCCGCACGCGCGGCGATCAGGTGCCGGGACTTGGCGCGGCCGTCGGCCTCGCCTGGGAGAACTCGGCCGCCCACGTCTTCGACGCAACGACGGGCGATCGTCTCGCACTTGAACCCATTGTCGAACCGCTTTCACCACCTCATCGAGCTTTGTCCAACCGGGGGATTTCATGAATTTTGTCGCACGGCTCACCAGCGCTGCCATGCTGTCGGCCGCTCTTCTCGGCGCCGCATCTGCGTCCGCTACCGAGATCACGTTCTATTATCCGATTGCAGTCGGCGGCCCGATCACCAAGATCGTCGACGGCTATGCCGCGGACTTCCACAAGGCGCATCCGGACATCACGGTGAAGCCGGTCTACACTGGCAGCTACCAGGATTCGATCGTCAAGGCGATCACCGCGGCCAAGGCCGGCAACGCGCCTGATGTGGCCGTGCTGCTCTCGACCGACATGTTCACCTTGATCGACGACGACATGATCGAACCGTACGACGCGATCGCGACGTCGCCGGCCGATGCCGCCTGGATCAAGTCGTTCTATCCGGCCTTCATGGAGAACAGCCAGTCGGGTCACACCTGGGGCATTCCGTTCCAGCGCTCCACGATCGTGCAGTACTGGAACAAGGATGCGTTCAAGGCCGCTGGCCTCGATCCCGAGACGCCGCCCAAGACCTGGGACGAGATGGTCGCCATGGCCAAGAAGCTGACCAAGCGCGATGCCTCCGGCACGGTGACGCAATGGGGTCTCGAGATTCCGTCCTCCGGCTTTCCCTATTGGCTGTTCCAGGCCCTGACCACGCAGAACGGTGCCATCCTCGCCAACCAGGACGGCACCAAGGTTGCCTATAACGATCCCAAGGTGATCGAGGCCGCGCAGTTCTTCGCCGATCTCAGCCGCAAGGACGAGGTGATGCCGAAGGGCATTATCGATTGGGGCACGACGCCGAAGGACTTCTTCGAAGGCAAGACGGCGATGATGTGGACCACCACCGGCAACCTGACCAACGTCCGCAACAACGCCAAGTTCGCCTTCGGCGTGGCGCCGATGCCGTCGAAGGTGCGCGGCGGCTCGCCGACCGGCGGCGGCAACATCTACATCTTCAAGACCTCGGACAAGGCCAAGCAGGCCGCGGCGCTGGAGTTTGCCCGCTTCCTGTCGACGCCCGAGCGCGCCGCGGACTGGGGCATCGCCACCGGCTATGTCGCGACGCGGCCCGACGCCTGGGAGACCGAGGCGATGAAGAAGTATGTCGCGGAATTCCCGGCCGCTGCGGTGGCCCGTGATCAGCTCAAGGATGCCGTGGCCGAACTCTCCACCCACGACAATCAGCGCGTCACCAAGGCGCTCAATGATGCGCTGCAGGCAGTCCTGACCGGAGCCAAGGAGGCCAAGCCCGCGTTCGACCAGGCCCAGGCCGAGGCCGACCGCATCCTCGCCGCCTATAAGCACTGATCGTTAGAGCGTAGGGTGGGCAAAGCGAAGCGTGCCCACCGCTCGTCGTAGAGAAAAGATGGTGGGCACGGCGCTGGGCGCCTTTGCCCGCCCTACGGTCTGGTCGATGAAGCAGCAGCGCCGCACACCGCATTTCAACATCCACGTGCAAGGCTGGCTCTTGGCCCTGCCGGCCGTCGTGCTGCTCGCCGCCTTCACCCACGTGCCGGCGGTGCTCACCATCGTCGACAGTTTCTACGCGACGCCCCGCGGCAAGCGGCCGCCGGCCTTTCTCGGCTTCGATCAGTACCGGCACATGCTGGACGATCCGATCTTCTGGCTCGCGCTGAAGAACAATCTGATCTACGCGCTGATCACGGTGCCACTGTCGATTGCGCTCGCGCTTGCCATGGCACTCTGGATCAAGGAACGCATCGCGGGCCGTGCAGCATTGCGGCTCGCTTTCTTCACCCCGACCATCCTGCCGATGGTCGCCGCCGCCAACATCTGGCTGTTCTTCTACACGCCGGATTACGGCCTGCTGAACCAGTTCCTGCACGGGCTTGGGCTCTCCAGCGTCAATTTCCTCGGCGATCCCGCCACCGCGCTGCCGGCCCTGATGGCGGTGACGGTGTGGAAGGAGGCCGGCTTCTTCATGATCTTCTATCTGGCGGCGCTGCAGCAGGTGCCGCCGGTGCTCTATGAGGCGGCACGGATGGAGAATGCCAGCGCTTGGCTGGTGTTTCGCCGGATCACCTGGCCGCTGGTGATGCCCACCACGTTATTCGTCGCGGTCAACGCGCTGATCAACGCCTTCCGCGTCGTCGATCAGGTGATCGCGATGACCGGCGGCGGACCCAACAACGCCAGCACGATGCTCCTGTTCTACATCTATCAGGTCGCGTTCAGTTTCTGGGACACCGGCTATGCGGCCGCGCTCACGGTGGTGCTGCTCGCCGCCTTGGCGCTGGTCGCGCTGGTGCAGGTCTTTGCCCTCGATCGCAGGATCCATTACCGATGACGCAAGGGCCGGCATCCTCCGCGCGGCTGATCAGATCGGGTATGATCGCGGCCGCCTGGCTGTTCGGCCTGATCTGGGCGCTGCCCTTGCTTTACGCGATCTGGGCCGCGATCCATCCCTCCGCCTTCGCCACGCATTTCGATCCGCTCGCGCCGCTGACGTGGGAGAATTTTAGCCACGCCTGGGTCGCTGCGCCGTTCGCCCGCTATTTCCTCAACACGGTGGTGCTGGTGCTCGGCATCATGGCCGCGCAGTTCGTGATCTGCACGCTGGCGGCTTTCGGGCTGGCGCGCTGGCGCTTCGTCGGAAGCGAGGTGCTGTTCGGCCTGATCCTGGTGCAGCTCATGGTCACGCCGGACGTGCTGATCATGGAGAACTATCGCAGCCTGCAGACGCTCGGCCTGATCGATACCCTGACCGGCATCGGGCTGCCCTATGTGGCGTCGGCGTTCGGCATCTTCCTGTTGCGCCAGACCTTCAAGTCGATCCCGAAAGAGCTCGACGATGCCGCGCGCATGGAAGGCGCGACCACGCTGCAGACGATCTTAAGGGTCTACCTGCCGCTGGCGCGGCCGGTCTATGTCGCCTATGGCCTCGTCTCGGTCAGCTATCACTGGAACAACTTCCTGTGGCCCTTGATCGTGACCAATTCGGTCGAGACGCGGCCTTTGACGGTCGGCCTGCAGGTGTTCGCCTCGGTGGACCAGGGCGTCGACTGGTCGGTGATCTCGGCCGCTGCGCTGATGACGTCGGCGCCGCTGATGCTCGCCTTCCTCGTCTTCCAGCGCGCCTTCATCCAGAGCTTTCTGCGTGCCGGGATCAGATAGCCGGCGGGAACCAATCGCACAACCGGCGGTTAGCTCCTTGCAGGAGGAAACCGATGCGCCGTCCCAAAATCCAGCCGATCCGCAACAAGCTCGATCTCGCCGATCCGGTCCAGGTTCGTATCGTGACACGACGGCTCGGGCTGTCGCAGGCCGAATTGACCGAGATGGTCGGCCGGATCGGCAATTCCCTCGCTGCTATTTCCAAGGAAGTGCATTCGCAGCGCACCGGCAAGCTGTCGGCGCCCGCAGACGTGCCGCCGGCCGCCGTGATTGCATCGGTCACCGCGACCGAGAGCGTGGCGGCGGAGGTCACCACGCCGGCTGAGGCATCATCTTAACGACGACCCAAACCGGGCAGGGGCGATCATGGATCAACCGACCGCGCCGAGCGATGCTCTGGCTCAGGCTGTGTTCACCTTGAGAAGAGCCCCGATCAGCGAAGGCAGGCCGTTTCCGCTCGGCGCCACCTGGGATGGGCTCGGCGTCAATTTCGCGATCTTCTCAGCGCACGCGACCAAGGTGGAGCTCTGCCTGTTCGACGACGGCGGCGAAACCGAGCTCGAGCGCATCGAGCTGCCCGAATATACTGACGAAGTCTGGCACGGCTATCTGCCGACTGCGCGTCCCGGTACGGTGTATGGCTATCGGGTGTACGGTCCGTATGAGCCCGACGCCGGCCACAGGTTCAATCCGAACAAGCTCGTCATCGATCCCTATGCCAAGCAGTTGGTCGGCAGCTTGCGCTGGGGACCGGAATTGTTCGGCTATCAGCTCGACCATCCCGACAAGGATCTCTCCTTCGACGAGCGTGACAGCGCGCCCTTGATGATGAAGTGCCGCGTGATCGATCCGGCCTTCACCTGGGGCGTGCCGCGCAAGCCGGAGATTCCGTGGGAGCGCACCGTCACTTATGAGATGCATGTGAAGGGCTTCACCAAGCTGCATCCGATGGTGCCGGACGCCGATCGCGGCACCTTTGCCGGCCTCGCCCGTCACGACATCCCGGCCTATCTGCGCTCGCTCGGCATCACCTCGGCCGAGCTGTTGCCGATCCACGCCTTCATCGACGACAGCTATCTGGTCGAGAAGGGCCTGCGCAATTACTGGGGCTACAACACGATCGGCTTCTTCGCGCCCGAGCCGCGCTACCTGAAGACGCCCCTCGCGACCGAATTCAAGACCATGGTCAACCAGTTCCATGCCAACGGCATCGAGGTGATCCTCGACGTGGTCTACAACCACACCGCCGAAGGCAACGAGCTCGGGCCGACGCTGTCGTTCAAGGGCATCGACAACGCGAGCTATTACCGGCTGCTGCCCGACGACAAGCGCTACTACATCAACGACACCGGTACCGGCAACACCGTGAACCTGTCGCATCAGCGTGTGCTGCAGCTGGTTGCGGATTCGCTCCGCTATTGGGCGACCGAGATGCGGGTCGACGGCTTCCGTTTCGACCTCGCCACCATCCTGGCGCGCGAGCCCTACGGCTTCGACGAGGGCGGCAGCTTCCTCGATGCCTGCCGGCAGGATCCCGTGCTCTCCAGCGTCAAGCTGATCGCCGAGCCCTGGGACATCGGTCCCGGCGGTTATCAGGTCGGGCAGTTTCCGCCGGGTTGGGCCGAGTGGAATGATAAGTTCCGCGACACCGTGCGCGCGTTCTGGAAGGGCAATCCAGGCACCTTGGCCGATTTCGCCAAGCGCATCTCGGGCTCGGGCGATCTCTTCAATAAGCGCGGCCGCCGGCCGTGGGCGAGCGTGAACTTCATCACCGCCCATGACGGCTTCAACTTGAACGACCTCGTCTCCTACAACGACAAGCACAATGAGGCGAATGGGGAGGACAATCGCGACGGCCACGATAACAATCATTCTTGGAATTGCGGTGCCGAGGGGCCGACCGACGATCCCGGGATCATCGAACTGCGCGAGCGGCAGAAGCGCAATCTGCTGGCGACGCTTCTGCTGGCGCACGGCACGCCGATGCTGCTCGCCGGCGACGAGTTCGGCCACACCCAGCACGGCAGCAACAATGCCTATGCCCAGGACAACGCGACCACCTGGCTCGACTGGATGGCGATCACGCCGCAGGGACGCAGCTTGCGCGAGTTCACCCGCAAGCTGATCGCGATGCGCAAGGCGTTTCCGATCCTCTATCGCAGCCGCTTCCTGGTCGGTTCGCTCAACGAGGAGCTCGGCGTCAAGGACGTCACCTGGCTGTCGCCATCAGGCGAGGAGATGACGGTGGAGCAGTGGACCGACGGCAATGCGCGCTGCTTCGGCATGCTGCTCGACGGCCGGGCGCAGGAGACCGGCGTCAAGCGCCGCGGCTCGGACGCGACGCTTCTGCTGATCTACAACGCCCATTATGACGTCGTGAACTTCACGCTGCCGGAGGTGCCGGAGGGGCGCAACTGGCTCGGCCTGATCGACACCAACCAGCCGGACGCGACGCTGCCGTCGTTCCCGTTCGGCCATGTCTATGAGGCGACGGGCCGCTCGCTGCTGGCGTTCGGCCTGTCCTCGGAGCAGGTGCGGATGCGCAGCCTGCGCCACGGTCTCGGCGCGCTGCTCGACATCGCCGAGACACCGCTGCCGCCTTAGAGCATGATCCGGAAAAGTGGAACCGTTTTTCCCTCGCGACAAACGCCATAGGCGTTTGCGCGGAGATCATGCTCAATCAATGATGGGATCATGATCCGATTCCTTCCAATCGCATCATGATCTCATTCTCAAAACGGATAATGCCGGGGGCCGGTCTGCACCGTGATCCAGCGCAGTTCGGTGAATTCGTCGATCGCAGCCTTGCCGCCGAAGCGGCCATAACCCGACGCCTTGACGCCGCCGAACGGAACCTGCGGTTCGTCATGTACCGTCGGCGCATTGATGTGGCAGATGCCTGCCTCGATCCGCTTGGCCACGCCCAGCGCGCGGGCGATGTCGCGGCCGAACACGGCGGAGGAGAGCCCGTATTCGGTGTCGTTGGCGACGCGTACGGCTTCGTCGACACCGCTGACGCGCACCACCGTGACGACGGGGCCGAAGCTCTCTTCGCCATAGATACGCATCGCCGGCGTGACGTGATCGACGATGGTCGCCGGCATGATCGTTCCGGTGCCGCGGCCGCCGGCGGCCAGCGTCGCGCCCTTGGCGAGCGCGTCATCGATCAGCGCACCGACCCGGTCGCAGGCCGCGCCTGACACCAGCGAGCCGAGTACGACATTGCCCGTGCGGGGATCGCCGTAGGGCAGGCTGTTGGCCTTGGCCGCGAACTTCGCGACGAACGCATCCGCTACCTTGTCGTCGACCACGATGCGCTCGGTCGACATGCAGATCTGGCCCTGGTTCATGAAGGCGCCGAAGGCGGCCGCATCCACCGCGGCATCGAGATCGGCATCATCAAGAATGACGAGCGGCGCCTTGCCGCCGAGCTCGAGCAGCGCACGTTTCAGATGCTTGGCGCAGGCAACCGCAATCAGCCGGCCGACGCGGGTCGAGCCGGTGAAGTTGACCCGGCGCACCGCGGGGTGCGCGATCAGCGCCTCGACCACGGCTTCCGCATCTTCCGGCGCGTTGGTGACGACATTGACCACGCCATCGCCGAGGCCGGCCTCCGCCAGGCAGCTGCCGATCAGGCGGTGCACGCCCGGGCTCATCTCGGAGGCCTTGAGCACGACGGTGTTGCCGCAGGCGAGCGGCATTGCCACCGAGCGCACGCCGAGAATGACCGGCGCGTTCCATGGTGCGATGCCGAGCACCACGCCGACCGGTTGCCGGAAGGCGAGCGCGAGGTTGTCCGGCACATCGGTCGGGATCACTTCGCCCGCGATTTGCGTGGTCATGGCGGCGGCTTCGCGCAGCATGGCTTCGGCGAGATGCACGTTGAAGCCGGCCCAGCCGGCGGTCGCGCCGGTCTCTGCCATCATCAGTGCGGTGAACTCGGCGGCATGGCGGGCCAGCGCGTCGGCGGCGGCACTGAGGCGCTTGCGGCGCTCGCCGGGTCCAAGCTGCGACCAGGCCGGAAAGGCGGCGGCTGCGGCATCGGCTGCGCGCACCGCGTCCTCGACCGAGGCCGCCGCGACGATGCTCGCGATCTCACCGCTGATCGGATTGAGGCGCTGATAGGTGCGCTGGTTGGCTGCGGCCTGATCCTTGCCGCCGATCAGAAGGTTGATCGCATTCATCGGTCTCTCCATCGTTTCATGATTCAAAGGGGGGCAGCGGACGCCGTGCGCGCTCCGCCGAGATAGGCGCGCTGGACGTCGGGATTGTTCTTCATGTCGTTCGCCGGGCCGTGTCCGGCGTTGCGGCCGGATTCGATCAGATAGACCCGATCGGCGATGTCGAGGCTCGCGCGGGCATTCTGCTCGACCAGGAGAATGGCGACACCGTCGGCGCGGATGCGCTCCAGCGCGCGAAACACCTCGCGGCTCAGCAGCGGCGACAGCCCGAGCGACGGCTCATCGAGCAGCAAGAGCGCCGGATTGGACATCAGGGCGCGGCCGATTGCGACCATCTGCTGCTCGCCGCCGCTCATGGTCCGCACCACCTGGCCCATGCGTTCGGCCAGCCGCGGAAACAACTGCATGACATGCGCGCGCCGCTGCGCTTCGCCCTCGCGGGCGCGCGCCGGGAAGGCGCCGAGCTGCAGGTTTTCGGCCACCGTCAGCTCGCCGAACACGCCGCGTCCCTCCGGCACCAGCGCAATGCCGCGCTCGACGATCACATACGGCGGCAGGCCTGCGATGTCCGCGCCGTCGAACTGGATGGCTGAGCCTGCGGCAGGCTTGATCAGCCCGGTGATGGCCTGAAGCAAGGTCGACTTGCCGGCGCCGTTGGCGCCGAGAATGGCGACGATTTCGCCACGCTCGATCCGAAGGGCGATATCGGCGAGCGCCTGATGCTTGCCGTAGGAATGCGACAGACGCGAGACCTCAAGCATCGGCTTCTCCCAGATAGGCCGCGATGACGGCACGATCGGCGAGCACGTCGGCGGGCGTGCCGCTGGCAATCGCCTTGCCCGCGCTCATCACCAGGCAGCGATTGCAGAGGGCGCGGATCGCGTCCATCACATGCTCCACCATGACGATCGTCACTCCGCGATCGCGCAAGCGCGCGATCAGTGCGATGCCGGTCTCGAGTTCGCTTGGATTGAGCCCGGCCAGCCATTCGTCGAGCAAGAGGACCCGTGGGTTCAGTGCGAGTGCGCGGGCGAGCTCCAGCCGCTTCTGATCGATATAGGTCAGCTCGCCCGCGGGCGTGTCCGAGGGCCGGTCGAGCCCGACCAGCTGCAGCAGATCGTGGATCTCCGTCACGCCGCCCGCGCTTGCACCGGCACGGAACAGCGCGGCCGCGGCAACATTCTCCGCGATCGAGAGCTCCGGCATCACCCGCACGAGCTGGAAGGTGCGGGCCAGACCGAGCCGCGCGATTTTATGCGCGGGCAGGCCGGTGATGACCGTACCACCGAGCCGGATCGTGCCGGCGGTGGGGGCCAGCGCGCCCGAGAGCATGTTGAGCAGGGTGGTCTTGCCCGATCCGTTCGGACCGATCACGCCGAGGATGTCGCCCGGCCGGACGGTGAGGCTCACGGCGTCGACGGCGCGCAGGCCGCCGAAGGATTTGCTCACGGCCTCGACCGCAAGCAGCTCGCCATCGACGATCGGGGGCGCCGTTTTCGGTTTGGGATGCGAGCGCGGCAGCAGCGGCGCGATCAGCCCGATCACGCCTTGCGGCAGCGCCATCACGATCGCGATGAAGATCAGGCCGACCACGATGCTGAAATGGTTCGGCAGTGTGGCGGTCAGCACCTCGAACAGCAGCACCAGCGGCACGACGCCGAGCAGCGGGCCGAGCAGATGGCCGGCGCCGCCGAGCAGGGCCATGATCACGACCTGGAACGAGATCATCGGGTTGAAGGCGATCGCCGGATCGATATAGGTCCAGCGCGGCGCCATCATCGCGCCGGTCACCGACATGAACACGGCGCTTATTACGAAGACCCCGAGCTTCACGCGCGTCGCGTTGATGCCGGCGTGCCGCGCCGCGGTCTCGTCCGCCCCGATCGCGCGCATCGCCAGTCCATAGCGCGAGCGGCTGAGCAGATAACCGGTGAGCAGGACGGCGGCGGCAAGTGCGAGGAGCTGCCAGTACAGCATCTCCTGGGTGATGTCGCTGAACAGATAGCGCCCCACCGATTTGGAGATGTTGACCTCATACCAGATCACGAGCTGCCGGATCAGCTCGGCGAGGCCGAAGGAGAAGATCACGAAGTAGATGCCGGACAGGCGCAGGGTCGACAGCCCGGTGACCGCGGCGACCACCGCGCCGGCGGCGGCTGCGACCACGAGCTGCAGCGGCCAGGACAGGGTGTCCGCTGTAACAGCCGCGCTGTAGGCGCCGATGCCGAAGAATGCAGCAGTGGCAAGCGAGATGTAGCGGGTCGGGCCGGAGAACATCGCCCAGGCGGTCGCAAGCACCGTGAAATAGAGGATGCTGATGCCGAGTGCGAGATAATAGCCGTTGGCATAGAGCGGGAAGGCGAGGATCGCAGCGCCGGTCAGCAGGCCGACGACAATGAGGATCGCGTTGCGGCCGGTCATCGCGCGGCCTTTCCGAACAGGCCGGTCGGCCGCACCAGCAGCACGGCGAGGAACAGCGCATAGGTGGCAGCCAGAGTGAGACCCGGATCGACCAGACGCGCCACCGCGGTCTCGACGATGCCGAGCAGCAGGCCCGCGATCAAGGCGCCCATGACGTTGCCGACGCCGCCCATGATCACGACCACCAGCGCCTTCATGGTGAAGACGACGCCCATGGCGGCGTTGAAGGTCAGGAACATGCTGACCAGCACGCCGCCGGCAGCGACCAGTCCGCCGCCGAAGGCGAAGGCGAGTCCTGCGAGCGCAGCGACGTCGATGCCGACCAGGCTGGCCGCTCTGGCATCGACCGCAACCGCGCGCATCGCCGTGCCGAGCCGCGTGCGCGTGAGCGCGAGATAGACGGCGGTGCCGATCACGGCCGCGAACGCCAGCGCCACCAGCCGGTTCACCGCCAGTGTCGAGCCGAGAATGACGACCGGGATCGAGAGATAGCTGTAGCTGTAATATTGGCCGCCGAACGCGACCAGCATCAGGCCCTGGATCACGAACAGCACGCCGAAAGTGACGAGGATGCTGTCGATCTCCTGGGCGCCGGCGTCCTTGTTGCGGCGGATCAGCCGCACCAGCAGCAGCCGGTAGAGCAGCCAGTTCAGCACCGCTGCGACAGGCACGGCGAGCAGCAGCGCGAGCAGCGGGCTCAGCGACAGCCCGCTGTAGAGCGCGAACGCTACAAAGCTCGCGGCCACCAGCGCCTCGCCATAGGAGAGGTTCATGATGCGCGCCACGCCATATTGCAGCGTCAGCCCGAGCGCGATGAGCGCATACATGCCGCCAAGCACAAGGCCGGGCAGGAGAATGTCGAACAGCAACATGGCGGCGCCTCATCGCCGGCGGAGCAGGCGGCCGGTGGCCGCCTGCCTAGCCGCCTCTTACTTCCACGCGGGCTTCGGAACCACGGCGGCGCGGGCGCCGGCCAGCGTCGCCGGCGCGAGCCCATAGAACTCGCCGTTCTGCCATTGGCCGACGGCCCAGACCTCCTGCAGCAGCCCGTCCTTCAGTTTGATCTTGCCGATGATCGTGTCGAAGGTGCCGGTGCGGATTTCCTTGGCGACCGCCGCGCGATCGACCTTGCCGACCTTTTCGATCGCTTGCTGCAGCACCTGAAGGCTCGCATAGGTGATCGGGCTGGCCCAGCGGTCCGGCTCCTGGCCGGTCGCGGCCTTGTGGCGGGCGAGGTAGTCCTTCAGCAGCGGTGAATCCGCGTCCCAGCCACCGATCCCGATGACGCCGTCGGCGTTGCCGGCGAACTTGTCCTTGAACAGCGGAAACGCGGTGCCGACGCCGACATAGAAGACCTTCGGGTTGAACTTCAGGAGCTGCGCCTGCTCGGTCAGCGCCAGCGTATCCGGCGGATAGCTGAAGGCGACGAAGGTGTCGGCGTTGGAAGCGATCGCATCCTTGAGCAGCGGCTGGATGTCCTGCGAGCCGAGCGGATAGGTCTTGTCATAGGCGATCTTCAAGCCGGCCTTCTTGAAGGCGTTGCGGCCGGCGGCGGCGAGCTCGATGCCGAACTGGTCGGCCACGCTGACCATCGCGACGGTGCCCTCGATCTTGCCCTCGCTCTTCAGCTTGCCGAGCAGGTCGGCCAGGCCTTGCGAGATCTGCGCCGAGGTCCCGAGCCAGAAGGTGGCATTGGACCAGCGCTTGGCAAGCTCCGGCGCCTTGTCGGTCACCGAGGTGACCGCGAGGTGCGGATAGCCGAGCCGGTTCAAGGTCGGGCCGACCGCGAGATTGAGGCCGGTGCCCCAGGGCGGCAGGATGAAATCGACCTTGTCCTGATTGGCCAGGCGCTCGATCGCCTTCACGGCCTCTTCGGATGAGCTGCGGTCGTCATATTCGACGATCTCGACCGGAAGCCGCTTGTCGCCGAGCTTGATGCCGCCCGCCGCGTTCACGTCCTTCACCCAGAGCTGGTAGTTGGGCAAGGTCGTGATCCCGGCGCCGCCGGCATAGGGCCCGGTCTTCGAGATCGTGTAGCCGATGCGGATCTTGTCCTGCGCGGCGGCAGGGGATGCGAACGTCCCCAGTGCCGCGGCCAATGCTGTCAGGCTGGCCATGCGCAGCCATGTCCGACGCTGTGCCGAAACCATGTCGAGCCTCCTCCCTTGGGCAGGCGGGCTTGCCGCGTGCCGATGTGCGTTTCCCTTTCCCGGTCTCCTTGTCCGCATTGTCGTCGCGGCCGCCGGGTCTTGACCAAGCAAGCACTGTGGGGTTCCCTCCCGCAATGGACCGATCCGGCAAAAAATTGCACTTATCCGGCGCCCGGTTGCCCCTTGCGGAGCCCGGCCCGGGCCGCCGGGAGCGGCCGCCGCTCGCCCCCGAGGTTGTCCATCCCGTCGCCGCCGAAGCGATCGCCTCCCATTTAGCCGAGCGGCAATGGGCACTGACTTCGCGGGCCGCGCAGCCTTCGATCCACCTGTTGTCGCTCGCTTCGGGCAGGGCAGCGGCACACGAGAATGGCGAGGTCAGCGATTGGTTCGGACCGGCGCTGATCTGGTTGCCGGCCGGATCGGCGGAGCGGCTCGAGATTTCGGCGGGAGCGCGTGCGCATCTGTTGCGGTTGCGCGCGGACAGCTGGCATCGCTATTTGCCGCCATCGGCGGAAACCGCCTATCTCGACCTGGCCGGCGTGGCCGGCATCCTTGCCTTTCCGGTCGACGCCGATCTGGCTGCAGCGGTTGGACGCTCGATCGCCTCGATCGCCGCCGAGCTCGCCGCTCCCGCGCGCAGCGCGAGCGCTGCGATCCTGTCGGCTGAGCTCTCGCTCTGCGTGCTGCGCTTCTGGCGGCTGTTTGCCGATGAGGCCGATGGCGCTGCGCCAGGCAACAGCGCCGACGTTCTGCGCCGTTTCCGCAGGCTGGTGGAGGAGCGGCATCATCAGCAGTTGCGCGTCGCCGATTATGCGCAGCTGTTGGGCGTCACGCCGGACCGGCTGCATGCGCTGTGCAGCCGCGCCTTGCAGCGCTCGCCGAGTGAGCTGATCCAGCAGCGCATCGTGCAGGAGGCGGCGCGCCGACTGGAGACCAGCAGCGCAACCGTGAAACAGATCGCCTTTGCGCTCGGCTTCAAGGACACCGCCTATTTCAGCCGCTTCTTCACCAGGCACACCGGCGAGGCGCCCGGGGCGTGGCGGCGCAGCGTCGCGGCGCGCGCCCGGAGCGGCCGGCTGCGGCCGTCGCTCGATTTCGCCGACTGGCCGTGAAACCGCGTCGGACTCGTCCTGCGCGCAAGCGAACGCGTGTCTGCTCTGCTCATGCGCTTGTATCGCTCAACGCTGCAAGCGCATCCTCGACATTGATGATGCCGTGGCCGAGCTGCCCATTCCAACTCGGGCCCTCCACCTTGCGGGCGTGATCGTTCAGGAGCTGTCGCAATTGGCCGGGTGACACCGATGTCTGATCGCATCCGCTGCGGATGGCCGCGACTATGCCCGCCGCGAGTCCGCATGCAGCCGACGTTCCCGTGCTCGCAAGGTAGGGTGGGCCGTCGTTGCTCAGGAAGGCGCCGTCGACATTACCGGCGAAGGCATCGGCGCCGACCTCCCGGAAATAGCTGGGTGCGCATAGATCTGGCTTGTGTCTCGAGAGCTGTGGTTGGCCCGGACCTTGCGACGAACGGCCTGCCCAACGCGCGTCGGTTCTGACCGCTCCTACGGTCAGGACGTCCGGGTGCGAATTGGCGCCGAAGATGCTGCTGCCTGGTCCCACGTCGGCTTTCCCGCAGCGGCGATCGGGACAGAACTGGCCGCAATTGCCGGCGGCGAAAACGATGTCGGCTGCCGCCCCGATGGTCCCTACGATTGCGTTGAGGGGATGATCGCGCCGTTCGGTGTAGTCGCCGCGCGGGTGCTCGCTTGAACGATCAAAGATCGACCACGCATTGACCAAGACCCAGGGGCCTTTCCACTGCGGCACAGGAAGCTGCCGCAGGTAAGCAATCAAGGCATCGAGAAGATAGAATACATGAAGGGCGGTGCTGATGAAGCCCGTGACGTCGCCAATGCGGGCTGGGAGCAGTGGGACGTCGTAGAACATCGCGTCGGGAGCCGCATCGGCGATGTTGCGAACCATCATCGGTCCGTGACCTCGCCTCGTGCTGCCGGGCTCAACGTCGCCGTTGGCAAGGCCGCCGCCGAAATTCTTGACCAACCTCGCATCAAAGCCCTGGTCGATGACGACGACATTGACACCGCGTCCGGTCAGCCCTTGCTCACCGAGTGCGTCGGCACCCGTCAGCCGTCTCGCAATATCCCGGTCGCCGAACAAGAGCTGGTCCGGATTGGTGGGGCAAAAGAACTCGGACTGGGAAAGCGCAATGTCGGCGCCGACCGCCTTGAACGGCTGGGTCTTGTCTTGCGCCCTCGCACGGGCGTTCGCATGATCGACTGCGCGGCGGAACAACTCCACATCGGCGCTGTCGGTGCATTCGATCGAGACGACCAGTTCATTCAATGGAGGCGGAGGCTCGGGCAGCCTTTGTGTCAGACGGACGCGCCAGCTCTCGTCCGGGACGCTGAGCACACGCCATCGGCCCGCATCGTCTTCCGCGAGCAACGCGCGCAGACGGGCCTCTATGGCGGTCAAACCCGCTGTCGGGAGGCGAGGTCCGTCGCTGATGTCGCCAGCCCCTTCGGACTGCATGACGATCAACTGTCTAATCATCCTCAGCTCCATTCGCTCTTTGCCGCCGCGACGAGCTTGGTCACGGTCGGGCATGGAAGCAGAAGCGTGGCCGCGGTCTCGCCCAGGTGCTTCCCGGCCTTGCTGTCGGAAGGATAATGGAGGCCGAGCACTTCACGGTTGCGCGCGATCCTTTGCGCGACACGCCGCAGCGGCGTGCTCTCGGGATCGGCGGCATCGATCGGTGTCGAAGCAGCCTGCGGCATCACCTGCGCAAGTATGCTTGCAAGCATGTTAGCTTCGGTGGAATGGCCGCTCGGGTATGACGCATGCCCTGGTACGTCGATCGGCGGCATCAGTGCGAGTGAGAGCTGCGAAGCGCGCGGCCGCGGGGGCATCGGCGACGTTGAACCGGGTTGTCGCCCCGGATTGAACTTGTAATGCATGGCCACAAACTGGGCGACGCGGAGCGCGCTCTGGACGAGACGGTAAGTGGCGGGATGCGATGACCTGTTGAACATCAAAAGGCCGCTGAAATAGAGATCGATCTTGTTCATCTGAGCAAGCGCCTCGGCCATGACGCCGGCTCGGTAGTCCACCAGTTCCTGCAGTTCGTCGAGTTCTGCCTTTAGGCCGGCGCCCGTGGGTATAGGTGCCACGGCCTGCAGATCGATCGTGTCCCAGCCCTGCACCTTCACGAACTCACCGAGCACCACGATCGAGAAGTGGTATGAGCTCCATGCACCATCGGGAAAGCTGTTGCATGTGGTCCTGGGAAAGCCTGCCGAAACATCGAACGGCGGCCATCGCGTACCCCTGAACCAATCCTCGTTGGTACGTTTTTCCAGGGCTGGAGAGATGCCGATCGGCCGGATCAATGGCGAAATGCGGCCGGCGACTACTCCCGAGGTTGCTGCACCATCGGCGCCGTCTGCGCCATCTGCCCCGTCAGCACCATCTGCTCCGTCCGCCAGACCAAAACCACTCATGGCAATCCTCCCTTTGGCAATAACAGACACTGCCCCCAGGCCGGAATGCTTCCGCGTCTATTCCGGAAGGCCGGCCAACCTCAAATGCTTCATGTACCGGTCTCGGATCTCCGGATGCCGAAACGGCTGCCGGGTCCGCTCATAGGCTTCCAGTCGAAATTCGGGCTCGAGCTTCATCATCTTGGCAGCGACGTCCCGGGCTTCGTTGAAACGTCCCAGTGCCGCGAGGCCTGCAATCAAGATCCTATGGTTTGCCGTGTAGAGAGCGTTCTCGCCTGCGGACATCCGTCCCCATTTCACCGCGCGCTCATAGTCGCCCTTGGCGTAGTAGGCGAGGTTGAGAAACATGTAGTAGCTGAAAAGGCTCTGGTCGAAAGGCGACAGGCGGAGGGCGTGTTCGGCTCTGCTGACCGCCTGCTCGGTATCCCCGATGTAGCTCAAGGTGGCGCTGGAAAGCAGCCAGGCAAGCGAATGATTGGGGCAGGCCGAGAGCGCACGATCGAAATAGATCAGAGCGCCGTCATACTCGTGAAACAGAAACGACTTGAGATGACCGAAGGTCGCCAGTGCAAGTGCGTTCTGACCGTCGAGCTCGATCGCCCTGGACGCGAACTCGACGGCGCGGACGGCATCTTCGCTCGGGTTGGCAGACCAGCCCTGACCCACATAGAGGCTGTGCCAACGCGCTGCCCATGCCACCGGCATGGCGAAGTTCGGGTCCTCCGCCATCGCCCTGTTCAGAAAGTCGCGGGCCTGCAGAAAGATGTGCTTGTCGAGACTGTTGATGAGCTGAATCGCCCTCAAGGTGTGATCATAGGCGGTAAAACTGTCGGGTCGTTTCCTCAGGGCTTCGCGCAGCTCTGACTTTCGAACATTGGGCGCAATGCCTGTGACGATCTTTCGAACGATCTCGTCTTGAAGGTCGAACAGTTCGCCCGGGGCGACCTCGACGGCATCGGCCCAAAGGATCTCGCCGGTCTCGGAATCGCATGCCTGTGTCGATACTCGCGCCAGGCGACTGGATCTGCGCACCGTGCCGAACACGACGTACCGTGCGCCGAGCGCGCGCCCAACCTCGGCCGGATCGGGCGAGCGATCGCGGTACTTGATCGTCGATGCGCGCGAGATGACGAAGAGCTCACGTAGTCCGGCGAGGGAGACAATGATGTCTTCGACGATCCCGTCCGCAAAATAATCGTCGGCCGGATCGCCGCCCAAATTCTGCAGCGGGAGCACGGCGATGGAGGGCAGTCGCTCGCGATGCGCGGCGCTTGGCGCCACCGCGACCGGAACGTCGGCGCTCAAGGAATAGGCCCGGACCGGCTTATCGACATTCTTGAGCTGGAAGTAGCCGAGCTCTCGCACGAGTTTTCCGAGGGCGCCGCGCACGACGTCGTATACCGATTCCGACAGCAGCACGCCGCCTGGCTCCGCGTGCTCCTGCAGTCGCGCCGCGACATTGACGCCATGTCCGAAGATGTCGAATTCGGTTGCAATAATATCGCCGAGATTGATGGCAATCCGCAGCGCGATCGTCGGGGATGTTTCGCCGTCCTCGACCTGGGCAGACGGCACCATTCGCTGAATGTCCTGCGCCCATTCCACCGCGTCGAGCGCGCAGGTAAACTCGGCGAGGATGCCATCTCCGGTGAACTTGACGATCCGGCCATGATACTCCGTCGTGCGAGGCTGCACGATCTCGTTAAGGATCTTCATCCAGCGGCGGTGAGTGCGAGTCTCATCGCTCGCCATCAGGGTGGTGTAGCCAACGATGTCGAGAAATGCGACCGCTGCAAGCCGCCGACCGGTTCGAGCGGCGCCGTCGCGCCGTCGAAACAGTAGGTCGGAGGACGCTGTTACCTCTTGTTGCGCCGACCCCAGAAGCGACATTACTGCTCCGGCCATACGAGCACACCAACCGCTTGTAGACTGACAGCTTTCACCCAACCGGGCAACCGGTTGCGTCAAGACGGCATGCGCTCGTTGCGCCCTCGTCGCTGATTAGTCCGCGGTACCAGGCGCAGGGCAGGGGTCGTCGACCGGCGCGACGTATCCCTCGACGTCTTCATCGTTGAGTGTCGGCGGATGTCGGCGTAGTTCACGCAAATCGATGATCGCCGATCACATTCCCGCAATCCGGCGGTGCAGTTCCTGGGCACGCAGGCGGGTTCCGCTCCACGCCGGAGCCGGGCGCGCCGGTGACGTTATGGTGCACCGCCGCCTTCGAGCTCGGCGGCGACCTGGCCATAGTTGAGCAGCGCGACCAGGGTGGTGCCGCCGACGACATTGCCGAGCAGCGTCGGCACGAAAAAGGTCCCGACATAGTCCTGCAGCGACGCCTTGCCGCTCTGGATCAGGAACGCGCAATCCACCGAGTCGGCGATGATATGCGAGAACTCGCCGAGCGCGACCAGATAGGTCATCGCCACGATGATATGTGCTCCCGCGCCCCTGAGCGCCGGCAACAACCACATCATCAGCGCGATGATCCAGCCGGCGAACACCGCCCGCACGAATGTCGAGGCGAAGCTGCCCTCGATGGTGCGATGGCTGAGCTCGAGGAAGGCATCGACGATCCGCGGCTCGAAGATCTCGGTGTGGGCCAATACGGAGGCGACGGCCCAGGTGCCGACGACATTGGCCACGAGCACCAGCGACCACAGCCGCAGGACGCGAAGCAAGGTGGCGAGATCGCGGTGGTGCAGCAGCGGCAGGATCGGCGTCAAGGTGTTCTCTGTGAAGAGCTGCTGCCGTCCCAGCACTACCACCAGGAAGCCGGCCGTGTAGCCCAGCGGCGCGAAGGCGGAAATCAGGATCGCCCACCAGCGCCGCTCGAGCTCGCTCACGCCTTCGGCGCGTATGGTCTCGTGGATCAGCGCGGCGCTCGGCCGGCTCTGGGACTGGATCTCGCGCCGTTGTTGGTCAGACAGGCCGGCGACCTCCGAGGCCGGGTTGAAGGTAGGGCTGTCGCTCTTGCTGTCCACGCGATGCATTCCTGCGGGCCGCGCCGGCCGGCCGCTTCGACAGCCAACCGCAAGGACGTTCAAGGGTTCCTCTGCTTCAGAGGGACCAAAGCTGAGCCGGCGTGGGGATCGGCTCATGCCCCTCGCGCGTAAGCGCCGAGTCTGGCGTCGAGGACGGCGAGCATGGCCTCGCGCGCCGGATCGCGCGAGCCGCGCAGCCAGACCGCAGCGAGCGGCAACCGGCCGACCGCACTGTCACGTTTCAGCTTGAGCGGGACGAAGCGCACGCCCGAGATCGCGAGCCTCGAGGTCCAGCGCGGCACGATTGCAATGCCAAGACGGGCTGCGACCAGATTGACGATCGTCTGCTTCTCGTCGGCGAGCTGGGCCACGCGCGGCGTGAGGCCGGCCTGCTCGAACAGCTTCATCGTGAGGTCGTGGCTGTGCGGCCGCGAGCGGCGGTCCGGCACGATCAGCGGCTGGTCGGCTAGCTCCGCGAGCGAAATCAGCTTGCGCCTGGCCAGTGCATGCCGCTGCGGCAGCGCCACCACCGCGCTCTCATCGAGCAGGGGACGGAATTCGAGCCGCTTGTCGGTCCGCTCCGGCGGCCGCACGAATGCGAGGTCGAGTGCGCCGGACAGAATCTTCGGCAGCAGCCGGATCGTCTTCTCTTCCGAAAGCTGCACCGCGATGCCGGGATGCCGGCGACGAAAATCGTGCAGCAGCGCCGGCAGCAATCCGGCTGCCGCACTGTCGATCGCGCCGACCCGCAGCCGCCGCGCCGTGGCGGTGCGCGTGCGGCGGCGGAAGCTCTCCTCCACCGCCTCGATCCGGGACAGGATCGCCCGGGCGTCGCGCAGCAGGGCCGCGCCTTGCTCGGTGAGCGAGACCGCGCGCGTCGTCCGGGCGAACAGCTGTGTCGCCAGGTCCTCTTCCAGCAGCTTGATGTGGCGGCCGAGCGCCGAGGGCAGCATCTGCAGGCGTTGCGCGGCCTTGCCGAAATGCAGCTCCTCGGCGGCGGCGACGAAGCAGCGGAGCTGGTGCAATTCCATGGGGGCAGATCCTGTGAGGCGATCCCTGTGACGAGGCGCGCGGATTATATCGATTTTTTGTATAAATGGTGGTCCATTGAACCCGCCGCGCGCCGGCCGCATAGCGTTGCCCGACAACCAACAAGACCGGGCAGGGAGGTGACGATGGCGGCGGAGCTCGAAACGCGTGTGTTGCGCAAGGTCGCCTTGCGCATCGTCCCCTTCATCATGCTGCTGTACTTCGTGGCCTTCATCGACCGCGTCAATATCGGCTTCGCGGCGCTGACCATGAACAAGGATCTCGGCCTGTCGCCCTCCGTGTTCGGTTTCGGCGCCGGCATCTTCTTTTGGGGCTATTTCCTGTTCGAGGTGCCGTCCAACCTCGCGCTCGACAGATTCGGGGCGCGGATCTGGATCGCGCGGGTCATGATCTCCTGGGGCCTCGTGTCCGGCGCGATGGCGTTCGTGCAGGGGGCCGTCAGCTTCTATGCGCTGCGTTTCCTGCTCGGCGTCGCCGAGGCCGGGTTCTTCCCCGGCATCATCCTCTACCTGTCCTACTGGTTTCCGGCGCGGCAGCGCGCCGCCGTCACGGCGCTGTTCATGGCGGCGGCGCCGCTCTCGACCGTGCTGGGCTCGCCGGTCTCCGGCGCCTTGCTGCAGATGCACGGTTTGCTCGGCCTGAAGGGGTGGCAGTGGCTGTTCCTGGTCGAAGCCTTGCCGGCGGTGCTGCTCGGATTCGTCGTGCTCGGCTATATGACCGACCGGCCGGAGCAGGCGCGCTGGCTGGCCGATGAGGAGCGCAACTGGCTGGTGCAGGCGATGAATGCCGAGAGGACCGGCAAGGCGGCGGTCGCCAGCCACAGCATCTGGCGCGGTCTCGCCGACATCCGGGTGCTGGCGCTGTCACTGGTCTATTTCGGCACCTCGGCCGGGCTCTATACGCTCGGGGTGTGGGCGCCGCAGATCATCAAGCAGTTCGGCCTGTCTTCGTTCGCGGTCGGCTTCCTCAATGCGGTGCCAGCGACCGTTGCAGTCGTCGTCATGATCCTGTGGGCGCGGCATTCCGACCGCACCGGCGAGCGCACCTGGCACGTGGTGCTGGCCTGCCTGTTGTCAGCCGCGGGTCTTGCGTTTGCCGGCCTCGCAACCGGCGTGATTGCCGTGCTGGCCGCCCTCACACTGGTCAACGTCGGCATTTCCTCCTCGAAGCCGCCACTGTGGAGCATGCCCACGATGTTCCTGTCAGGCTCGGCGGCGGCGGCCGGGATTGCCACCATCAATTCGATCGGCAATCTTGGCGGCTTCGTCGGCCCGGCGGTGATCGGTTGGATCAAGGATCGGACCGGCAGCTTCGATGGCGGGCTTTATTTCGTCGCGGGGCTGCTCGTCATCTCCGCAGTGCTCACCTTGCTGCTGTCCCGTTCACAGCGTGCGAAGGCCGAGCCGGCCCCGCAAACCCACTGATCCCTCGTCAACGGAGTTTTCTCATGCGCAACTATTCTATCGCCGCCATTCCCGCTGACGGGATCGGGCCCGAGGTGATCTCGGCCGGCGTCCGTGTCCTGGAGGCGCTGGCCAAGCGCAGCGGCGACATCAGCTTCAACGTCAAGACTTTCGACTGGGGCTCGGACTATTACAAGAAGCACGGCGTGATGATGCCGGCGGACGGCCTCACCGAGCTGAAGACATTCGACGCGATCTATTTCGGTGCGGTCGGCGCGCCCGACGTGCCCGATCACATCACGCTGTGGGGCCTGCGGCTGCCGATCTGCCAGGGGTTCGATCAATATGCCAATGTGCGTCCGACCAAGATCCTGCCCGGCGTGGCCTCGCCGCTGCGCAATGTCGGCGTCGGCGATCTCGACTGGGTGATCGTGCGCGAGAACTCCGAAGGCGAATATGCCGGCTGCGGCGGCCGCGTGCACAAAGGCCTGCCGGAGGAGGTCGGTACGGAAGTTGCAATCTTCACCCGTGTCGGCGTCGTCAGAATCATGCGCTTTGCCTTCCAGCTCGCGCAGTCGCGGCCGCGAAAATTCCTCACCGTCGTCACCAAGTCGAACGCGCAGCGCCACGGCATGGTGATGTGGGACGAGATCGCCGCCGAGGTGGCGGCCGAATTCCCCGATGTCACCTGGGACAAGATGCTGGTCGATGCCATGACGGTGCGCATGACGCTGAACCCGAAGAGCCTCGACACCATCGTGGCGACCAATCTGCACGCCGACATCCTGTCCGATCTGGCGGGCGCGCTGGCCGGCAGTCTCGGCGTGGCGCCGACCGCCAACATCGATCCGCAGCGCCGCTTCCCGTCGATGTTCGAGCCGATCCATGGCTCGGCCTTCGACATCACCGGCAAGGGCATCGCCAATCCCGTCGCGACCTTCTGGACCGGTGCGCAGATGCTGGAGCATCTCGGCGAGAAGGATGCCGCGGCACGATTGATGGCAGCCGTGGAGAAGGTCTGCGCGGCCGGCATTCTCACGCCCGATGTCGGCGGCAAGGCCACCACCAAGGAGGTGACCGATGCCGTGATCGAGGCGATCCACGGCTCCAACGTCTGATCCCCCGGCCATGACCGCCGAATGGACCGACGGGCGAGCGCGCGCCGCCTTGCGGCGGATATTTGACGCGGCCGTGGCGAGCGCCGATCCGCGGCGCTCGATCATGCGCGTGCTTCCCGACAGGCCGAAGGGGCGCTGCATCGTCGTCGGCGCCGGCAAGGCGTCGGCGGCGATGGCGGCCGGCCTCGATGCCGCTTGGCCCGATGTCGCGCTCTCCGGCGTGGTGGTCACGCGCGACGGTCATGCCGTGCCGGCCGGCCGGATCGACGTGTTGGAGGCGTCGCATCCGGTGCCGGACGCTCGCAGCGAGGCCGCCGCGCAGCGCATGCTGCAGGCCGTGCAGGGGCTCACGGCCGACGATCTCGTCATCGCGCTGATGTCGGGCGGCGGCTCATCGCTGATGGTCGCGCCCGCCCCGCCGATGACGCTTGCGGACAAGCAGGCGGTGAATCGCGCGTTGCTGGCGAGCGGTGCGACGATTGCGGAGATGAACGTCGTCCGCAAGCATCTGTCGGCGATCAAGGGCGGGCGGCTCGCGCGCGCCGCACGGCCGGCGCGTGTCGTCACGCTGGTTATCTCGGACATTCCGGGCGACGATCCGGCCGCGATCGCCTCCGGTCCCACCTTGCCGGATTCGAGCAGCTTGGCCGAAGCGCGCGCCGTCGCTGCGCGCCATGCGATCGCGTTGCCGGCCGCGGCGCAGACTGTGCTGGCGAGCGCGGACGAGACCCCGAAGCCGGGTGAGTTCGAGGCCGATGTCCGCCTGGTCGCAACCCCGCAACTTGCGCTGGAAGCCGCGGCGAAGGTCGCGCGCGAGGAGGGGCTGACGCCGCTCATTCTCGGCGATGCGCTCGAGGGCGAAGCGCGCGAGCTCGGCACCGTGATGGCCGGCATCGCCCGCTCTGTCGCGGCACATGGTCATCCCGTTGCGCCGCCGGCCGTGCTGCTCTCGGGCGGTGAAACGACGGTCACGATCGGGCGCGGTGCTGCGGGACGCGGCGGGCGCAACACCGAATTTCTGCTGGCGCTGGCGGTTGCATTGTCGGGTCATGCGGCTATATGGGCGCTCGCCGGCGACAGCGACGGTATCGATGGAACCGAAGATGCCGCCGGCGCCGTGATCGGTCCGGACACGCTGTCGCGTGCCCGTGATTGTGGCATGGATGCTCTGGCTTGCATTGCCGCGCACGACAGTTATTCGTTGTTCGCGCGAGTCGGCGATCTCCTTGTCACAGGACCGACGCTGACCAATGTCAACGATATCAGGGCGATCCTGATCGGGGGACGGAAAGGGCAACATATTCATGCGTCGTCATCGTCGAGCTAAGATCGTCGCGACCGTCGGCCCCGCCAGCAACTCGCCGGAGATGCTGAAAACTCTGTTCCTGGCCGGCGTCGACACGTTCCGCCTCAATTTCAGCCACGGCACGCAGGCCGATCACGCCAAGGTCCATGCCGCCATCCGCGCGCTGGAGAAGGAAGTCGGACGTCCGATCGGCATCCTGATGGATCTGCAGGGCCCGAAGATCCGCGTCGGTACCTTGCGCGACAAGAAGATCACGGTCGAGACCGGCGAGACCATTCGCTTCGTCCTGAACGGCACCGAAGGCGACAAATCGTCGATCCCGCTGCCGCATCCGGAGATTTTCGCCGCGGTCGCCCCGGGACACGATCTCTTGATCGATGACGGCCGCGTTCGGGTCCGTGTCGTCGGGCTCGGCGACGATTGGATCGAGGCCAAGGTGATCGTCGCCGGCGCGATCTCCAATCACAAGGGCGTCAACCTGCCGGGCACGGTCCTGGACCTGTCGCCGCTGACGGCGAAGGACCGCTCCGATCTCGATTTCGGCCTCAAGCTCGGCGTCGATTGGGTGGCGCTGTCGTTCGTGCAGAAGCCCTCCGACGTGATCGAGGCGCGGGGCCTGATCAACGGCCGCGCCGGCGTGATGGCCAAGATCGAGAAGCCGGCGGCGCTGGAGCGGATCGACGACATCATCCAGCTCTGCGACGCCATCATGGTGGCGCGCGGCGATCTCGGCGTGGAAATCCCGCATGAGGACGTGCCGGGCAGGCAGAAGGAGCTGGTGCGCGCCTGCCGCCTCGCGGTGAAGCCGGTGATCGTGGCGACGCAGATGCTGGATTCGATGGTGGCGGCGCCGACGCCGACCCGTGCCGAGGTCTCCGACGTCGCCACCGCGATCTATGACGGCGCCGACGCGGTGATGCTGTCGGCGGAATCGGCGAGCGGACAATATCCGCGCGAGGCGGTCGCGATGATGGACAGCATCATCAAGGCGACCGAAGGCCACAAGATGTACCGCTCGATCATCGAGGCGACGCAGCCCGGCGAGGAGCAGACCCCGCCGCATGCGGTGGCCACCGCCGCCGCCGATCTGGCGTCCGCGATCCACGCCAAGACCATCGTGGCCTATACCTCGAGCGGCACCACGGCCTCGCGCGTCGCGCGCAAGCGGCCGAGCCTGCCGATCCTGGCCATCACCCCGAGCGAGGACACCTCTCGCCGCATGTGCCTGTTGTGGGGCGCGCACAGCGTGCTCTCGCCGGATGTCGGCAGCTACGAGGAGATGGTCGATCGCGCCACCACGATCGCGGTCTCCGAGGAGTTCGCGCAAGGCGGCGATCTTCTGGTCGTGGTCGCCGGCATCCCCTTCGCGCAGGCCGGCACCACCAACAACCTGCGCGTGGTGGCGATACCGCGCTGAGAGCGGATGCGAATAGGCCCCGGACTGGCGGTGGAGAGACTGCGCGTCGCCGTCACTCCGCGCGACTGTTCGCGTGGCGTGTCGCTGTCGATCGGCGCCAGTCGATCCGTTCTCCGGTCATCGTGATAGCGCAATGGCGCCGCAATCTGGCACCGGGACAATCGTCTGCATCTTTTGCCGCCCCACCGCGGTCGCAAATCTCGGGTGAGATCATCTCCCTCAACCAGCCGAAACGGCCGGACGGAGACTCTTGCGGATGCACGACGGCGACATTGCAATTGGCGAAGAACTCGGTCGATCGCAGGCGAGCCGAAGCCGCGATCAGGGGGCCGTCTCGGTCAGTGAAATAGCCCGCTTTCACATTCGCTCCCTGAAGGCGCGTTTCCGCGATCACAAGACGGAGTTTGCCGCGATCAGGCACCGGCTGCGGCCGGGCGACATCGTGTGCGATATCGGCGCCAACAAGGGCAGCTTCACCTCCTGGCTTTCGCGCTGGTGCGGCGAGCAGGGGCGCGTCGTCGCGTTCGAGCCGCAGCGAGAACTGGCGGCTCGATTGGCCGCCGTCTGCGCCGCGGCCGGATTGCGCAATGTGACCGTTGAAGCGAAGGCTGTTGACGCCTCGTCGGGCCGGCGTGAGCTCCACATTCCGATCGGGCATGCGCCGGGCGCCTCGCTCAATCCGTCGTCGTCGGCAGGCAGGTCCGACAGAGTGACGGTCCCGGTGGTCGCCTTAGACGACTATTTCAAGCCGCACGAGCGCGTGGCTCTCCTCAAGGTCGACGTCGAGGGCGGCGAGCTGAATGTCTTTCATGGCGCGAGGCGGATGCTCGAAAGGGACATGCCGGCGCTGGTCTTCGAATGCGAAGCCCGGCATATGGTCGGCCGGACAATCGACGACGTCTTCGCCTATCTCGCTGCGCTCGGGTATCGCGGCAGCTTCGTCTCGCCCACGGGCCTCGTGCCGTTGTCGGCGTTCGACGTGGCCATCCATCAGCGGCGCGACGGCGAGTGGTTCTGGAAGCGCAAGGACTACTGCAACAACTTCATCTTCACGCCGGGCTGAGGCGCCGCGAGGCACGGTGCGGGTGCGACCTGCGCGATGCAAGCGTATCGGGGAATCGCTCAGACCAAAGCTGCTCTTTGGTCTTTTGTGCATTGGCCATTTTCGACTGCGACACTTGTTCCGCCGTCCACTGTCCGCGGTAATGCAGACTTTCGCAGCGCGGCGCCTGATCGCCGCGTTTTGAGCCATCTGCGACACAAATCGCGCGATCTGCTCGCGTTCCACCTATGGAACAATCCGCGTGACGACACGTTATTCATCTTCGCGATAACGCGATCCAAGGAGCAAGTACGTCATGAAACGGCTTTTGTTAACAGGATTTGCAGCCTGCACTTTTGCGCTTGCTCCGATCCTGTCTGCGTCGGCAATGCCGGTCGCAAGCTCCCATGCACTTACCGATACTGACAGCTCAATCATCCAAGTAAGGGGCTACGGGCACGGCGGCGGCCACCCAAGTTGGGGCCATCGCGGTGGTCGAGGGCATCATTATGGATGGGGTCATGGACGGGGGCGAGGCCATCATCATGGTTGGTGAGGCCGCGCCCCGCGCTGCGATTGAACTTAGCCTGTAGCGTTTGACCCAGGGCAGACCTCCTGCAAGGTCTGCCCTTGGGCCGTTCCGGAGTTCACTGGTTTTCTATCCAGGCGAAAGACCGGGCGCCTGGACCCATTCCAGGCGCCAGCGGCCGAATGATGCTCAGTACCCAAGGAATGGTCCTTGGGTCCAGGTACCTTTGCGGCGGTTGTGGATCCACGCCGCACCGGTGACCCGGTTGTCGGCAATGCCGCCTACGACGGCGGTGTTGCCGTCGGCGGACAGCGCAGCGGAAAAACCCTGCTCGGCGTGTCCCATTGCGCCAACGCCAACCAGCTTATCGCCCTGCTGGCTCCACGTAGCTCCGCTGCGGCTGTAGACCCACGCTGCACCGGTGTATTTGTTGTCGCCGAGTCCTCCTACGATTGCGGTGTTGCCGTCGGCGGACATCGCTACGGAGTGGCCTTGCCTGGCTTCTCCAACCGCGCGGCTGCCGACCAGCTTGCTGCCCTGCTGGCTCCACGTAGCTCCGCTGCGGCTGTAGACCCACGCTGCACCGGTGTATTTGTTGTCGCCGAGTCCTCCTACGATTGCGGTGTTGCCGTCGGCGGACATCGCTACGGAGAATCCTTGTCCAGCCTTTCCGACTGCGCCGGTGCCAACCAGCTTGCTGCCGAGTTGCTTCCAGACGCCGTCGCTGCGGGCAAAGACCCAGGCTGCCCCGGCGTAGGAGTCGTCCAGAGGGCCACCCACGATGGCGGTGTTGCCGTCGGCGGACAGCGCGACAGCGGCGCCTTGAGCGGCGTTTCCAACCGCGCCGGTGCCAACCAGCTTGCTACCCTGTTGGGTCCAAACACCGCCGCTGCGCGTGAAGACCCACGCCGCGCCGGCCCTCAAGCTGTCCTGACTCCCACCCACAATGGCGGTGTTGCCGTCGGCTGACAGCGCGATGGCGGCGCCTTGAGCGGCATTTCCAACCGCGCCAGCTCCGATCAGCTTGCTACCTTGTTGGGTCCAGGCACCGCCGCTGCGCGTGAACACCCACGCCGCCCCGGTGCGTGAGTTGTCATAAGGCCCACCGACCAAGGCGGTGTCACCGTCAGCGGACAGCGCGACGGAGACGCCTTGTCCAGCTTGTCCGACCACGCTGGTGCCCACCAGCTTGCTGCCCTGTTGGGTCCAGACATCGTCGCTGCGCGTGAAGACCCACGCTGCGCCGGTGAGCTTGTTGTCGACACTACCCCCTACAATGGCGGTGTTGCCATCGGCGGACAGTGCTACAGACCAGCCCTGCTCGCTGGGGCCAACCGCGCCAGTGCCGACCAGTCTCGATCCCGGTTGCGCGTCGGATTGACCAACGGCCGGTACCGGAGCTGCGATCGCGGCAAACGCAGCCAACCAGTATAACAACGGTCGCCAGCCGTTTCCTCGCCGCGGTACGATTGTGGTTTCATGAGCCGGCGCGGCTGTCCGAAGCTGCTCGCTTCGGGTCTCAAAGCCGAACTCCTCTTGGTCGATTATGTTGAAGCGGGAATCCGGCGGACCTGTAGAGATTTTTCCACCGATGAAGCTCGACCTGTGTTCCTCGGCGATAGATGCCGAGATGATGGAGCTTTCTGTCCTCGTAAGAGGCGCTATACGATTGATTTTCATGATGAGGTCCTCCTTTTGCGCAAATCGATGCGCCAAGCTCCGGACCTCGCCTAAGTTACCTCCTGGCCGCGAAGGCGGCGCCCAGCGATCGACAATAGAACGAACTATGTAGGTGAAGAGAATTTTTCAGGTTTCAAGCCAGCGTGCGCTCGCGCACGAACAAAAAAATGCTCCGACGGGGTGGACGTCTTTTGATTAATGTCAATGCCAACTCTACTTGATCGTGCAAGGAGCAGTAGCGGATTCCTTGCCTACATAGCAAAGCCCGCCCAGGCTTCACGGCGCAACAGCTCGGGCATGCGCCGGGAGCTGTACGGACGTCGCGCAGATTTCCTTGATCCGCTGTTTCCCCCGCCGGGACCTTCGAACGCGAGCTTTCCGATGTCGCCCGCAGCTATGCCGGCAAGGCATGGCGCGGTACGGATCGTGAGAAGCGAAGCGACGACTTTCGCTATTGGCCCGTCTGCGACCTTCCGGTCTGCGCCCGCGATGTCGGCTTCCGCGCCTCGACCGGAAGTAAGCGGTCGGGGGACCGATAGGCCGTTTCTTGACCCGTTGCGGACGTCGAAGGATTTCAAGGCCGTTTTGTCTGCACTCAGGCGGGCCGATGCTGAGCAAGCAAGGTTCTCGCCCGTCGCACGACACGCGCGACGGCGAATCCGGTCAGACCGAGTCCTAGTATCAGAATCGCTAACTTGACGACCGAGTCTCCGCGGTCGTTTAGCGCTGATCGCCCGACAGCGCCCATGTAGACGAAGATCACAATCTGCGGCATTTGGCCGAAAAAGGTGGCCGCCGTATACGGAATCAGACCGATCCGCGACAGACCGAACAGATAATTTGTAATGGTTCCAGGGATGGGCGACGCTAAACGCAGCAGCACGATCAGACGCCATCCTTCATGGTTGGTCGCTTCGACCGCCGCCTGCCACACGGGCCGGCGTTGGACCGTCTGGGTGAAGCGCGAGCGCAGCAGATGGCGGGACGTCAAGAACCCCAGAACCGCGCCTGCCGTCGCAGCGAGGGCCGCAATCGGTATTGCCGCAAATCCCAGCATGAGTCCTCCGGCGATACACAACGGGGGCCGAGGAACGAACACTAGCGATCCTATAACGAGAGCGACGATCAGCGCTCCCATGCTAATGAGCGGAGCGCTCTGTAATGCGGTGATTGACTCTATGAGCGTCGACGTCACAGCGGCCTACCTTGAGCTCTTTTGCAACCAAGATCATGCACGCGCTTTTTCGGGGAATTCTTTACGTCCTGAAGGGCACTTTCAGCAAGGTGCGCGGGCAGTATCAACCGGAAGTTAGGTGGCTTAGAGGGCTGAGAGGCCGCTTCTGGCCCCGAGGCGGACAAAATGAGCCCGTAGGGCGGATTAGCGGAGCGTAATCCGCCGCTCCGGATTCATCTGGCAACATATGTGATGTCCTGAATACAACGGCGGATTACGCCTTCGGCTAACTAATCCGCCCTACGCGCTGCTGTGGCTGAGGGTAAAAATCAAGATGAGTTACGTGACACCGGCCGAGGGCCGCAATTGCGTCAGTATTTCAGACCGGTGTCACAAAGTACGGTGGCGACGACCGCATCGGCTGGCAGCCGCTCGGACCGCAGCAAAGCAGACGCCGCACAGACATTGGCAGCGGCCGAATAGCCCACATGCAAGCCTTCCCGTGTCGCTAGTAGGTACTTCCAGTGCTTCACTTCGTCATCGGTGACCGGCAGCGACATGTCCATCAGGCTTGCGTCCCAATGCGGCGGCATACTGCCGTAACTTGTTCCCTGAAGGAGATGCCGAGGTTTCTCAACAGGCAGACCGGCGAGGGGCTGACAGCCCGTCGGCTCGACCGCCGCGCACAGGATCCGGGGATTGCTCTCTCGCAGCGCGGCCGCAACCCCTAGGAAGGTTGCGCCTGTCCCCACAGCGGCCACCCACGCATCGACCCGACCGCCAGATTGCTTCCATATCTCCGGGCCGGTCGTTTCATAATGCGCTCGCATACCTTCGGAAGCGTAGAACTGGTTGACGTAGAACCCCCCTCGCTTCCGCGCGAGCCGCTGCGCTTCGTCCGCGGCTGCGGCCACATCCGCGCCGGTCACTTGGCCTGGCATGCCGTCGATCTGCGGCACGATAACAACCTCCGCCCCCAAGGCTTCAAGCATCCGGGCACGTTGCGGGCTATTGCCTGCCGACATGGTGACGACAAGCGGGTGTTCCAGCACCGCGCATGCCACGGCAAGGCCCGCGCCCATGTTGCCGCTCGTCATTTCGACAACCGGCGCGCTAGGCTGCAAGCGGCCGTCGGCCTTTGCGGCGAGCAAGATAGCGCGAGCGGCTCGATCCTTCACGCTTCCACCCGGTTGCAAAAACTCGGCTTTGGCTAGCAGGCGGCCAGGGCCGGGATGCGCGCGTTCGAGCGCGATCATTGGCGTGCCGCAGACGAGATCGAGAGCTGAGGATGCAACTTGGCCCGAGGACATCACCGCATCTTAGCAACGCCGAACTCGCGTCAACAACTCCAAATACTAACCTGGGCAGAAACTAGGTGCATATCTCTGCATTTCGCATCTTGGCACGAAACGTAAGTCCCGGAACGGAGGGCTATTTCCGAAGCTGGGGGGTACACCGGCCGCGCCATCAGCCGACCGGCCACAGCCGCCCTTGACCCACAACCGATCTACGGCGAGTTAAGTCGAGGTGGTCGGTTCTTTTCAGTGGTCGCGAGCTGCCGCGAGGTTTATGATAGTCTTTGCTGTGCACCCTGTCCTTAAGCGGGTCACACCTTCTGCGCTCTGCCAGCCCGTCGACAGCGGCTCGGCCTGCACCTCAGCCTCACATTCCAGACTTGATTCCACCGAGAAAGACGGAGGACTTTCCATGGCCAATGCCCAATGCAGCTGCGGCATCCTTAGGCTGGTGCTGCGAGAACCGCCAAAACTGGTTGTCGCGTGCCACTGCTTCGCTTGCCAGCGGCGAACCGGTGCACCATTTGGCGCCAACGCTTTCTATGCAATTGATACTGTCGAGATTTCCGGATCGGCCACGGAGTTCGTTCACGTTGGCGAAAGCGGCCGCAACGTACGTCTGTATTTTTGTCCGACATGCGGTTCGACAGTCTATTGGAAGCCTGATGCGCTACCCTCAATGATTGGCGTAGCCGTGGGCGCATTGGCCGACCCGGACTTCCCGGCCCCAGCCATATCGATATTCGAGCGGTCAAAACACCCTTGGATGCATTTCGAGGGGGAGATCGAACACTTCCCGGCAGGTGCGATACGAGAATATTCGCCTGAGCTGACGCGCAAGGTTTAACTCCTGTGATTGAAGCGTCGGCAAACCACCCTTCGCGACATGGCGGCATCGCACGAGCTTGGTCGCTAACCGCCAAGTCGGACATCGGGTGGCAAAGTCCACGAGCGTTTCAAGTACAGCGCGTAGGGCGGATTAGTAGCCGAAGGCGTAATCCGCCGTTGTATTCAGGGCATCATGCGTGATGCCAACTGAATCCAGAGCGGCGGATTACGCTCCGCTAATCCGCCCTACGGGCTAAGAGGGCCGAACGGTGCAGGTGACGAGTTCACCCTGGCTGCAGCCGCTCAAAATCTTCGTAAGATGGCCAAGCTGATCCCGATGCCAACACCGACGCCCGCGTGATCCCCACCAAGCCAACGCGTCCTCGAAACAGCTGGCGTTCACGACGAAACTACAGCCGACTTTTTCAACGGAATCGACCCACTTCGGACATTGAGGTTCGACCTGTTGATCTGGGTCAACTCGAAGATCGATTTTAATGGAATTAGTCGTTCTAAACGGAGGAGGCCAAAATGAAGCTCTCATTCGCATTGGCGACTACCCTGCTAATAATCGAGTTCGTAGTCGCGAGCACTGAGAAAGCCAGCGCTGTGGTTTATTGCACGTACGTTGATTATCCCGCCAATTGTGTCGTACGGCCGGGCGTAGTGCTGCGGTCGCGGCCGGTTGCGCGACAAGCGGTGGTGGGTGCCGGAACTGTAAATCGCGGTGGCCCGGTCAATCGTGCTGGCAGACGCTAACTGGTCAATTTGCGAGATTTGTAGCCCTGCACGAAATCCCAACAATCATGGGATTTACGCAGTTTTGTTTTATGAATTCAATCTGACAAGAAGAGCTGTATCATGAAATTGGTGGCATCAGTGGTTTCTGCCCTGTCTTTCGTGGCGCTCTCGGCAATTCCGCTCAACGCTCAGCAATACAAAATGCAAACGCCGATACCGCCGGGCGTTGCAATCCCGGACAAGGTGGAGACCCGCCTCGGGACGCTGAAGTTCTTCGACGGCTTTCCCGATGATGCGACCGTAGAAAAGCTCTACGACAATCTGGACTTCCAACACGCCGTCCAAGCCTACCTGTTGGCCCTGGCTCCAGTGAGCCAATTGGCAAATAGAAAGGGAATCGCGGAACTGGGTCCGTTCAATCTAACGGTGCCGATCTTCGAGGATAGGATGGACTCGAAGTCGCTTTTTCTCACCCCAAACAACAACACGCCGTACACTTGGTTTTGGCTCGACCTGCGCGACGGGCCTCTGGTGCTCGAAGTGCCACCCAATGTGCTCGGCCTCATCAACGACATGTGGTATAATTTTGTTACCGATGTCGGGCTCGTCGGACCGGACAAGGGTGAGGGCGGCAAATATCTGATCCTGCCGCCCGGCTACAACGGCGAGGTGCCGAACGGATACTTTGTCGTGAAGCCAGCGACGTTCAGCGTCTGGGTTCCGTGGCGCTCGTTCTTGGTGAACGGCGATCCGAAGCCGGGCGTCGACTCGGTCGAAAAGCACACGCGAATCTATCGCCTGAAAGATGCTGCCAATCCCCCGAAACTCAATTTCGCGCATGTTTCCGGCAAGGCATTTAGTACGCTGGCGCCGGGAGATTACCCCTTTTGGGAGTATCTGAATCAGGTTGTGCAGGAGGAGCCGACCGATACAGTTGACCCGGTCACACTCGGCCTCTACGCATCGGTTGGCATCCAGAAGGGTAAGCCCTTCGCGCCCGATGCACGGATGAAGAAAATTCTGACCGAAGCCGCCTTAGTAGGTGACGCCACCGCGCGTACAATCAGTAGCCGGTTGCGGATCAAGGAAAGCTACTATTATCCAAACAGCGCGTGGCGCACGGGCTTCTTCGGCGGCTACAAGTTCGAGGAAAACGGCGCGCGTATTCTCGATGCCTACTCGGCATTCTTCTTCTACGCGACCGGCGTGACGCCAGCGATGGATTCGAAGTCAGTCGGCGAGGGATCGCAGTACATGGCCGCGTTCGTCGATAGCCAAAACAAGCCACTCGACGGCGTAAAAAGCTACAAGCTGCACTTGCCGCCCAATATTCCAGTCAAGCAATTCTGGTCGGTCATCCTCTACGACAATCAGACCCGCTCCATGCTCCAGACCGACCAGCGTTGGCCAGCCGCAACCAGCCAGAACCCAAAATTGATGGTCAACGCGGACGGGTCAGTGGACGTCTATTTCGGGCCCAAGGCGCCGGCCGGCAAGGAGAACAACTGGGTGCAGACCATCCCCGGCAAAGGATGGAACACGCTCCTGCGCCTCTACGGTCCGCTCCAGCCGTGGTTCGAAAAAAGTTGGCGGCCCGGCGAGATTGAGCCGCTTTAGCAACGACGAGCTTGGAGCTTCGGCGCGCCTCCTCATTTCCGGTGTTGGCCCGTAGGCGAAGTTACGTACGGCCGCCTCCCGCCCCTCTCGGTGGTACAGCAGACATCACCGAGCACCGAGCCCTGATAGTCTCTCAGTTCTGACGCTCGTTCATACCATTTGACCTGCCACCGAAGTTTCATCCAGCCGCAGTTAGAGTCCTGTTGGGTTGTGCGCCGACTGGCGCGGGTGGAGCAACGGGCGATCGGCAGAGCTGGTCGGGATTGCGCAGCCGATCGCCCGTTGCGGTGAGGATGGCAGCGTAAGCCACCGGGGTTTCGTATTTCAGCGAGGAGTGCGGCCGCTCGCCGTTGTAGTCGGGGACCCAAGAAGCGAGCTTGCGCCTTGCGCCGTCGATCCGGGCCTGGAACGTCGTCGTGATCTGCAGAGGCGGGTTGGGGACCGGCCGCTCCTGACTCGACGGGAAGATTTGGTTGCGCTGACGCTGCCGAGATCGGCAGCGCCAGAGCGTAGGGCGGATTAGCCAAAGGCGTAATCCGCCGTTGTATTCAGGACATCATGCATGATGCCAACTGAATCCGGAGCGGCGGATTACGCTCCGCTAATCCGCCCTACGGGCTGCTTGGAGACCGAAGCCAAATAAAATGAAGTGTCCGTCGTAATCGGCCGAAGCGCTTCCAGATCGGCGAAGCCGTAACACTTACGGTAGATTATCTTGTCATCATCGGTGACGAGGAGCGCAGCGCCAGGATGCTGCGGCATATCCATGTCAGCAGAAACGGCATCTATCTTGACATCGAGTTTATCCATCTATCGCCCCCCACCAGACGATCGATGGTACATTGGTGCCTTGACTGTTGCGAGCTCTAAGCTTGTGGTCAAAAGCGGCAGTTTGGGGCGCCTGACATTCAGGTCCGGGTTGACCTTGCGAGCGGACCTCGCTTGGCGATCGGGCCGTTAGCGCCTTAAGTCCAAAGGACGACATTTCAGGAATTGCCTGCTATGAACCAGCCACCACGAGGAGCCCATCGCGATGGCCAAAAAGAAGTCAGTCGAGCCGGTCAAGTACGTCGTCAAATATGAGATTGATGGCTCACCGCACTACGGCGCAATCCAGATCAAGGATGGTGACCGTCTGCATCTCGAAACTCCGCATGGATCAAAGACGACCACTTTGAACCCGAAATCAGACGTTCAGTCGTTAACGATGATTTTGCTCATGGAATTGGGAGCAAAGCTGATTTCGATCAACCTCCATTCGAGTTAGCGGCCTTCGGGTCAAACGCGGCTTTTGGTGCCCGGAAGCCCACGTCTCGGGTTGTGCCCCAACAGCAGACATTGCCGGCGTTCACCCTGAGGTCGAGAGCGCGTTGGGCGGATTAGTTAGCCGAAGGCGTAATCCGCCGTTGTATTCAGGACATCATGCGTGATGCCAACTGAATCCAGAGCGGCGGATTACGCTCCGCTAATCCGCCCTACGGGCTAGATGCTCTGGCGAATGGCTGCGTAGCTGGCGTCGGTCCAGAAGTACTCGTGAACGGCGACCACGTCACAACCATCTGCCTTGGCGGCGCTCATTGCTTCGACTGTAAAGTTCATCCCCGCGAGCAGGGTTGGCCCGCGTGGCGTCGGTAGTTTTCCTAACGCACGAGACACCGCGCGTCCGGTGACGACGCCGTCGGGAAATTTAAGCACAAACGAGTATTTCGCTACATTGGGATTTACAGCGTATTGCTTTGCAAGCTTGGGGCCGAGCGCCTTTTTCATTGAAGGCGCATCGGCCGGAGCCTCGCGCAAGACAGCTGGTTTGAGGCTCATGATGGTACTGCTTAATGGCCGCCACCGCAGAAGTAGCGCTCAGGCGAATAGTAACGATTTGGTTTGCATTTCGCGACCAGAAAGCCATCGGACGCGCACGGAAGCCCGAACATTGTGAATTTCCGGTAATGGCCCGAAGCGAAAGTGCCGAAACGCGCAGCGATTTCCGAAGCTGGGGGTAGATCGGCTGTGCCATCCGCGTGCCGGCCACAGCCACCTTTGACCCAAGGCGGACATCGCTGAGCAATCGATACACGTTGAGTTCAATTCTTAAGCCCTCCTAGGCAGGCGCATGGGATATGCTATGCGGAGGAAGGAAGCGTGGCCAGAATGTCTCCGCGGGTTGTTCCAGCGACCAGACCGTCCCTCGAGGAGAGGATCGACCTCTGGTTTTCGAAAGGCCACCTCGTTGACGGCATTTGGGTCGGCAGTTTTCGATCGGACGCCAAGCCAGCCATTCAACGTATTGAAGACGCGCTTCGGCTGATCGAACGCAATGCTCCGCTTCACTATCGGCGCGTCAAGAACAACCTTACCAGAATTTGGGTGAACCTAGTTCCGCACGGAGCCGGTTGCTATTTGCACTCCTTGAACGCCTGCGTGCTGGATGAGCGTGCCGTCGCTTCTCAGACTGCAACGGTCGAATGGATCGCATCAGCTATTGTCCACGAGGCAACCCATGCAAGGCTTGAGAAGTTGGGCATCCGCTACGACGAAGCGGTCCGCAACCGGATCGAGCGGGTTTGTGCTCTAAGGGAATTGAATTTTGCTCGGCATCTGTCAGGCGCCGACGCCTTGCTAGAAGAGATCAATTGGCGGCTCGACCAGTGCGGCGGAGACAATGTGTTCTATACCAACCAAAACATGTGGGAGCAAACTGTTCAGGGCAACGCGGAGATACTCCGTCACCTGGGAACGCCAGAATGGGTCATAACTCTAGTGTTTAGGGCGGGATATCTAGTCAATGGGATTCGCCGGTTCACACGACGCACAGCCGGCGCTTCTGTTCAATGATCGCGCAGCCCGGGAAGACCGCTCTTGGCCCGTAGGCGAAGTTAGGCCACGGCCGCCTCCCGCCCTTCCCGGTGGTACAGCAGACATCACCGAGCACCGAGCCCTAATAGTCTCTCAGTTCTGACGCTCGTTCATACCATTTTGCAACGGGTTCGCTTTCGAGCGGAGGGGCAGATCCGCCACGCTATCGCCCCGGCGATCTCAATCGAAGTTCGTAGATCGCTGTCCCGTACATCGATGGGATCGCCGCGGCAGGGCCGCTGAACGGCGCGAGCGGTCCGGAGACATAGAACGAACTCAGCCGGCAGTCGGCCCGCCAATATTCGGACAGGATGGCGCACTCATTGGCCGCCATGGTGTAGAGCGCGCGGCGTGCGGTGTCCTGGGCCGTGGCGGAGGGCACATCGCGTGCGTCCGCGGCGCCGTCGATCCGGGCCTGGAACGTCGTCGTGATCTGCAGAGGCGGGTTGGGACCGGCCGCTCCCGGCTCGACGGGAAGATTTGATTGCGCTGACGCTGCCGAGATCGGCAGCGCCAGAGCGAGCGCCGCAGCTATCGTTCTTGTCATGACCAGTCCCCCCCCCAATGATCACTGGCGATGCCGGCCTGGCGCGGCCGAAGCGCCACAACTGGATTCAAGCTGTAGCCCGAAGGGGACCCTTGAGGCCATCTGTTTCGACCCGGCCGTCGTCTGTCGGGCAAATCAGGACGCAACGATAAGGTTAGCGTATCTCGGCGAGGCTGCGGAAGCCTCGAAACCGTCCGCGCGCAGGGGCGAAAATCGCCTGAGCGATCAAGCTGATTTGGCTGGTCCAGATGCGGCGCGAAAAATAATTGGCTTTCGTTTTTTCGGAAATTGGTGTCCTATTCCCTCGTCCCGTGCTCACGAGGAGGGGCGCTTCGCGATCGTCACGAACGTTGAGCGCGGGATGCGGTGGGCGCATCGGGTTGCAGCGTGGTCTTCCACGCCGACGAACAGCTTGATGCGCACGGTCAAGTCATGTGGTTCTGACATCCCGGTGCTGATGTCTGCGCAACGCGCGGAACGCGCGTTGTCGCTACAGGGGCAAGAAAGCCGGTCCCTGGGGAGAGCATGAAGCAGCCGTTAAAGCCATCGCGCAGGGAAGGCCGGAGCATCTGGCTGAGACCTGTGGTGACCGCCGCGTGCATTTTCTTTCGCACGCGGGCCATGGGTATCAGCAGATACCCGGCCTTCCCCATAGGCGTTAAGGTAGCGCGAGCATCGATTGATACTTGCGTTTTCGAGGAGGCTCGCGAAGGT